>NZ_BMWA01000001.1 GCF_014650995.1 Streptomyces viridiviolaceus
ATGATCCCGACCTCGGTCAGACCCACCTCGGCGAAGTTGCCCAGGGTCAGGTCCAGCACCGTGATGCCGTCCTCCGCGCCCTCGGGCCCCACCGGCACCAGCGCCTTGGGCAGGGTGTCGGTGTAGGGACGCAGACGCCGTCCGGCGCCGGCCGCCAGCACGAGGCCGATCATGCGGGTTCTCCTTCGTCGTGTACGGCGGGTGCGCCGCCCTTGTGGGCGGCGACCCAGAAGCGGATGCTCTCCACGAGCACCACGAGGCCGACGGCCACGGCGAGGACCGTGAGCGCGACCTTGAAATCTGTGGCGGTGAGCAGAACGGCCAGCACCGCGATCACCAGCGTGCGGCCCTCGTGCCCCCCGATCGCCCGCACCAGCGGGCGCGGGGGCGCGCCCGCCTCGCCACGGATGCGGTAGACCGTGTCGTAGTGATGGTAGGCGACCGCGGACACCAGTCCGAAAGCTGCCGGAAGTGCCCCGTTCACGTCCGCTTTGGCCGCCAGTACCAGGACGGTGCCGTATTCGGCGGCCCGGAAGAACGGGGGGACGAGCCAGTCGAGAGCGCCCTTGAGGGGGCGGGCGACGGCCAGGCCGGAGGTCAGTGCGTAGCCGAGCGCGGCGACCGCCGGCCAGGGGCTCCCGAAGCCGGTCAGCGCGGCCGTGGCGACGACGGCGGCACCGCCGAGCAGGGCGACGGCGGGGGCGGTGAAGCCGGGCAGGCGGCGGGCGGGCCGCTTGAGGACGGCGGCGATGCCCTCGGCGAGCGGTCCCGAGTCCGCGAGGTCGGCGAGCGCCTGCGCGGCCCGGTCCGTCCTCCTGGCCTTGCGGGTGAGCGAGCGCAGCACCCGGCCCGCGGTGGTGTACGTGGCGGCGAAGGCGCAGCCGATCAGCAGGACGTAGAAGGTGATCCGCGGGGTGGTGACCGCGGTCAGCACGGCGATCATCGCCCAGCGTTCGCCGATGGGCAGGACGATCATGCGGCGCACCCAGACCGTCCAGCCGACGCTGTCGAGCTTGTCGGAGAGGGCCGCGGTGGGGCTGGTGTTGGCGGTGGCGTCGTGGTTGGCCTCGTTGAAGGAGAAGTCCACGACGTGCCGGCAGGTCTGGAGGACCATCGCGCCGAGGGCGAGGGCCCATACGTCGTCACCGCCGCGGGCGGCTCCGAGGGCGAGGCCCGCGTAGTAGGCGTACTCCTTGGCGCGGTCGAAGGTGGCGTCCAGCCAGGCTCCGAGCGTGGAGTACTGCAGGGAGTAGCGGGCGAGCTGCCCGTCGGTGCAGTCGAGGACGAAGGAGGCGATCAGCAGGACTCCGGCGGCGACGAAGCCGCCGCGGGTGCCGGTGGCGGCGCAGCCCGCCGCTATGAGCGCGGTGAGCAGCGAGGCGGTGGTGACCTGGTTCGGGGTCAGACCGCGTCGGGCGCACCAGCGGGCGACGTAGCGGGAGTAGGGGCTGATGAAGAAGGTGGTGAAGAAACCGTCGCGGCCTTTGACGGCCGACTTCAGGCGTACGGCCTCGTCGTCGACGGAGGCCACGGTCTGCCGTGCCTCGTTGCGGGCCTGGGGGTCGGCGGGGACGGCGGCGACGAGGCTGCCGAGCTCGGGCCGGTGCACGTCGGCACCGTCGGCGTCGAGGGCGGCGACGACCCGGTCGGCGAGGCTGTCGACGTCCCCCGCGACCGGCCTCGCTCGCGCGGGGGCGCCCCCACCGGCCGAACCGCAGCCGGCGGAGTTCTCGCGGGCCATGGCCCGGGTCAGCGCCTGGCGGGCGTCCGGCCGGGCCGTCACGGCGCCGGGGATCGCGGCGAGCGGGAAGCGCGGGTCGGTGAGGCCGAGGCGCAGGGCGTGCAGGTGGCCCACGAACCGGGCGTCCACCAGGGCGACCCGTTCGCCGGCCGGCACGTGCGCCAGCAGGGTCTCGGCGTCGGCGGCCGGCGAGGCGAGGCGCACGTCGAACCCGAGGGACCGCAGATCGTCCTCGATCGACGAACCGGGGACCGGCTGACCGGTGAGGATGGCGGTCGGCAACCGAACTCACTCCCTGGGTGCGCCGACGCCTGGGCGCCGGGCCTGTGCATGGTGGGGCGCCCGTGCCTGCGGCACCCGGGCGGCATGTCGGCAGAGGCTATCGGATGCCCGGAGCACCGCGTTCACCGCCCGTTTCTCGTTCGGTCGCCGCGACGTGCACCCGTCTTTGCCGCGATCATCATCGTGGATCCGGGGCCCGCCCCACAAACCGCGCGCCCCCAGAACGGACATCGAGGACATCCCGCAGGACGGCCGGTCCGGCGCGAAGGGCGGGGCGGCCTCGGCGCGGCCGGTCGCCGACGATGCGGGCAGAGCGTGCCCGCCCCCCTTCCGGCTCGCTGACCTGCGCAACGTTTCCGCAGGTCAAGGCACATGACAACGGTGTTCAGTGCCGCGTTGCCGGATACCCCCCACCCGTAGTTGACTGTGATCCGGACACACACAGGGAGGCGTCTTTCATGGGGGCTGGGCACGATCACGGGCACGCGCACGGCGCTCCCGCCCGCGGCACGGCGACCACCGCGTACCGCGGCAGGCTGCGGGTTGCGCTGGCGATCACACTCGGCGTCGTGGCCGTCCAGATCGTCGGCGGCATGCTCTCCGACTCGCTCGCGCTGGTCGCCGACGCGGCGCACATGACGACGGACGCCCTGGGGCTCGGCATGGCGCTGCTGGCCATCCACTTCGCGAACCGGCCGCCAAGTGACCGGCGCACCTTCGGCTACGCCCGCGCGGAGATCCTCGCGGCGCTGGCCAACTGCCTGCTGCTGCTCGGGGCCGGCGGCTACGTCCTGTACGAGGCGATCGAGCGATTCGTCACGCCCGCCGAGACCGACGGCGGCCTGACCGTTCTCTTCGGCGTGATCGGCCTGGTGGCCAACATGGTGTCGCTGACGCTGCTGATCCGGGGCCAGAAGGAGAGCCTGAACGTGCGCGGCGCCTTCCTGGAGGTGGCGGCGGACGCGCTGGGCTCCCTCACCGTCATCGTCTCGGCACTGGTGATCCTGGCCACGGGCTGGCAGGCGGCGGACCCGATCGCCTCGCTCGTCATCGGCCTGATGATCGTGCCGCGCACGGTGCGGCTGCTGCGCGAGACCCTCGACGTCCTGCTGGAGGCGGCACCGAAGGACGTGGACATCGCCGAGGTACGCGCCCACATACTGGCGCTGGACGGTGTCGAGGACGTCCACGACCTGCACGCCTGGACGATCACGTCCGGCATGCCGGTGCTGTCGGCGCACGTGGTGGTGAGCGCCGAGGCGCTGACCGCGATCGGCCACGAGAAGATGCTCCACGAGCTGCAGGGCTGCCTGGGCGACCACTTCGACGTGGAGCACTGCACCTTCCAGCTGGAGCCCGGCGGTCACGCGGAGCACGAGGCCCGTCTGTGCCACTGAGTCCCGGACGGTTCCCGGTTCCCGCCGCCGGGCACGATCTTCTACCGGGCCCCTTTCGGCAACCGACCGGTGACGGCCGCGGCCCGCGCCGCCGGGCGCGGGACATGCGGGTACGCCGGGAAGTGCCGGGAGTGCCGGATTCGTACGGCACACTTGGGGGCGCGAGGACCGATGCGAAGGATGGGTATGCCGATCACACCTGCCACCGCGACGCACAGTTCGTCGAACGGCACCGCAGACGCGATTTTGCTGGAGCTGGTCGACGAGAACGGCGTGACGATCGGCACCGAGGAGAAGCTCGCCGCGCACCAGCCACCGGGGCGGCTGCATCGCGCCTTCTCCGTCTTCCTCTTCGACGAGCGCGGCCGGCTGCTGCTCCAGCAGCGCGCGCTGGGCAAGTACCACTCCCCGGGTGTGTGGTCCAACACCTGCTGCGGTCACCCCTACCCCGGCGAGGCGCCCTTCGCGGCGGCGGCCCGGCGCACGTACGAGGAGCTGGGGGTCTCCCCGTCGCTGCTCGCCGAGGCGGGCACGGTGCGCTACAACCACCCCGACCCGGCCTCGGGCCTGGTCGAGCAGGAGTACAACCACCTGTTCGTCGGCCTGGTGCAGGCACCGCTGCGGCCCGATCCCGACGAGGTGGCCCGAACGGCCTTCGCGACCCCGGCCGAGCTGGCCGAGCGGCACGAAAGGGACACGTTCTCGGCGTGGTTCATGACGGTTCTGGACGCGGCCCGTCCCGCGGTCCGGGAGCTGACGGGGCCGTCCGCCGGCTGGTGAGCCTTACGGCAGGTGGGCGGGTTTGAGCGGCAGGGCGGCCCAGATCACCTTGCCGCCACTCGCCGTGTGGGCGACGTCGCACGCCCCGCCCGCCTCCCTGGTGATCTCGCGCACCAGGAGCAGTCCCCGTCCGCCGGTCCGGCCGTGGTCGGCCTCCAGGGCGGTCGGGCGGTAGGGGTGGTTGTCCTCCACGGAAACCCGGACCCACTCGGGGCCGACGGCCACCTCGACGGCGAGCATCGGGGACAGCAGCGCCGCGTGCCGGACGGCGTTCGTGACCAGCTCCGAGACGATCAGCAGCAGGCCCTCGGTCACGTCGTCGGAGACCGGCACGCCCTGGCGCAGCAGCAGGTCCCGCACGGCGTGCCGGGCCTGCGGGACCGAGGCGTCGACGGCGGGGGCGGTGAACCGCCAGACCCCTTCGTACGGCAGCGGCCCGGCGGGCACGGTCTCGTCGAGGGGCGCCGCCGGGCCCTCGGGGCGTGGGCCGGGCCCGCGCCCGTGATCGTCCATCGTCCGGTCGCCACCCTTGCGCTCGATTGTCACCACACCCCTGAGTGTTGGTAACGAGTCGCTGCGCTCCGGAGATCTGAACACAAGTCGGCAGATATCGAACGGTTCTGATCGTTGGCGTATGACACGGTCAGTTGTGGGACTGTTCCTGTGCCTGTTGCGCCGACTCGGCGAACTATTCGGGTTGTACGGGTTTGGCGGGACACCGGTCCCAGGCAGGTCCGGGGCGCCCGGACCGGCGTCCGGCCGGGCGGATAGCATCCGGCGCATGGAGCCGCAGCTGCTGCACCGGGTCGCCGACTCGGTCGCCACCGTCGTCGTCCACCACCCGGCCAAGCGCAACGCCATGACGGCCGCGATGTGGCGGGCGCTGCCGGCCCTGCTCGACGCCCTGGCGGGCGATCCGGCCGTACGGGCGCTGGTGCTCACCGGTGAGGGGGCCACCTTCTGCGCCGGGGCCGACATCTCGACGCTGCGCGAGTCGGCCGAGGAGGCGCAAGGGCTCGCCGTGCACGCCGAGGAGGCCCTCGCCGCCTTCCCGAAGCCGACGCTGGCGGCCATCCGCGGGCACTGCGTGGGCGGCGGGGCGCAGCTCGCGGCGGCCTGCGACCTGCGGTTCGCGGAGGAGGGGTCGCTGTTCGGGGTGACGCCGGCCAAGCTGGGCGTCGTCTACCCGGCGTCCGCCACCCGGCGGCTGGTGTCGCTGGTGGGCCCGGCCACCGCCAAGTACCTGCTGTTCTCCGGGGAGTTGATCGACGCCGGGCGAGCGCTGCGCACGGGTCTGGTCGACGAGGTGCTGCCCGAGGGCGAACTCGGCAAGCGGGTCGCGGAGTTCGCCAGGGTCCTGGTGTCCCGCTCGCAGCTCACCCAGTCCGCGGCGAAGGAGTTCGCGAACGGGCGCACCGACCGGGACGCGTACTGGTCCGCGCAGGCACGCGGCAGCGGCGACACCGCGGAGGGCGTCGCCGCGTTCCTGGAGCGCAGGCAGCCGCGCTTCACGTGGAGCGTGCCTACGTCAGGATGAACCGGCTGCCGGCGCGGAACTCCTCGACGAGGTGCGCGGGCGCCTTCTGCGGGGACCCCGCGTCGTAGGGCGGCTGCGGGTCGTACTCCGTGAGCAGCTGCACGGCCCGGGCGTGGTCGTCGCCGGCGATCCGGCCGAGCAGGGTGAGCCCCATGTCGATGCCGGAGGAGACGCCGGCCGCGGTGACGTACTTGCCGTCGGTGACGACCCGCTCCCCCGTCGGCTCGGCACCGAACCGCTTCAGGAAGTCCAGGGCCAGCCAGTGCGAGGTGGCGCGGCGGCCCTCCAGCAGCCCGGCGGCGGCGAGCAGCAGGGAGCCGGTGCACACCGAGGTGGTCCAGGTGCTGGTGGCGTCGGCGGTGCGCAGCCAGTCCAGCAGGGTCTCGTTGTCCATCTGCGGGGTCTGGCCGGGTCCGCCGGGGACGACGACGATGTCGGGGTCCGGCACGTCGGCCAGGGTCCTGTCCGCGGTGAGGGCGAGGTTCCCGGTGTCGGTGCGGACGGGGCCGGTCCGCTCGGCGACGAAGACGGTCTCCGCGTCCGGGAGGCGGCCGAGGGTCTCGTACGGCCCCACGGCGTCGAGGGCGGTGAAGCGGTCGTAGAGGACGATGGCGATCTGCACGGAGTTCCTTCCGTCGGTTGTCGGCGGGTGGTGCGGGGTTCAGTGGACGGGCGCGGGGCGGAACCGCCGGCGGTACTCGGCCGGTGAGGTGCCGAGCGCCTTGACGAAGGCGCGGCGCATGGCCTCGGGGGTGCCGTAGCCGCTGGCGCGGGAGATCTCCTCGACGCCGTCGGCGGTGTCCTCCAGCAGGCGGCGGGCGTGTTCGAGGCGGACCCGGTCGACGTACCGGCCGGGTGTCGTGCCGGTCTCGGCCAGGAACGCGCGGGCGAAGTGGCGCGGGGAGAGGCGGGCGCGGGCCGCGAGGGACTCGACGCCGAGGTCTGCGCCGGGATGCTCGGTGATCCACTGCTGGACCTCCCGCAGCGGCTCGCGGCACGCGGTCTGCGCGGCGAGCTGCGCACTGAACTGGGCCTGGTTCCCGGGCCGGCGCAGGAAGACCACGAGATGGCGGGCGACCGTCAGGGCGACGTCCCGGCCCACGTCCTCCTCCACCAGGGCGAGGGCGAGGTCGATGCCCGAGGTGACGCCGGCGGAGGTGGCGACGTGGCCGTCCCGGACGTAGATCGGGTCGGGGTCGACGTCGACGGCGGGGTGGTCGCGGGCGAGCTTGTCGCAGTAGGCCCAGTGCGTGGTGGCGCGGCGGCCGTCCAGGAGTCCGGCCGCGGCGAGCAGGACGGCCCCGGTGCACACGGAGACCAGGCGACGGGCGCGGGGGCCGTGTCCGCGCAGCCAGTCGGTCAGGCGCGGGTCGGGGCTGCGGGTGCCCTGGCCGCCGGGGACCAGGAGGGTGTGCGGCTCAGGCGCCCCGGTGAGGGCCTGGTCCGGTACGAGGGTCAGGCCGCTGGAGGTGCGCACGGGAGCCCCGTCGAGGGACGCCGTCCGGATGCGGTACGTCCCCGGCGCGCACTTCTCGGCGCCCGCGAAGACCTCCACGGGGCCGGTGACGTCGAGGCTCTGGACGTCGTCGAAGAGGACGACGAGGACGGTTCGCTGCGCCATGCACACGATTCTTTTCCCGTCCGGAGACGACCGCAATGACGAGTACCCCACCTTTCCTGCCATGCGGCCGCGACCCGTGGAGGACGTACTGAGCGGTTGGTAACGTGCCCGGCATGACGACTGCCACCCTCGACGGACGCGCCGCGCGCCGTTGCCACAACGCGCTCAACTCGCTGCACTCGACGCACTACTTCTCACCCGACCTGGGCCGGGAGGTGGGCGCGCTCGGCATCACCGATCCCCGGGCCGTCAACTTCGCGGTGCGTGCCGCCGCGCTCGGACCGGTCGGGGCCGGCACGGTGGCGGCGACGTTCTACAACTACAAGTACGAGCTGGTCGCCCGGCACGTGCCCGCGGTGTGGGCGACGGCCGGCCCGGACCAGGTCCTGGCCGCACGCACGCGTGCCGTCGACGCCACACTGCGCCGCCTGCTGGGCGAGGAGGCCGTGGCGTCCGCGGAGATGGCGCAGGCCGCCCGACTGGCACTGCGGGCCGCCGAGGGCTGTTCGCGCAGCGCCCGCCCGCTGTACTCCGCCCACGCCGATCTGCCCGTGCCCGAGGAACCCCACCTGGCGTACTGGCACGCCGCGACGCTGCTGCGCGAACACCGGGGCGACGGGCACCTCGCCGCGCTGATGGCCGCCGGTCTCGACGGACTCGAGGCGCTGGTCACCCACACCGCGACCGGCAAGGGCATGGCACCGAAGTGGGTCTTCAGCACCCGCGGCTGGACGCGGGAGGAATGGGACGCGGCGACGGCCCGGCTGCGCGACCGCGGTCTGCTCGACGGCAGCGGCGAGCCGACCGAGCGGGGCGTCGCGCTGCGCGAGGAGATCGAGCAGGAGACGGACCGGCTGGATGCCGCCCCCTACGCGCACCTGGGCGAGAAGGACGTGGCGCGCCTGACGGAGCTCGCGGCGGTCTTCGCGCGTGCCGCCCTCGGCGCCGGCGCCTTCCCTGCGGATCTGCTCGGCAAGCGCTGATCGACACGCCGACGGCGGACGGGCATGTCAGGCCCTTGTCGAGGTACCCGTCCTCTCCCGGCCGGAGGGGCCGGGAGAGGAAAGGGGTTTTTCGTGTTCCGTGCCATCGCAGACGTACTGCGCCAGATCGGTGGCGCCGTCGCCACCGTCGTGACGCTTCCCTTCCGGGCCCTGGCCCGGCTCTTCGGCGGGGCCTCGTCCTCCACCCGCAGCCGCAAGGTCTGATCCGGCGGGGCGAATTCCGCCCGGTCGCGACCGGCCGGGGTGCCGCCCTGATCCCCGATTGTCGGCGCCACCTGCCACAATTGCCGCGCAACCTCAGTGAGAAGGCGGTACGGGATCGTGACGACACCCGAGTCGATCGACGTAGGGTCCATCGAAGGCAGGATCGCCGAGGAGCTCGGCGTACGGGAGCGGCAGGTGAAGGCCGCGGTGGAGCTGCTCGACGGCGGTTCGACGGTGCCCTTCATCGCCCGCTACCGCAAGGAAGCGACCGAGATGCTCGACGACGCGCAGCTGCGCACGATCGAGGAGCGGCTGCGCTATCTGCGGGAGCTGGAGGACCGTCGCACGGCGATCCTCGACTCGGTGCGCGAGCAGGGCAAGCTCACCGAGGAGCTCGAGGCGCGGATCCGCGGGGCGGAGACCAAGGCGCGCCTGGAGGACATCTACCTGCCGTTCAAGCCCAAGCGGCGCACCAAGGCGCAGATCGCGCGGGAAGCCGGCCTGGAGCCGCTGGCCGAGGGGCTGCTCGGTGACCCGGGCGTCGACCCCCTCGCCGCGGCCGCCGCGTTCGTCGACGCCGACAAGGGCGTGGCCGACGCGCAGGCCGCCCTGGACGGTGCGCGGGCGATCCTCACGGAGAAGTTCTCGGAGGACGCCGACCTGATCGGCGAGCTGCGCGAGCGGATGTGGGTGCGCGGGCGGCTGGCCGCCAAGGTCAAGGAGGGCAAGGAGGAGGCGGGCGCCAAGTTCGCCGACTACTTCGACTTCGCCGAGCCGTTCACCGAGCTGCCCTCGCACCGGATCCTGGCGATGCTGCGCGGCGAGAAGGAGGAGGTCCTCGACCTCGTCCTGGAACCGGAGGAGCCGACCGACGGACCGTCGTCGTACGAGGGGATCGTCGCGAGTCGGTTCGGTATCGCGGACCGCGGCCGGCCGGGCGACAAGTGGCTCACGGACACGGTCCGCTGGGCCTGGCGCACCCGTATCCTCGTCCACCTCGGCATCGACCTGCGGCTGCGGCTGCGGACGGCCGCCGAGGACGAGGCCGTGAACGTCTTCGCGGCGAACCTGCGCGACCTGCTGCTCGCCGCCCCGGCGGGCACGCGCGCGACGCTCGGTCTCGACCCGGGCTTCCGCACGGGCGTGAAGGTCGCCGTGGTCGACGCCACCGGGAAGGTCGTGGCGACCGATGTCATCCACCCGCACGTCCCGGCCAACAAGTGGGACGAGGCGATCGCCAGACTGGCGCGGCTGGCCGAGGAGCACGCGGTCGAGCTGATCGCCATCGGCAACGGCACGGCGTCCCGCGAGACCGACAAGCTCGCCGGGGAACTCATCACCAAGCACCCGGAGCTGAAGCTCACCAAGGTCATGGTGTCCGAGGCCGGCGCCTCGGTGTACTCGGCCTCCGCCTTCGCCTCGCAGGAGCTTCCGGACATGGACGTCTCACTGCGCGGCGCGGTGTCCATCGCCCGCCGGCTCCAGGATCCGCTGGCCGAACTGGTGAAGATCGACCCGAAGTCGATCGGCGTCGGCCAGTACCAGCACGACCTGTCCGAGGTGAAGCTGTCGCGCTCGCTGGACGCGGTGGTCGAGGACTGTGTGAACGGCGTGGGCGTGGACGTCAACACGGCGTCGGCACCGCTGCTCGCCCGCGTGTCCGGCATCACCTCCGGGCTCGCCGAGAACATCGTCGCCCACCGGGACGCCAACGGGCCGTTCACGTCGCGGACCGAGCTGAAGAAGGTGTCGCGGCTCGGACCCAAGGCGTACGAGCAGTGCGCGGGCTTCCTGCGGATCCGGGGCGGCAGCGACCCGCTGGACGCGTCCAGCGTGCACCCCGAGGCGTATCCCGTGGTGCGCCGGATGGTGAAGACCGCCGGTCAGGAGGTGGCCGGGCTGATCGGTAACACGTCCGTGCTGCGGTCGCTGAAGCCGGCGGACTTCGTGGACGAGACGTTCGGCCTGCCGACCGTCACGGACATCCTGCGGGAGCTGGAGAAGCCGGGGCGCGACCCGCGGCCGGCCTTCAAGACAGCCACCTTCAAGGAGGGCGTCGAAAAGATCTCCGACCTGTCCTCCGGGATGGTGCTGGAGGGTGTCGTGACCAATGTCGCGGCGTTCGGGGCGTTCGTGGACGTCGGTGTGCACCAGGACGGGCTGGTGCACGTGTCCGCGATGTCGAAGACGTTCGTGAAGGACCCGCGGGACGTGGTCAAGCCCGGGGACATCGTGAAGGTGAAGGTGCTGGACGTCGACATTCCGCGGAAGCGGATCTCGTTGACGCTGCGGCTGGACGACGAGGCTGCGCCGCAGGGGGAGCAGCGGGGGCCTCAGCGTGGGGGGCGGCCGCCGAAGCAGCGGCAGCAGCAGGGGCGTTCCGGAGGGAAGGGGCGGCCGTCGGCTGCGCCTGCCAACGGGGCGATGGCTGACGCGTTGCGGCGGGCCGGGTTGGCCTAGTCGTCGGGTGCGCCGGGTGCCCCTGCGTCGCGGGGGTGCCCGGCGTTGCGGCTCGGGGGTGAGGTGCGCAGCCCGGCGCCGACGGGGTGCCTCCCCCAGAGGGGGTACCCCCAGCGCCCACCCGTGCCGCCCTTGGCGGCACGGGTGCCCGCGGTCATGGCGGCACGAGTGCCCCGCGGTTACGGCGGCGCCGGCCGCCCGCCGGCTACCGTTCCGTCACCTTGCCGTGCGCTACCTCCAGGCGGCGGGTCACCCTCACCGCGTCCAGCATGCGCCGGTCGTGGGTGACCAGGAGGAGGGTGCCCTCGTAGGCGTCGAGGGCCGACTCCAGTTGTTCGATGGCCGGCAGGTCGAGGTGGTTGGTCGGCTCGTCCAGGACGAGCAGGTTGACGCCTCGCCCCTGGAGCAGGGCCAGTGCGGCCCTGGTGCGTTCGCCCGGGGACAGGGTGGACGCCGGGCGCAGGACGTGGTCGGACTTGAGGCCGAACTTGGCCAGGAGGGTGCGGATCTCGACCGGTTCCGTGTCCGGGGTGTCCGCGCGGAAGGCGTCGAGCAGCGACTGGGGACCGTGGAACAGCTTGCGGGCCTGGTCGACCTCGCCGAGCAGCACGCCGGAGCCGAGGGCAGCGTGCCCGGCGTCGAGCGGGACGCGTCCGAGGAGGGCTCCGAGCAGCGTGGACTTGCCCGCGCCGTTGGCCCCGGTCACCGCGACCCGGTCCGCCCAGTCGATCTGGAGGGAGACCGGGCCGAGGACGAAGCCGCCGCGCCGAACCTCGGCGTCCCGCAGGGTGGCGACCACCGCGCCCGACCTCGGGGCCGCCGCGATCTCCATGCGCAGGTCCCACTCCTTGCGCGGTTCCTCGACGACCTCCAGGCGTTCGATCATGCGCTGCGTCTGGCGGGCCTTGGCGGCCTGCTTCTCGCTGGCCTCGCTGCGGAACTTGCGGCCGATCTTGTCGTTGTCGCCCGCCTTGCGCCGCGCGTTCTTGACGCCCTTGTCCATCCAGGCGCGCTGCATCTGGGCGCGGTCCTGGAGGGCCGCTCTCTTGTCGGCGTACTCCTCGTACTCGTCGCGGGCGTGCCGACGGGCCACATCGCGTTCCTCCAGGTACGCCTCGTAGCCGCCGCCGTAGAGGTTGATCTGCCGCTGGGCGAGGTCCAGTTCGAGGACCTTGGTGACGGTGCGGGTGAGGAACTCGCGGTCGTGGCTGACGACGACCGTGCCGGCGCGCAGTCCGGTCACGAAGCGTTCGAGGCGCTCCAGGCCGTCCAGGTCGAGGTCGTTGGTCGGCTCGTCGAGCAGGAAGACGTCGTAGCGGGCGAGGAGGAGGGAGGCGAGGCCGGCTCGTGCCGCCTGGCCGCCGGACAGCGACGTCATCGGCTGGTCCAGGTCCACCGCCAGGCCCAGGACGTCGGCGGTCTCCTCGGCGCGGTCGTCGAGGTCGGCGCCGCCGAGCGCGAGCCAGCGCTCCAGGCTCGTCGCGTAGGCGTCGTCGGCGCCGGGACGGCCGTCGACCAGCGCCTGGGTGGCCTCGTCCATGGCCCGCTGCGCCTCGGTGACGCCGGTGCGGCGGGCCAGGAACGCCCGGACGGTCTCGCCGGGTCTGCGCTCCGGCTCCTGCGGCAGGTGGCCGATGGTCGCTGTCGGCGGGGACGGGCGCACTTCGCCCTGTTCGGGCACGGTCAGCCCGGCGAGCATCCGCAGCAGGGTGGACTTGCCCGCGCCGTTGGCCCCGACCAGCCCGATCACGTCACCGGGCGCGACGACGAGGTCGAGCCCGGTGAACAGGGAGCGGTCCGCGTGGCCGGCGGCGAGGTTCTTGGCGACGAGGGTGGCAGTCATCAGAGCGCCGATCCTAACGGCCGGGCCCCCTGTCGCTCAGCCGGGTTGTCGGTGGGTCACCGCCTCCACCAGCACGCTGCCCGACGCCCTCGCCACGACGAAGGACTCCGCCTTCACCGTCTTCGCGTCCAGGGGGATGCGGTGGCTGCCCGGTTCGAGGACGCCGTCGAAGACCTCGTGGGTGTGGGTGCGGTTCAGGCGGTCGACGCGGTAGGCGGTGAGCCGTACCCGGCAGGGCGAGCTGACCTCGACCTCCGCCGCGCCGTCGGTCGCGGCCAGTCGGGTCAGGCGGCGCCGCTCCAGCGGCCCGCGGTCCAGGGCGTGTTCGATCTGGGCGACGAGCAGCGGGACGATCGGGGCCAGGCCGTCGACGTATGCCACGTCGACCCCGGCGTCGGTGAAGGCGCGGCGCACGGCGGCCCGCTCCTCCTCGCCGACCGAGCGGCCGAAGGCGACGGCTCCGTAGGCACGCAGTTCGTCGGCCGGGACGTCGCCGGCGTCGCGGGTGATGTCGGCGCCGATGCCGATGGTGCGCAGGGCGGCGGCGAGCTTGGCGAGCAGGGCGACGCGGGCGCCGATCAGCAGGACGCGGTGGCTGGTGTGTGCGGAGCCGTCGAGCAGGGCGGCCAGCGCCGCGCGGTACTCGGCGCCCATGAAGCGGAACGGGCCGATGCCGTGGTAGCCGTTGAGCTCCAGGTCGGCGCGTTCGTCGGTCTGCCAGGCGAAGTCCTGCCAGATGAAGTCGTCGCCGTCGCGCCGGATCACGGCGGTCACCGCACCACAGGCCAGGTCCTCGCACTCGGGACAGCCGTAGATGACGTACCGGCCGTCGGGCAGGGGCGCGTCGGTCTCCAGCAGCAGGCTGCGCACCTGCGCGGTGAAGATGGCGGGCGGGATGTCGGAGGCGAGCGGGGAGACGGCGTCCAGGTCGGAGAGCCGGAACAGCAGGGGACGTCCGTCGACGATGAAGTCCACGAAGTCGCGGTGGACCTGGTAGTCACCGTCGGCGAGGACTCCCCCGGCCCGCATCGCCGGTGCCAGACCGAAGGTCGCGTACTCGGCAGCCATGCGGTGAGTATTCCCGGCGTGGCACTGATGTGAGCACGGCATCGCGTATTCCGCTAACGTCCCGGTGTGGGAACCGAACTGGGTGACGAGGTCGTCGTGATCGGCGGCGGAGTGATCGGACTGACGACGGCCGTGGTGCTCGCCGAGCGCGGCAGCCGGGTGCGGCTGTGGACGCGGGACCCCGTCGAGCGGACCACCTCGGCGGTCGCCGGCGCGCTGTGGTGGCCGTACCGCATCGAGCCGGTCGCGTCGGCACGGCGGTGGGCGCTGGACTCCCTGGGCGTGTACGAGGAGCTGGCACAGCGGCCCGAGCGGACCGGCGTACGCATGGTCGAAGGGGTGCTGGGTGAGACGGACCTGGACGAGGTCGACGGGTGGGCCGCCGCCCGGCTGCCCGGACTGCGTGCGTCGACCGCCCGGGAGTACGGCGGGACGGGGCTGTGGGCCCGGCTGCCGCTCATCGACATGTCGACTCATCTGCCCTGGCTGCGGGAGCGGTTGCTGAGCGCGGGCGGGGTGGTCGAGACGCGTGCGGTGGACGACCTGGCCCAGGCCCGGG
This sequence comes from Streptomyces viridiviolaceus, assembly GCF_014650995.1. Lineage (GTDB taxonomy): Bacteria > Actinomycetota > Actinomycetes > Streptomycetales > Streptomycetaceae > Streptomyces > Streptomyces viridiviolaceus. The sequence goes on from NZ_BMWA01000001.1 coordinate 14,497, forward strand.
CGCCGGTCGTGGTCAACTGCACGGGTCTGGGCGCCCGGGACCTGGTGCCGGACCCGTCCGTGCGGCCGGTGCGCGGGCAACTGGTCGTCGTGGAGAACCCCGGTGTCCGCACCTGGCTGGTCTCCACCGACCCCGTCTCCGGGGAGATGGCGTACTTCTTCCCCCAGCCCGGCCGGCTCGTCCTCGGCGGCACGGCGGAGGAGGACTCCTGGGCGGCGGAGCCGGACCCGGCCGTGGCGGAGGCGATCGTGCGGCGGTGCGCGGCACTGCGGCCGGAGATCGCCGGGGCGAGGGTGCTGGAGCACCGGGTGGGCCTGAGGCCGGCGCGGGACACCGTGCGGCTGGAGCGCGAGCCGCTGCCGGACGGGCGGCTGCTGGTGCACAACTACGGGCACGGCGGCGGGGGTGTGACCGTGGCCTGGGGCTGCGCCCGGACGGCGTCCGAACTCGCCTGCCGTTGACCACGGTCCGCGGCCGGCGGGTCAGTCGTGCTTGCCGATCGGGTCGCCCTCCACGTCCGTGCCGGCGCCCGGTCCGATACGGATCTCGAACTCGCCGTCGTACTTCTTGTGGCCCTCGATGACCGCGAGTTCGACGGCCTCGGAGCCCATCTCGCCGCGCACGATGAGCGGGTCCCTGCGCAGATCCCGCATCAGGGCGATGCACATGAAGATCATCACGATGACGAACGGGGCCGCCGCGAGGATCGTGAGGTTCTGCAGGCCGGTGAGCGCGTCGCCCTGGCCGCTGCCGACCAGGAGCATGATGGCCGCGACCGCCCCGGTGACCACGCCCCAGAACACCACCACCGGTCGGCTCGGTTCGAGCGCGCCCTTGTGCGAGAGGGTGCCCATGACGATCGAGGCCGCGTCGGCGCCCGAGACGAAGAAGATGCCGACGAGGATCATCACCAGCAGGCTGGTGACGGTGGCGACGGGGAACTCCCGCAGTACGGCGAAGAGCTGGCCCTCCGGGGTCGTCTCCTCGCCGAGGCGCCCCTGTTCCTGCATCTTCATCGCCGAGCCGCCGAAGATGGCGAACCAGATCAGGCTGACCGTGCTGGGCACGAGGATGACTCCGCCGATGAACTGACGGATCGTGCGGCCCCGGCTGATGCGGGCGATGAACATGCCGACGAAGGGCGTCCAGGAGATCCACCACGCCCAGTAGAAGACGGTCCAGCTGCCCAGCCAGTCCGCGACGTCCTCACCGGCGCTCGCCTCGGTGCGGCCGGCCAGCTGCGGCAGGTCGCCGAGGTAGGAGAAGACCGAGGTGGGCAGCAGGTCGAGGACGATGATGGTCGGGCCGGCGACGAACACGAACAGCGCGAGCACCAGGGCCAGCACCATGTTCGTGTTGGACAGCCACTGGATACCGCGCTCCACGCCCGAGACGGCGGACGCGACGAACGCCAAGGTCAGCACCGCGATGATGGTGACGAGCAGCCCGGTGCTCACCTTGTCCATCCAGTTCAGCTCCTGCACGCCGGAGCCGATCTGGAGCGCGCCGAGCCCGAGCGAGGCCGCGGAGCCGAAGACGGTGGCGACGATCGCGAGCATGTCGATGATGCGCCCGCTGACGCCGTTCGCGTGCCGCTCGCCGATGAGCGGGGTGAACACGGCGCTGATGGTCTGCCTGCGGCGCCTGCGGAAGGTGCTGTAGGCGATGCCGAGGCCGACCACGGCGTAGATCGCCCACGGGTGGAGGGTCCAGTGGAAGAGCGTGGTGGCCATGGCCAGTTCCATGCGCTCGCCGGAGTCGGCCGGTGTGGTGCCGGGCGGGGCCGTCGTGTAGTGCGCCAGCGGCTCGCTCACGCCGTAGAACATCAGGCCGATGCCCATGCCCGCGCTGAACATCATCGCGACCCAGGACACCGTGCGGAACTCGGGCTCCTCGCCCTCCGCGCCGAGGTGGATCCGGCCGTAGCGGCTGATCGCGAGCCAGAGCGCGAAGACGACGAACCCGGAGGCGGCCAGCATGAACGCCCAGCCGCCGTTGTGCATCAGGCCGCTGAGCGCGCTGCTGGAGACGTCCTCCAGCGAGTCGGTGGCCACCGCGCCCCAGATGACGAAGGCGAGGGTGAGCGCGGCCGTGACCCCGAACACCACGCGGTCGGTCCGGGGCCGTTCCTGCCCGGGAAGGCCCGCTTCCGAACCCGGCAGTGAGCCTTTCGGGTGGTGGTCGTTGTCGCTTGGTCGGTCCTGCGTCACAGGCGGCACCTTTCATCGAGTCGACGAGGCCGGAAACGGTTCCTCGGATACGCCCCTACCACATGTGACGCAGAACTCACCTCCTCAGCAGTCCGTGTCCGGTTCGCCCGCCGTCAGGTGGTACGTGGCGCGCTCGTCGAGCAGCAGCGGCACCAGGGCGCGCTGCGACTGACGCAGGGGTACGAGGGCGCCGTCGCCGTCCGGACGCACGCGTACGCCGTGCAGCGCGAGTTCGTCCCCCACCTCCGCGTACTGGCCGGAGGTGAGCCGGTAACCGCAGGGCGGGTCCTGGATCACCTCGGCGGACTCGGGCGGGTCGTTGTCGGCACCGCCGACGTAGACCGGACCGGTGTCGGCGTGGCCGGCCCGCCGGGCGGCGCCGGTGGCCGCTTCGATGCGTCCGCGCCGCTCGTCCGTGTAGCCGGACAGGCCCTTCAGAGCGGCGAGTTGGGAGGCGACCCGGCGCCGGTTGTTCAGTGCCTCGTCCCGCTGCTCGGCGTCCGTGAGCGCGTCGACGCGGCTCTCGATGAGCAGGCCGACCGCGTGCTTGACGCCGGACATGTTCCGCAGGATGCGTTCCTGGCCGTCCCCGGCGGTCTGCTTGATCGGGTCGCCGGTGACGGGGTCGGTCCAGATGCCGTAGGTGCCGGCCGAGTAGCCGGCCTCCTCGGCGGCGGGACGGACGTACGCCCGGGACAGGGTCTCGGCCTCGTCGTGGACCGCCGCGGCGGTGTTGAGGTTGCGGGGCCACAGGTCGAACAGGTCCTTGTCGTAGTACGGGGGTGTGGCGCCGTACTCGTGCAGGTCGTAGATGACGTCGGGGCCGCGGTCGCGGATCACGGCGGCCAGGGCGCGCGCCTCCGCCGTCCGCAGGGCGAGGTGGTCGCGGTTGACGTCCACGCCGTCGCCGTTGCCGCGGGTGTCCGCGGCCCGGCCGTCGGGGTTCGCGGTGGGAATCACCAGCAGGGTCGTGCGGTCCAGGAAGCGCCGGGTCTCCCGGTCCTCGGCGTACGCCAGGTCGCGGACGGTGGACAGGCATGCCTCGCGGCCCGAGGGTTCGTCGCCGTGCTGGCTGCACACGAGGAGCACCTTGTTCGGGGCGGAGTGCCTGCCGATGGTGACGAGTTGGAGCGGGCGGCCCTGCTTCGTGGTGCCGATGCGGTCGACCGCTACGCGGCCGCTCGCCCGGTCGACGGCGGCGAGGAGGGCCTGTTCCTCGGGCTGGGTGGTCCAACGGGCGCCGTGCGAGGTCTCGAAGCCGGTGCGCGGCGGGGAGTGCGAGGAGTCGGCGGCGTGCGCCGGTGCCGCGACGAGCGAGGCGGCGAGGGCCGCGGCGGTCAGGGTCAGGGCGTGGAAACGGTTCACTGGCCTCCCTCCGGGACGCGGTGCGTGCTGTGCGGCGAGGTCACGCCGTCGAGGGGCGTGGCCGCGGGAGCGGACGTCGTCGCACCGGAGGTCGCCCGGGCGAACGCGGCGGTGCCGCCGACGAACGGTACGTGGGCCGACGTGCGGGAGAGGTCCAGGGTGAGCGTCGGCGTGTCGGCGGGAGGATCGATGAGGTCCCTGTCGGTGCCCGCGACGATCAGCGCGAGACGGTGGCCGGCCGGGACGACGTGGTCGGTGGCCGCCAGGTCCAGGGTGATGGTGTGGGCCTTGCCGGGAGTCAGCGGGACGCCCCGCCACTTGGAGGCGTGGTTGCCGAGGTCGGCCCAGCCGCGGCTGACGACCGTGTACTCCACGTCGGCCGTCTTCGCGGCGGTCTCCTTGTAGCAGGAGCTGTCGCCGGCGGTGCTCGGGCCCCAGCAGGAGCGGTCGGTGAGCGTGGTGATGCCCTCGCTGCCGTCGGCGTAGTCGCGGATGGTGTCGGGGCCGAGGTCGACGAGGACGGCGGACAGGTGGGCCGTCGGAGTGGTCGGGGTGGCGGTCACGGTCACCGTGGAGGAGCCGGACAGGCGCAGGTCGCGGGTGAGCGGACGGGTGACGAAACCGGCCTTCTCCGGTGTCGGCTCGTCGATGCGCGCCGCCCAGTCGGTCTCGCCGAGCGCCGGGTCGTCGGTGAAGGTCTCGGTGCCCCGGTTCCCGCGCAGGCCGAGGGTGCCGACGCCCGGCCGGTCGCCCTCGGCGGGGCGCAGGGTGGTCGTCTGCGTGCCGCGCGGCGGCCAGCTCTTCGAGGTCACCCACTGGTCCGGGTGGCGTTCGATGTCGGCCATGGGTTCGCGGTCGATGCCGTTGTCGTAGCCGAGGAGTTCGTGGTCGAACCAGCGGTGCAGGGTCTCGACCCACTCGGCGCGGCGGAAGTCGAAGGGGTCGACGTGGCCGGTCTGGGAGAGCCAGATCTTGCGCTGCACGCCGTTCTTCGCGAGCGCGTCCCACCAGGGCCCGACGTGCTGCATGCGGACGTTCAGGTCCTGCATGCCGTGGACGAGGAAGACGCTCGCCCTCACCTTGCCGGCGGCCTTCACGTAGTCGCGCTCGGTCCACAGCCGCGTCCAGTCGCCGGTGCGCGGGGCGCCGTCGACGAGCCGCTGCTGGACGGCGTCGCACTTGGCGCGGGCGTCGGGGCTGTTGACGTAGTCGGACAGCCAGTCGGGGCCCGAGCCGTACAGCGGGGCGCCCTGGCTGAAGTAGTAGTCGTACCAGGAGGAGATGGCGGCGATCGGGACGATGGTCTCCAGGCCCTCGACGCCGGTGGCGGCGACGCCGTTGGCGATGGTGCCGTCCCAGCTCTTGCCGATCATCCCCGTCCTGCCGTTGGTCCATCCGGCCTCGGCGCGCTCGCTGCCGGTGCGGGTGGTGTACGCCTTCGCGCGGCCGTTGAGCCAGTCCACGACGGCCTTCGCGGACTGGATGTCGGAGCGTCCGCCGACGTCGACGCAGCCGTCGGAGCGGTTGGTGCCGGCCAGGTCGACGCCGACGACGGCGTAGCCGCGGGGCACGAAGTAGTTGTCGTAGAACAGCGGCATCTGGACGACGTCGCCGTCGGCGTCGTACGTCTTCTTCTGGCTCTCGTTGCCGCGCCCGCAGCAGGAGTAGTACGGGCTGGCGTCCATGATGACCGGGATCTTCCGGCCCTGCTGGGCGGGTTCGCGCGGGCGGACGATGTCGACGGCGACCCGGTCGTCCCTGCCGTCGCCGTCCCCGTCGCGTCCGGTGTCCACCCAGACGGCCTCGCGGATGGCGTCGTCGTAGGAGTGGACGGGTTCGCTCCGGCTCGGGGCGGCCTGGGCCGCGGTGGGCGAGAGGAAAGCAGCCATGAGGGCGGCGGTGGCCGCCGTCGCGAGCGGTCTCCAGATCGTGAAGCGCATGCGTGTCGGCATGCGCGGGACGGTACATCGGTCAACTGCCGTACAGAAGAGGGCATACGGAAGCGGACGGGATCCGTGAGCGGCCCGCGACCGGTGGCGCATGTCGGCCGAATGGCGATCGTGTGACAGGGGTGGCCGTGGACATGCCGCGCGCACAGGGACTCAATAGGCTCCGAACAGATTGCACACCCCAACGACTTGGAGCTTTCGTGCACCGCAGAATCATCGTGCCGGGCGCACTGGGCGCCGCCGTCCTCCTGCTGGCGATCCCGGCTTCGGCGGCGAGCCACTCCCCCGGCGCCCCGGGCATCGGCGACCCCTACTACCCGGCCTACGGCAACGGCGGATACGACGTCTCCCACTACGACCTGCGCCTGAAGTACCAGCCGGCCACCGACCGGCTGGAGGGGACGGCGACGATCCTGGCGCGGACCACCCAGGACCTGTCGCGCTTCAATCTGGACTTTCTGCTGGACGCCGGCGAGGTGCGGGTGAACGGCGCCAAGGCGTCCTTCGCGACCTCGGGCGAACACGAGCTCGAAATCACGCCGAAGAGCCCCCTGCGCAAGGGAACGCCCGTCACCGTCGTGGTCCGCTACAGCGGTGTGCCGTCCTCGAAGCAGGCGTACGGCTTCACCAGCTGGCACCGCACACCGGACGGCGGTGTCGCCGCCAACGAGCCCGAGGCGGCCTGGTGGTGGTTCCCCAGCAACGACCACCCGCTGGACAAGGCCACCTACGACGTGTCGGTGCAGGTGCCGGACGGCACCCAGGCCATCTCCAACGGCACGCTGCAGTCGGCCGGCTCACGGCTCGGCTGGACCCGCTGGAACTGGCGGTCCGACAAACCGCAGGCCACCTACCTCGCGACGCTGGCGGTCGGCAGGTTCGACCTCACCACGGGCACCACCGAGAGCGGCGTTCCGGTCGTCAACGCGTACAGCAAGGACCTGGGCGCCCACGACGGCGCGGCGCGGGCCAGCGTGGAGCGGACCGGGGAGGTCGCCGACTGGCTGACCGGGTACTTCGGGCCGTACCCGTACAACGCCCTCGGCGGGTACGTGCCGAACACGGACACCGGGTACGCCCTGGAGACGCAGACCCGGCCGTTCTACAGCCCCCGGCAGTTCGCGAACGGCTCCAACGTGTCCGTCGTCGTCCACGAGCTGGCCCACCAGTGGTACGGCGACCTGGTGTCGGTGCGCGGCTGGAAGGACATCTGGGTCAACGAGGGCTTCGCGCGCTACGCGCAGTGGCTGTGGTCCGAGCACGAGGGCGAGGGCACGGCGCAGGAGCTGGCGGACTACACCTACGCCTCGCATCCGGCGGACGACCCGTTCTGGACCGTGAAGCCCGGTGACCCCGGGCCGGAGAACCAGTTCGACATCGCGGTCTACGACCGGGGCGCGCTCGCCCTCCAGGCGCTGCGGAACGAGATCGGGGACGAAGCGTTCTTCGCCGTGCTGAAGGGCTGGCCGGACAAGTACGCCCACGGCAACGCGTCGGTCGCCGACTTCCGGCGTTACGCCGAGGAGGTGTCCGGCAGGCCGCTGGCCGCGCTCTTCGACACCTGGCTGTTCCAGCCGTCGAAGCCGGCCGCCGCGGCGGCGCGTGCGGCGTCCCTCGCGAAGGCGTCGGACGCTCCCGCGCAGCCGAAGTCGTGGAAGAAGATCGCCGCGACGAACGGCGTGCACGAGCACTGACGCGCCGGGTGCCGCCCGGCGGTCTGCGTTGGCTGCGTGCGCCGGACGTGCGGACCGGTCGGCGCCGCCGGGCGGACGAAGGAGCCGGGCGTGCGAGACGTGGCGATCATCGAGGCTCCCTCCGTGCCGGGACTGAGGCCGAGCGGCGTCGAGGAGCTGCCGGACGCGCTGCTCGGCGCCGGGCCGGCCACCGGGCTCGGCGCGCTGCGGGCGGGCCGGGTCGAGCCGCCGCCGTACGCCCCGGAGCGGGACCGTGCGACCGGGGTGCTGAATCCCGCCGGTGTCGCCGCCTACACGGTCCCGCTGGTGCCTGTCGGTCCCGGTCGGCGGGGCCTGTCGATGCCGGCCTGTCCGCGTCCGCCGATCGCCGCCGGGCAAGGACCGTCCAGCTCCCCGGTCAAGGTCCACCGATGTCCGTCGCCGCGGACCCACCGAGCACGGCCGGCGCGGCCCCACTGATCCCGGTTGGCCCGGACCCACCCATCCCGGCCGGCCCGGACCCACCCATCCCGGCCGGCCCGGAGCCGTCAGTCCCCGGGGTCGTACACCGTGACGGGGACGCCCCGTGCGACGAGCCGGTGGGCTATGAGCGGCTCGATCCGGGACCACGTGCCCCCGGCCAGGCCGCAGCCTATGCGGGGCATGTGGACGGAGGCGCCCAGGTCGGCCGCCTTGTCGGCGAGACGGGCGAGGGCCGTGTCGATCGCCTCGTAGCGCACGGGGACCCCTTTGCTGCCGGTCCTGATGCCGCGCTGGCCGACCATGTTGGCCACCCACACGTACGGCTCGACCTGGACGAACTGGACCGCGCCCAGCCCGAAGTCGTTCGCCGCGCGGTCGCGGTGCCAGGCCCGGTAGGCGGCCTCCGGCTCCGGCCAGCGGCGGGACACCTCCAGGACGAAGCCCTTCCCCCACCCGCCCAGGTCGTTGCAGACATGGGCGATCACCTTGACGCCCTTGACCGACGGAACGGTGGCGTCACCCCGGACATACCTGATCCCCGACATGACGCCACCGTAACGGCCACCACTGACAGCGGCCGTGGACCGCTCCGTGCTGCCCTGGCCGTCGCCTACTGCTTCGTGAGCCGGGAAAGCTCCTGGTCGGCGTTCTGCTCCACCCTGCGGCGGACGCCGAACCAGCCGGCCACCAGCATGACCGCGATCACGGGGATGAGCAGGAGGGTCTTGCGGCCGACCTCGGGGTCGTTCCACATCATGCCGAGGCAGGCCAGCAGGAAGGCGATCGTGGCGATCTCCGTGACCGGGCTGCCGGGCAGACGGAAGTGCGGCCGGGTCACCTCACCGGCGCGGGCGCGGCGGACGAAGATCAGGTGACAGATCATGATGATCACCCAGGTGCTGATGATGCCCAGGGAGGCCACGTTCAGGACGATCTCGAACGCCTGGCTCGGCACCAGGAAGTTCAGGCCGACGCCGAGCACGCACACCGCGCAGGTCAGCAGGATGCCGCCGTAGGGGACCTGGCTGCGGCTCATCACGCGGGTGAACTTCGGCGCGGAACCCGCCATCGCCATGGACCGCAGGATGCGGCCGGTGGAGTAGAGGCCGGAATTCAGGGAGGACATGGCGGCGGTCAGGACGACCAGGTTCATCACGTCGCCGGCCGCCGGGACACCGATCTTGGACAGCACGGTGACGAAGGGGCTCTGGTCGCCCGAGTAGACCGAGCCGGGCAGCAGCAGGGCCAGCAGGACGACCGAGCCGACGTAGAACAGGCCGACGCGCCACATGATCGAGTTCACCGCGCGCGGGACGACCTTCTCCGGCTCGGCGGTCTCGCCGGCGGCGACGCCGACCAGCTCCAGGGCCGCGTAGGCGAAGATCACGCCCTGCATGACGAGGACGACGGGCATCAGACCGTGCGGGAAGACACCGCCGTGGTCGGTGATCATGCTCAGGCCGGGGGTGTGACCGCCCACGTCGTGCTGGGTGGCCAGCAGGAAGATGCCGATCAGCATGAAGCCGACGAGGGTGGCGACCTTGATGATCGCGAACCAGAACTCCATCTCGCCGAAGATCTTCACCGAGATGAGGTTCACGGCCAGCACCACGGCCAGCGCGATCAGCGCGAGCACCCACTGGGGGATGCTCGTGAACATGCTCCAGTAGTGCGTGTAGAGCGCGATCGCGGTGATGTCCGCGATACCGGTCGTCGACCAGTTCAGGAAGTACATCCAGCCGGCGACGTACGCGCCCTTCTCACCGAGGAACTCGCGCGCGTACGACACGAAGGAGCCCGACGAGGGCCGGTAGAGGACCAGCTCGCCGAGGGCCTTGACGACGAAGAAGGCGAAGACGCCGCAGACGAGGTAGGCGATGGCGAGTGCCGGGCCCGCGTCGTGGAGGCGCCCTCCGGCGCCGAGGAAGAGGCCGGTACCGATCGCGCCGCCGATGGCGATCATGTTGACGTGGCGCGCCTTGAGGTCCTTGCTGTAGCCGGCGTCGCCCGCGTCCGCGGGCGTCCGAGTCGCCTCGGGGTGGGCGGCGACCTGTGCCGTGTCCACGGCGTCCTTGCTCACGGGTGGTTCCACTCTCTGGTGCGCCCGGGCGGGGTGTGCCCGGGTCGTCCGTACAGTGACACGGCCCGCACCACCCTCGCGGCACAGACCAGTTCAGCACCTTCCCATGACGCTCCGCTCATACGCGGTGGTTCAGGTCACAGAGCGTTACTTCTCACACGATCCACTTCCGCTGTCCACGGTGATCACCGACCGTTCACATCATGGTCGGCAAAGGGTGCTGTGAGGTTTCACAGCACTGGTGCGACAGCGATACTGCTTCACATGACGACGCGCGACACCGAGCCCCGGGGGCGGTCCGAGGACACAGAGCCGACCCTCACGGTCGACGAGCTGGCCGCGCGGGCCGGTGTCACGGTGCGCACGGTCCGCTTCTACGGCACCAAGGGGCTGCTGCCCCCGCCGGCGATCGGTCCGCGCCGGGTGGGTCACTACGGCCGGGAGCACCTGGCCCGGCTGGCGCTGATCGAGGAACTGCAGCACCAGGGCATGACGCTCGCGGCGATCGAGCGGTACCTGGGGCAGCTGCCGCCCGGGCTGACCGCCCACGACCTCGCCCTGCACCGCGCGGTGGTGGCCTCCTGGGCGCCGGACACGGTGGAGAGGCTCACCCGGGACGAACTGGGCCGGCGGGCGGGCCGCCCGCTGAGCGACGAGGAGGTGGAGCGGCTGGCGGCGATGGACGTCGTCACGCGGGTCGGGGACGCCTACCGCGTCGACGCCGGGCTGCTCCGGCTCGGCGTCGAGCTGCTCGACGTGTCCCTGTCCCACGAGACGGTCCTCGCCGCCCGCACGGCCCTCCTCGAGCACTCCCGCGCCGCCGCCCGCGACCTGTCGCGGCTGCTGCGCGACGCGGTCGCCGAACGCGACGCCCGGGACGTGAAGTCCCTGTCCGCCCACATGCACCCGCTGGTGGTGCAGGCGCTGCTGACCACGTTCCAGCGGTCCCTGCGCGAGGAGCTGCGGGCGTGGCTCGACGGGGAGGGCGAGGAGCGGTCCGGCGGCGCGGACGAGGGGTCCGGCCGCTCGGACCGGTGATCCGGCGGCTCAGCGGCCGTCGGTGAGGACCTCCCCCTTCTCCGCCTTCTCGACCAGCAGCGCGGGCGGCGCGAACCGGTCGCCGTAGCGCTCGGCCAGCTCACGCGCGCGTGCCACGAAGCCGGGCAGGCCGCCGTCGTAGCCGTTGATGTACTGCAGGACGCCGCCGGTCCAGCCCGGGAAGCCGATGCCGAAGATCGAGCCGATGTTGGCGTCGGCGACGGAGGTCAGCACGCCCTCCTCCAGCAGCCGGACGGTGTCCAGCGCCTCGGAGAACAGCATGCGCTCCTGCATGTCCCGGAACGGGATCTCGTACCCGGGCTTGGTGAAGTGCTCCCGCAGGCCCGGCCACAGGCCGGCCCGCTTGCCGTCCTCCCCGTACTCGTAGAAGCCGGCGCCGCCGCTGCGGCCGGGGCGGGAGAACTCGTCGACCATGCGGTCGATGACGGCCTCGGCGGGATGCGCGGTCCAGGTGCCGCCCGCCTCCTCCACGGCCCGCCTGGTCTCGTTGCGGATCTTGCGGGGCAGGGTGAGCGTCAGCTCGTCCATCAGGGAGAGCACCTTGGCCGGGTAGCCGGCCTGCGCGGCGGCCTGCTCCACCGACGCGGGCTCGATGCCCTCGCCGACCATGGCGACACCCTCGTTGATGAAGTGGCCGATGACGCGGGAGGTGAAGAAGCCGCGCGAGTCGTTGACGACGATCGGCGTCTTGTTGATCTGGCGGACCAGGTCGAAGGCGCGGGCCAGCGCCTCGTCGCCGGTGTGCTCGCCCTTGATGATCTCCACCAGCGGCATCTTGTCGACGGGCGAGAAGAAGTGCAGCCCGATGAAGTCGGCCTGGCGCTCGACGCCCTCGGCGAGAGCGGTGATGGGGAGGGTGGAGGTGTTGGAGCACAGCAGCGCGTCGGGGGCGACCACCTGCTCGATCTCCTGGAACACCTTGTGCTTGAGGGAGGTGTCCTCGAAGACGGCCTCGATGACCGCGTCGCAGCCGGCCAGGTCGGCGACCTCGGCGGTGGGCGTGATCCGGGCCAGCAGGGCGTCGGCCTTCTCCTGGGTCGTACGGCCCTTGGCGACGGCCTTGGCGCACAGCTTCTCGGAGTAGCCCTTGCCCTTGACCGCCGCCTCCAGGGAGACGTCCTTCAGGACGACGTCGATGCCCGCGCGGGCGCACGAGTAGGCGATGCCGGCGCCCATCATGCCGGCGCCGAGGACGGCGACCCTGCGCACCTGGCGGGGCTCGATGCCCTGCGGGCGGTTGGCGCCGGAGTTGACGGCCTGGAGGTCGAAGAAGAACGCCTGGATCATGTTCTTCGACGTCTGACCGGCGGCCAGCTCCACGAAGTAGCGGGCCTCGATGACCTGGGCGGTCTCGAAGTCGACCTGGGAGCCCTCGACGGCGGCGGCCATGATGTTGCGCGGGGCCGGGTAGGGGGCGCCGTTCGTCTGCTTGCGGAGGTTGGCCGGGAAGGCGGGCAGGTTGGCCGCGAACTTCGGGTGCGCGGGCGTGCCGCCGGGGATGCGGTAGCCCGGCTTGTCCCAGGGCTGGGCGGACTCGGGGTGGGCGTCGATGAAGGCGCGGGCCTTGGCCAGCAGCTCCTCCTGGGTGTCGGCCACCTCGTCGACCAGGCCGTTCTCCTGGGCGCGGCGCGGGTTGTACTGGGTGCCCTGGAGCAGCACCTTCAGCAGGGCGTCGGTGATGCCGAGCATGCGGACGGTGCGGACGACTCCGCCGCCACCGGGGAGCAGGCCGAGGGTGACCTCGGGGCAGCCGATCTTGGAGCCGGGCGCGTCGAGGGCGACGCGGTGGTGGCAGGCGAGGGCGATCTCGTAGCCGCCGCCCAGGGCGGCGCCGTTGATCGCCGCGACGACCGGCTTGCCGAGGGTCTCGATGCGGCGGAGGTTGCGCTTGATCGCCATGCCGCCGTCGAACAGCTCCTGGGCGGTCTCCGGGGTGACGCGGATGAGGTCGCGCAGGTCGCCGCCGGCGAAGAAGGTCTTCTTGGCGGAGGTGACGACGACTCCGCGGATGGAGTCCTTCTCCGCCTCCAGGCGGTCGGTGACCACGGCGAGCGATTCGCGGAACGCCTGGTTCATGGTGTTCGCGGACTGGTCGGGGTCGTCGAGGACGAGGGTGACGACGCCGGTGTCGTCCTGTTCCCAGCGGATGGTGGTGCTCTCGGTCATGACGGGGTCTCCGTAGAAGTCAGAAGGCTCGGGTCCGGTTCCGCAGGGATTCAGATGCGCTCGACGACGGTGGCGATGCCCATGCCGCCGCCCACGCACAGGGTGGCGAGGCCGTACTGCTTGTCCTGGCGCTCCAGTTCGTCGACGAGGGTGCCGAGGATCATCGCGCCGGTGGCGCCGAGGGGGTGGCCCAGCGCGATCGCACCGCCGTTGACGTTGACCTTGTCCAGGGACAGGCCCATGTCCTTCACGAAGCGCAGGACGACCGCCGCGAACGCCTCGTTGATCTCGACGAGGTCGATGTCGTCGATGGTCAGCCCGGCCTTGGCCAGCGCCTTGCGGGTGGCGGGGGCGGGCCCCGTGAGCATGATGGTGGGCTCGGAGCCGGAGACGGCGGCGGAGACGATCCGCGCGCGCGGGCGCAGTCCGTAGCGGTCGCCGACCTCCCTGGACCCGATGGCGACCAGGGACGCGCCGTCCACGATGCCGGAGGAGTTGCCCGCGTGGTGGACGTGGTCGATCTTCTCGACCCAGTGGTACTTCTGCAGCGCCACGGCGTCGAAGCCGCCCAGCTCGCCGATGTCGGCGAAGGACGGCTTGAGGGCCGCCAGGGAGTCGGCGGTGGTGCCGGGGCGCAGGTGCTCGTCGTGGTCGAGGACGGTCAGGCCGCTGCGGTCCCTGACCGGCACGACGGACCGCTCGAAGCGCCCCTCCTTCCAGGCCGTGGCCGCGCGCTCCTGGGACAGGGCCGCGTACTCGTCGACGTCCCGGCGCGAGAAGCCCTCGATGGTGGCGATGAGGTCGGCGCCGATGCCCTGGGGCACGAAGTTGGTGGCGAGGTTGGTCATCGGGTCGTTGAACCAGGCGCCGCCGTCCGAGGCCATCGGCACCCGGGACATCGACTCGACACCGCCGGCCAGGACCAGGTCCTCCCACCCGGAACGCACCTTGGCGGCGGCCAGGTTGACGGCCTCCAGGCCCGAGGCGCAGAAGCGGTTCTCCTGCACGCCCGCCACGGTGTCCGGCAGCCCGGCGGCGATGGCGGCGATCCGGGCGATGTCGGAGCCCTGGTCGCCGACCGGGCCGACGACGCCGAGGACGACGTCGTCGATCGCGGCCGGGTCGAGGTCCGGGAACCGCGTACGGATCTCGTGGATGAGGCCGACGACCAGGTCGACGGGCTTGGTGCCGTGCAGGGCGCCGTTCGCCTTGCCGCGCCCGCGGGGGGTGCGGATCGCGTCGTACACGTACGCTTCGGTGGTCACTGGCAGACCTTTCACTGAGGGGTTCGGGGTGAGGTCAGAAGTCGGGGGACGCCCCAGTCGCGGGCCACGGCGTCGGTGTCGGCGCCCGGCCGGGCGGGCCCGGTGCGGACGGCGGTGGGCGTGGCGGAGAAGCGGGGCGCGGGGGCCGGCTGGGTGATGCCGCCGTGGTCGGTGAAGGTGCCGCGGGCGGCGAGGTGCGGGTGGTGCGGCGCCTCCCGGAGGGACAGCACGGGGGCCACGCACGCGTCGGATTCCTCGAAGACGGCCGTCCACTCCTCCCGCGTGCGGGTCTTGAACCGGGCGGCGACGGCCTCGCGCAGCTCGCTCCAGCGGGAGATGTCGTCGCGGGCCGGCGCCTTGTCGGGGATGCCGAGCAGCTCCATGAACACCTCGTAGAACTGCGGTTCCAGTGCGCCGACCGCCATGTACCGGCCGTCGGCCGTCTCGTACGTGCCGTAGAACGGGCAGCCGCCGTCCAGCAGGTTGGCGCCGCGCCGGTCCTGCCAGCCGCCGGCCGCGAGCATGCCGTGGATCATCGCGGAGAGGTGGGAGGCGCCGTCGACGATGGCGGCGTCGACGACCTGGCCGGTGCCGGTGGCGCGCGCGTGGTGCAGGGCGGCGAGGATGCCGACGACCAGGTAGAGCGAACCGCCGGCGAAGTCGCCGATCAGGTTGGCGGGGACGGCGGGCGGCGCGTCGGGGGTGCCGATCATGCCCAGGGTGCCGGTGAGCGCGATGTAGGAGATGTCGTGGCCGGCGCGCCGGGCGAGGGGGCCGTCCTGGCCCCAGCCGGTCATGCGGCCGTAGACCAGGCGGGCGTTGCGGGCGTGGCAGGCCTCGGGGCCGACACCGAGGCGCTCGGCGACCCCCGGGCGGTAGCCCTCGATCAGGACGTCGGCGCGTTCGGCCAGATCGAGGACTTGGGCGGCGCCGTCCGGGGCCTTCAGGTCGATCACCACCGAGCGCTTGTTGCGGTTGGTGACGTCGTGCGCGGGGTCGATCGCGAGGCCGGGGCCGCCCGGCCGGTCGACCCGGACGACGTCGGCGCCCAGGTCGGCCAGGAGCATGGCGGCGAAGGGACCGGGACCGATGCCGGCCAGCTCGACCACCCGCACGCCGGCGAGGGGGCCGTGCGGTGGCGTCGTCGCCGTGGTGTCTGCCGTGGTCATCCAGCCCCCAGTCTGTGACACAACTGATGTAACACCAGTGATGCTAGGAACGTGTCCCAGTCGGCACAAGGCCTGAGCGAGCAAGCGCTTAGCCAATTATGCTCCGCGACGGCCGCCCGCCGGGGCACCGTCACCGCGCGTCCAGTTGCGCCGCCAGCCGCTTCGGGGCGACGGTGCGGTAGCTCTCCTCCACCCAGTCGCACAGCAGCTCGACGGCGGGGGCGCCCCGCTCCTGCAGCGGGACGCTGACCCACCCCGCTCTCCCGAGTCCGTACCCTGCGGGTTCGGCGCCGGGGCAGGACAGGGCGTGGGCGTGGGCCGCCTCGTCCTTGAGCTTGACCGTGACGCCCATCGGGTGACTGCCGTCGGTCACCCCGAGGAAGACGAACACCTTCTTGTTCACCTTCGCGACGGACTCGCCCCAGGGGAACTCCTCCGCGGCGCCCGGCAGCCCGAGGGCGAACTCGCGTACGCTCTGCCACTTCTTCAGGGCGTTCCTGTCCACGGCCACCTGCTACCTCCGGGCTCGTCGTCGGGCTCCGCACCCTTCACGCTAGCCTCAGCCACCGACAACGGCGCGTGCTGCGGACCGAGGGGCCGCGGACGGGTTGCAAAGGGGTGTCATGAGCAGGCTGAACAGGGCGGACCGGCCGTACGACGTCGTGCTCTTCGGGGCGACCGGCTTCGTCGGCGAACTCACCGCGGAGTACCTCGCCGCCCACGCGCCCGAGGGGCTGCGCTGGGCGATCGCCGGCCGCAGCGAGGAGAGGCTGCGGCGGCTGCGCGAGCGGCTGCCGGGCGCCGCCGGCGTCGGCGTGCTGCGGGCCGACGTGTCCGATCCGGCCTCGCTGCGCGAACTCGCCGAGCACGCGCGCGTGGTGGCCACGACGGTGGGCCCCTACGTGCGGTACGGCGAGGCACTCGTCGCCGCCTGCGCGGACACCGGCACGGACTACCTCGACCTGACGGGTGAGCCCGAGTTCGTGGACCTGATGTTCGTCCGGCACGACGCACGGGCGCGGGAGACGGGAGCCCGGCTGGTGCACGCCTGCGGCTTCGACTCGGTCCCGCACGACCTGGGCGTGTATTTCACCGTGCGGCAGCTCCCGGAGGGCGTGCCGCTGACCGTCGACGGGTTCGTGACGGTCGACGCCGCCTTCTCGGGCGGTACGTTCGCCTCCGCGCTGGGCCAGTTCGCGCGCGGGCGGCAGATGCGGGCCGCCGCCCGGGACCGCCGGCGGCACGAGCCCCGGCTGGTGGGCCGGCGCGCGGCGACGCCGACCGGCGCACCGCGGTTCGCCGGGGAGGTGGGGGCGTGGGCGCTGCCGCTGCCGACCATCGACCCGCAGATCGTGCGGCGCTCGGCGAAGGCCCTGGAGCGTTACGGCCCCGACTTCCGCTACCGGCACTACGCGGCCGTCCGGCACCTGCCCGTCGCGGTGGGCGCGGTGGCGGTGGTGGGCGCGACGGTGGCGGCGGCCCAGGTACCGCCGGCGCGGCGCTGGCTGTCCGACCGGATCAGGCCGGGGGACGGGCCGAGCCCGCAGAAGCGGGCCAGGAGCTGGTTCTCGGTCCGCTTCGTGGGCGAGGGCGGCGGACGCCGGGTGTGCACCGAGGTCTCGGGCGGTGACCCCGGGTACGACGAGACGGCGAAGATGTTCGCCGAGGCCGCGCTGTCCCTGGCCCTCGACGACCTGCCGCCGACGGCCGGTCAGGTCACCACGGCGACGGCGATGGGTGACGCGCTGACCGAACGGCTGCGGGCGGCGGGCATCCGCTTCCGGGTGGCCGCGACCCGCTGACGGTCCGTCTACAGCCCCCAGCCGGCCACGGTGTAGATCATTCCGCCGATCCAGCCCACCCCCGCCGGCACGGCGAGCACCAGCGCGACGGTCACGGCCCGCTCGACGGGCCGGCTGGGGTGGGCGAGGGGCTTGGGAGCACGGTGCGTGGTCATGCGCCCCAGCCTGTCGGGGCAGCCACCGCCGGACATCCGTACAGGTACTCAGAGCACGTACTCACAGCCCGCCGCGCGGTTTCTCGCACCCCCTCACCCCGACTTGAGACTTTCCCGTGGGATCGGCCCCGCCGGCCGTCCCGCTGCGCGGAAAAGTGCCAAGAAGGAGTCGAATGACACACTTGAAGGCATGAGATTCGTACTCGAAGTCACGATGGACGAGGGCGGGTCCGCCGAGGAGCGCGCGGGCGAACTGGGGCGGATTCTGCGGTACTGGGGCGGCAACGTGCGGCACTACGCGCTGCTGCCCGGCGACGGTTCGGCCGTGTACGACTCGGAGTACCGGGAGGTGGGCCGCTGGACCGTCGAGGATCAGGCCGGGTAGGTGGCCTCCCGCAGGGCCTTCCGGCACAGGGCGTCCGCCCTGCGGGTGGTCTCCGGCAGGCGGTAGGAGGGGGTCAGGGCGAGCGTGTGGGCGCAGGCGTTGTCCAGGCTCACGCGGTGGCCGACGGAGACGAAGACCGGCTTGACGGCCTCGCGCGTGCGCAGGGCGCGCCCGACCTCCTCGGAGCCCGCGAGCAGCGCGGACGTGCTGCCGCGCGGCGTGTCCGGGTCGTCGTGGGTGAAGGTGAACGGGTTCTTGGCCACGCCGATCGTGGGCAGCCCGGTGAGCACGCCGAGGTGGCTGGCGAGGCCGAACCGGCGTGGGTGGGCGAGGCCGTAGCCGTCGCAGACCACCAGGCCGGGCGGGCAGGGCAGGGCGTCCAGGGCGGCGAGGACGGTCGGTATCTCGCGGAAGGCGAGCAGGCCGGGTACGTAAGGGAAGGAGATCCGCCCGACGGCGGTGGCCTCGGCGACGACCTCGAGGGTGGTCGCGTCGAGCACGACGGCCGCCGCCGCGACGACGTCCCGTCGGTCGTCGTAGGCCACGTCGACTCCGCTGACGTGGCCCGTCCCGGGTGGCGGTCCGGGCTCGTCGAGCACCACCCGTTCCCGCAGTTCGTCCTGGACGGCGCGGGCCTGCTCCTCGGTCGCGGGCCACCCCGCGGGTATGCGTACGGTCGTCATGGTGCCCACGAGCCTAACGGGACGCCTTGGCCGGAAGGCGGACGAGTAGGCTCGTGATCGTGTTCGTACTGGAGCTGTCCTACACCGCCCCGCTGGATGCCGTCGACGCCGTGCTCCCGGCGCATGTGGCATGGCTCGACGAGCAGTACGCGAAGGGCGTCTTCCTGGCCTCCGGGCGCAAGAACCCCCGCGACGGCGGGGTGATCATCGCCGTCGCGGGGGAGCGGGCGCGGATCGAGGAGATCACGGCGGGCGATCCGTTCGTCGCGGCCGGGGTGTGCGCCTACCGCATCACCGAGTTCGTCGCCACGAAGACGGCGCCGGCGCTGGAACGGTACCGGGAGCAGCCCGGCTGAGGGCTCCGGCTCACTTGCCGAGCGCGCGCTGCAGCTCTCCCTTGTTCATGCTCGAACGGCCGTGGATGTCCCGGCGCTTGGCCTCCTGGTACAGCTGGTCGTAGGTGGGCCCCTGGGAGCCCTGCCCCGAGCCGGACCGCTGTCCGCCGCGCTTGCCGGACGACTTGTCCTGCGTCGAGGTGCGGCTCGCGCTCTTGGACTCGCCGGACCGGGCGCGTTCCTTGTTCACCGTCCGGGCCGCGATCTCCTTGGCGCGGCCGGTGCTCTCGCCACGGTCCTGCGCGCTCTCCTTGATGTGCTCGTACTGCCGCTCCCGCTTGGAGCTCGAACCGCGTGGCATGTCCGCTCACTTCCTTTCCCGTTCAGCGAACGGGTACCCACGTTACGGACAAACACGGCACCCCGCGCGATGTCAGCGTTCCAGCCGGGCCACCCGCCCCCGCTCCCCCGCGGCCCAACAGCCCAGGTCCGGGGTGCAGTCCACGGTGTCGTACGAGCCGGTGTCCACCGTCCGCCAGGTGTGGCCGCCGTCGGTGGTCAGGTCGGTGCCGGTGGGTCCCACCGCGAGGGCGGCGGTGCGGCTGTGCGGCAGCCAGGCGACGCCGGAGCGGTAGGCCGCCGGGGGCCGCTCGGCGGGCCGCCAGACACGGCCTCCGTCGGCGGTGCCCGCCGCCGACCGCGGCGAGGGCTCCCCGGGACGGAAGTCGCCGCCGACCGCGAGGCCGTGGACGCGGTCGCGGAAGGCGAGCGCGAAGACGCCCCGGGCGGGGTCGCCCGCCGGGATCGGGGCGTCCACGGCCGTCCAGGTCAGCCCGCGGTCGGCGGAGTGCAGCACGCGCGCGCGTGCGGCCCCGCCGGTGGCCAGCCACACGTCCTTCGGCCCGGAGGCGACCAGGCACTGTCCACTGGCCGCGAACCCGGCCTCGCCCTCCTGGGCGGCCGGCATGCCCCCGGTCGGCAGCACCTTCCAGGAGCGCCCGCCGTCGCCGGTCGACAGGATCCGGAACTTCCCGTCCACGGGGTCGCTCATCGCGAGGCCGTGGCGGCGGTCGAAGAAGGTGAGGCAGTCGTAGAAGGCGCGCGGGTCGGGGTTGCGGAAGGACTCCGTCCAGGTCGCTCCGCCGTCGTCGGTGCGGAAGATGCGGGACGCCTCGCCCTCGCCGATGGCCAGGACCACGGCCCGCCGGGCGTCGAACGCCTCGATGTCCCGGAACTGCAGCTCGCCGGCGCCCGGCGGGGAGACGTTCCGCCAGGTGGCACCGCCGTCGGTGGTGCGCAGGACGGTGCCCTGCGTTCCGGCCACCCAGGCGGTGTTCCGGCTGACGGCCGCGAGCCCCCGGAAGCGCACCTCGGAGGCTCCGGTCTCCTTCGGCTCCCAGTGGGGTCGCTGGTGCGCCTGCGCCGGCGCGGCCGTGAGCGCCGCGACCGCCGCCGCGCACACCACGCCGGCCGTCACCAACCGTCCCGTGCGCCTGCCGCCGATCCGTACCGTGCGTCGCATGCTCCCCAAGCGCCTCATGGCGGGCGAAGCTAGCCCACCGCCCGGACGCCGTCCAGAGGACCGCGCCCGGCCTTCGCGGACGGGTGTGTGCCCCAAGTGCCTTTCGGGGCATGCGAGGAGAGACACATCACTGGTGCGCATGAAGGCGGTGACAGAGGTCACTCGCACGTCGTGTGCACGGATTGGCTCATTCCGTCGTCTCTTCCAGTACCCGGCCCGATCCACCCCGGAAGCCCGTCCAGCCGTCACGAGGAGCAAGGCGTTGTCCACCGTCATCGAGCAGCCCGTCGAAGCGCGCCTCGTCGCCGCCGCGCCGCGTATGCCGAGCATTCCCGCCACGCTGCACTACGACCGGAGCGACCCGTTCGCCGTCCGCATGACCTTCCCGGCCCCCGCCACCCTGGAAGGCGTGGACGTCTGCTGGACCTTCTCCCGCGAGCTGCTCGCCGCGGGCATGCGGGAGCCCGAGGGCCAGGGCGACGTGCGGGTGCGTCCGTACGCGTACGACCGCACCGTGCTGGAGTTCCGCGCCCCCGAGGGCACCGCCGTCGTGCACGTCCGCTCGGGTGAGCTGCGCCGGTTCCTGCAGGCCACCAGCGAGCTGGTGCCCGTCGGCCTGGAGCACCTCCAGCTGGACCTGGAGCACGAGCTGGCGGAGCTGATGCGGGGGACCTGCTGATGACGCCCTAACGGCCGCGGGCGGCCAGTGCGTTGAGCTCCCCGTAGTCGAGTCCGCCGGTCAGCGACGCGTACGTCCCCTCCTCCAGCAGCTCCCGTGCGGCGCGGCGGACCAGCGCGTGTGCGGCCTGCGCGATGCCCGAGCCCACGCTGACGCGCGCCACGCCCAGCGCGGCCAGTTCGGCGACCGGCGGTGCCCCGGGACCGGCCATCACGTTCAGCGGTCCGTCGACGCCGGCGACGAGCTCCTTGACGGTCCCCGGGTCGACGGCTCCGGGGACGAAGATCCCGTCGGCCCCCGCGGCGCGGTACGCGGCGGCCCGCTCCAGGGTGAGGTCCACTCCCCCGGCGCCGCGCAGGAAGGTGTCGATGCGGGCGTTGACGAAGAGCGGCACGCCCTCCGCGTCGGCGGCCTCGCGGGCTGCGGCGAGGCGCTCGGCCTGTTCGGCGACGGGGCGCAGCGGCAGACCCCCGTCGTCGTACCGCGCGTCCTCGATGTTCACCCCGACCGCGCCGACGGCGAGCACCGCGCGGACGGTGTCGGCGACGCCCGCCGGGTCCGCGGCGTAGCCGCCCTCGATGTCGGCGCTGACGGGCACGCCGACCGCGGCGGTGACGCGGGCGACGGCGGCCAGGGCGGCACCGCGCTCCAGCCGGTCGCCGTCCGCCGCGCCCAGGGCCCAGACCAGCCCCGCGCTGGTGGTGGCCACCGCGGCGGCGCCCGCGTCCTCGACCAGTCGGGCGGTGACGGCGTCCCAGGCGTTCGGCAGGACGAGCGGCGTTCCCGGAACGTGCAGGGAGCGAAAGGCGAGGGCCCGGTCGTGAAGGGTGCTGTGCTTCGTCATGCGGCTCACCCTGCCAGCCCGGACCGGTCCCCGGCTGGCAGGAATCCGACATGGACCTCACGCCCCGGTCGGTGGCCCCGCCGCCGGGGCCACGGCCCGCGCCGTCTCCGCGCTCAGCGCGTCCCGCACCTCGCGGAAGACGCCCCGCAGTCCGGGCGCCGCGGCTGCGACGTGTTCGGTCAGCTCCTCGACGCGCCCCCGCCGGAGGGCGTCCCGGCTCCCCGTGCCCAGCGTGCGCAGCCCGGCGGCGGCCGCCAGGGCCGCCACGGCCGCGTCCCGGACCGAGACACCGGCGACCGGCGTCCCTCCGTCCAGGACCTGCCGCGTCTCCTCGCGCAGCGCCTTCGCCGCGGCCACCCCTTCCAGGACGTACTCGACGGACGGGAACACCCCGAGGACGCGCTTCTTCTCGGCGCGCAGCCGGCCCTCGGCGACCAGCTGCTCCCGGACCGCGTCGAAGGTGACCCGCGCGCGCAGCCCCACCCAGGTGCGCCACCGGCGCGGCAGGGACTCACGGGCGAGTTCCAGCAGCCCGTCCAGTACGGGGTCCCCGGTGCGGGAGTCCAGGTCCACGGGTGTGGCGATGCCGTCCTCGTCGGTGAGCAGGCCGCGCCGGGCGAGCTCGGTGAGGGCGCCGGCGCGCACCAGGCGGGCGAGCCGCGCGGTGCCCGCGGCCTCGGGCCGCGCGGGGTCCCAGCCCAGCAGGCAGAGCCGGGCCGGCAGGGAGAGCGAGCCGTCGGGCACAGGGGCCTCCTCGGGGCCGTGCAGGGTGGAAAGGGCGACAAGGCGTTGACAGCGGACTCGGCCTCTCGTACGCTGTACGGCGGTTCTGTTGCCGTCGATTGGAGAAGGACGTTGCTCGTCTGAGGTCCTGAGGCACCGCGTCACACATGAGGTGTGCGCTGCGTGCGACCTCGGCGTTCGAGCCGTCCTTACGGAGCAGGGCTTTTTTCGTGCCCCGGAGCTCTTCCGGACCCTCCTTTCCTCGCCTCACGACGGTCGCCGCCGCCCGGTGTCTCGATACGCGTTTGCCCCTGACCGCATCAAGCAACCGCGGAGGCCCCGTATGTCCAGTTCCATCACCTGTACGTCCCTCTCCTTCGCCTGGCCCGACGGCACGCCCGTCTTCGAGGGCCTCGACACCGCCTTCGGCCCCGGCAGGACCGGGCTCGTCGGTGTCAACGGCTCGGGAAAGTCCACCCTGCTGAAGCTGATCGCCGGGGAGCTCGCCCCGGCCGACGGCACCGTCCGGGTGGCCGGCGAGGTCGGATACCTCCCGCAGAACGTCCCCCTCGACACCGCGCTCCGGGTCGACGAGGCGCTCGGCATCGCCGCGCAGCGGGTGGCCCTGCACGCCATCGAGGCCGGTGACGTGGCCGAGGAGCACTTCGAGACCGTCGGCGACGACTGGGACGTCGAGGAGCGCGCCCTGGCCACGCTGGGGGAACTCGGCCTCGGGCACATCGAGTTGGACCGCACCGTCGGCGAGGTGTCGGGCGGCGAGTCGGTGCTGCTGCGCCTGGCGGCCCTGCTGCTGCGGCGACCCGACGTCCTGCTGCTGGACGAGCCGACCAACAACCTCGACCTGTACGCGCGCAGGCGGCTGTACGCGGCCGTCACCTCCTGGCCGGGCGTCATGGTCGTGGTCAGCCACGACCGGGAGCTGCTGGACCTGGTCGACCAGATCGCGGATCTGCGCTCCGGGGAGATCACCTGGTACGGCGGCACCTTCTCGGCGTACGAGGAGGCCCTCGCCGTCGAGCAGGAGGCGGCCGAGCGCATGGTGCGGGTCGCCGAGTCCGACCTGCGCAAGCAGAAGCGCGAACTGGCCGACGCCCAGGTCAAGCTGGCCCGCCGCAAGCGGTACGGCCAGAAGATGTGGGACAGCAAGCGGGAACCGAAGATCATCATGGGGGCGCGCAAGCGCGCGGCGCAGGAGTCCGCGGGCAAGCACCGCATCATGCACGAGGAGAAGCTCGCCGAGGCCAGGGAGCGGCTCGACGACGCGGTGGAGGCCGTTCGGGACGACGACGAGATCCGTGTCGACCTGCCGTACACGGCCGTGCCTCCCGGGCGGTCGGTCCTCACCCTCCGGGACCTGCAGCTCGCCCACGGAGCGCGGGTGGAGGGCGGTCTCGACCTGCACGGCCCCGAGCGGATCGCGCTGATCGGGCGCAACGGCGCGGGCAAGACCACGCTGCTGCGGACGATCGCCGGGGAGCTGGCGCCGGTGGCGGGCGAGGCGACGGCGTACGTGCCGCTGCGGTTCCTGCCGCAGCGCCTGGACGTGCTCGACGGCGAGCTGACCGTCGCCGAGAACGTGGCCCGGTTCGCGCCGGGCGCCACCAACAACCGGATCCGCGCGCGGCTGGCTCGCTTCCTCTTCCGTGGCGCCCGCGCCGACCAGAAGGCGGCGACCCTGTCCGGCGGCGAACGCTTCCGGGCGGCGCTGGCCGCGCTGATGCTGGCGGAACCCGCGCCTCAGCTGCTGATGCTGGACGAGCCGACGAACAACCTGGACATGGCGAGCGTGCGGCAGCTCACCACGGCCCTGGAGTCGTACGAGGGCGCGCTGCTCGTGGCCGGCCACGACCTGCCGTTCCTGGAGTCGATCGGCGTCACGCGCTGGCTGCTGCTGGAGGAGGGAGTGCTGAGGGAGACCTCGCCGGAAGCCGTCACGGGCCCCGCCTGACCGGGGCCGGTACCGGCCGGGCAGGGGGTGCGGAAGAGGTCCGTGAGGTCTCTCACCGCACCCTCTGCTCGCCATGGCCCGGTGGGCTTCCTACCAAGCCACCGGGAGCTCCAGCGGGAACCGCCTGATCGTCTCGGTGTCCCACCGCACCTCCTCGGGCGGCACGGCGAGGCGCAGCCCGGGGAAGCGCTCGAGGAGCCGTCCGATGGCCACTTCGAGTTCGGCCATGGCCAACGGCATCGCGATGCACCGGTGCCCGCCCCAGCCGAAGGTCATGTGAGGGGCGCCGGGCCGGTCGAGGTCGATGACGTCCGGGTCCGGGAAGCGTTCGGGGTCACGGTTGGCCGTCAGGTACGACACGTGGACGAATTCGCCCGCCCGGATTTGTACACCGTCCAGTTCCATGTCCTCCAGCGCCACCCGGGGGATTCCGACGCCCTTGCGGAACGGGATGTAGCGGAGCATCTCGTGCAGGACGCCGGTCAGGGTCTCGGGCCGGCGCCTGAGGTGCTCCATGAGCTCGGGGCGCGTCAGGAGCAGGTACACGATGTCGCTGATCTCGCAGGTCGCCGTGTCCTGGCCGCTGAGCGCCAGCATCAGCGCCATGACGGCCAGTTCCCTGTCGTCGAGCTGCTCCTCACCGTCCCGCGCGGCGGCCATCGCGCTGATGAGGTCCGTGCCGGGCGAGTTCCGGCGCTGTTCGACGAGTTTGGCGAAGTAGGCCGTCAGATCGGCCTTGGCCTCCGCAGCGGCCGCCTTGGTGTCCGGACCGACCTCGAGGAGTTGGTGCACGGACTCCTCGATCCGGGGCCATTCCTGCCGTTCGATGCCGAGGAGGTCCAGGATGGTGTGCTGAGGAAGCGGGTTGGACAGGTGCCGGACCAGATCCGTCGGCGACCCCTCCTTCTCCATCCCGTCCAGCAATTGGTCCGCGAGGCGGACGATCCGGGGCCGCATGGCCTCGACGTGTGACTGGGTGAAGGCCTGCGAGGCCAGGTGGCGGACGCGGCTGCTGTGCGGCGGGTCCATCACGTTGATCGACTCGGGCGAGACGATGGGCTCCGGCGTCATCCGCGGGTAGTCCTGGCCGATGATGCCCGCCCGGCTGAGCCGGTGGTCGGTGGTGACCTGCTTGACGGCCTCGAAGCCGGTGACCAGCCAGGCGTCGGCGTCACCGTAGCTGAGCCGGATGCGCGTGGGGGAACCGCGATGCATCAGGTCGGCCAGGGCGGGGTCGAAATCCAGGGCTTCGCCGAAGTCGAACGGGCAGGTGATCGTTTCGTTGTTGTCGGCCATCAGTCCACTCCTCGGGGCATGGGTACGACGTCGGTGGTGTCCACGGCCGGCCGAAGGCCCTTGGCGAGGCGTACGGCATCGCCGACGGCCCAGTAGTGGACGAACAACAGGCGCGGCTCGTCGGTCAGGTTGTGGTGATGCAGCTCGACGAGTTCGAGTCCGCCGCGTCGCAGGGCCATGAGGGCGGGCTGGACTTCGCGGGCGACCACCGCCAGGTCGCCGCTGAGTGCGGCCCTTCCGCCGCCGAGCGGCTGGAAGCTCGCGGCGCTGGTGGCGCCCAGTCCCGGAGGCAGGATCACACGGCCGTCGGTGATCGTCTCGCGACGGACATAGGTGCATCTGTAGATCTTCTCGTCGGCGTAGCCCTTGACGCCCAGCACGGCGTCGATCGCGGCGGTGTCCAGGTCCACGGGCGGGGAGGCGGTGACGGGTTCGGGGGGCGGGGTGCCGGTGCGGTCGATCGCGGCGCGCAGGCCGCGGGCGACGGCGACCGGGTCGTGGCCGTGGGCGTGCAGATGAACCCACCAGACGGCCGGTTCGTGGGCGAGCAGGTGCTTGTGGATGGCGGTCTGATCGATCCCGTGCTGGTGCAGGACGTCGCAGAAGCCCTGCAGTTCGCGCTCGAGGACCGCGGCGTCGCCCATCAAGAGGGTGCTGTGGTCGGCGTACCGGACGAATGACACGTGCGTGCCCAGAGCGAGCGCGGGGTCGATCCGGATGCCGCGGGAGAAGACCGTGAGGTCCCGGCGAGGGAAGCCCGTGTGGTACATGAATCGCCTCATGTCACCGGGCCGCCCGAGGGCCTTGCCCACGTCCGCCCAGTCCGCCAACTCGGTCATCACCGGCTCTACCAGCGCGCGACCCTTCGACCCCCCGGACACCGCGCCGGCGCGGACGGGCACTCCGGCGAGTACGGGTGCCAGGGCTGCCGCGGCCAGTACACGGCGCCGGGACCCGGTGGGCCCGGAGCGGGAGTTCTGCTGTCGGTCGTCAGCCATGTCGTGTGCCTCCTTGCGCGATGGAAGCACGAGCGACCGCGCGGACCGGTGATCCGCACCGCCACGTCCAGCCAGGTGGGCTAAGAGTCGCCGACCAACGCGCTGGAGGTGCGGCCGACGGGCCACGGCCCGCCGCCGGGGGTTTCGTGCGCGCGGGCTCGCGCTGCATGATGGCGGACCGGCGCCGCGTCATCGGGCGCCGGACAGCCAGCGCCGATACGGAGACCCCTCGTGCCCAGCAAGAAGGCCCTCGTCCGCCGCCCCAGCCCGCGCCTCGCCGAGGGGCTGGTGACCCACATCGAGCGGGAGAAGGTCGATCACGACCTCGCCGTCGAGCAGTGGGAGGCGTACGTGGAGACACTGCGCGCGCACGGCTGGGAGACGATGGAGGTGGACCCGGCCGACGACTGCCCCGACTCCGTCTTCGTCGAGGACACGGTCGTGATGTACAAGAACGTCGCCCTGATCACGCGGCCCGGTGCCGAGTCGCGGCGGGCCGAGACGGCGGGCGTGGAGGAGGCCGTCGCGCGCCTCGGGTGCTCGGTCAACTGGGTCTGGGAACCGGGCACCCTGGACGGCGGCGACGTGCTGAAGATCGACGACACGATCTACGTCGGCCGGGGCGGGCGTACCAACGCGGCCGGTGTCCAGCAGTTGCGGGCCGCCTTCGAGCCGCTGGGCGCCCGGGTGGTCGCCGTGCCCGTGAGCAAGGTGCTGCACCTGAAGTCGGCGGTGACGGCGCTGCCGGACGGGACGGTGATCGGGCACATCCCGAAGACCGACGCGCCGTCGCTGTTCCCCCGCTTCCTGCCGGTGCCGGAGGAGTCGGGGGCGCACGTGGTGCTGCTCGGTGGCGGCAAGGTGCTGATGGCGGCGAGCGCGCCGAAGACGGCCGAACTGCTCGCCGACCTCGGTCACGAGCCGGTCGTCGTCGACATCGGCGAGTTCGAGAAGCTCGAGGGCTGTGTGACGTGCCTCTCGGTCCGGCTGCGGGAGCTGTACGCCTGACGGGTGGTTTCGTCCCCCTTCGACCCCGGGACCTGCGGGTCTCGGGGCTTTTGCGCACCCGGTCCGGCAGCCCGGACGGGGTGGCTGATCAGCCGCCTTTACAGGGCGTTTAACCTACGCCCTCGTAACCTACGGTTTCGTAGCCTACGATCCCGTAGGTTCCGGCACCGCTCGCCGGTCGTTTCCGTTCTGTCGCACGTCCCCTGGAGTCACCCGTGACGATCGCCTCCCCGCACCTCGGCAGCTCTGCCGCCTGGACCGACGCCCGGCTGCTGTACGCACTGGAGGAAGTAGTCGAGAAGGAACTCAACCGGCATCTGCAGGTCGCCAAGGACTGGATGCCGCACGAGTACGTGCCGTGGAGCGACGGCCGTAACTTCCCGGGCGTCTTCGAGGACGGCGAGCCCTGGGAGAAGGAGCAGTCCAAGGTAACCGAGATCGGCCGGATCGCGCTCGTGGTGAACCTGCTGACGGAGGACAACCTCCCCAGCTACCACCACGAGATCGCGACCCTGTTCGGCCGTGACGGCGCCTGGGGCACGTGGGTGCACCGCTGGACCGCCGAGGAGGGCAGGCACGGCATCGTGATGCGCGACTACCTGCTCGCGTCGCGCGCGGTGGACCCGGACAAGCTGGAGCAGTTCCGCATGGCCCACATGAGCGAGGGCTTCGAGTCGGACAACGGGCACTCGATGCTGCACTCGGTGGCCTACGTCGCCTTCCAGGAGCTGGCCACCCGCATCTCGCACCGCAACACCGGCCACCAGTCCGGCGACCCGGTCTGCGACCGCATGCTCGCCCGCATCGCGACCGACGAGAACCTCCACATGGTCTTCTACCGCAACCTGCTCAAGGCGGCCTTCGAGCTCGCCCCCGACCTGACGATGCAGGCGGTGCGGGACGTGGTCGTCAACTTCCGGATGCCCGGACACGGCATGCCCGGCTTCGAGCGGGCCGCCGCGCAGATGGCGATCGGCGAGGTCTACAACCTGCGCATCCACCACGACGACGTGCTCCAGCCCGTGCTGCGCTTCCTGAAGATCATGGAGATCGACGGCCTCGGCCCCGAGGGGCAGCAGGCGCAGGAGGAGCTGGGCCTGTTCATGGGCGGACTCGACGCCGAGGCCGCCAAGTTCGACGAGAAGCTGGCGGCCCGCAAGGCGCGCATGGCGGCCCGCGCGGCGGGCTGACGGCACCGGTCCCCGCACGGGACAGGGGGCGGGGCGGCTGGATTCGGACCGGCGTGCCCCGGTTCTAAAGGCCGGTGCGCCTGCCTCTGCGCCACCGGCCCCCCGCGCGATCCGGACGACCGGATTCGAACCGGCGTATCCGCCTTTGCAGGGCGGCGCGACTGCCTCTGCGCTACGTCCGGACGCGCGAGCGATCCTGCCCGCGGGCCGCGTGGGATGCCGTACGGTTTCGCGGGCGACCGGGCCGCTCCGGGCTCGGTGCGGGGAACGTCGTCAGCGCGAGGTACGTCTGAGGTCGAGCCGTTCCTTCTCCGACAGGCCGCCCCAGACGCCGAAGCGCTCGTCGTTGCTCAGCGCGTGCTCCAGGCAGGTCGAGCGGATCGGGCACAGGGCGCAGATCCGCTTGGCCTCCCTGACGGAGCTGCCGGGCTCGGGGAAGAAGAAGTCTCCCCCGGTCTGCGCGCACAACGCCTCCTCCTGCCAGGCGAGGTCGGGCGGTGCGATCGTTTCGGTGTGCATGGCCCCGATGCTGCCGGGCGGCGAAAAACGTTCGATCAACGCGAGGTCAACGCCGCGGCGCAGGGCCGCCGGCCGCCCTGATGCTCCCCCGTACGGCGGCGGGGCGCACGGCGGCGCGCGGGGAACGGCGGCAGGGGAAAGGACGGTGCGGACCGCGCCGGTGACCGGCTGTGACCGCCGCCGTGGCTCCGTCCGTCCGGTTCGGCGGCACGGCGGCGCACCGCGTCCGCTTCGGCAGCGATTGTCAGTGGGCGGTGCAAGACTCGGCAGGACAGGCAACGGGACCCTTCCGAGGAGGGCGATGATGCTCACCACCCGTTTCGTCACCGGCTCGCCGAACTGGGTCGACGTCGGCACGCCCGACATCGACGGCGCCGCCTCCTTCTACGGGGGCCTCTTCGGCTGGCGGTTCCAGTCGGCGGGGCCCGGTGCCGGCGGCTACGGTTTCTTCCGGCTGGACGGCAGGACCGTCGCCGGTGGTATGCAGACCACCCCGGAACAGGGCCCGCCGTCCTGGATGGTCTACTTCCGAAGCCCCGACGCGGAGGCCGCCGCCAAGGCCTCCGAGCAGGCACGCGGCGGCGTGCTGGTGCGGCCGACGGAGGTCATGGGCCAGGGCTCCATGGCCATTCTCGCCGACCGGGCCGGGGTGCCGTTCGGCATCTGGCAGCCGGAGCGTATGGCGGGCGTGGAGGTGGCCTCGGAGCCCGGCTCCCTGTGCTGGGTCGAGCTGTACACGCCGGACGTCCCCGCCGCGGCCGCGTACTACCACGCGGTGCTCGGGCTGGAGACCTCGGCCGTCCGCTTCCCGGGCGGCACCTACACCAGCGTCAACCCCGCGGGGGAAGGCGAGGAGGCCATGTTCGGCGGCGTCGTCCCGCTCGCCGACGACGCGACGGAGACGGACGCCCACTGGCTGCCGTACTTCGGGGTCGCCGACACGGACGCAGCGGTGGCCAGCGCCCAGGAGCTGGGCGGCACGGTGCACCTGCCCGCGACGGACATCCAGGGCGCCGGGCGCGTCGCCCGGCTCGCCGATCCCTACGGCGCCCGGTTCGCGGTGATCAAGCCCGTGCCCGGGGAGGCGTAGCCACGGGTGCGGCCCCGCGCGTCACGCGGAGGCGCGGCGGACCAGGGTGGTCGGCAGGACCACACCGGACGGCGTGGCCGCCGCGGCGGCGGAGGTCTCCTCGCCGTCCGCCGGGCGGTCCAGGCCGCGCAGCAGCAGACGGGCCATCAACCGGCCCATTTCCTCGATGTCCTGCCGGATCGTCGTCAACGGCGGGTCGGTCTGTTCGGCGACCGGCAGCATGTCGTCGAAGCCCACCACGGCCACGTCGTCCGGCACCCGCCGCCCGCGCTGACGCAGCGCCCGCAGGGCGCCCGCGGCGGTGAGGTCGTTGGCCGCGAAGACGGCGTCCAGGTCCGGGCACCGGTCGAGCAGCTTCCGCATCGCCCGCTCCCCGCCGCCGGAGGTGAAGTCGCCGCGCTCGATCAGCTCCGGGTCGACGTCGGCCCGGAGGTCCCGGAATCCGGCGAGCCGGTCGGCCGCGGAGGTCTGGTCGAGCGGCCCGGTGATGTGCGCGATGCGGGTGCGGCCGAGACCGGCGAGGTGGCGTACGGCCGCCCGGGCGCCCCCGCGGTTGTCGCTGTCGACGTAGACCACGCCGTCCCGGCCGTCGTCCCAGCCGGGGCGACCGCCGAACACGGTCGGCACACCGGCCCTGCGGACGAGGCCGGGCAGGGGGTCGTCGAGGTGCAGGGAGAAGACGAGCGCGCCGTCGACGTGGCCGCCGGCCAGGTAGCGGCCGACGCGGGCGTGGTCCTCGCGGCCCTCGGTGAGCAGCAGCACGAGCTGGTTGTCGTGGGCCGTCAGCTCCCTGCTGATGCCACGCAGTTGCTGGGCGAAGTAGGGGTCGGCGAAGACCCGGGTCTCGGGTTCGGCGGCGACGACGGCGACGGCGTGGTGCCGTTTCGTCACCAGGCTGCGGGCGGCCTGGTTGGGGACGTAGCCGAGTTCCTCCACCGCGCGTCGGACCCGCTCGGCGAGCGCCTCCCGGACGCCGTGCGCCCCGTTGACCACACGGGAGACGGTGGCCCGTGAGACCCCGGCCCGCTCGGCCACGGCCTCCAGCGTGGGACGCGGCGCTGTCTCGGTCACTTCGGGGCTCCTCGTCGGCGATTGCCGCTCAGGATAGCCCCGGGCCGGAGGTGAGGTGAGAGCGCTCTCGGACTCCGCTCACGGGCGGAAGCGGGCAGCGGCAGGCCGGTCCGGGCCCGCCGCCCGTCCACCGCGACGGCGTCCGCGGTGCGGAAGCCGTCGCACAGGGCGGCGGGAACGGGCGGCGGGCTCCGGGACGGCATCGAGGTCTCCCCGGGTCGCTACGAGGGTCGCCCGCCCATGATCCGTCAGTGGTGGTGCGCGGTCTCCGGCTCGGGTTCCGGCGCCTCGGCCGATGCGTGCCCGTGGTCGTGCGGGTCGTACCCGGGGATCGTCCCGTCCGCCTTCTTCACCAGGAACAGCCCCACCATGCCCATGTCGGAGTGGCTCTGCACGTGGCAGTGGTACATCCAGGCCCCGGCGCCCACCCCCTCCCCCGCGATCACCTGGAAGCCGAAGGAGTCCGCCGGGCCGACGATCTTGTTGTCGATGACTTGGCTCGGGTCCTCGGGCCCGGTGAGCATGCCCGTGCGGTTGTCCGCCCAGCGGTGACCGTGCATGTGGAAGGTGTGGTAGTACTCACCGTGCGTGATCATGACGAACTCGACGCGATCGCCCACGGTGGCCTCGAAGTTCGGCCCCGTGTGGGCGGGCTTGTTGTTGATGAGCATGTCGTTGAAGACGATCGTGTGGGTGGCGTCCGGCAGGACGTCGCCCTTGCGCCGGACGATCACCGGCCCGTACAGGCCCTTGCGGATGCCGCCGGTTCCGTGTTCGGTGCCGACGACGTGGTCGTGGTAGTGCCAGTAGCCCGCGCTGCCCGCCCGCCAGGTGCCGTCCTTGCGGCGGCCGGGGGCGTGCGTGCGCCAGGTGTAGGTGCGGGTGCCGCCGGGCTCGACATGGCTCTTGTTCAGCGTGGTGCCGTCGCTGGAGATCTCGTAGTCCAGGCCGTGGACGTGCAGGCTCGCGGCCACGTCCATCGTGTTCTCGAACTCGATGTGCAGTGTGTCGCCCTCGTTGAGCTCGATCAGCGGACCGGGGACGGTCGCCTTGCCCTTCTCCAGGCCGTAGCCCATCTGCCCGTCGGGCAGCTTCTCGGCGTACAGCTTGATGCGTCTCACCTCCCCTCCGGCCGGCGCCGTCTTCGCCAGGGTCACGGCGCCGGCCGGGTCGGGGGCCAGCGACAACGATGTCGCGACGGCCGCGCCACCCAGCAGCACCCGGCGGTTGAAGCCGCGTCTGTCCATGCCGAACTCCCCACACTGGTACGGAATTTGCGGAGACGTAGCTGTGATGAACCTGTGGGACGGTACCGGGCGCGGCCCTGTTTATCCACACTCAGGACAAAGTTCGTTGTATCCCGGTCATACCTATTGGCGAACCGAGCAAAGAGGTCTAGCTTCCTTGGCGCTGTTGCTGCGACCGAGGAGGGGTGGGTGACCACGTGCGGTTCACATCGCATCACAAGCCCATGCACTTACGAGGGTTGAGCGCCAAAGGCACGAAGAGACGCGTCTGGGCGGCGTCGCTGGCCGCCGGTGCCGTGGCCGCCGGACTGCTGTCGGCTCCCGCAGCCGGCGCGCTTCCGGCGCCGGATCCGTCTCTGACAACGATGTCGATCAAGTCGCCACCCGGCGGCGCCACCGTACGCGTCCTGATCTTCTACGGGTCCGCCGCGGCCGGGGACGAGTCGCCGGTCGTGAACGCCGGGATCGCGGCGATCGAGAAGATCGGGCTGACCGGCCCGGCGAAGGAGCGTTTCAGGGTCGAGGCCACCGACGACGCCTCGGTCTTCACCGACGAGCGCAGACTCGGGCGGTTCAACGCGATCGTGTTCCTCACCGGGGGCGGCGACGTCCTCGATCCGGACCAGGAGGCCGGTCTGGAGGCGTACATGGAGGCGGGCGGCGGCTTCGTCGGCATCCATGACGCGGCCCGCGCGGAGCCGTACTCGGACTGGTTCACCGGCCTCGTGGGTGCTCGCCCCGCCGCCGGCGGCCCGACGAACGTCCAGCGCGCCACCGTCGAGGTCGGCGACCGCCGGCACCCGGCCACCAAGGACCTGCCCGTGCAGTGGAAACGGCCGGACAAGTGGCTGAACTGGGAGAAGAACCCGTCCGGTGACGTGCACACCGTCGCCCGGGTCCGCGAGTCGACGTACCAGCCGGGTACCGGCGCCAACGGCTGGGACCACCCCGTCAGCTGGTGCCGGGACTACGACGGCGGACGCTCCTTCTACACGGGCATGGGCGGCACGGTGTCGTCGTACGACGAGACCGACTTCCGCACCCACCTGCGCGGCGCGCTGCTGTGGACGACCCGCCTGGCGCAGGCCGACTGCAAGGCGACCATCACCGGCAACTACAAGGCCGAGCGGATCACCCAGCCCAACCAGCCGGGGCAGAACGACCAGATCGGCGAGCCGCACGGCATGGTCACCGCGCCCGACGGCCGCGTGTTCTACATCGGCCGGGGCGGTGCCGACTCCTCCCAGCCCGTGATCACGGACTGGAGCAACCCCGACATCGGCAAGGGCAAGGGCCAGGTCCACGTCTACGACCCGCGGACCAAGAAGGTCACGCTGGCCGGTGAGCTGACCGTCTTCGGCAACAAGGGCGGCGGCGACGAGCTGACCAAGGTCGAGGAGGGCCTGCTCGGCATCGAGCTGGACCCGGAGTTCGCGGAGAACGGGTGGGTGTACCTGCACTACACACCGCACTCGGAGATCAACCGCGACACGCACATGGCCGAGCGGCGCGTCTCCCGCTTCACCTACGACCAGGCCACCGGAAAGCTGGACCTGGGCAGCGAGAAGGTGCTGCTGAAGTGGCCGGTGCAGATCCACAGCTGCTGCCACGCGGGCGGCGGGATGGCCTGGGACTCCAAGGGCAACCTGTACATCGCCACGGGTGACAACAACTCCAGTGGCTTCAGCGGTGGTTACTCGGGCAACAACCCGGAGCCCAATTTCAAGGGCGTGTCCTTCGCCGACGCGCGCCGCACGGCCGGCAACACGAACAACCTCAACGGCAAGATCCTGCGCATCCACCCGGAGCCGGACGGGACGTACACGCTCCCCGAGGGGAACCTCTTCACCGGCAAGGAGACCGCGGAGGGCGGCGGCAAGACGCGCGGCGAGATCTACGTGATGGGCGTCCGCAACCCGGCGCGCATCTCCGTCGACAAGTCGACCGACACCCTGTACGCCGGCTGGGTCGGCCCGGACGCGGGCGCTCCCTCGCCGACCTGGGGTCCCGCGAAGTACGACACGTTCGCGGTGATCACCGAGGCGAGCAACCGGGGCTGGCCGTACTGCATGGGCAACAAGCAGCCGTACCGGGACCGGAACCTGCCGGACCCGTCGAAGCCGCTGGGCTGGTACGACTGCGACCACCCGAAGAACGAGTCGCCGAACAACGACGGCCTGGTCAACCTGCCGCCGGTGACCGGCAACAACATCTGGTACTCCCCGCAGGGCGGCGGCCCCGACTTCCCGCGCGACGCGAACGGGATCCCGTCCTACAAGGCGGAGGAGGCCACGTACCGGCTGCCGTGGCTCAAGGGCGGCGGCCAGGCCGCGATGAACGGTCCCGTCTACCGCTACGACGCGCAGAGCACGAGTGGGACCAAGTGGCCCGCCTACTGGGACGGCAAGTGGTTCGTCGGCGACTTCTACGACGCCGACCAGCCGCGCAACGCGGTGCTCATGGACCCGAAGACGCAGGGTGACGGCGGTCTGCCGGTGCACTCGGAGTCGCTGAAGAAGATCGTGCCGGTCGGCAACGACGGCATCAAGAACCTGATGGACTGGAAGTTCGGTCCGGACGGCGCTCTGTACGTCCTCGACTACGGCCGCGGCTTCTTCACCTCGGACTCCAAGTCGGCCCTGTGGCGGGTCACCTACACGGGCGGCGGGCCGACCCCGGCCGCCGACCAGCTGGCGAGGAGGACCGAGTGATACGGCACCGAAGGATCTGGGCCGCCCTGCTGGCCGCCCTGCTGATGGCGCTCGGCCTGCAGGCCACGTCCGCGTCCGGACAGCCGAGGGCCGCCGAGGAGGCCGCCGAACAGGTCCTCACCTGGACGGCGGGCGACGACATCACCAAGTACACGTCGGCGCCCGAGACCGCGGTCGCCGGGCCGGCCACGATCGTCTTCGAGAACAGCGCGGCGACCGGCAACACCACCGGCATGCCGCACACGCTGACGTTCGTGACCAACGACCCCGAGTACAACAGCGACGTCCAGCTCAACATCCTGGCCAATCCCTTCGACGACCAGGGCGGCCGGCACACCGCCGAGGTCACCCTCAGCCCCGGCCGCTACCTGTACCACTGCACGATCCCCGGACACGGGCAGATGCAGGGCGTGCTGGTGGTGACCGAGGGCGGCGGCGAGGACACGACGGCACCCGAGACGTCGGCGGACGTCCAGGGCACGCAGAACGACGCGGGCCAGTACGTCGGTGCCGCGAGCGTCACCGTCGCCGCCACCGACGAGGGATCCGGCGTCGACCGCATCGAGTACGCCATCGGCGCGGACGGCGCCTGGCAGCCGTACACCACGCCGGTCGTCGTCGACCAGGTCGGCGACCACACGGTCCGCTACCGGGCCTTCGACAAGGCGGGCAACGCCGCCGCCGAGAAGAGCGTCACCTTCACCGTCGTCGCCCCGCCCACGGACGACGAGACCCCGCCGGAGACCTCGGCGACGGTCAGCGGCGAGCGGAACGCGGACGGCGCGTACATCGACATGGCGACGGTGACCGTCACCGCCTCCGACACCGGTTCCGGCGTCAACACCATCGAGTACGCGATCGGCGACGGTGCCTGGCAGGCGTACACCGCGCCGGTGATGGTGCACCAGGTCGGCACCCACACCGTGCGTTACCGCGCCACCGACAAGGCGGGCAACGCCGCGGCGGAGAAGAACGTCGGGTTCACCGTCGTCGCCGCTCCCCCGCAGGACACCACCGCGCCCGTGACCGGCGCGACGGTGGAGGGCACGAAGAACTCCGACGGCGCCTACGTCGGCAAGGCCACGGTGACCGTCAGCGCCACCGACGAGGGCGGCTCGGGCGTGGCGGGCATCGAGTACTCGCTCGACTCCGGCCCCTACCTGGCGTACACCGCACCCGTCGTCGTCGACCGCACCGGCACACACACCGTGGCGTACCGGGCGACCGACAAGGCGGGCAACACCTCGGCACCGCTGACCGTGAGCTTCACGGTGGTGACCGGCGGCGGGGTGCCCGCGCCCGACTGCCCGGAGTACGACGAGCGGCTCACGGTGATCGTCGGCACGGTCGACTCGGGTGTGCCGAACCGGGTGACGAACAACCGGTGCCGGATAGGCGAGCTGATCGAGGACGAGAAGGAGTGGACGTCCCAGGCGCTGTTCCTGAAGCACGTGCAGGAGGTCCTGGACCGGCTGCTCGACGAGGGCGTCGTCGACCGGCGCGAGTACCGGGCGATCAACAAGGCGGCCCGCCAGTCCGGGATCGGCAGGCCCGGTCAGACCGAGGGCTACCGCACGATCATGGACGGCAGCCCGGAGTCGTTCGCGAAGTGGGAGCAGGTGGGCGGCGGTTCGTTCGGGCTGAACCCGGACGGGTCGATCACCTCCGGCACCACGAAGCCGGGCCTGGGCATGCTGTGGTTCCCCGAGCGCAAGTACGGCGACTTCTCGCTGAAGCTCCAGTGGCGTGACGACGCCCCCGGCACCGGCAACGCCAACTCCGGTGTGTTCGTGCGCTTCCCGTGGGTCCACGACCACCCGGAGGAGTCACGGCCGGAGTGGGTCGCCATCAAGTACGGGCACGAGGTGCAGGTGTTCGACAGCCCGAGCGGCGACATGTACAAGACGGGCTCCGTCTACGGCTTCGACCGGGTCGGGCTCGCCGGGGCCGGGGTGACCCAGAAGGGCACCTGGAACGACTACGAGATCCGGGTGGTGGACCAGCACTACTCGGTCTACCGCAACGGCGTGCTGATCAACGAGTTCGACAACATCGGCGGCCAGGACTTCACCCCGCCGCGCTCGGACGACCCGGGCACGGACGGGCGGCGGTTCGCCTCCGGTTACGTCGGGCTGCAGGTGCACGGCACGACGGACGTGGTCTCGTACCGGGACGTCCGGATCAAGGAGCTGTAGGTCCCGGCTGCTTCTTCGCACGGCTCGGCTGTACCCGCCTGGGTTCCCCCGGCATCTTCGGATACTCGGGCGGGTACGGCAGATCGCCGAGCCCGTGGTCGCGCTCGTCCTTCGAGGCCAGCTCCAGCAGGGCGTCGAGGGAGTAGGCGTGGTCGTCCATGTCCGCGTGCACGTCGCCGAGTCCGGCGAAGCGCGCGGGCATGGTCGTGATGTCGAAGTCCGCGGGGTGCGCGACGCCCACCTCGTCCCAGCGCAAAGGCGCGGAGACGGGGGCGTTCGGGCGGGGGCGCACGGAGTAGGCGGAGGCGATGGTGCGGTCGCGGGCCGTCTGGTTGTAGTCGATGAAGATGCGCTCGCCGCGCTCCTCCTTCCACCACTTGATGGTCACGTGCTCGGGCATCCGCCGTTCCATCTCCCGGCCGACGGCGATGGCGGCGCGCCGCACCTGGGTGAAGGTCCAGCGCGGCTCGATGGGCACGAAGACGTGCAGGCCGCGCCCGCCGGATGTCTTCGGCCAGCCGCGCAGGCCGCCGAACTCCTCCAGCACCGCCCGCAGTTCGTGGGCGGCGCGGACGGCGTCGTCGTAGTCGGTGCCGGGCTGCGGGTCGAGGTCGATGCGCAGTTCGTCGGGGCGGTCGACGTCGTCGCGGCGCACCGGCCAGGGGTGGAAGGTGAGGGTGCCGTACTGGGCGGCCCACAGCACCGCGGCCTCCTCGGTGGGGCACATCTCGTCGGCGCTGCGGCCGCTGGGGAAGGTGATGTGCGCCGTCGGGATCCAGTCGGGCATGTTCTTCGGGGCGCGCTTCTGGTAGAACCACTCGCCGGTGATGCCGTCCGGGTAGCGCTCCAGGGTGGTGGGCCGGTTGCGCAGGGCGCGCAGGATGCCGGGGGCGACCGCCTGGTAGTACCGGGCGAGGTCCAGCTTGGTGTAGCCGTGCTCCGGGAAGAACACCTTTCCCGGATTGGACAGCCGCACGGTCCGGCCGCCCGCTTCCAGTTCCACCGCTTCCGCCATGCGAGCCACGGTAGGCGCACCGCACGGACCTCGCACATCAGGCGCCGGGCCGAGCTGGCCGCCGCGACGGGCGGGCGGCGCGGCCGACGGGCGGGCGGCGCGGCCGACGGGCGGGCGGCGCGGCCGACGGGCGGGCGGCGCGGCCGACGGGCGGGCCCATTCGGCCAGGCGGCCGGCGTGCATCCGTGGGCGACGCCCGGTGAACCGCCGGGCGGCCATGCGGTCGTGGGAGACCGTCACCGGCGCACCCTGGTAGTGGTGAAGGGCCTCCTCCAGATCCTCCACCAGGGCGGGCGAGAGGTGGTTGGTGGGCTCGTCGAGCAGCAGATCCACCAGGTCGCGCAGCACACGGGCCGGCGCGAGCCGGCGCACTGCCCTGGGGACAGATGGCGGACCGCCGTCGCCGGCTCCGCCGGGCGGAACAGACCGAAGCCCAGGAGGGCTCCACGGTGGTCGTCGGGGGCGCCGGGCAGCCCGGCGGTGAAGGCGGCCGGCAGGGAACGCCGCGGGTGGGTGACCCCTGTCTCCCGGGGCAGCCGGCCGACGCGCTCCGGCCGGGTGCACACGTCCCGGTCGAAGATCACCGGCGACTGGCCGACAGGGCGCCCGGCACCGTCCGGGCCCGGTTTTCCGCCGGCGTCCGCTCAGCAGGCGCACACCGGGGGCGGCTCCTAGAGTCGGAGCATGGATCTGCCCGTCATGCCACCCGTGAAGCCGATGCTCGCCAAGTCCGTGGCGAGCATCCCGCCGGGAATGCAGTACGAGGCGAAGTGGGACGGGTTCCGGGCGATCGTGTTCCGCGACGGCGACGAGGTCGAGTTCGGCAGCCGTACGGGCAAGCCGTTGACCAGGTACTTTCCGGAGCTGGTGACGGCCGTGCGGGAGCGGCTGCCGGAGCGCTGCGTGGTGGACGGGGAGATCGTCGTCGCGCGGGAGGGGCGGCTGGACTTCGACGCGCTGACCGAGCGGATCCACCCGGCGGACTCCCGGGTGCGGGCCCTGGCCGAGCGGACGCCCGCCTCCCTCGTGGCCTTCGACCTGCTGGCGCTGGACGGCGAGTCGCTGCTCGACGTGCCGCTGTCCGACCGGCGCTCGCTGCTGGTCCGGGCGCTGTCCCAGGTCATGCCCCCGGTGCACGTGGCACCGGCGACGACCGACGTCGAGGTGGCCCGGCAGTGGTTCGAGGAGTACGAGGGCGCGGGACTGGACGGTGTCGTCGCCAAGCCGCTCGACCTTCGGTACCGCCAGGACGAACGGGCCATGTTCAAGGTCAAGCACGAGCGCACGGCGGACGTCGTCGTCGCCGGTTACCGCTTCCACAAGAGCGGCCCCGTGGTCGGTTCCCTGCTGCTCGGCCTGTACGACGACCGGGGTGCCCTCCAGCACGTGGGTGTGTGCGCGGCGTTCTCGATGAAGCGGCGCGCCGAGCTCGTGGACGAGCTGGAGCCGCTGCGCATGGCCGACGTCCAGGGGCACCCGTGGGCGGCCTGGTCCGACGAGGCGGCGCACGAGACGGCCCGGCTGCCCGGCGCCCCCAGCCGCTGGTCGGGCAAGAAGGACCTGTCCTGGGTGCCGCTGCGGCCGGAGCGGGTCGCCGAGGTGGCGTACGACCACATGGAGAACGGGGCGCGCTTCAGGCACACGGCCCGGTTCCGCCGCTGGCGACCGGACCGGACGCCGGAGAGCTGCACCTACGCCCAGCTGGAGGAGCCGGTGCGCTACGACCTCACGCAGATCCTCGGCTGACTCCTCACGGCTGCATGAGGACCTTGACGGCGCCGTCCTGCTTCTTCTGGAACATCTCGTAGGCGTGGGGCGCGTCCGCCAGCGGCAGCCGGTGGGTGGCGAAGTCCTCCACGCCGAGGGGGTCCTCGTCCGTCAGGAACGGGATGATCTCGTCGCTCCAGCGGCGCACGTTGGCCTGGCCCATCCGCATCTGGATCTGCTTGTCGAACAGGGTGAGCATCGGCATCGGGTCGGCCATCCCGCCGTAGACGCCGATGAGCGAGAGGGTGCCGCCGCGCCGCACCAGTTCGATGGCGGTGTTGAGGGCGGCGAGCCGGTCGATGCTGAAGCGTTCCGCCAGGGGCCCGCCGATCTTGCGGGGCAGGATCGCGGCGCCCTGCTGAACCAGTTTCGCGGCGGCGCTGCCGTGCGCCTCGGTGCCGACCGCGTCGATCACGGCGTCGGGGCCCCGGCCGTCGGTCTCGTCCTGGATCGCGGCGACCAGTTCCTTCTCGTTGTCGAAGGACCGCAGGTCGTACGTCTCCACGCCCCGTTCCCGCGCCCGTTGCAGCCGCTCCGGTACGAGGTCCACGCCGAACACCCGGCCGGCGCCCTTGACCTGGGCGACCCGGCAGGCCATGTCGCCGATGGGGCCGAGTCCGAGCACGGCGACGCTGCCGCCCTGCGGGACGCCGGCGTAGGCGACCGCCTGCCAGGCGGTGGGCAGGACGTCGGAGAGGTACACGAAGCGGTCGTCCGGCGGACCCTCCGGCACCTTGATCGGGCCGTACTGTGCCTGCGGCACGCGCAGGTACTCGGCCTGACCGCCGGGCACCGCGCCGTACAGCCGGGTGTAGCCGAACAGGGCGGCGCCCATGTGCTCGCCGGTGACCTGCGTGGTCTCGCACTGGGTCGGCAGCCCGGTGTCGCACATGAAGCAGTGCCCGCAGGCGATCTGGAAGGGCACGACGACCCGGTCGCCGGGCTTCAGCCCGGTCACCTCGGGGCCGACCTCCTCGACGAAGCCCATCGGCTCGTGGCCGAGGATGTCGCCGGGTGTCATGAACGGGGTGAGAACTTCGTACAGATGCAGGTCGGAGCCGCACAGCCCGGTGGACGTGATGCGGATGACCGCGTCCGTCGGCTCCTGGATCCTCGGGTCCGGCACGTCCTCGACCCGTACGTCCCGCTTGCCCTGCCAGGTCACTGCCTTCATGGTGTCGCGCTCCCTCCGTCACCGTGCGCGTCGGACATCCGTGCGGCCGGGTACCCGGGCCCCTCCCCGGCCAACCGTGACGCTGCGGCCGATCGGACGACTCGCCGCGCCTTTCCTCATTTGATCAGCTAAGCCGCGTAATGTGATCAGAAGTAGACAATCATGGTCATAGAGCGTGACAGGCGGGCGGTGGGGAGGCGGTGGGGACGATGCCACCAGGAGCGCGCAGGCGGTTCGGCACGGTGACGGCGGCACTGCTGACCGCCGCCGTGTCGCTGTCCGTCGCGGCCGGCTGCACGGGGCGCCCCGGGCCGGGCGACGGCGACGACGGGCGCGGGCGTTCCGCGCGGCCGAGCGAGTCGCCCGGCGCGGCGAGCGTCGGCCCGGTGCTCGCCGTGAAGATCGACAACGTGTCCGCGGCCCGGCCCCAGACGGGGCTCGACGCCGCCGACGTCGTGTACGTCGAACCGGTCGAGGGCGGGCTGAGCCGGCTGATGGCCGTCTATGCCTCCAGGCTCCCGGAGGTGGTCGGACCGGTGCGCAGCGCCCGCGAGTCGGACCTGGAACTGCTCGGCCAGTTCGACCGGCCGGCGCTCGCCTTCTCCGGAGCGCAGGGCAGGCTGCTGCCGCTGATCGACGCGGCACCGCTGCGCGCGGAGACACCCGAGCGGGCGCCGGAGGCCTACGTCCGGGACAGCGGCAGACCGGCCCCGCACAACCTCTACCTGCGCCCCGGCCGGCTGCTGCCCTCGGCTCCCGGCCCGTCGGCCCTGACGACGGGCTTCCGCCACGGCGAGGCCCCCGTGGGCGGCAGGACCGAGGCGGCGCGCACGGTGCGCTATCCGGCCGCGAGCTTCACCTTCACCTGGTCGGCGGCGGACGGCCGCTGGCTGGTCGGGATGGACGGCCGCCCCGCCGTCACGCCGGACGGACGGCGGCTGGCACCCGCGACCGTGGTCGTGCAGTACGTGCGGATGCGGGACTCGGATTTCCACGACTCCCTCGGCAGCCGCACCCCGTACGTGGAGTCGGTGGGCTCCGGACGGGCGGAGGTGCTGCGCGACGGCCGGGCCCACGACGTCACGTGGAAGCGGGGGGCGGCCGCGGAGGGCACGACGTTCACCGCGGGGGACGGTACGCCGGTGAGCTTCGCCGAGGGCCAGGTGTGGGTGGTGTTCGCGCGGACGCCCTGAGCCGCCCGGAGGCCCGGGTCAGCGGGGAGCCACCGCCGGTTCGGCCGGGTTGCGCAGCCCCTCGGCGGCGTCCGCCACCCGCCGGATGAGCTCGAAGAAGAGCGACTGCTCCGCTGCGGAGAGCGGGGCGAGGAACACCTGGTTCATCCGGGCGGTCCGCACGGTCAGCTTCCGGTGCGTGCGCAGCCCCTCGTCGGTGAGCCGCAGCAGGAAGCGACGGCCGTCCTGCGGGTCGCGGACCTTGTCGAGCAGCCCGCGGCGGCCCAGCCGGCTGATCACCTCGGCGATGGTGGACCGGTCCAGACCCACCCGCTCCCCGACGGTCCGCTGGTCCAGGCCGGGTTCGGCGACGAGCGCGTTGAGGACCGCGAACTGCGGCGAGGTGATCTCCTCGGAGACCATCGTGTTCCACAGCAGGTAGTGCGCCTGCTGCAGCCGCCGGGCCAGGTGCCCGGGATGGGTGGCAAGGTCCACCGCGGCCATGTGCGCTCCCGTGGTCGCATTCGTTGGTGCACTGAACGATACCCCTCCGCACGTGCGGTGTCCGCGACCCACGCAAGCGATCTACGTGGTCTTTTTGCAGCTCTTGACGCTTCGGCTCTCCGGTGGCAGCGTGTGGGCAACCTCGCTGAAATACTCAGTGCCCTGATTAATTTGTTCCTCGGGCGCTTGGAAGAGATGGGGCTTCTCGGATGGACAAGGTGGTGGCCACGGCCGGTGAGGCAGTGGCCGATGTGCCGGACGGCGCGTCGCTGG
This sequence comes from Streptomyces viridiviolaceus, assembly GCF_014650995.1. Classification (GTDB taxonomy): domain Bacteria; phylum Actinomycetota; class Actinomycetes; order Streptomycetales; family Streptomycetaceae; genus Streptomyces; species Streptomyces viridiviolaceus. Next base: position 58,243 of record NZ_BMWA01000001.1, read on the forward strand.
CGGTGGGTGGTTTCGGGCTGAGCGGTGTGCCGAACGTACTGATCCAGGCGCTGTACGAGCGCGGGACCGGCGGGCTGTCGGTGGTCTCGAACAACTGCGGGGCGATGGACTCGGGCCTGGCCGTGCTGCTGGCCGCGGGGCGCATCGCGCGGGTGACCGGGTCGTACATCGGGGCCAACAAGGAGTTCGCGCGCCAGTACCTGGCCGGCGAGCTGGAGGTGGAGCTGATCCCGCAGGGCACCCTGGCCGAGCGGCTGCGGGCCGGCGGCGCCGGCATCCCGGCGTTCTACACGCCGGCCGGAGTGGGCACGCAGGTCGCCGAGGGCGGGCTGCCGTGGCGTTACGACGGCTCCGGCGGGGTGGCGCTGGCGTCGCCGGCGAAGGAGGTCCGCGAGTTCGACGGCACCGAGTACGTGCTGGAGCGCGGCATCCGCACCGACTTCGCCCTCGTGCGGGCGGCCAAGGGCGACCGGCACGGCAACCTGGTGTTCGCCAAGTCCTCCCGGAACTTCAACCCGCTGGCCGCCATGGCCGGCCGGGTCACCGTCGCCGAGGTCGAGGAGCTGGTGGAGCCCGGCGAGATCGACCCGGACGCCGTGCACCTGCCGGGCGTGTTCGTACAGCGGGTGGTCGCGCTGACGCCGGAGCAGGCCGCCGACAAGAAGATCGAGAAGCGGACGGTGAGTTCCTGATGCCCTGGACGCGTGAAGAGATGGCCGCGCGGGCGGCCCGGGAGCTCGAGGACGGCCAGTACGTCAACCTCGGCATCGGCCTGCCGACGCTGATCCCCAACTACCTCCCGGAGGGCGTGGAGGTGACCCTCGAATCCGAGAACGGGATCCTGGGCACCGGCCCCTACCCCACCGAGGACCAGGTCGACCCGGACCTGATCAACGCGGGCAAGGAGACCGTCACCGTCCTGCCCGGCGCCTCCTTCTTCGACTCCGCCCTCTCCTTCGGCATGATCCGGGGCGGGCACATCGACGTCGCCGTGCTCGGGGCGATGCAGGTCTCCGCCCGCGGCGACCTGGCCAACTGGGCGATCCCGGGCAAGATGATCACCGGGATCGGCGGCGCGATGGACCTCGTCCACGGTGCCCGCACCGTGATCGTCGTGATGACGCACACCGCGAAGGACGGTTCCGCCAAGATCCTCGAGGAGTGCGCGCTGCCGCTGACCGGCAAGGCGTGCGTGGACCGGATCATCACCGACCTCGGTGTCCTCGACGTCACCGACGACGGACTCGTGCTGACGGAGTGCGCCCCCGGGGTGACCGTCGACGAGATCGTCACCAAGACCGACGCCAAGCTCGTCATCGCGGAGGGCCTGCAGTGAGGGACGTCTTCATCGTCGACGCGGTCCGCACCCCGATCGGCAGGTACAACGGCGGCCTGGCGGGCGTCCGCCCTGACGACCTGGCGGCGCACGCCGTCCGCGCCCTGCTCGACCGCACCCCCGACCTCGACCCGTCCCGCATCGAGGACGTGTACTTCGGCAACGCCAACGGAGCCGGCGAGGAGAACCGCAACGTCGCCCGCATGGCCGCGCTGCTCGCCGGCCTGCCCACCTCCGTGCCCGGCGTCACCGTGAACCGGCTGTGCGCCTCCGGCCTCGAGGCGGTGATCCAGGCCGCCCGCGCCATCGCCTGCGGCGACGCCCACATCGCCCTCGCGGGCGGCGTGGAGTCGATGACCCGGGCGCCGTACGTGCTGCCCAAGTCCGAGCGGCCGTTCCCGGCCGGGCACGCCGAGCTGTACTCCACCACCCTGGGCTGGCGCATGGTCAACCCGGCGATGGACCCGCAGTGGACCATCCCCCTCGGCGAGTCGGCGGAACTGATCGCGGACAAGCACAAGATCACCCGGGAGCAGCAGGACGAGTTCGCCCTCGCCTCCCACCGGAAGGCGGCGCAGGCCCAGGCCGACGGCCTGTTCGACGCCGAACTCGCGCCCGTCCCCGTCCCGCAGCGCAAGGGCGACCCGGTCCTCTTCGCCGCCGACGAGTGCGTGCGGCCCGGCGCCTCCCTGGAGGCGATGGCGAAGCTCAAGCCGTCCTTCCGCAAGACGGGCGGCACCGTCACGGCCGGCAACGCCTCGCCGCTCAACGACGGCGCCGCCGCCCTCCTCCTCGTCGACGAGGAGGGCCTGAAGGCCACGGGCCGGGAACCGCTCGCCCGGATCTCGGCCACCGGCGTCTCGGCCAACGACCCGCAGTACTTCGGGCTCGCCCCGGTCGAGGCCGTGAACCGCGCCCTGGCCAAGGCCGGCAAGACGTTCGCCGACCTCGACGTCCTGGAACTCAACGAGGCCTTCGCCGCCCAGGTGCTGGGCTGCGTGGCCGAGTGGCCCGAATTCGACCCGGCGATCCTCAACCCCCAGGGCGGCGCCATCGCCCTCGGTCACCCGCTGGGCGCCTCCGGTGCCCGGCTCGCCGGCACCCTCGCCCACCAGCTCGCCCGCAAGGGCCACGGCACCGGCATCGCCACGCTCTGCATCGGCGTCGGCCAGGGCCTCGCCCTCCTCCTCGAACGCTAAGGACCCCCGGGGACTGACATGACTCTCACGCAAGCCGACATCGACGCGGAGATCGCGGCCGAGCACGCCGCCTACGAGAAGCGGGTCGCCGACGGCGCGCCCGTCGAGCACCACCCGCGCCGCGACTACGCCCCCTACAGCTCCTCGGTGCTGCGCCACCCGAAGCAGCCGCCGATCGCCATCGACGTCACCAAGGACCCCGAGTTGGTGGAGCTGTCCTCCCCCGCCTTCGGGGAGCGGGACATCACCGAGATCGACAACGACCTGACCCGGCAGCACACCGGTGAGCCGATCGGTGAGCGCATCACCGTCTCCGGCCGGCTGCTGGACCGCAACGGGCGTCCCGTGCGCGGCCAGCTCGTGGAGATCTGGCAGGCCAACTCGGCCGGCCGCTACGCGCACCAGCGGGAGCAGCACGACGCCCCGCTGGACCCGAACTTCACCGGCGTGGGCCGCACGATCTCCGACGACGACGGCTTCTACCGCTTCACCACCGTCCAGCCGGGGCCGTACCCGTGGCGCAACCACGTCAACGCCTGGCGGCCGGCGCACATCCACTTCTCGGTGTTCGGCTCGGCGTTCACGCAGCGGCTCGTGACGCAGATGTACTTCCCCAACGACCCGCTGTTCCCGTACGACCCGATCCTGCAGTCCGTCACGGACGACGCCGCCCGGCAGCGGCTGATCGCCACGTACGACCACAGCCTGTCCGTGCCCGAGTTCTCCCTCGGCTACCACTGGGACATCGTGCTCGACGGCCCGAACGCCACCTGGATCGAAGAAGGACGCTGACCCGCCATGACGAAGATCGACACCAGCAGGCCGGAGAACGTGCTGCCCACGCCGTCGCACACCGTCGGCCCGTTCTACGGGTACGCGCTGCCGTTCCGCGGCGGCGAGGACATCGCGCCCCTCGGACACCCCGACACGATCACCGTGCACGGGTACGTGCTCGACGGCGAGGGCAAGCCGCTGCCGGACGCCCTGGTGGAGCTGTGGGGGCCGGACCAGGACGGCAACCTGCCGACGGCCGACGGCTCCATGCGCCGCGACCCCGCCTCCGGCGACTTCCTGGGGCGCAACGGCGTGGAGTTCACCGGGTTCGGGCGCATCCAGACCGACGCCGACGGGCACTGGTACGCGCGGACGCTCCGGCCCGGAGCGCGCGGACGGAACGCCCCGTACGTCAGCGTGTGCGTCTTCGCGCGCGGTCTGCTCGTGCACCTGTTCACCCGGATCTACCTGCCGGGCGACGACGCGGCGCTCGCCGCCGACCCGCTGCTGGCCCAGGTGGAGGAGCCCCGCCGCGACACGCTGATCGCGGCGGAGGAGGGCAACGGCACGTACCGTTTCGACATCCGCCTTCAGGGCGAGGGCGAGACGGTCTTCCTGGAGTTCCAGTGACAGCTGCGGACATCCCTGCCGACGCCGGCACGAGCCTGATCGCCCCCGGGTGGGCGGGCTCCCCGGCCGCCGCCGCGACCGGGGACGGCGCCTATCTGCGGGCGCTGCTCGACGCCGAGGCGGCGCTGACCCGTGCGCAGGCCGCGCTGGGCCTCGCCCCCGAGGGCGCGGCGACGGCGGTGACCGACGCGGCCGACCCGACCCGCTTCGACGTGCGCTCGCTGGCCGAGCGGGCCCGCGGCGGCGGGAACCCGGTGATCCCGCTGGTCGCCGATCTGACGAAGGCGGTCGGTGAGGAGTACGGCCCCTACGTCCACCGGGGGGCGACCAGCCAGGACATCCTGGACACGGCGACGATGCTGGTGGCCGTGCGCACCCTGGGCCTCGTCCTCGCCGACCTGGACCGCACCGAGCGCGCACTGGCCCGCCTGGCCGCCGACCACCGCGACACGCCGATGCCGGGCCGGACGCTGACCCAGCACGCCGTGCCGACGACCTTCGGGCTGAAGGCCGCCGGATGGCGCTCGCTGGTGCTCGACGCGCGTGACCGGATCGTCGCCGTACGCGATGCGCTGCCCGCCCAACTGGGCGGCGCGGCGGGGACCTTGGCGGCCTTCGCGGCGTACGGCGCGACGGAGCCGACCGCGCTGCCGGCGGCGTACGCCCGTGAACTCGGCCTCCGGGCCCCCCTGCTGCCCTGGCACACCCTGCGCACGCCGATCGCCGATCTGGCGGGCTGCCTGGCCTTCACGGCCGGGGCACTGGGGAAGATCGCCGCGGACGTGCTCACCCTCTCGCGGACGGAGATCGCCGAGGTCGCGGAGGGCAGCGGCGGCGGCTCGTCCGCGATGCCGCACAAGGCCAATCCCGTGCGGGCGACGCTGATTGCGGCCGCGGCCCGGCGCGCGCCGCAGCTCGCCGCCACGCTGTACGGCTCGCTGGCCGCCGAGGACGAGCGGCCGGCCGGGGCCTGGCACGCCGAGTGGGAACCGCTGCGGGAGCTGCTGCGGCTGGCCGGCGGTGCCGCGCGGGACGCCGCCGAACTCACCGAGGGGCTACGGGTGCACCCCGGGACCATGCGCGACCACCTCGGTCTCACGCACGGGCTGATCGTGTCCGAGCGGCTGTCCGCCGAACTGGCGCCGGCGCTCGGGCGGGCCCGCGCCAAGGCCCTGCTGACCGAGATCACCGAGCGGACCTACACCGAAGGCCGCGACCTGGAAGAACTGCTCGCCGCGGAGCCCGAGTTGAGCGGCATCGACGTCGGCGACCTCACCGACCCCGCTCGTTACACCGGCTCCGCCGAAATCCTCACCGACCGTGCCCTGGAGCGACGTTGACGATACTCAACCACCTGACCGAAGGCCCCGAGTCCGCTCCCCCGCTGCTGCTCGGACCCTCGCTGGGCACCTCGTACGCCCTGTGGGACGAGGTGGCGCCCGAGCTGTCCATCGGGCACCGGGTGATCCGCTGGGACCTGCCGGGGCACGGCGGTTCACCGGCCCATCTCATCTCGGCCGGTGCCACCGTCGGTGACCTCGCCGACCTGGTGCTGGCGCTCGCCGACTCGCTCGGCGTGGAGCGGTTCGCCTACGCGGGGGTCTCGCTCGGCGGTGCGGTGGGTCTGCACCTGGCCCTGCACCACCCGGAGCGGGTGTCGTCGCTGGCGGTGATCTGCTCGTCGGCGCACTTCAACGGTGCGAAGCCGTGGGAGGAGCGGGCCGCGCTGGTGCGTGCCGAAGGGCTGGCGAAGCTCGCGGACAGCGCGAACGACCGGTGGTTCACCGGCGGGTTCACCGTGCCCGGACTGGTCCGGGACCACCGGGACGCAGATCCGGAGGCGTACGCCGCCTGCTGCGACGCGCTGGCCGCGTTCGACCTGCGCGACGGGCTCGCCGGCATCTCCGTGCCCACGCTGCTGATCGCCGGGCGCGACGACCCGGCGACGCCGCCGGCGCATCTGCGGGAGATCGCGGACGCCGTGCCGGGCTCGACGCTGGTCGAGATCCCGGGTGCCTCGCACCTGGCGCCCGCCCAGTGCCCCGAGGCGGTGCTGACCGCGCTGCGCGCCCACCTCGGCGGAGGTGCCAGGCGGGGCATGGCGGTGCGGCGCGAGGTGCTGGGCGACGCCCACGTGGACCGGGCGCAGGCGCGGCAGACGCCGTTCACGGCCCGCTTCCAGGACTTCATCTCACGCTACGCGTGGGGCGAGATCTGGACCGACGAGACGCTCTCGCGCCGCGAGCGCAGCATGATCACCCTGACGGCGCTGATCGCGCACGGCCACTACGAGGAGCTGGCCATGCACGTGCGGGCGGCCCGGCGCAACGGCCTCACCCCCGAGGAGATCGGCGCCGTGCTGCTGCAGACGGCCGTGTACTGCGGGGTGCCGGCGGCGAACTCGGCGTTCGCCACGGCCCAGCGGGTGCTGGCCGAGGAGGACGGCGCGGGGAGCTGAGCCGGACGGGCCTCAGCCCAGTCCGCATCCCGCCGCCAGCGCCTCTTCGGCCCGCGTCACCAGTCCGTCCGCGCCGCACGAACGCGCCAGCGCCAGGCCCCGGTTCAGCTCGGCCTCGGAGCGCGCCGCGATGCCGTACTCGACGCGGGCGGCGGCGTGCTCGTACTGGCAGGGCGATGCCTCCAGATAGGTGACCGCCTGGGCGGCGAGCCGGACAGCGCTCTGCCCGGTCTCCAGGGCGGCGGCGCAGCGCAGTGCCTCCCCTATGGCGGTGTCCGTGCCGAAGCGCTCGGCGTGGCGGCGGGCGTCCGAGGCCAGTCGCGCGGCCCGGGCCGGGTCCTCGGCGGCGAGGGCCCGGGCCAGGTCGGTCGCCCACGGAACCAGCACGGGATTGTGATGGCCCCGTGAGGCCGCCGCCTTCTCGGCGACCTCCAGCTCGTTGACGCCGTCCTTGGTGCGGCCGACGGCGAGCAGCAGCCGGCCCCGGACGACGCGCGGGTCCGGCAGCACGATCGTGGACGGGTACGGCGGGGCGAACCCGTACTGGCCGGCGACCGCCCATGCCTCGTCGACGTGGCCGCGGGCGAGCAGGGTGTCGACCAGGTTGCAGATCGCGGACCAGTACAGCGGCAGCCCGCGGCCGACCCGCTCGGCGATGCGCAGCGACTCGCGCAAGGACGCCTCCGCCTCCTTCAGCCTGCCCCGCCTGCGGTGGCCGAGGCCGACGTAGGCGTGTGCGAGGGCGAGGGCGAGGTGGCCGCCGCTCCAGCCGGCCGTCTCGTAGGCGCGCAGGGCCTCGGTGAACAGCGCCTCGGCGCGGTCCAGCCGGTCCGTGTACGCGTAGGCGCTGGCCAGCATCATCGGCAGTTCCAGGCCCCACTCGCTGTCGGTCCAGCCGAGCCCGGGTGCGAGGCGGCCGTTGACGAGGGCCCGGTCGCACAGCTCGGCGACCTGCTCGGCGTTCTCGCCGTGGGTCATGGCGTCGAAGCCGCGCAGGATCAGCAGGGCGCGTTCGGCGTTGTCGCGGCCGGTGCAGTTCGCGGCGATCTCCGCGAGACGGGCCGAGCGGCCGGGCGATGCCGTCTCACCGGCGTGGATGCCCTCCCACATGTACTGGACGGCCTGCAACCGCAGCCGCACGGGGCCCTCGGGGGTCCGGGCGGCCTCCGCCTCGACGGTGCGGACGGCCTCCTCCAGCTGGTCGTTGTGGAGCAGGGCCTGGGAGAGGCGGAAGACGGCGTCGACGCGCTCGGCTCCGTCCAGGCCCGGCATGGCGAGGGCGGTCCGCAGGTGGCCGATGGTCGTGGCGGGCGCGGTGAGCAGGGTGGCGCGGCCGAGTTCGTAGAGAACGCGGGCGTGCGTGTCCGGCAGCGGCGGTTCCTGCAAGGCGCGTTCGAGGCAGCGGCGGGCCGCGTCGGGGGCGCCGACGGCGAGGTGTTCGCGGGCGGCCTCCCGCAGTTGTCCGACGACCTCCGGGTCGTCGTCGGGGTGGACCCTCAGCAGATGGCGGGAGGCGGCCGCGGCCCCCAGCCCGGAGTCGGTGACGAGCTGGGCCGCTATGCCGTGCATGGCCGTGCGCAGGGCGTCCGGGATGGAGTTGTAGACGGCGGTGGCGATCAGCGGGTGGACGAACTCCAGGTCGTCGGCGGGCATCTGCCCGGCAGCCGGGTCGGGCGCGGTCAGGATGCGTGCAGTGCGCAGCAGCTCGGCGCAGCGGGCGGCGTCGTCGTGGTCCAGGGTGGCGAGCCGGGCCACCATGTCGACGGTGATGCCTGTGCCGAGGATGGCGGCGGCCCAGGCGAAGCGGGTGGCGTCCACGCCGAGTTGTTCCAGCCGGGCGACCAGGCCGCCGCCGCGGGCCGAGCGGTTCAGGGCGCGCAGTTCGCCGGCCTGGGCCTCGACCGGTTCCAGCTCGGTGTCCTGGACCTTGGCGAGCAGTTCGACGGTTTCGTAGGGGTTGCCGCCGGTGACGGCCCACACCTCGCGGCAGAACGGCGCGTCGGCGTGCGCGCCCAGCGTGGCGCGGGTGAGCCCGGCCGTCGCCTCCGGGGTGAGGGCGTTCAGCGTGGCGAAGTGGTCTCCCGCGGCGGCGATCGCGTCGAGGTGGCGGGCGCTGTCGCCGGTGGCGTCGCCGGGGCGGCGGGCGACGACGACCAGTACGGACGTCTCGTCGAGACGCTCGGCGAGCGCGGCCAGCCAGCGCAGGGTCTCCTGGTCCGCCCAGTGCGCGTCGTCGATGAGCAGCACCAGGGGCCATTCCCGGCGGGCGAGCCGGCGCACGGCGGCGACCAGGCCGTCGCACACGCCCTGCGGGTCGGCCTGCCGCTCACCGGGTTCCGCTATGCCGAGGGCGGGGCCGGCTATGTCGTACCAGTCGCCGAGGTAGTCGCGGGCCTCCTCGGGCAGCATCGACACGAGCGCGGGCTGCAGGAGTTGCCGCACGACGTTGAAGGGGACGGAGCGCAGGGTCTCGCCGCCGCGCGCCGACCAGACCGTGCAGCCCCGGGCCTCGGCGATGCGACGGGTCTCGGCCAGCAGCGCGGTCTTGCCGAATCCGGCCTCGCCCCGGCACACCAGCAGGCTGCCGGAGGACGAGTCGTCCGCGCACAGGGTGTCGACCGCCCGTGTGACGGCGGCGACTTCCGCGTCGCGCTCCCACAGGGAAGCCGAGGCGGCGGCCGTGGGCCGTACCTCCGTCATCCCGCTACCTCCCCAAGTCGCCCGAACGACGTACAGAGCCTGAGCCTAGCCGTCCGACTGCCTGAGTGGTGGCCTGACCGGGCAGCAGTTGCCGTGACGGGTGACATGCGGTACAGCGCGTGCGACGCGCCCGGCCCGTCACCAGCCAACCCGTCCGACCGAACGTCAACAAGCGTGAGGTGAGCGCCATTTACCAGGAACGACGCGACGACCGTCGCCGGGCCCTCGTCGCGGGCTCGGTCGGGAATCTCATCGAGTGGTACGAGTTCGGCGTCTACGGCTACTTCGCGACCGTCATCGCGGCACGCTTCTTCACGCCGGAGGGCGGCAGCGAGATCGAGGGGCTGGTGAAGACCTACGCCTCCTTCGCGCTGGCGTTCTTCTTCCGGCCGGTGGGCGCGGCCCTGTTCGGGCGGCTGGGTGACCGGATCGGCCGCCGGCCGGTGCTGGTCCTGGTGATCGCGCTGATGACGGTGGCGACCGCGCTGATCGGAGCGCTGCCGACGTATGCGCAGGTGGGCGCTCTGGCGCCGTGGCTGCTGACCTTCCTGCGGGTGCTGCAGGGACTGTCGGCCGGCGGTGAGTTCGGCGGCGCGGTGTCGGTGATGACGGAGTTCGCCCCGCCGGGGCGTCGCGGGCTGTACGGCTCCTGGCAGTCGTTCACGGTGGCGCTCGGGCTGCTGGCCGGTGCGGGGGCGGCGGCGCTGCTCGCCACCGTGCTGACGCCGGGTCAGCTGAGCGCGTGGGGCTGGCGGCTGCCGTTCCTGATGACGCTGCCGCTGGGGCTGGGGGCGCTGTGGCTGAGGCTGCGGCTGGACGAGACCCCGGCGTTCCGTCAGGAGCGCGAGGAGGTGACGCCGCCCGCGGGTGAGGTCGTGCGGGCGATCGCGCTGGGCGCCGGGCGGATCATGGGCTGGGCGGCGGCCGGTTACACCTTCCTGGTCGTGCTGCCCTCGTATCTGCAGAGCAGTCTGGACGCGAGCTTCCAGCAGGCGCTGGTGGCCACCGTGCTGGCCAACCTGGGGTTCGCGGTGACGATCGTTCCGGCCGGGTACCTGAGCGACCGGGTCGGGCGGCGGGCGGTGATGCTGACCGGCGCGGTGCTGGTGGTGGTCCTCGCGGTGCCCCTGCTGGACCTGCTCCAGGACACCGGGGCGTCGAACGCGGCGAAGGGCGCGGCGGTCCTCGGCGCGGGTGCCGTGGTGGGGCTGATGGCGGGGCCCGGTCCGGCGATGCTGTCCGAGATGTTCCCGACCCGGGTGCGCTACACGGGTCTGGGGCTCGCCTACGCCCTGTCGAATGCGGTGTTCTCGGGCTGCGCGGGGCTCGTCATCACCGAGACCGTCGAGCGGACCGGCAACGTGGACGTGCCCGCGTACTACGCGGCGGCCACGTGTGCGGTGAGCGTGCTCGCGCTCCTCGCGCCGGGCACCAGAAGGGCGAGGTGAGGGCATGCGGGTGATCGGGCTGATGTCCGGGACGTCGTACGACGCCATCGACGCGGCGGCGGCGGACCTGGAGCTGGACGGTGACAGTCTCGTCATGAGACCGCTCGGCATGGTGAGCGAGGAGTACGACGAGCCGCTGCGCCGGGCCCTCGCCGACGCACTGACCCCGGCCGCCGTGACACTCGCCGACGTGTGCCGGCTGGACACGCGGATCGGGCAGGCGTTCGCGGCGGCGGCCGTGCGGGCGGACCGTGAACTGTGCGGCGGTCGGGCGGAACTGGTCGCGTCGCACGGGCAGACCGTCCATCACTGGGTGGAGGAGGGACGGGTGCACGGCACGCTGCAGCTCGGCCGGCCCGCCTGGATCGCGGAGGCGACCGGGCTGCCGGTGGTCGCCGACTTCCGGACGCGCGACGTAGCGGCCGGTGGGCAGGGGGCACCGCTGGTGAGCCTGGTCGACCTGCTGTGGCTGCGCGGCCGGCCGGGCACGCCGGTGGCGCTGAACATCGGGGGCATCGCCAATCTGACCGCTCCCGACGGGACCGCCTTCGACACCGGTCCGGGCTGCGCGCTGATCGACGCCGCGGCGCGGGGCTTCAGCGGCGGGCGCCTGGCGTACGACGCCGACGGGGCGCTGGCCGCCGCGGGCACCGTGCACGAGGGGCTGCTGCGCCGGCTGCTCGACGAGCCGTACTACGCGCTGCCCGCGCCCAAGACGACGGGCAAGGAGCTGTTCCACCTCGGTCATCTGCGCGACGCGCTCGCCGGGTTCGGGACGCTGCCCGCGGAGGACGTCGTCGCCACGCTCACGCGGCTCACGGCCCGGACGGTCGCGGACGCGGTGCGCTCGGTGGGCGCGACGGAGGTGATCGCCTCGGGCGGCGGCACCCGCAACCCGGTGCTGATGGACATGCTCGCGGGCCTGCTGCCGGACACGGCGTTGCGCACCTCCGACGAACTGGGGCTCGCGTCGCAGGCGAAGGAGGCGTACGCGTTCGCGGTGCTCGGGTTCCTGACCGCGCACGGCCTGCCGGGCACCGAGCCGGCGAGCACGGGCGCGCGGCACGGCAGCGTGCTCGGCTCGGTGACGCCCGGCCGGGAGCAGCTGCGGCTGCCACCGCCGGCCCGCGAGCGGCCGGTGCGGCTGGTGCTGCGCTGAGCGGCGGGCCCACGGGATCCGCCGAGCCCTTCAGGCCGGGCCGCCGAGCCGACTGCGGCTGAGGCGCCGGGCCGCGGACCCGTACCGGCAGGGCAGCCGAGCCGGTTGCGGCCAGCCCGCGGATACTTCGCGCACCCAGCAGAGCCCCGGGTCGGCTGCGACACAACCGCGAAATCCCGCGACCTGTACCAACGGGCCGCCGAGCCGACTGCGGCACAGACGCCGGTGCTCCGCGAACCCGCACCGGCAAAGCCCCCAAGCCGACTGCAACACAACCGCGGAACCCCGCGACCCGTACCAACGGGCCGCCGAGCCGACTGCGGCACAGGCGTGAAAGCGCCCGGACCCGTACCGGCAGGGATGGGAGCAGCCTGGTCGCCGGATTTCGCCGGGGCGGGGTGGGTCGGGATCTGTTCGTGACCGACTCCTCTCATCCCCCTTTCACCGACGCCTCATACGGTGGGGGCATGACGCAGGTGACTCCTCCCGGGTGGTATCCGGACCCCGGGCAGACAAGTGACGGTCCCGCCACCGAGCGCTGGTGGGACGGCAAGGCGTGGACCGACCAGGTCCGCCCCGCGGGGTCGGCCGCCGCGTGGGGTCCCCCGGCGCCGCAGCCGGCGCAGCCGCCGGCGGCCGACGCCGTTCCCGGGCCCTACCCGGTGCATCCGGGGTATCCCGGGTATCCCGTCCGGACCGCCGGCCGGCGGTCCGGTCTGCGCACGGGCACGGCCGTGGCCGTGGCCGTCGCCGTGCTGGCCGGCATCGGGGTCGGCGCGTACGTGATGACGGACGACGACGGTTCGGACGGCACCAGCGCCGGCTCCCAGCAGCAGGACCGGCGCGGTGACCGGAACGCCCCCTTCGGCGGTGAGTCGCCCGCTCCCGACTCCCCCGGCGGCTCCGAGCCGCCGACCGTGGACAGCGGTTCGGTGACGGACCCGGTGAGCGGGATCAGCCTGCCGGTTCCTGACGGCTGGGAGGGCCAGGAACTGTCGGTCGGCGCGCAGGTGACGTCGAAGGACAGCTACGAGTGCCCCGGCGACACCTCCAAGACCTGCACCAAGGGCGGCGCCTACTCGGCGCCCGCGGTCGTGCTCGGCACGAAGGGCGACACGGCCGAACAGGTCGCGAAGGCGGACATCGAGGCGAACGCCGAGGAGTCCTACGGCGGCAAGTCCTACGGCGAGATCACCTCGCACGAGGTGCTGGCCTCCGAGGCGGTGACCGTCGCCGGACAGAAGGGCTACCTGGTCCGCTGGAAGGCCGTCACCGCCAAGGGCGCCGACGGCTTCGTCGAGTCGCTCGCCTTCCCCTCACCCGCCGACCCCGAGCGGATCGTCGTCGTGCGGTTCGGCGTCGACGCCGACGGGAAGCAGACCGTGATCGACGAGATCACCGAGGGCATCGAGGTGTCCACCGGGGGCGGCAGCGGTCAGGACGTCTGACCGGTCCGCGCCCCCCGGACACGAGTCGGCCGGGTGGGGTGCCCTTCCGCTCAAAGGGCATCCCACCCGGCCGGGGGGTGCGCGCCGCCCCCGTCCCCACGGTGCGGCGCGGGCAGGCCACCGTCCAGTCATCCCGTGGACGGCGACCTGATCTCAGGGGAGGCCGAGTGCCGGCAGCACGACGGCCTCCACGAACCGGACGAGGTAGTCCGCGTCGGCGTACTCGCCCTCGATGACGGGGCGCATCCGGAGCACGCCGAACATCTGTGCGGGCACGTACTCGAGCGCCGGGTGGTCGGCGGGGACCTCACCGCGCTCGACCCCGCGCCTCAGTATCTCCCGCAGCGCGGCGATCTCCGGCTCGACGAGCGCCTCGCGCAGCGCCCGCTGCAGTTCCTGGTCCTGCATGACGGCGTGCCCGAGCGCCTGGAGCAGGGTGTCCTTGCCCGAACACTCGCCCGCGACCCGGGCCGCCTGGCGCAGGTCCTCGGCGAGGGAGCCGGTGTCGATCCCGGCGAAGCGCACCCGGCGGTGGGACCGCAGGGCCGCCGCCACGAACTGCGGCTTCGTCTTCCACTGCCGGTACAGCGTGGACTTGCTGCACCTGGTGCTGGCGGCGATGCCCTCCATGGTGATGGCGTCGTAGCCGCACTCACGGATCTGTGCGAGCACGGCGTCGAAGAACTCCTGCTCACGCTCCGGCGTGATCTTGGAGCGGCGCGAGGCGCCGACCGTCTCCGGTCGGTCCGCGGCCTGCGACGTCATGGGCTGTGCTCCTCGCTCGGGTCAGGCGGCCAAGGGCCCCGTTCCAGTGTGTCGTATGTCTACCGATACACCAGTGTACCGGTACACGAGCGTATCGGTACACTGACGTATCGGAACGGGGTCGTATCGATGAGAACCGTCACAGGCCCCGTCCCCTGCACCACACACGCACCACCATCAGCGAAGGGGCCGGGGGATGAATGCCCGTACCGAGCCTGCAGAAGCGGAGTCGGACGCGTCCGCGCGCCCACCGCTCGTCCGAGAGCTCCTGCTCGTCGCGGGGCTCTTCCTCGTGTACAAGTTCGGCCGCCGGCTGGCGACGGGCCACACCGCAGAGGCCTTCCGCAACGCGCACGACGTGTGGGACCTGGAACGAGCGCTGCACCTGCCCGGCGAGGGGGCGGTGCAGTCCCTTCTGCTGCGCGACGACACCCTCGTCCACGTGGCGAACACCTACTACGCCACCGTCCACTTCCCGGCCACCGCGGCCTTCCTCATATGGCTGTACCTGCGGCGGCCGGCGCACTACGTCTGGGCCCGCCGGGTGCTGGCCGCGGTGACCGGCGCGGCGCTGGTGCTGCACCTCGTCTTCCCGCTCGCCCCGCCCCGGATGCTGGGCGCGACCGGACTGATGGACACCGCGCGGGTCTTCGGGCCCTCGGTGTACGGCCCGCCGCGGGCCGACTCGCTGTCGAACCAGTTCGCGGCGATGCCGTCGCTGCACTTCGGCTGGGCGCTGATGCTGGCGATCGGCCTCGTCGTGGCCACCCGCTCCCGCCGACGGTGGCTGTGGCTGCTGCACCCGTTCGTCACCCTGCTGGTCATCGTGGGCACCGCGAACCACTACTGGCTCGACGTGATCGTGGCGACCGTCCTGCTCGGCCTCGCCCTCGCGGTGATCCGCCTGCCGCGCCGGACCCGGACCACGGTGCCTCCCGGCCGGCCCGCGCTCCGGCGGCGGCCGGCGGAGCAGCCCGAGCTGGTGGGGGCGGGCCGATGAGCGCCGCCCTGGTCGCCGTCCTGCTGTCCCTCGTCTCCGCCGTCGCCTACGCCGCCGCGGCCGTGGCGCAGGAGCGGCTGGCCGCCCGCAGCCCCGGCACGGGCGCGCTGCGGATGCTCGGCAGCGGCGCCTGGTGGTGGTCGGTCGCGCTCAACGCCTCGGCCGCGCTGCTGCACGTCGTCGCCCTCAAGTACGGCCCGCTCACCGTGGTCCAGCCGCTCGGCGCGCTCACCCTGGTCGCGGCGGTGCCCCTGGGCGCGCGGCTCGCGGGCCGGCGGGTCAGCGCGGTCGAGTGGCGGGGCACCGGACTGACCCTCCTCGGACTGGGCGCGCTGCTCCTCACGGCCTCGGGCCCCGCGCCCGACGACGTGCTGAGCGTGCCCGAGGCGCTGGTGGTGTCCGGCACGACGGTGGCGCTGATCGGCATGCTGTCGTGGCCCGGTGCCCGCCCGGGCCTGCGGCATGCGACGGCGTCGGGCGTCGCCTCCGGGGTCGCCTCGGCGCTCACGCAGACCGTCACGGTCGCCGCCACGGACCGGTCGGGCCCGCTGCTCAGCGCCCAGGTGATCGGGGTGGCGGTACTGGTGGCCGCCTTCGCCACGGGAGGACTGCTGCTGTCGCAGACCGCCTACCGGGGCGGGCTGGGCGCCCCTCTCGCCGTGGTGACTCTGGCCAACCCGGTGGCCGCCGCCGTGATCGGGCTGTCGCTGCTCGGCGAGCGGCTCCGGGGCGGCCCGGCCGGTGTGCTGCTCGCCCTGACCGGCGCCGCGCTGGCCGCGTGGGGCGTGGTCCTGCTGAGCCGGGCGACACCCCCGGGGACGACCGACCCCCATCCGGTGGCCGCCGTGCTGGCCCTGGAGCCGGAACCGGCCGGGACGGAACCGGTGGTCGTGCCCCGGCAACCGGAGCCGGGGCACCTCACGGTCGCTCCGTGACGATCAGTCGGTGACGATCGCCGGGTCGCTCACCCCCGGGCGCCCGTTCTCCACGTGCCCGGCGAACCGCCGCAGGAAGGCCGGGTCCGCCTCCGAGGTGACGGTCAGGTCGTACCAGCGCCGGCCCGCCGCGAGGTCGACGGTGTGCCGCACGGTGGCGCCGGGGCGCACGGTGACGGTCCTGGTCCGGTCGGCGTAGGCGTCGGCGAGCCGCATCCGGACGGTACCGGTCCCCCGGTTGGTGAACGTCAGCTCCACGTCGTCCCCGACGTGCCGGGCCGTGACCTCGGGGCCGGCGGTGTCGCCGCGGCCCTTGAAGACGCGGAGGAAGCCGTTCGGGCCGTGCACGGTCAGGTCGTGGGAGCCTCCCGAGTACGCCGAGTTCCAGGTGTCCGCGATGGTCTTGCCGGCCTCGGTGGTGTACGTCCACGGCCCGTCGGTGCGGTTGCCGGAGGTGACGAGGAAGGCGGCGCCGGCCCGCGGGCCGGAGGCGAAGGTGAGCGTGAACCCACCCGCCGCCGGGTCCGCCGAGCCGTCCACGGCGGGGGCGTACTTCAGCGGGCGGGCGGGGCGCAGGCCCCGCTCCTGCTTGGGCATGTCCGGGTCCGCCGGCGGCGTCGGACGGTAGTCGGGGTGGCGCTCGCGGTCCGGCGGCTCGTAGCCGTCGGTGTCCGGCAGGCGGGCCGGGCGGCTGTCCGGGCGGGAGAAGTCGAACGCGGAGGTCAGGTCACCGCAGATCGCGCGCCGCCAGGGCGAGATGTTGGGCTCGCGCACGCCGAAGCGGCGCTCCATGAACCGGACGACGGAGGTGTGGTCGAAGGTCTCGGAGCAGACGAAGCCGCCCTTGCTCCACGGCGAGACGACCAGCATCGGCACCCGCGGACCGAGCCCGTAGAAACCCTCGCGGTGGGTCTTGCTGCCCGGGAAGACGTCCAGGGAGACGTCGACGGTGGACCTGCCCTGCGCGGCGGACTTCGGCGGCAGCGGCGGCACCACGTGGTCGAAGAAGCCGTCGTTCTCGTCGTACGTGATGAACAGGGCCGTCTTCGCCCACACCGCCGGGTTGGAGGTGAGTGCGTCCAGGACCTGGGCGATGTACCAGGCGCCGTAGTTCGAGGGCCAGTTGGAGTGCTCGGAGAAGGCCTCGGGGGCGGCGATCCACGATATCTGCGGCAGCCGGTCCGCCTTGACGTCGGCGCGGAGCAGGTCGAAGTATCCGTCGCCGTTCTTGACGTCGGTGCCGGTGCGGGCCTTGTCGTACCACGGCTCGCCGGGCTCGGCGTTGCGGTACTTGTTGAAGTACAGCAGCGAGTTGTCGCCGTAGTTGCCGCGGTAGGCGTCGCCGATCCAGCCCCACGAGCCGGCCGCGTCCAGGCCGTCGCCGATGTCCTGGTAGATCTTCCAGGAGATCCCGGCCTCCTCCAGACGCTCGGGGTACGTCGTCCAGTCGTAGCCCAGCTCGTCGTTGCCGAGGACCGGTCCGCCGCCCTTGCCGTCGTTGCCTGTGTGGCCCGACCACAGGTAGTAGCGGTTGGGGTCGGTGGAGCCGATGAACGAGCAGTGGTAGGCGTCGCAGACGGTGAAGGCGTCGGCGAGCGCGTAGTGGAAGGGGATGTCCTCACGGGTCAGGTACGCCATGGTCGTGGTGCCCTTGGCGGGCAGCCACCGGTCGTACCTGCCGTTGTTGTAGGCGGCCTGTCCGTCGGGCCAGCCGTGCGGCAGTCCTTCGAGGAACTGCATGCCGAGATCGTCGGCGTCCGGGTGGAAGGGCAGGACCTCCTTGCCGTCCTTCGCCTGGTGCCAGACCGACTTGCCGCCCGGGAGGGTGACCGGGTGCGGGTCGCCGAAGCCGCGGACGCCTCTGAGCTTGCCGAAGTAGTGGTCGAAGGAACGGTTCTCCTGCATCAGGACGACGATGTGCTCGACATCCTCGATCGATCCCGAGCGGTGGTTCGCCGGGAGCGCGGCGGCGCGCTCGATGCTGGCGGACAGCGCACTGAACGCGGTGGTGGCGCCCGCGAGTTGAAGGAAGCGACGCCGGTTGACTTCGGGCATGGGGGTGGGAAGCCTCTCGCCTCGGGTGAGTTCAGCCGGCCGGACGGTGCCGGGTGATGACGCAATGCGCGCGAAAGGAGTGTTCCAGGAGCAACAAACGTCAGGGAAGGGTCCGGTGGCGCTCATGTGAAAGTCGTCGGTACGTGAGGTGTGCCGGCCCCGACGCACGGGGATGGTCGCGATCATGACAGGCATGCACACGGACACGGACTCCCCGCCCACCCGACGGCCCGCACGCCAGCTCCTCGCGGCCTCCGTGGGCAACGCCGTGGAGTGGTACGACTGGTACGCCTACACCTTCCTGGCCACCTACATCGCCGACCAGGTCTTCCCCAAGAGCGCGGACAACTCGCTCGTTCCGCTGCTGTCGACCTTCGCGGTGTTCGCGGTGGGCTTCTTCATGCGGCCCGTCGGCGGCCTGCTGATGGGCGCGATCGCCGACCGGCACGGGCGGCGCGCCGCGCTGACGGTCACCATCCTGCTGATGGGCGGCAGCAGCCTGCTGGTCGGGCTGACCCCCACGTACGCGGCCGTGGGGGTCCTCGCCCCGGTGGTCCTGGTCGCCGCACGGCTGCTGCAGGGCCTGTCCGTGGGCGGCGAGTTCGCGGCCTCGACGACCTTCCTCGTGGAGTCCGCGGGGCCCGGCCGCCGCGGACTGTTCTCCAGCTTCCAGTACGTCTCGACGACCGCCGGACAGCTCGTCGCGTCCGGCATCGCGGCCCTGCTGGTGAGGTCGCTGAGCGAGGACCGGATGGACAGCTGGGGCTGGCGGGTGCCGTTCGTCCTCGGTGCGGTCCTCAGCCTGGTGGGCTTCTGGATCCGGCAGGGCGCCGAGGAGACCCGCAGCGCCGAACAGCAACGGGCGCCGCGTCCCGGCCTGTTCGAGGCGCTGCGCCGCCATCCGCGCCAGTCCCTGCTGATCGGCGGCATCACCGCCGGGGGCACCATCGCCTACTACACCTGGACGTCGTACCTGCCGACGTACGCCGAACTCGAGGCGGGCGTCGCCAAGTCGGACGCGCTGCTCGCGGGCACGATCTCGCTGGCCTTCTTCGCGCTGCTCCAGCCGCTCGGCGGACTGCTCTCCGACCGGTTCGGCCGCCGCCCGCTCCTGCTGTTCTTCGGCGTCGGTTTCGCCCTGCTGAGCGTGCCGCTGCTGCACGCCCTGCGCGACTCGTTCACCGTGCTGCTGCTCGTGCAGTGCTCCGGCATGGTCCTGCTGACCGGCTTCACCTCGATCAGCGCGGCCGTCAACGCGGAGGTCTTCCCGCCCCGGGTCCGCGCCGCCGGCATCGGCTTCCCCTACTCGCTCACGGTCGCCCTGTTCGGCGGCACGGCCCCGTACATGGGCACGCTGTTCAAGGAGCTGGGCCACTCCGGGCTCTTCCCCTGGTACGTCGCGGTGCTGTGCCTGCTGTCCTCGCTGGTGTACCTGCGGCTGCCGGAGACGGCGCACAAGGAGCTGGAACGCTGACGCCCGCCCGACGCCCCGCCCTGCAGCGCGCGCACCGGCACGCCGGCCGGCTCACCCGTGCCAGGTCCGGTGCGCGAGGGCGGCCTCGGTACCGGCGAGGTAGACGGCCGTGGCGAGCCACTGCGTCGTGTAACGCTCCCGGTCGTCCTCGTGGAGGCGGCCGAAGGCATCGCGGCCGCGGTGGGCGGCCGCCGCGCCGAGGGTGGCGACCAGCTCCGCGCCGGTGACGAATCCACTGCGGCGCAGCACGGCCACGTCGCCTCGGTGGCCGTCCTGCCGCGCGGCTTCGGCGGCGGCCCGGCGTCCTCCCGCGACGGCCAGTTCGAGGATGCGGCGGATCCGCCGGAGCGGCGAGCCCTCAGGAGGGGCGGCGGATCCGGAGGGGACCGGCGGGGACGGACACGGCAGGTCCCGCGGGAAGTGCTCGTCGCCGAGGACGTCGTAACCGGTGTCGGCTCGACCCCGCCAGCCGTCCGGGAGGCGCAGCGTCGCCTCGGTGCCGGGGACCGGGCCGACGGCCAGCGGGCGCAGCGTCGTGCCCCGCTCGGGATCGACGCGGCCGACGACCCGGATCCGCAGCCCGGGATGCGCACCCAGCCGCCGGAGGTTGGCGGTGTGGGCGAGGCCGGGATGGCGGTGGGCGGGTGCCAGCCGTACGAGCGGGCCGTGCGCTGCCCGTCCTCCCCCAGCGGACGGGCCGCCCCGGTCTGTCAGTACCCGGACCAGCAGGTCCCCTCCGTCCACCGCGGCGACCTCCACGTCGCAGCCGGTCAGCGGCCGGGCGTGCCCGGCGCCGGCCGGATCGCCCGTCAGGGGCCCCGGGACGCGCTCGGTGGCGGAGTCGGTGCCCGGACCGGCGAACATCGACCCCCATGCGGCCCCGGTCCAGGGTCGTCCGGCGGCGAAGGTGACACGGACACCGCGTTCCGGCAGCAGACGGCCTTCCGGGGAGACGGCGGCCCCGGAGATGAGCAGGCCGCCGCGGGACAGCCGGAAGTGGTCGCTGAGGAAGGACCGGATGGCGACGTGGGCGGTACCGGCTCGGCGTGCCCTGGCCGGTCCGCCGGGCTCGACGTCGCTGAGCGTGTACCAGCGGCCGTCGTCGTCGACGAAGTGGGTGACCACCCCGCCCAGGCGGTCCGGGCCGATCACCGGTTCACGGCAGACGCCGTGGAGCCGGAGCGGCCCTTCGGGGTGGTGGTTGCGGCGGACGGCGCCGATCAGTTCCGGATCGGGATCGGCGGTCTGCAGACGATGGGTGACGAGGAGGAGGTCCCGCAGGGCGGAGACCAGCTCGTCGAGGCTGTGGCGGCGGTGCGGGTCGCGGGCGTCGCGCAGGCGGCGCACGACGCTCAGGGCCGCGGCCTCCGCGCGGTGGAGGCCCGCGAGGCGAGCGGTGTGGGCGGCTCGGAGCAGCTCGGCCTGAAGAACCGCTCCCGCACCGGCCGTTCCGGCGGAGAGCACGGCGGCCGCCGCCGTCCGGAGACCGGAGGCCGCCCGGATCCGGTCGGCGGAGGGGCCGGTGGGAGCGGCGGCCGGGGCGCGACGGTTCGGATCGGCGGGCGGGACGTTCCTCCGGCGTTCTTCGGGCTCTTCGGGCTCTTCGGGTTCTTCGGGCTCTTCGGTTCCAGCAGGCTCTTCGGGTTCAACGGGTTCAACGGGTTCGCCGGGTTTCTCGGGTTCAGCGGTTCCTTCGGGTTCCTCGGGTCCAGGCTCCTCGGGTTCAACGGGTTCGCCGCATTTCTCGGGTTCAGCGGTTCCTTCGGGCTCTTCGGGCTCTTCGGGTCCACCAGGCTCCTCAGGTTCAACGGGTCCTTCTGGTGCGGTGGGACCGGACAGTGCGGACGGTTCGAGCGGCACGGGCCGGGCGGGTGCCGCGACGGCGACCGGGCAGGCGCCCAGCACCGCCGCCCGGTGCAGGCAGCGCGGCGCCAACAGGCAGGTGCAGCGGGCCTGGCCGGCGGCGGTGACCGCACCGGACGGGTCGGGCTCCAGGGTCACCCGAGCGTCCTCACCGCAGCGGACCCGGAACGTCCCGTCCTCGGCGGTGACGGGCGCGGCGGCCAGGGCCTCGACGGCGGCGTCCAGTCTGCCGCGCAGCCGGGCGGTCAGTCCCTCCACCGCGGAGGCGAACACCTCGGGTACGACCGGTGGAAGTGGGGCGTCCGTGCCGGAAGAGGCCATCGGGTTCATCGAGTCGCCCGTGTTCATCGAGTGGCCCCGCGGAGGCGCTCGCCCACCCAGCGGGCGAGCGAGAGGGGACTGAGGGCGGCCACGGGCATGCCGGCCGCGACGAGTTGCCGGGCGATCGGCACCGAGTAGCGGGGGACTCCGCCGTCGCCCAGGGCGGCGCAGCCCAGCAGTTGGACACCGGAGGAGAGCAGTGCCCTGGTCTCGGCCAGCAGCCCGTCGAGCGCGCAGCCCTCCTCGAAGTCGCTGACGACCACCATCAGGGTGCGGTTCGGCACCTTCACCAGCGAGCGGGCGTGGGCGAGCCCGGCCGCGACGTGCGTACCGCCGCCGATCTTCACCTCCAGCAGCAGCGAGAGCGGGTCGTCGACCCGGTCGGTGAGGTCGACGACCTGCGTGCTGAAGGTGAGGAAGTGGGTGGAGAGCATGGGCGCACCGGCCAGTACGGCCGCCGTGAGTGCCGACCAGACGACCGAAGTCTCCATGGAGGCGGAGACGTCGACGACGAGGATCAGCCGCCAGTCGCTCTCCCGCGCGGTGCGGGTCCGGAAGACCGGTCGTTCGGGGACGATCTCGACCCCGCCGTCCTCCCGGCGGCGGATGTGGGCGAGGTTGGCGCGCAGCGTACGGGGCAGGTCGAGTCCCCCGCCGGGGCGCCGGGTGGGGCGTGGGGTGCTGAGGCCGGTCAGCGTGGGGCGCATTCGCGTGGCGAGTTCCCGGGTGAGTTCCTCGATCAGCCGTTTGACGAGCGGCCTCAGACTCGCCACCCGCTGCTCGGGCATTCCCCGGGCCAGCGTCAGTACGGCGCAGAGCAGTTCCACGGACGGACGTACCGAGGCGGGGTCGAGGTGCGCGATCACGTCCGTGCGGCCGTTCGCGGCGGCGCGTCCCAGGACCTCCTCCCGGATGTCCGCGCCGAAGAGCGCTTGGAGTTCCTCGGCCCAGTGCCGGGCACTGGGATATCCCTGGCCCTGGCCGCCGGTGTGTTCGTCCTCGCCCCGGCCCTCGGCCGGGTACGCCTCGCCGTCGCCCCGGACCGTGTCGTCCGCGCTCTCCTCACCGCCCTGCGCACTCCCCTCCCCGCTCTGCCCGAACAACTCGTCGAGGGCGCGCGCGTAGGGCCACAGGTCCGGCTGGAGGCTCTCGGTGTCGCGGCCCAGCAGCAGCCGCCAGCGGTCGGCTGGACCGAGCCGCGGAGTCCCCCGCGCCGGGCCGCCGCAGGCCACCGGCTCGCTCGGCGCGGATGCCGGCCCGTCCGGAACGGGCCCCTCCGTGGGCGTCGGAGGTCCGGCTCCGGCGCCGGAAGGCTGCACCGGCGCGGCGGCACCCGCGAGGCTCCCGGCCAGACCCAGTTCCCGGAGTACGGCGAGCCCCTCGTCGTCGGCCTCGGCCCAGCGCCCGACCAGCGCGGCGGGCGCGGTGAGCCGGAGGCCGGGCCGGTCGCCCAGACGGTCGGTCACGGCCGCCAGGAGCCGCCCCCGTCCCGCCGGGGTGAGCGCCCGGAAACCGCCGCGCAGTGCGGGAAGCCGGTCGAGGAAGCTCCGGTCGTCCATGGTCTCGACGCGTTCGAGCAGCGGGTCGAGCGCGGAGGGTACGGACTCGATCAGTGGTCCGGCGGCGATGAGCAGGCCGGTGAGCCGGCGCTCCAGCCGGTGCCGGGTGTCCGGTCCTGTGGCGGTGTCGACCCAGTCGGCGAGCCTGCCGCCCAGCAGTTCGGAGCTGTCGAGGCCGAGCAGCACCCGAGCGGCGAGGGCCGCCCCCTGGACGAGCGGGGAACCGGCGCGGGAGAGGTGGTGCAGCTCGCCGTCCAGGCGCAGGCCGAGCCGGTCCTCGGCGCTCCTGACGGCCAGGGTCACGAGAGCGGCGGCGTCCTCCTCCTCGTCGCTGCCGGCCAGCCCCGGCAGGGCGCGCACGGCGGCTTCCACGAGGGTGTCGGACAGTCCGGCCGCCCGGACCCGCACCCGCTCGGTGGTGCCGGGCAGGTGTTCCCGGCGTATCGACTCCGACACGTCGAGGGCCGTCAGCAGTTCGGGCAGTGCGGCCGCGGAGGGCAGGATCCGCGCGGCCTGCGTGAGGCAGTCGCCGACGAGCTCCGGCAGGGCGCACCGGGCGGCGGCCCCCAGGAGGTCGATGACCCGGGCCGGGGTGGCTCCGCCGGCGGCCGACGCGCGGCGGTGGTTCTCCCGCAGGGTGCCGTCGGCCGCCTGGGCGGCGGTGACGCCTCTGACGCCCACCAGTTCGAGCCGGGCGGCGACCGCCGGGGTCCAGGCCGCCCGCCAGCGCGTGGTGAGGGCGTTCCCGTCCCCCGCGGCGGACACCTGGAGCGGCTCCGCGTAGCCCGCCCCGCACTCCTTGAGACGCTGGAGCAGGATCTCGCGCCGGGCGTCGAGGGCGGAGCGGAGCGGCGAGAGCCGGATCTCCCGGCGGGCGGGGCTGCCCGGACCGGGGAGCCGCAGCGACGCTAGCTCCGCCTCCACCCAGGGGCCGAGCCCGCAGCGCGGTGTGCCGGGGGCTGTGCGGCCGCGGCCCGTGCCGACCAGCACCGTTTCCGCGACCGGGCCGAGCGGTTCCCCCTGGCCCAGTACGGACGTCATCGCCTCCAGCAGTTCGCTCCGGCCGGGTGCGGGCAGGCCGCGCAGCGTGCCGAGGTCGCAGGCCAGCCGTAGGGTCTCGATCGCCTCACCGGTACCCGCGGTGTGCCCGGCCGCGCGGATCTCACGGCACAGTTCGGTGATGACGCGGGCGGCGGCGTCGCGTACCCGGCCGGGGTCGCCACCGGCGTCGAACACCGCCTGCTGCCAGCGCGGGTCACGGATGCCGGCCGGGTAGCCGGAACGGGGGTCCAGCAGGGCGAAGGCGTACGGCACCAGCGAGGTGACGACCGAGGAGCCCGGGCCCGTTGCCGGGAGGGCACCGGTCCCGGCGGCCGGGGGCTCCTCCTCACCGATCAGGCCGGGGGCGTGGAAGGCGCCGACCACCGCCGCGACCCGGCGCCCT
This sequence comes from Streptomyces viridiviolaceus, assembly GCF_014650995.1. GTDB lineage: Bacteria > Actinomycetota > Actinomycetes > Streptomycetales > Streptomycetaceae > Streptomyces > Streptomyces viridiviolaceus. Next base: position 82,811 of record NZ_BMWA01000001.1, read on the forward strand.
CCGGCCGCGGCGACGGCGCGGCGCATGTGTGCCTCGCGGGCGAGGTCGACGGCCCCGGTCCCACCGCGTGCCTGGGCGCCCCTGCGCAGCGCCCAGCCGACGCCGAGGGCGGCCCGGCGCACGGCCTCGGGCGTGCTGCCGGGGGCCTGCGCCTCGACCGTGCGGTCCCACAGGTCGTCCCCGTCCGGCCCGGTCGCCGCCGGGCCTGCCGACCACCCCGGGTCCGCGAGAGGCAGATCGCAGCAGATCACTTCCGCGCCTCGTTGCCGCGCCCAGCGGATCGCCGCCAGTTCCGGTGAGAAGTCGGCGAGCGGGTAGAAGTGCAGCCGTCCGTCCTGGTGCGCACCGGTCAGCGCCACCGGCGCGATGGTGCGCGGGTCGGAGACGTACGGCAGCCACGGCTGGAAGTCGGCCGGCAGCTCGACGCAGACGACGTCGGCGGCCACGGCGTCCAGCAGCCGGGGTACGGCGAGGGCCAGTGCGGGACTGTGGTGCCGTACGCCGATCAGGTACGGCCGTGTCCGGGCTGCCAGTGCGGCCACCTGGGCGGCCGCCTCTTCTCTTACGGTCATGGATCCAAGTGAGCGGTTCGGCGGGGGACGGCCGCACGCGACGGCCGTCCCCTCAGGTGGCGGAACTCAGCGACGACGCTTTCGCGGTCGCGGCACCTCCAGTTCCTCCGGCTGCGGTTCGTCCCCGTTCTGTACGCGCTGCCAGGCCTCGCGGTACAGCGTGGCGACGGGCCGGGTGGGAACGACGACGCCCAGGACGGGAACCTCGCCGTCGAGGAGGTCGTACATCGGCAGCTTCCACCGCTCCAGCGGGAGGTGCGGGTTGCCGGGCTGGGTCCAGCCACCGGGCAGGAACAGCGTGCGGCCGGCCTTGGAGCGGTTGCCTTCGACCACGAGGTCGGTGGCGGCGAGTTCGGCGCGGGCGGTGCGGAGCCGGGCCGCTCCGCCCCGCTGCCTCGCCCAGCCGGTCCAGCGAGCGGTGTTGCGGTCGGTCGGATCCGGCATGGTGAGCAGCATCAGGTAGAGGACGGCGGCGTCCTCACCGATGCCGTACCGCTCGGCCACCTCGCCGACCAGGTCGGGCACCGACCGGGCGGGGTCCTGCGGCCACCACAGACCGTCCTCGTCGCGCTCGCCCGCCACCGGGTTCCCGGGATCGTCGAGCAGCTCGGCGAACGGCCCGTCGTGGACCAGGCGCAGAGCGGTCTCCTGGGCGTTCGGCCGCTCGCCGGTGAACAGCGCCGCCAGGTGCGGGTCGTGGCCTGCGGCGTCCAGCAGCGCGGGCCGGACCGCGGGGACGGGGTCGGGCCCTTCGGTGCCCACCACCACGGCGCCGTAGCGTACGAAGTCGTCGCCGGTCTCCGTCGGTTCGCCGGCGGCCCGCCGGAACGCCTCCCAGTCGACCCGCCTGTCGAGGCCGATGAGCAGGTCGGGGTGGGCCAGCCGGTCGCGCAGCGCGGTCAGGACGCCGGGCAGGGCGGCCCGGATCGGGTCGCCGGACGGGAGACGGTGGGCGAGCCAGGCGGCCAGGGCCACCGAGCCCTTCAGCACGCTGCCGTCGAAGCCGGGCGTCTTCTCGGCCGACTGGAGGTAGTAGCGGCCGAACGTCCAGGTCAGGTCCCGGGTCAGCCGCGGCTCGGTGGACGCGTCGAGGAAACCGCGCAGTGCGTCCGCCGGTGCCCAACCCGGGGAGACCACGGTGCGGACCGCGTCGTGGAGCACCTCCTCGGGGATGGGTGTACGCCGGCCCAGCCGCTCGTTCCAGACCTCGGCCGCACCGGCGACGTCGGGGCCGTCCGCCCACAGCCGGGACGGCTCGGTGGGCAGCAGTGCCGCCACGACGGCCCGCAGGGCGCCGGAGTCCAGGGATCTCAGTTCGTCCTTGGCCACGCGCGCGTCGGCCGACTTCACACCGATGGTCTTCAGGGTCGCGGAGGGCACGGCCTCGCGCTTGTCGTCGATCTGCGGCATTCCGGCGACCACGAGCCGGGCCATGGTCGGGGTGAGGCCCGTGAGCCGGGCGAACTCCTCGGCGGCCTCGGGGCGCCAGGGCACCGGGCCGCGCTGCGCGAGTTCGGCGCGGAAGGCCGCGACCCAGCCGGATGCCCGGGTCGGCTCCGGTACGAACGGCTCCTCGGACACCAGGGTGTACGGGGCGGGTGTCTCGAAGCGGCCGGACGGGTCGTGGTACACCGCGCCGTAATGCCTTCCCCTGATCTCGGCCTGGTCGTACTCGTGGACGAACCTGTACCACTCGCCGGGGAAGGCGAGGAACGCGCCGCCGCCCAGGTCGAGCACGGTCCCCTTCGTGTAACCCTGCACGGCGTCCGGCCCGTTGAACAGGCCGTGGTCCAGAACCAGTCGGACCCGGCGCCAGTGACCGGGATCCAGCTCCGTCAGGTCCTGCGCGTCCAGTTCGGCGAGAAACGCGTCGAGCGCCTGCCGGTGCTCCTCCACGGTGGCCTCCGAAGCGGCCCGCAGCGCCAGTACGGCGGGCAGTTCGGGCAGAGCCAGAGCGTTCACGTGCTCCAACGGCTGCTGCTCGGCCAGGGACACGTGCACGCGGCCCGCGGGGGCCGGCTCGGCAAGGCCCCGCACCGACCGGGCGAGGAGTTGCGGCAGCCCGAAGAGGTAGTGGTGGAAGTCGTAGTACCAGCGCTTGTCGCGTTCGGTCAGGCCGACACCGTTCAGCGCCGAGGCGAGCAGGCGGTCGCCGATCGCGGGCCGGGGTTCCTCCGGCACGTGGCCCTGGACCGCCGAGTCCAGCCGTGCGAGCGCCGCGTCCAGGGTCCGCTGCTGCTCGGCGGCGAACCGCACCACCCCGGTGATGCCCGCGCGCAGGGCCTCGTGACCGACCTGCGGCAGCAGTGCGCGGACCAGGCCGGGCAGCGCGTCCCGGTCGTCCGTCTCGTCGCCGGGCGCCTCCGCCACGGCCGCTGCCAGCAGTGCCGCCGCGGTGTCGTCGCCGAGCCGGCGGAGCGCCGCGGAGCCCTGTGGGTCGCGGGGCTGGAGCAGGTGCCAGTAGCGCAGGGGCGGCAGCAGGGCGGTGCCCGCGTTGAAGGGGCCGGCCGTCTGGCCATGTGTGACCTCGGCGATCACCCTGCCCTCGGTGTCGAGCAGCCGGATGTCGTCCGACCGCCGCGTCACGGTCACGGGACGGTCGGCGCCGGGGAACACCAGCGCGTGCTCCGGGCTCGCGCTCACGCCGGTCGGCACGACGACCGAGCGCCCGGCCAGGTCCTCACCTCGCCGCGAACCGTCGGGCAGCGTGATCACACGCCAGCCGAGCAGCCCGTCCACCGGGGCGCACATCGGACCCGGCACGGCGGAGGGGGCGGGCAGCAGCCAGGCGGTGTCGAGAGTGCTGCCCTCCGGAGCGGTGCGCAGCCCCTCGCCGAACCAGTCCGGCGCGCCGGGTTCCCCCACCGTGTCGCCTGCCGGGTCGTACGCGTGCCAGGCGCTGTTCCCGTCGTCGGCCCAGTCCTTGATCCAGACCCAGTACGACGTGCCGTCGCTGATCAGCTGCCGCCTCGGCGGAACGTGGGTGTCCCCTCTCCGCAGCACGCCGTGACCGGTGGCCCGGCCGCCCCCGGGCAGGGGGAGGGAGGCGGGCGGCATGCCGTTCATCCCGCCGGTCCCGTCCACCGCGCACGCGTAGGAGTGTCGGACGTCGCCCTCGACCGGTACCGGTGACGAGGCGTCGGCGTCGTGCCAGTAACAGTACGAGCTGGACGTGGAGAACGCGTACCAGGTGACGAGCAGTCCGCCGTCCACGTACCGGACGTCGGCACCCAAGCGGTCCGCCCTGTCCGGGAGGCGCAGCTCGTGACTGAGGACCGTGCCCTCCGCGCCGATCACCCGGGCCTGTGTCCCGTTGAGGACGATCAGGTACGGCCAGGCCTCGCTCACTCTCGTCCTGCGGGCCGCCTCCTGGGATGCGGGCGAGCCGACCGCCTCGTCCCAGGCGGGCCAGCTCAGCTCGTCCAGGATCCCGGTGCGCAGGGTGCGGGCGAGCGCCGGGGCCATGCCGGTGGACAGCGCTTCCCGTACCGCCTTCTCGGCGGTCGCCAGGACCTCGCCCGGCAGCCACCGCAGCGTCTCGAACGGACCGGAGTGGCGGGTGAATCCGCCCAGCTCCGTGGTGAGGTATCTCCGGCTGACGTCGGCCACCCATTCGGCGAGCATCGGTCGTCCGCCGGGCGACTCCGCGAGGGCGGTGACGGTGCGTTTGTCGATGTCCTTCCGCTCGTACGTGGGGCAGCCGCGGCGGAAGGCAGCGCGGAAGCGGTTGTCGGCCTCCAGGGCGACGAGGTCGCGTCGCTGGTCGCACGCCGCCCAGCCCTGGAGGTCGAGGCCGGCACGCTCCTGGGGGTCCGCGAGCGGGATGCGCAGGGCCAGGAGCTGGTCGAGGAGGTTGACGTCACTGACCGGCGGCGGCAACGTGCCCCCCGAGGCCGCGAGTTCGGCGCGCAGCGCGTCGGCCAAGCGGTCGACGAGCGGGTACAGCTCCGCCGGTGCGAGGCGGTGATTGTCGGTGCCGCACAGTGCGAGGAACCGGCGCGTCCAGCCGGCCGTGCCGTCGGGTGAACGCTCCTCGGTGGGCAGGGTGGAGTCGCACAGGCCGGCGGTGGCTCCGGTCTTCTCCAGCAGGTCGAGCCACTGGGGCAGTTCCTCCTGCTCCCACCCCGTGGGCAGCAGCCCCAGCAGCGTGCCGCGGACGGCGGGCTCCCGCCGGGCCAGTTCCAGCAGGGCGGCCCGGTGGGCCTTCCACCAGCCGGGCGGTGCCTTGACGGTGCCGGGCAGGGGCAGCACCTCGCGCAGGTAGGCCATTTCCTCGGCGAGCGCGTCCCTGCCCGCGACCGCCTTCGCCAGTCGGCGCAGATCGGTCGCGCCCGGGCTCGACGGAGCCACACCGTGCGCCGCGAGCCGGACGAAGAGCCCGCGCAGGTGCCGGAACGCCGTCGCCGCCGGTACCCGTGTCGACAGTCCCTTGGCGTAACCGGAGAGCACTTTCGTCGGCACGGCGTCGGCCAGGGCGAACTCCAGGAAGACCGCGTCCATGCGTGCCTCGTCGAACGGCAGCGCGTGCGCCGTCTCGGCCTTGCGCGCGTCGACGAACATCTGGGCCGCGTACGCCTTCTCGCCGGCGGCCAGGAACACCCGGCCCGCCTGCTCGTAGAACGTCGGCAGGAAGTGCGGCACGGACCCCGCGAGCCGTTCGCCGATCGACTCGTAGGTGGCGCGGGCCTTCTTCGGTCTGGATCTCACCGTCCGCGCGACCTTGTTCATCTCCTCGACCAGGGACATGGCCAGGTGGCCGTCCGAGGGATGACGGACCAGGACCCATTCGGGAAAGCCGAGTGCCCGGGGCTGCCCGAGACCGACCTCCACCGGTTCGCCCGCGGGTTCGAGGCCGAGGAAACCGGTGCCCGGGCCCCCGTTCCCTTCCGCGGCGCTCAGGCGTACGACGATCCGGCCGTCCAGGCCGGGGTGCCGATAGGCCTGGGTGACCATGGGCACGGCCCGGTCGCCGGCCCCGGTGGTGCCCGGCGGCAGCACGGCACCGGCGCGCAGCAACTCCTCCGCTTCCGCCCCTGTCACTGCCGTCGCCCCGTCCCGTGTCGTCGCGTCGTTCATGGCTGTGCCTCCCCTGGATGTCCGTGCCGCCCTGTCGTTCACTCGGCGCCGTCCGCGGTCACGGTGCGGCCGGCGTGCAGGGCGGCGGCCATGCGCATGCCTTCGGACCAGGCCACCGGGCCGACTTCGGTCAGCGGGAGGAGCCGCTGTCCGTCCTGATCGCTCCAGGTCAGACTGCCGGTCCAGGCCTTCTCCTCGGTGAAGGGGTCGCTCATGCCGACCGCGGCGGTGAAGGTCCGCCCGCCGTCCCTGATCCGGTCGGTGGCCGACGAGCCGGAGACCTTGTAGCCGAGCGACGTGACGCGGGCGGAGAGGTGGAACCACGAGCGGTACTCGGCGCCGGCGAACTCGGTGACCCTGTCGGCGGCCGGGTCGATCCCGCCGGGTTTGTGCCAGGTGGCCCGGTGGATCTGCTCGACGCCCTGGGTCACGCCCAGGTCGGCCGCGAACGCGCGGAGTTCCTCCAGTTCGGGAAGGAGGACCGGGTGCGGCATGGTCACCGTGCGGGGAGCCAGGCGTACGGTCTCGCCGTCGAGGTTCACCACCCGCAGTACGCCCGAGCCGTCCGCGTCCCGCAGGAAGCCGACCTCGTCGGGGCCGTCACCGACGACAACGATGTCCCGCAGCGCGGCCTGCCACGCCTCGTCGGGCCAGACCTGGGCCAGCAGAACGGTCGGCACCGGCAGTGAGGACACCATCCAGGTGTCGACCTGGGTCGCGCACTCGGCAGCGTGCCGCTCCAGCCACTCGGCGAACCGCTGGAGTTCGTGCACTTCGGGGCGGTCCCGTATCTCCGCCGGCAGGCCTCTGCCCTGCCCGGCCGGGGACTCTCCCGGCACGGACCGGGCCACCACCCGGCCCTCCACCAGAGCGACTTCGTAACTGTCGCCCGCTGCCAGCCAACCCATTGCTTCCTCGCCTCTTCCCCATCCGGAATCCGGCACAGTGCGTCCGGCGGCCCGAATCGGCGCGCCCCGCTGTGACATCGGGCGAAAGCCTAGAGGCACCCACCGACAGTCCCCGGCGAACCGCTTCCGTGAGACGGAAGGAGCGTTGCCACCCCTCGGCGCCCTCCCCGACGATGCCACCACCCACGACGGACGGGAGCCGCAACGATGCCCCACATGACCGCCTTCGCCAGGAACCAGTGGTACGTCGCCGCCTACAGTCACGAGGTCGGGCGCGAGTTGCTGGGACGGACCGTTCTCGGTGAGCCGCTCGTCCTCTACCGCACCGCGGAGGACGGGACCCCCGTCGTTCTGCACGACCGCTGCGTGCACCGCCGGTACCCGCTGTCCGAGGCCCCGACGCGGCTCGACGGCGACCGGATCGTGTGCGGATACCACGGGTTCACCTACGACACGACCGGCACCTGCGTGTACGTGCCGGGCCAGAAACGCGTCCCGCGCACGGCCCGGGTCGCCTCCTACCCGGTGGTGGAGCAGGACTCGCTGGTGTGGGTGTGGATCGGTGACCCGCATCTCGCCGACCCCGCCTCCGTCCCGCGGGCCCGGCACCTGGACTCCCCCGGCTGGGTCACGGTCCGGGGCATGGAACCGATCGACGCCGACTACGGGCTGCTGGTCGACAACCTCCTCGACCTGTCCCACGAGACGTATCTGCACGGCGGTTACATCGGCACCCCCGAGGTCGCCGAGACGCCGATCACCACGGAGGTCGACGAGGGCGCCGGGATCGTACGGGTCAGCCGCCACATGGACGACGCCGAGTGCCCGCCGTTCTACGCCCGGTCCACCGGCATCAGCGGGCGCATCTCCCGGTGGCAGGACATCGAGTACCACGCCCCCTGCCTGTACCTGCTGCACAGCAGGGTTGCCCCGGTCGGTGTGCTGCCCGAGGCCGACGGCAGCGACCCGAACGCCTTCCACACCGAGATCACGTACGCGATCACCCCGTCCGCCGACGGCAAGGTGTACGACTTCTGGGCGGTCTCCCGGGACTGGGCGACCGACGACACCGAGGTCACCGAGTTCCTGCGGAAGAACAACCACACCGTCGTCATGCAGGACGTCGACGCGCTCAACCTGCTCCAGCGCACGCTGGGCACCGAACGCACCGGCTACCAGGAGCTGAGCATCAACATCGACACCGGCGGCCTGGCCGCCCGCCGCATCCTCGCCCGGCTGGTCGACGAGGGCGCCGCTGCCGTGGAGCAGGTCCGATGACCGTGCCCGCGTCCACCGGGGAGATCTACCGCGTCGACTGGCTGCCGGGCACCGACGTCCTGCACGGCACGTGCCACTGCGGCGCCGAGCACACCGCCGAGGACCCGGTCGCGATGTGGGAGTGGATGCTCGCCCACCCGGAAGGACACCACCTCCGAGGGACCAGCTCATGACCCTGTTCACATCCGGACTCGTCGTCGACCGCCGGGAGACAGCGGCCGACGGCGTGCTCGTCCTGACCCTGCGCCACCCGCTGGGCGAACCGCTGCCCGGGTGGGAGCCCGGCGCCCATGTCGACGTCGTCCTCGGCCCGGACTTGGAGAGGCAGTACTCCCTGTGCGGCGACCCCGCCGACCGGTCCGTGTGGCGGATCGCCGTCCTGCGCGAGCCGGAGGGGCGGGGAGGATCGGCCCGCCTGCACGACCGGGTGGGGGTGGGCGACAAGGTACGGGTGCGGGGCCCGCGCAACCACTTCCGGCTGGAGCCCGCCGCCCGCTACCGGTTCGTCGCCGGCGGCATCGGCATCACGCCGATCCTGCCGATGCTGGCCGCCGCCGAGGAGTCGGGGGCCGAGTGGACGCTGCTGTACGGCGGCCGGTCGCGCCGGTCCATGGCGTTCGCCGGGGAGTTGGAGCGGTACGGGGACCGGGTCACGATCGCCCCCGAGGACGAGAGCGGTCTGCTCGACCTCGGCCCCGTACTCGACGACGTGTCCGACGGCACCCTCGTCTACTGCTGCGGCCCCGGGCCGCTGCTGGACGCGGTCGAGGAGCGGTGCCCGCCCGGGGTCCTGCGCGTCGAGCGGTTCCGGCCGAAGGAACGGGAAGGGTCCGACGCCGACACGGAGTTCGAGGTCGAGCTCGCGCGCAGCGGGCGCACGGTCACCGTCGCGCCGGACGTCTCCGTCCTCGACGCCGTCCGCGCCGCCGGGGTCGAGGTGCTGTACTCCTGCACCGAGGGCACCTGCGGCACCTGCGAGACCGACGTCGTCGAGGGCACCCCGGACCACCGGGACTCGGTCCTCACGGACGAGGAGCGGGCGGCCGGGGAGACCATGCTCATCTGCGTGTCCCGGTGCCGTGGGAAGCGGCTCGTGCTGGACCTGTGATCCTGAGGTCGGCGTCGATCCGCGCCACGGCCGCCAGCAGGTGCGGCAGCAGGTCCCGGCGCACGGACTCCACGGAGTTGCGGCTGGCGTGCACCGCGATGTTCACGCCGGCCACCACCCCGCCGTCCCGGTCCCGCACCGGGGCGGCCACCGATCTGAGCCCCTCCTCCAGTTCCTGGTCGACCAGCGCGTGCCCCCGGCGGCGCACCCGGCGCAGCTCGGCGCGCAGGGCGTCCACCGAGGTGAGGGTGCGGGCGGTGTGCGGCCGCAGGTCGGCGCGGGCGAGCCGGGTCTCGATCTCGGCGTCCGGCAGATGGGCGAGGATCACCCGGCCCACGGAGGTGAGGTGGGCCGGGAAGCGGGTGCCGACCGTGATGGACGCGGTCATGATGCGGCTGGTCGGTACGCGGGCGACGTACACGATGTCGTCGCCGTCCAGGACGCACAGCGACGACGACTCCCGCACCTGTGCGACGAGTCGCTCCAGATGCGGTTCGGCGATCTGCGGCAGGGTGAACCCGGCGAGATAGGAGTAGCCGAGTTCCAGCACGCGCGGGGTGAGCCGGAACAGCCGGCCGTCGGTGTGCACGTAGCCGAGGTCGGCCAGGGTGAGCAGGAAGCGGCGGGCCGCCGCACGGGTCAGTTCGCAGGCACGGGCGACCTCGCTCAGGGTCAGGGCGGGATGGTCGGCGTCGAAGGCGCGGATCACGGCGAGGCCGCGCTCGAAGGACCTCACGAAGTGCGGTGCGCGGGCTGCATCGGGCATCTGGCCTCCGGCAGGGGCCTCACGGCAGGGCGTTCGGGCGGGGGACGACCGTACGCTGTGCGCACGCTATGAGTGCGCGTCCCGCACTGTCAACGGACCGTGGCGGTGTGCGTCTCGTGCACCCAACGTCCCTTTGCCGCAAGGGCATTGACCCTGACTCGGCCAGGGCCCTACGTTCCCGCTGAGCACGTTCGTGCTGTCTGCGCACAGCCTGTCGGAGCACCTTGTCCGGTCCCACAGGGGGAGCCATGCGTCGTCTGTTCGTCGGCCTCACGGCCGTATCCGTCCTGGCCGCCGCGACGGCCTGCGGCTCGTCCGACTCCGGGGGTTCGGACGGGTCCGGCTCGTCCGGCGGCACCACCACGGTGAAGGTCGGGCTCATCCCCATCGTCGATGTCGCGCCGCTGTACCTGGGCCAGGAGAAGGGCTTCTTCAGCGAGCGCGGCCTGAAGCTGTCCCTGTCGAGCGCGCAGGGCGGCGCCGCGATCGTCCCCGGTGTGACGAGCGGCCAGTTCCAGTTCGGCTTCTCCAACATGACCTCGCTGATGATCGCCCAGTCCAACGACGTGCCCGTGAAGGCGGTGGCCAACGGCATCGCCTCCACCGGCGAACAGGGCAAGGACTTCGGCGCGATCACCGTGAAGGGCGACAGCCCGATCAAGTCGGCGAAGGAACTGGAGGGCAAGAAGGTCGCCATCAACACCCTGAAGAACATCAACGAGACCGCGGTGCGCGCCTCGGTGCGCAAAGCGGGCGGCGACCCGGACGAGGTGGACTTCGTCGAGCTGGCCTTCGACCAGATGCCCGCCGCGCTCGACGGCGGCCGGATCGACGCGGCGATGGTGGTGGAACCGGCGCTGGCCACGATCAAGAGCCAGGGCGGCAGGGAGATCGCCTCCTCCATGGTGGACATCGCGCCGAAGCTCACCGTCGCCATGTACTTCACCTCGACGAGGTACGCGCAGGAGAACCCGGAGGTGGTGAAGAAGTTCCAGGAGGCCACCGCCGAGTCCCTGGCGTACGCCGACGCCCACCCGGACGAGGTCCGCGAGATCGTCACCACGTACACCAAGATCCCGCCGGCCGTCCTGGAGAAGGTGACCCTGCCGAAGTGGCCCGCCGAGCCCAACCGGCCCGCCATCGAGGCGCTGGCCGAACTGGGCCGTGCGGACGGCCTGTTCAAGCAGGCCCCGGACCTGGACGAGCTGCTGCCGTGAGGGGCGTGAACGCGGCCCTCGGAGCGGCCGGGCTCGCGGGCTTCCTCGCCCTGGGCGAGGCGGTGCCGCGGCTCGGTCTGGTGGAGGAGGACTACTTCCCGCCGACCAGCCGCATCGCCGACGCGCTCGGCACGGAGATCACGGACCCGGCCTTCTGGACCGCGCTCGGCGACACCCTCACCGGCTGGGCCCTGGGCCTGGCGATCGCGGTCGGCGCCGGGATCGTCATCGGGGTGGTCCTCTCGGTGGTGCCGTACCTGCGTGAGGCGACGGCGTCCACGATCGAGTTCCTGCGCCCCATCCCCTCGGTCGCGCTGATCCCGCTCGCGGTGCTGCTGTACGGCACCGAACTGCGCTCGGTGCTGCTCCTGGTCGTGTACGCCTCCTTCTGGCAGGTGCTCATCCAGGTGCTGTACGGCGTGCGGGACGTCGACCCGGTCGCCGAGGAGACGGCACGGTCGTACGGTCTGGGCACCTGGGCGCGGATCCGGCACGTGCTGTGGCCGACCGCGCTGCCCTACGTGATGACCGGGGTGCGGCTGGCGGCGGCCGTCGCGCTGATCCTCGCCATCACCGCCGAACTGGTCATCGGGGCGCCGGGGCTGGGCGCCCGGATCGCCGTCGCGCAGACCTCGCAGGCGGTACCGGAGATGTACGCACTGATCGTCGTCGCCGGTCTGCTCGGGCTGCTGATCAACGTCGGCGCCCGGTCGGTGGAGCGCCGGGCGCTGGCCTGGCACCAGTCGGTGCGCGGGGAGGTGACGGTGTGAGGGGTCCGCTGCTGCGGCTGGTGTTCGTGCTGGGCCTGCCCGTGGTGCTGGTGGCCGTCTGGTGGGCCGCGTCGGCCGGCAGCAAGGACGTGTACTGGCCGCCGCTGCGCACGATCGTCGAGACGTTCCCGGACGTGTGGACCGGTGAGCGGTGGCGCGGGGACGTCCTGCCCAGCGTGCTGCGGCTCGCGGCGGGCTACGCCCTGGCGGCCGTCGCCGGCGTCGCGCTGGGCACGCTCGTCGGCTCCCGCCGGCGGGTGCGGGCGGTGTGCGAACCGGTGCTGGAGTTCCTGCGGGCCGTGCCGCCACCGGTGCTGGTGCCCGTGATCATGCTGTTCGCGGGCATCGGCGACACGATGAAGATCGTCGTCATCGCCACCGGCTGTGTGTGGCCGGTGCTGCTCAACACGGTCGAGGGGGTTCGTGCGGTCGACCCGGTGATGGCGGAGACCGCCCGCTCCTACGGCATCACGGGCGCGGCACGGCTGAGGCGGGTGGTGCTGCCCTCGGCGAGCCCGCAGATCTTCGCGGGGCTGCGCCAGGCCCTGTCGATCGGCATCATCCTCATGGTGATCAGCGAGATGTTCGCCGCCAGCAACGGACTCGGCTTCACCATCGTGCAGTTCCAGCGCTCCTTCGCGATCCCCGGCATGTGGACCGGCATCCTGCTGCTCGGCCTGCTCGGCTTCGTGCTCTCGGTCCTCTTCCAGCTGGTCGAGCGGCGGGTGCTCGGCTGGTACCACGGCCTGCGCGACGCAAGCCGGCGGTCCTGACTGAAGCTCCTGAAAGGGCGGTCCATGCTCGACGTACGCGGCCTGAAGAAGGTGTACGAGGGATCCGGGCGACGGATCGAGGCGGTGCGCGACCTGACCTTCACCGTCGGGGCCGGGGAACTGGTCTGCCTGGTCGGTCCCTCGGGCTGCGGCAAGACCACGCTGCTCAAGTGCGTGGGCGGCCTGCTCGCGCCGACCGCCGGCGAGGTGTCGCTGTCCGGGCGGAAGGTGGACGGTCCGCCGCCCGGCATGGCGTTCGTCTTCCAGGAGTACGGGCGCAGTCTGTTCCCCTGGATGCGGGTCGGCGACAACGTGGAACTCCCGCTGAGGCAGAAGGACCTGAGCAGGGCCCGGCGCCGGGAGCTGGTCGGGGACGCGCTCGCCTCGGTGGGGCTGGCGGACGCCGCCGGGGCGTACCCGTGGCAGCTGTCCGGCGGCATGCAGCAGCGGGTGGCGATCGCGCGGGCGCTGGCGTACGAGCCCGAGGTGCTGCTGATGGACGAGCCGTTTGCGGCGGTGGACGCGCAGACCCGCGCCGACCTGGAGGACCTGGTGCGGCGGCTGTGGCGGGAGCGCGGGATCACCATCCTGTTCGTCACCCACGACATCGACGAGGCGGTGTACCTGGGTGAGCGGGTGATCGTGCTGTCCGCCTCCCCCACGGTGGTGCGCGAGCAGCTCAGGGTCGATCTGCCCGCCGAGCGGGATCAGGTGCACACGCGGGTGGCCCCGCGCTTCGCCGAGCTGCGGACCCGCGTCTACGAGCAGATCCAGGCGGCGAAGCGCGGGGCGGCGACGCCGGCCAAGGCGGACATGCCCCCGTCCGGCTGACCCGGCGGTCTCAGGTGCGCAGCCAGACCGCCGTGTCCGGGAGGAGGCGGTGGTCGTCGCCCAAGGGGCCGCTGGCCAGGAGCAGGCCGCCGTGCCCGGGCAGTTCGGTGGGGGTGTCGGCCAGGTTCACCACACAGGTCGCGCCGCCGTCCCCCCGGGTGAAGGCGAGGACGCCGTCGGGAGCGGGCAGCCAGGTCAGCGGGCCGCCGCCGAACGCCGGGCGCAGGCGGATCGCCTCCCGGTAGAGGCTGAGCATCGAGTCCGGGTCGGCGGCCTGGCGGTCCGCGGCGTACGACGCCCAGCCTGCGGGCTGCGGGAGCCACGGCTCGCCGCCGAAGCCGGCGTGGGGCGCGTCGGCCGTCCACGGCAGCGGCACCCTGCAGCCGTCGCGGCCCGGGTCGACGCCGCCGGAGCGGGCGTGCATGGGGTCCTCGATGCGGTCCAGGGGGATGTCGGCCTCGGGCAGCCCCAGTTCCTCGCCCTGGTAGACGTAGACGGATCCGGGCAGGGCCAGCGACAGCAGGGCGGCGGCCCGCGCCCGGCGGGTGCCGAGGGCGAGGTCCGTGGGGGTGCCGAAGACCTTGGTGGCGAAGTCGAAGCCGGTGTCGGTGCGTCCGTAGCGGGTGACCGTGCGGGTGACGTCGTGGTTGCAGAGCACCCAGGTGGCGGGGGCGCCGACCGGGGCGTGTTCGGCGAGGGTGTCGTCGATGGAGGTGCGCAGCCGGGCCGCGTCCCAGGGGCAGGTCATGAAGGAGAAGTTGAAGGCGGTGTGCAGTTCGTCGGGGCGCAGGTAACGGGCGAAACGCTCGGTGTCGGGCAGCCACACCTCACCGACGAACACGCCCCCGTACTCGTCGGCGACGGCACGCCAGCCCCGGTAGACGTCGTGGAGTTCGTCCCGGTCGACGTACGGGTGGGGGTCGCGGCCCTCGGTGAAGTCCGGCAGACGGGGGTCCTTGGCGAGCAGGGCCGCGGAGTCGATGCGGACGCCGGCGACCCCGCGCTCGAACCAGAACCGCAGGATGTCCTCGTGCTCCTGGCGCACGGCCGGGTGCGCCCAGTTGAGGTCGGGCTGCTCGGGGGCGAACAGGTGGAGGTACCACTCGCCGTCGGGCAGCCGGGACCAGGCGGGTCCGCCGAACTCCGACTGCCATTCGTTCGGCGGGAGTTCACCGTGCGTCCCGCGGCCGGGACGGAAATGGAACAGCTCCCGCTCGGGGCCGCCTCCGAGCGCCGCCCGGAACCAGGGGTGCTGGTCGGAGACGTGGTTGGGGACGATGTCGACGATGGTGCGGATGCCGAGCTCCCGTGCCTCGGCGATGAGCTTCTCGGCCTCGGCGAGGGTGCCGAAGGCCGGGTCGACGGCGCGGTAGTCGGCGACGTCGTAGCCGCCGTCCTTCATCGGGGAGAGGTACCAGGGGTTGAACCACAGGGCGTCCACGCCGAGGTCGGCGAGGTAGGGCAGTTTCGCCCGGACTCCCGCGAGGTCGCCGGTGCCGTCACCGTCGCCGTCCGCGAAACTGCGGACGTACACCTGGTAGATGACGGCGGAGCGCCACCAGTCGGCGTGGCTGCGGTCAGGGGTGGGCTGTCCCACGGTGCGTGCCTTTCTTTCGGGGGGAGGGCGTCAGCCCTTGGTGCTGCCCGCGCTGATCCCGGCGATGATGTGCCGCTGGAAGACGAGGAACAACGCGACCATGGGAATGCTGGCGATCACCATCGCGGCGATGAGCACGGTGAGCGGCAGGTTCTGCGACAGCTGGACGAGCGCCACGCTGATCGGCTGCCTGTCGGTGTCGGAGAAGACCATCAGCGGCCACAGGAAGTCCTGCCACACGGCGACCAGCGCGAAGATCGACACGACGCCGAGCACCGGCCGTGACATCGGCAGCACGATCGACCACAGGGTGCGCAGCTTCCCGGCGCCGTCCATCTCCGCGGCCTCCAGCACGTCCCTCGGGATCTGGTCGAAGAACCGCTTGAGCAGGTACAGGTTGAAGGCGTTGGCGACGGCCGGAAGCCAGATGGCCAGGGGGTCGTTGAGGAGGCCGAGGTCTGCCACGGTCAGGTACTTCGGCACGACGAGGGCCTGGGCCGGCACCATCAGGGTGGCGAGGATGCCGCCGAGGACCACCTTGCCGAAGGCCGGCCTCAGCTTGGACAGGGCGTAGGCGGCGGCCGTGCACAGCACCAGCTGGAACAGCCAGGCGCCGGCTGCCTGGACGACGGTGTTCCACAGGTGGGTCGGCAGCTGCATCAGGTCCCAGGCGTCGGTGTAGCCGCCGAGCCGCCAGTCCTCCGGGACGATCGTGGGCGGGGTCCGGGCCACCTCGTCCGGCGACTTCATCGCCCCGGTCACCATCCAGTAGACGGGGAAGAGGAAGGCGAGGGCGAAGAGCAGGACGACGCCGGTGAACACGGTCCAGTAGACGGCCCTGCCGCGCGGGCGGGCCAGGGTGGCCGGCGAGACGAGGGTACGGGTGCCGCTCATGCGTCCTCCCCGTCGGATCGGGTGAGCCGGAGGTAGACGGCTGAGAAGAGGCCGAGCAGCAGCAGGAGCATGACGCTCAGCGCGCAGGCGCCGCCGAAGTCGTTGTAGAGGAAGGCGTACTTGTAGATGAGGTAGAGGACGGTGACCGTGGCGTTCTCCGGGCCGCCGCCGGTGATGACGAAGGGTTCGGTGAAGACCTGCATGGTGGCGATGATCTGCAGCAGCATCAGCATGAGGATGACGAACCTGGTCTGCGGGATCGTCACGTGCCGTACGCGCTGGAGCAGGTTCGCGCCGTCCAGTTCGGCGGCCTCGTACAGCTCGCCGGGGATCGACTGCAGGGCGGCGAGGTAGATCAGGACGGTGCCGCCCATGTTGGCCCAGGTGGCGACGACGACGAGGGAGACCAGCGCGGTGTCGGCGCCGTTGGACCAGTTCGAGGTGGGCAGGTGCAGAAAGCGCAGCGCCTCGTTGGCGAGGCCGGTGCCGGGGTCGTAGAACCACTTCCACAGCAGTGCGCTGACCACCGGCGGGATCATCACCGGCAGGTAGACGACGACCCGGAAGAACGCCTTGGCGTGCCGCAGTTCGTTGAGCACCAGGGCCAGGACGAACGGGATCGCGAAACCGATCACCAGGGCCAGCACGGTGAAGGTGAGCGTGTTGCGCCAGGCGTCGGCGAACTCGGGGTCCTCGAAGACGCGGGTGAAGTTGGCGCTGCCGACCCATTCGGGGGACGAGCCCGGGGTGTACTTCTGGAAGGCGATCACGACCGCGCGGATCGCCGGGTACCAGGAGAACAGCGCGAAGCAGATCAGGCCGCCGACGAGGAAGGCGTAGGCGCGGCCCTGCTCGGCGAGGCGGCGCCGCCCGCGGCGTCCTGCCGGGGGCGGCGCCTGCACCGGGCGGACCTGGACCGCCTCGGCCGGCCGGTGTGCAACCGTCTTCATCACCGGTCAGCCCCGGGCCAGGATGCCGTCGATCTTGCCGGAGGCGTCCTTCAGCAGCTTGTCGATGTCCGCGTCCTTCTTGGTGAGGACGGCGGAGACCACTCCGTCGAGGACGGAGTAGATCTGCTGGGCGTTCGGCGGCTCGATCTTCATGTCGAGGTTCTGGTTGCCGTCGAGGAAGGGCTGGTAGTTCTCCACCGGCACGTTGGCGTTGGCCTTCTTGACCTGCTGGTCCTCCGCGTCGGCGGCGCCGGTGAACAGCCGCGGTTCGGGCAGCCCGACCGGGGCGTCGTTCTTCTTGGCGCGGGCGTAGTCGCCGAGGAAGCCGTCGCCGGGGGTGAGGAACATGTGGTCGAGCCACTTCAGGCCGGCGCGGATCTGCTCGGGGCTCGCCTTCTTGTTGAACATGTAGCCGTCGCCGCCGATGAGGGTGCCCCGGCCGCCGGGCATGGGCGCGAGGGCGAGGTCCTTGTAGTTGCCGCCCTTCTCCTTGACCAGGATCGGGATGTTGTCGGGGGCGGCGAGGTACATGCCGAGCTTGCCGGAGCCCATCATCTGCTGGACGTCGTTGATGACCAGGAGCTGCTTGCTGCCCATGGAGTCGTCCGTCCAGCGCATGTCGTGCAGCGTCTGCAGCACGGCGCGGCCCTCGGGCGTGTCGACGGTGGCTCTCTTGCCGTCCTCGCTGACGACGTCGCCGCCCTGTGAGTAGAGCTCGGCGGTGAAGTGCCAGCCGCCCTGGTTCTGGGCGCTGTAGTCGGCGTAGCCGACGGTGCCGTCGCCGAGTGCGGCGATCTTCTTGGCGGCGGTGCGGACCTCTTCCCAGGTGGCCGGGGGCTCGTCGGGGTCGAGGCCGGCCTTCTCGAAGAGCGCCTTGTTGTAGATCAGGCCCATCGAGTAGCCGGTGCGCGGGATGCCGTAGACCTTGCCGTCGACGGTGTAGATGTCGCGCAGCTGCTTCTGGACGGTCCCGTAGCTCTTCAGCTCCTTGACGTACGGCGTGAGGTCGGCCGCCTGGCCGATGTCCACGACGTGCCGGGCGTCGGTGAAGTACGTGTAGAACACGTCCTCCATCTGCCCGCCGGCCAGCTTGGCGTCGAACGTCTTCGGGTCCTGGCAGGGGAACGCGTCGTGCGGGACGACGTCGATGCCCGGGTTGGCCTTCTCGAACGCGGCGACGTCCTCCTCGAAGAACTGCCGGTCGACCTTGGCGCTCTTGGGCGGCATGCAGTTGACCGTGATGCGGGTCTTGCCGCTCGCGGAGTCGTCGTCGCCCGACCCGCAGGCGGAGACGGCGAGGGCGAGTGAGCAGACGCTCAACGCGGCAAAGGTACGGCGGAACCCGGTGCGTGACATCGGTGACCCCTTAGGGACAGGAGCGGTGGGCGCGGCACACTCAAGCACCGGCGCCACCGCTGCGCAAGATGTCACGCAGAATATGCAATTATTCGACAGCTTAGTGGATTTCAGGGACGAGGCGCTTGCGCGGTCGACCCCCGCACCACCAGTTCCGGCTCGAACAGCAGCTCCTCGGCGGCCACGGAACTGCCGTTGATCTGCGCGTTCAGCAGCTCCACGACGGCCCGGCCCATGGCCTCGATGGGCTGCCGGACGGTGGTGAGGGGCGGCTCGGTGCAGTTCATCAGCGCGGAGTCGTCGTAGCCGACGACGGAGATCCGTGACGGCACGTCGAGTCCCTTGCGCCGGGCGGCCCGTACGACACCGAGGGCCAGGGGGTCGCTGGCGCAGATGAAGCCGGTGACGCCCCGGTCGATGAGCCGGGAGGCCGCCGCGTGCCCGCCCTCGATGGAGAACATGGCGCGCGCGACGTACTCGTCGGGCAGCGAGCCGAGGGCCCGCGCGGCGGCCAGCTTGCGCCCGGAGGGCATGTGGTCGCCGGGGCCGAGCACCAGGCCGATCCGCTCGTGGCCGAGCGAGGCCAGATGCCGCCAGGCCTGCTCCACCGCCACGGCGTCGTCGCAGGAGACGCCGGGGAAGCCGAGGTGCTCTATGCCGGCGTTCACCAGCACGACGGGGATGTTGCGCTCGGCGAGGCGCTCGTAGTGGTCGTGGGGCGCGTCGGCCTGCGCGTACAGCCCGCCGGCGAAGACGACGCCGGATACCTGCTGCTGCAGCAGCAGATCGACGTAGTCGGCCTCCGACACCCCGCCCTTGGTCTGGGTGCACAGCACCGGGGTGAGGCCGAGCTGGGCCAGCGCTCCGCCGATGACCTCGGCGAACGCCGGGAAGATCGGGTTCTGCAGCTCGGGCAGGACCAGGCCGACGAGCCGGGCACGCTCGCCGCGCAACTGGGTCGGCCGTTCGTAGCCGAGGACGTCCAGGGCGGAGAGCACCGCCTGCCGGGTGGCCTGGGAGACCCCGGGCTTGCCGTTGAGCACCCGGCTGACCGTGGCCTCGCTGACCCCGACCTTCTTCGCCACCTCAGCAAGTCGTCGCGTCATACACGCAAGCCTAGCGCAAGAAACGCAAATGATTTGCGTAATGGTGTCATCCCGCTGCCCACAGGCCCCGTACGTGGCCCTGATGCCGCTCATCACCTCCCGTGCGGCGCCCTCGTCCCGGTCGAGCAGCGCGTCGAGGATCTCCAGGCGCTCATCGGCCGACGCCTCCGGCCGCCCCTGCTCCACCAGTGCCGTCAGCCCGTACGGCCGGGAGCGGCGGCGCAGGTCCCGGACCACCTCGAGGACGTGGCCGTTGCCCGCGAGCGCCGGCCCCCGGGAACGGGGCCGACGACGCCCGGCGGCGCGGCCGGGACGCTCACTCGCCCGCGGCGACCACCCTGAGGTGGGAGGCGGCGCGTCGGGTCCGGCCTTCACGGTGCGGGGTGCGGCGCCTGTCGCGCAGGACCAGCGTCAGCCGGGTGTACCCCAGTTCCTGAAGCGACCTGGGGGTCTCGACGACGACCCGGCACTCGGTGGCGCCCCACCGCGGATCGGGGTGGTGCAGCGGCCGTACGGCGCCGTCGTGCTCGACGGCCTCCTCGCCCACGGCGCGGATCCAGTGCGGCAGGCCCTGCCGGTAGGCGGCCTCCATGATCGGGTCCTGGGCGATGTCACGGCGGATGGCCTGCAGGCCGTGGTCGTGGCCGTACCGTTCCACCGCGGAGGCGAAGTGCGCCAGCATCGGCAGGCACCAGCTCGACTCGTGTTCCCCGAGGACCGCGGACGCGTCCGGGTGGAACAGGACGAACCTGAGGAAGTTGTCGGCGGGCATCGCCGTCGGATGCGGACCGATCCCCTGGAAGAGTGTCCGGAAGGCGCCGTTGGCCAGGACCACGTCCCAGCGGTGGTCGACCACGAGGGAGGGAAACGGGACGGCCTCCAGGAGCGCGGCGTAGTCCTGCAGATACGCCTGCGCCTCGGGAGTCGCGGGGACGGGCCGCGGTGCCGGCCGCCGCCCTCCTGCCTGAAATGCCATCGGGAGGTCACCCCTCTTGCCTATGCGGCCTTCTCGCGGCGTCCCGATCCTGGTGCCCGGCGCAAGGCATGTCAACTATCGTGGCATTTCGTGCCCGTTGACGGCTGAAATTGGCCACAGTTGTGGCGAGACCTGGATGTGAGTTCGAGCGACAAGCTACTCTCCGGGAAGTTCACGGCAATCGCTTGTGAGAAGCCTGTGAGTCCTGTGAGAGACGTAGGAGATCTGTCGGTGGCGGGTGGCTTCGAGGGTCCGGGCGCCATGCCGACGGCCGCGCTGCCCGCCGTCGTCGCCCGCGTCACCGCGCTCGCCGACCGGCTCGGCGTCCCGCACGCCGAGGTCTTCGACGTCGGCCGCCTGTCCGCCGCCTCCGGCGTTCCCGAGCCCGTGGTCAAGGCGCTGCTCGGCGGCCGCCCGGCGGGCGAACCCGATGTGCAGGCCCGGTTCGTACAGCGCCTGGACCTGCTGCGCCGCACCCGGCTGAAGCCCAACGGCCGCAAGTACACCCAGCAGGAGATCGCCGACGGCGCCGGCATGTCGCGGCAGCAGGCCGGCGCGCTCATCAACGGCGACCGTCGGCCCACCATGGAGCACTGCGACGCCATCCAGCGTTTCTTCCGGGTGCACGCCGGGTTCCTCACCGCCGAGGACCCCGAGGCGCTGGCGGGGGCCCTGCGCCACACCGAACAGGAACTCCTGCAGCAGCTCGCCGACCGCGAGCGGGAGGCCGCCGCAGCCGCCGATGACCCGCTGGAGCGGCTGCTGCAGGACCACGGGGTGCGCGGCATCGCCTGGCGGGCCGCGCAACTGCCCACCGACCAGCACCGCGACAAGGTCGCCGAGTGGCTGGACATGCTCCTGGAGAGCGTCAAGCGGCCCGAGTCGTGAGCCTGGGGAGAGATGTGGGCATCGGTAGGGAGATGCGCCGCCTGTGCGGCGAGTTGGTCCAGGAGCTGACGCTTCCCGCCCCGGCGCGGCCGGCCGACCTCTACGTCGCGCTGTGCGACGCGATGAGCAGACGCCGCGGCCGTCCCGTGCAGTTCCGTACGGCTGCCTTCCCGCCCGGGACGGCCAGCGGGCTGTGGCTCGACATGGCCGACCAGGACCTCGTCGTCGTCGAGGAACGCACCGCTCCCGAACACCAGTTGGTCATCCTGGGTCACGAGCTCTGGCACATGAAGGCCGGGCACCGCGGTCATCACGTCGAGGGCGGCGCGGTCGCCGCACGGCTGCTGAGCGACCTCGACGAGGACGCCCTGCGAGCCACGGTCCGCGCGGTCGCCGCCCGCTCCCGCTTCGACCTGTCCGACGAGAAGGAGGCCGAGGCGTTCGGTCTGCTGCTGGCGAGCAAGTGCCGTACCTGGCTGGCCGGTTCGTCGCAGCGCGGGCCGGTGCAGCGGGACCATCTGGCGGGGCGGATCGAGGCGTCGCTGGGTTACCTGGGCTGACCGGTCGGCACCGGGGCCCCGCGGGCGGCAGGGTGCGGGCGGGGACCCGGTCGTGTCGGCTGCGTGCGGGGCGCGTCCCGGCCCGATTGTCAGTGGTGGGCGGCAAGCTGGGAAGCGTGCCGCCGCGGTGCGGGGGCGCGTGAGACGCCGATGCCGCTTGTGGGGAGAGCCGACCGATGACCACCGCTGTACTGACCGACCGCGAACGCACCGCCGTCCAGGCCTATCTGCGGCTGCTGCACACCGTGCGGGCCGGCTTCGACACCGCGGCCGGACCGCCCGACGCCCCTCGCCCTCCGGTCGTCCCGCCCGCCGTGCTCGCCGAGGCCGAGCAGGCGCTGAAGGACGCGGGACTGGCCGGGAACGAGGAGGAGTTCTTCCGGCTGCTGCGGAGCTGGTGTCCGCGGCCATGACCGGGCCGGACGGGAGCCTGCCCGCGTCTCAGGTGTGCGGCACCGTGATCGCCGTGGCCACCAGCCCGTTCCGGGCGGTCCAGCGCCCGTCGAAGTGGGTCAGGCGCCGGCCGCCCACCAGCGGTCCCGGGACCAGCAGCGCGGCGCGCAGGGTGCCGCCGTGCCGCTCGTCGGGATCCGTGCGGATCTCGATGTCGGCCTCCGCGAAGTCCAGCCACTGCCCGGTGAGGGGGAACCACGCCTTGTAGACGGACTCCTTGGCGCTGAACAGCAGCCGGTCCCAGTGCACCCCGGGACGCTCCGCGGCCAGCCGCCGCAGCCGGTCGGCCTCGCCGGGCAGGGACACGCTGGGCAGCACGCCGTCCGGGAGCGGCCCGGCGGGTTCGGCGTCGATGCCGAGGGAGGCCAGGTCGGTGGCGCGGGCCAGGGCCGCGGCGGCGTAGCCGTCGCAGTGGGTCATGCTGCCGACCACACCGTCCGGCCAGCGCGGCGCGCCGCGTTCGCCGGGCAGGACGGGCTGCGGGGACACGCCGAGTTTCTCCATGGCCCGGCGGGCACAGGAGCGGACGACGGTGAACTCGCGGCGCCGCTTGGCGACCGCCTGGGCCACGAGCGCCGCCTCCTCGGGGTACAGCGGCGTGTGTCCGGTCTCGTCCTTGCCGTGGGCCTCCACGGCGACGACCGCGTCGGGCAGCAGTTCCTCGATCACCGGGCGTCGTCCTCTCTGGGCAGGATGCGCCGCAGCCGTCCCGGCGGCTGCGGCCGTTTGCGCCACTCGCGGGGGTAGCCCACCGACACCTCCTCGAAGCGGACGCCCTCGTGCCAGGTGGTCCGCGGGATGTGGAGATGGCCGTAGACCATGGTGTCGACCCGGAAGCGGCGGTGCCAGTCGGCGGTCAGCCGGGTGCCGCACCACATGGCGAACTCGGGGTACCACAGGACCTCGGTGGGGTGCCGGTCCAGCGGGTAGTGGTTGACCAGGATCGTCGGCAGCTCGGCGGGCAGTGCGGCGAGCCTGCGCTCGGTCTCGGCGACCCGCGCCCGGCACCAGTCCTCCCTGCTCGGGTGCGGGTCGGGGTGCAGCAGGAACTCGTCGTTGCACACGACGCCGGTGCCGTGGGCGTACGTCAGCCCCTCGTCCTTGGTGGCGCAGCCGGCCGGCAGGAACGAGTAGTCGTAGAGCAGGAACAGGGGTGCGACGACCGCCGGTCCGCCGGCGCCCCGCCAGACGGGGTAGGGGTCCTCGGGCGTCGTCACGCCCAGGTCGCGGCACATCTCGACGAGGTGCTGGTAGCGGGCGACACCGCGCAGGGTGACGGCGTCCTTCGGGTGGGTCCACAGTTCGTGGTTGCCGGGAACCCAGACGACCCGATGGAAGCGGCCGGCGAGCGTCTTCAGCGCCCAGCGGATGTCCTCCACGGTCTCCGCCACGTCACCGGCGACCAGGAGCCAGTCGTCGTCCGATTCGGGACGCATCTTCTCGACCAGGGCGCGGTTCTCCGCGTAGCCGATGTGCAGGTCGCTCACGGCCCACAGCCGGCCGGAACCAGCGGCCGTGGACGTCGTTCCCCGCTCTTCTCTTTCGAGCACGTCTCCCCCGTCTCCGGGCCTCCGTGAGGGCCCGACACACCCGTGTTCGGCACCAAGAGATCACATCCGGAACCCGCGGACAAGGGCGGTCGGATCCGGGCCGCGCCGTGACGGGCGGAACCCCGTGTGCCGCGTTGACGCCCCTGTATCACGCGCGTTGCACGAGGCGCCCCTCGAACCCCTATGATCGCCCCAACACCACCCGCCACGACTCCCCTTCGCGCAGGGCGGCTCGGTGTCCCTCCAACCCCCCGGCCGGGCACGGCCTGCTTCGCCCTGCCCGCGAACCCGAAAGGCGGCCTGCATGACTTCTCGCGTACGCGTCTGGCTCAACCGTACGTACGCGGAGAACGTCTTCTTCATGGATCAGCTGCGGAGAAATCCCGACGCCCGGGCGGTCGAGATCCATGCCACGCACGGCGACCCGGACTCCCCCGTGCTGGCCGCCGCCGACACCGCCGACCTGGAGCCGGAGGGCCTGTCCCCGGCCGCCTACGTGGAGTTCGCGCTGGACCAGTGCGCGCGCCGCGGCATCGACGTGTTCGTGCCCCGGCTGCACCAGGCGGCGATCGTCGCGCACCGCGCCGAGTTCGAGGCGGTCGGCACGGCACTGCTCGCGCCGTCCCCGGAGGCGGTGGCCGTCTTCCACGACAAGGTGATCGCCTACGAGGCCGTCCGGGCCGCCGGGGTGCCGGTGCCCCCCTGGTGGCGGGTCCGTACGGCCGCCGAACTCGTCCGCGCGGTGGAGGAGTTGGAGGAGCTGGGCCACAGGGCGTGCTTCAAGCCCGCGGCCGGCGCGGGCGGGGTCGGTTTCCGGGTGGTCACTCGGGACGCCTTCTCGATGGTGCAGCTGAGCGGGTTTCCGAGTCCGTACGTGCCGCTGGACCTGGTCGTCCAGGCGCTGCGGTCCGCGCAGGGGCCGGTCGACTGGCTGGTGATGCCGCGGCTGGAGCAGCCGGAGGTGTCCGTGGACCTGCTGACCGGTCCCGACAACCGGGTGCGGCTGGCGGTGGGCCGCACCAAGAACGGCCGTCGCCGCGGGTTCACGCTGCACGAGCAGTGGCTGGGGCCGGCGCGGCGGATCGCCGAGACGTTCGGCCTGCACCACCTGTCCAACGTGCAGTTCCGGATGTACGGCGACCGGCCCGTCCTGATGGACGTCAACACCCGTCCGGCCGGCGGGCTGCACCAGCTGTCGCTGTGCGGTGTCAACGCCCCGTGGGCGGCCGTGCGGCTGGCGCTCGGCGACGACCCGGGCGAGATGGAGCCGCCGTTCCTGGGCCAGGACTACTCGGTGGTGTCGGGGCCGCGTCCGCTGCGGCCGGTACCGGTACCGCACCAGCGGGCGGACCACGCGTGGCCGGCCGCCCCGCCCGTCCTGGCCGCGGCCGGTCCGGCCGCACCTCTGGTCGCCCCGGCGACAGCGCCGGACCCGGCAGCCGGGGCGTCCGCGTAGCACGCGGGCGCCCGGGCAGCGGGCCGGTCCGGGTTGTCCCACCGGACCGGGGAAGTAGCTGATCCGCCGCGCGTTTGCGTACGCGCCGGCCGGCCCGTCGGCCCCGCCCCGGGACCGGCCCCGCTTGCGCCACGCGCGGCGGGATTCCCGTACGGACTACCTGAGGTACGCAAGGCCCGGGTGGACGGCGGTGTAGCCGTCGACGAGTCGCCGGGCCACGGCTACCGAGTCGACCAGCGGATGCAGGGCGAAGGCCCGCACGGCCGTCGCGCGGGAGCCGGACTCGGCCGCCGCCAGGACGTCCCGCTCGACGGCCTTGACGGCGCAGACCAGCGCGGTGGCGTGGCCCGGCAGCGGATCGACGGCCATCGGGTGGGCGCCGTTCGCGTCGACCAGACAGGGGACCTCGACGACGGCCTCGGGGTCGAGGACGCAGAGCGTGCCGCGGTTGCGGACGTTGAGGATCAGGGTGGCGCGCTCGTTCCGGGCGACGGCCCGCATCAGCGCCAGTGCCACCTTCTCGTAGCCGCCCGACAGGTCGTCCGCCTCTCGCTCGCCCGCGCCCGCCGCCTGACGGTTCTCGGCCATGTAGGTGGCCTCGCGCTCGGCGCGGGTGCGGTCCCACAGCTCCAGGGCGGAGACGTCGGCGCGACCCGCCTCCGCGTAGAAGCGTTCCTGCTGGTCGCGCAGGAACGCGCCGCGGGTCCGTTCGGCGGTCCGGTAGGCGCGTACGGCTTCCCGGTTGAAGTAGTAGTAGTGCAGGTACTCGTTGGGGATCGCGCCGAGGGAGCCGAGCCATTCGGGGCCGAAGAGCCGGCCCTCCTCGAAGGAGCCGAGCAGGGCGGGGTCGGCGAGCAGGCGCGGCAGTTCGTCACGGCCGGCGACGCGCAGGCCGCGCACCCAGCCGAGGTGGTTGAGGCCGACGTAGTCGATCCACGCCTGGTCCGGGTCGGCGCCGAGCACGCGGGCGATGCGGCGGCCGAGGCCGACCGGCGAGTCGCAGATGCCGATGACGCGGTCGCCGAGGTGCCGGGACATGGCCTCGGTGACCAGTCCGGCCGGGTTGGTGAAGTTGATGACCCAGGCGTCGGGTGCCAGCCGGGCCACGCGGCGCGCGATGTCGACGGCGACGGGCACGGTCCGCAGTCCGTACGCGATGCCGCCCGCACCGACGGTCTCCTGGCCGAGGACGCCTTCGGCGAGCGCCACCCGTTCGTCGTCGGCGCGCCCCTGGAGGCCGCCGACGCGGATCGCGGAGAACACGAAGTCGGCGCCGCGCAGCGCCTCGTCCAGGTCGGTCGTGGCGGTGACCTCGGGCGCGTCGGGCACTCCCGCGGCCTGCTCGGCCAGGACCCGGGACACCGCCGACAGCCGCGCCGCGTCCAGGTCGTGCAGCACGACGTGGGTCACGCGTCCCTCGGCGCGGTCCCCGAGGAGCGCCCCGTACACGAGCGGCACCCGGAAACCGCCGCCGCCCAGAATCGTCAGCCTCACGTCCGTGCCCTTCCGTCGCGCGCCCGCCTTCCTGCTGGCGCCGATCATGGCACGCCCCGGCCGGAGGTACCGTGGCCGCGTGATGCGTGAAGACTCGCCGCGACCGCAGTCCCTGATGCTGACGTTCCTGGGCGACCAGGTGCTGGGCCGGGACGTCTGCGTGTACTCCGGCAGTGTGATCGACGTCTTCGCGCGGGCCGGGATCGGCGAGCAGGCGACCCGTTCGACGCTGACCCGCATGGTGGGCCGGGGGTTGCTGCGCCGCCAGCGCGAGGGCCGCCGCATGTACTTCGGGCTGACCGGGCGTTCGGAGGCCGTGCTGCGCGACGGCGAGCGGCGCATCTGGCACACCGGCGCCGTCAACCGGCAGTGGGACGGCACCTGGACACTGCTCGGTTTCTCGCTGCCGGAGTCCTGGCAGCGCCAGCGGCACGACCTGCGCTCCCAGCTGGCCTGGTCCGGGTTCGGGCCGCTGTTCAACGGGCTGTGGATCGCGCCCGGCGAGGTCGACGTGTCGCAGCTGGTGGCCGAACTGGGCCTGTCCGCCCACGTCAAGGTGTTCCGCGCACACGCCGACGCCGGCATGGACATCGGCGCGATGATCGAGGAGACCTGGGAGCTGTCCGACCTGTCGGCGTCGTACGAGGCGTTCGTCCGGCACTGGCAGCCCTGCGGGGTGCGGACGCCGGACGGCGACGAGGCACTCGTGCTGCGGCTGCGGATGCAGACCGAGTGGCTCGGGCTCATCCGCCGCGACCCCCGGCTGCCGGTCGAGCACCTGCCGGACGGCTGGCCGGCCGAGCAGGCCGAGGAGACGTTCCGGACGGTGTACGACCGGCTGACCCCGCCCGCCCTGGACGCCGCGCGGCGCCTGCTCGACCTCGTGCCGGTCCGCGAGGCCGAGGCGTAGAACCGCGACGGGCTTCGCGCCACCGCCATCGGCCCGGCGCCACCCTCGGTCTCGACCGTGCATGCCGTCGACGGCGATCCGCACCCGCCGGCCGCCTCCGTGACCTCCGCGAGCCGGCCCCCACCGGCGCGTCGAGACGCAGGCCGCTGCCGGTGACGACGGCCGCCTCGCCGGTGGAATCGATGCCGGGCACGCGCGGGATCCCCTCACGGGCGAGGCCTGGTCGACGACCTGGAGGAGCTGGGCTTCGCCGAACGCCGGCCGTCCCCCGGCGACCGGCGCAGCCGGATCGTCGTCCTCACCGCCGGGGGACGGGCCTTCCTGCAGGACACCGGCCAGGCGGGGACGCACGTGACGAACGATCTCCTCGGCCCGCTCGACGCGGCCGAACGGCAGACCCTGCACGCCCTGCTGCTGCGCATCGCGGGGGACGGACTGAAGTGATGTTGTGCAAATGATTGACGGCTGAAGATTTACTGCCTAACTTCCCGGGCATCGGCACCGTCCCCAGGGAGCTCACCGTGCAGCCGTCCCCCTCCCCCTCGTCCGCCCGCCAACCGTCCCCGGACAACAGCCAGTTGCGCCGCGTCGCCCTGTCCGGCCTGCTCGGCACCACCGTCGAGTTCTACGACTTCCTCGTCTACGGCACCGTCGCCGCGCTGGTCTTCGGCGATCTGTTCTTCCCCGGCGCCGACCCCGCGGTCGGCACCGTCGCGGCCTTCGGCACCTTCGCCGCGGGCTACGTGGCCCGGCCGCTGGGCGGCATCGTCTTCGGGCACTTCGGCGACCGGATCGGCCGCAAGTCGATGATGCTGTTGACCATGGCCCTGATGGGCGGCGGCAGCTTCCTCATCGGCCTGCTGCCGACGTACGACGCGATCGGCGTGTGGGCGCCGGTGCTGCTGGTCGCCCTGCGCGTGGTGCAGGGCCTCGCGATCGGCGGCGAGTGGGGCGGCGCCACCCTGATGGTCGTCGAGCACGCCGAACGCACCCAGGGCGACCGGCGCGGCCTGTGGTCCAGCTTCACCCAGCTCGGCGCCCCACTCGGCTCCGTGCTCTCCGCCGGCGTCGTCGCCCTCGTCTCCGCCCTGCCGGACGACGACTTCCGCTCCTGGGGCTGGCGGGTTCCGTTCCTGCTCAGCGTCGTCCTGCTGGCCGTCGGTCTGTTCGTGCGGCTGAAGGTGGCGGAGAGCCCGCTGTTCGCGCAGGGGCGCCGGGCGCCGGTGGCCCGGCCGCCGGTCGTGGAGGTGCTGCGCCGGCCGAAGCCCGTGCTGCTGGCCGCCTGCGTCGGCATCGGCGCTTTCACCGCGCAGTCACTGCTGACCGGCTTCATGATCTCGTACGCCGTTGACCAGGGCTACAGCCGCCCGCAGGTCCTCACCGCGGTGACCGTCGCCTCCTGCGTGGCCCTGGCCGTCCTGCCCGCCGCCTCCGCGCTGTCCGACCGGGTCGGCCGCCGCCCCGTCGTCCTCGCCGGTGCCGTCGCCTGCGCGGCCCTCGCCTTCCCGGTGCTCGCCCTGGTGGACTCCGGCTCGCCCGGCCTGCTGATCCTCGCCCTCGTCCTCGGCCACGGCGTCGCCCAGTCCACGATGTACGGACCGCTCGGCGCCCTGCTCACCGAGCTGTTCGGCACCGAGGTCCGCTACACCGGCGCCTCCCTCGGCTACCAGGCCGCGACCTTGATCGGCGCCGGGTTCTCACCGCTGATCGCGAGCAGCCTCGTCGCCTCGTACGGCGGTGGCAGCACGCCCGTCGCCCTGTTGCTGTGCGCCGGCGCCGCGATCACCGCCCTCACCGTGTGGCGGATGCGGGAGACGCACACCGACACCCTCGACTCCCGCGCGTCCCAGGCCGCCGCGCCCTCCCCCGCCCCGGAAGGAACCCCGCGTTGAGGATCCGCCTCGTCCTGCCGGCCGTCGCCCTGTTCGCGGCGACCGCCCTGCCCGCGCAGGCCGCCGTGCCCGCCGACGCCCACGTCGAGGGACGGCTCCCGTCCGGCGCCGCCTACGTGATGGACGTACCCGCCGGCTGGAACGGCACCGTCCTGCTCTACAGCCACGGCTACACACCTGCCGGCTCCCCCAACCCGGCCCGCAACGCGCCCGACACGGACACCCGCGGCAAGCTGCTGGCCGCCGGGTACGCGCTCATCGGCTCGTCCTACGCGACGACCGGCTGGGCCCTGACGGAGGCCGTTCCCGACCAGCTCGCCACGCTGGACCTGTTCACCGAGCGGTACGGACCGGCCCGGCGGACGCTCGCCTGGGGCACGTCCTACGGCGGCCTCGTCACCACGGCACTCGCCGAGCGGCACGGCGACCGGTTCGACGGCTCACTGGCGATGTGCGGTCTGGTGCAGGGCGGCGTCGCCAACTGGAACAGCACGCTGGACCCGGTGTTCGCGCTGCGCACGCTGCTCGCCCCCGACTCCGGCATCCGGCTCACGGGATTCACCGGCCAGGACTCCGCGCGCGCCGCCGCCGAGGCGCTCACCGCGGCGACCGACGCCGCCCAGCGCACCCCCGGGGGCCGCGCCCGCATCGCCCTGGCCGCCGCCCTGCACAACATCCCCGGCCACAACGACACCACGCAGACCGAGCCCGGCCCGAGGGACTGGGCCGCCCGGCAGGCCAACCAGTACACGGCCGTCCGCGGACTCCTCCAGCAGCCCGCCTTCGGCTGGCGGCAGGAGGCCGAGAGCCGCGCCGGCGGCAACCCCTCCTGGAACACGGGCGTCGACTACACGGCCATGCTGCGCGGGTCACCGCTGTACAAGGAGGTCACCGAGCTGTACAAGGAGGCGGGGGCGTCCCTCGGCGCCGACCTCGCCGCGCTGAACCGCGCGCCCCGGATCGCCGCCGACCCCCGCGCCGTGCGGTGGATGCGCGACACCAGCGTCCTCACCGGCCGGCTGACCGATCCCCAGCTGATGATCCACACCACCGGGGACGCGCTGATCCCCGTACAGGCCGAGAGCGCCTACCGGCGGGCCGCCACCGCCGCCGGTTCCCGGCCGCTGCTGCGCCAGGCGTACGTCGGCGGCCCCGGCCACTGCACCTTCACCCCCGGCGAGACGGTGGGCGCCCTGCACACACTGGAGCACCGGCTCGACACCGGCCACTGGGACGCCTCGCCCGCCGCCCTCAACGCCCGCGCCCGCACTGCGGATCCGGCCTCCGAAGCCCGCTATCTCACCCACCACCCGGCGTCGTACCCTCGCCCCTACGACCTCGCCCACCCGGAAGACGCCCGGCCATGAACGCCCTGCCCCACTCCCGGCCTCGCTCGCGCGGGGGCGCCCCCACCGCGCCCGACCGGCTGCTGTCCGTGCTCGCCGCGTTCGACCACGAGCACCCGGCCCTGTGCCTGACGGACATCAGCCGGCGGGCCGGGCTGAGCCTGACCACCGCGCACCGGCTGGTGGCCGCGCTCACCGAGTGGGGCGCCCTGGAGCGGGACGAGTCCGGCGTCTACCACGTCGGCCTGCGACTGTGGGAGGTCGCCGCGCTCGCCCCGCGCGGTCTGGCGCTGCGGCAGGTCGCCCTGCCGTACCTGGAGGACCTGTACGAAGCGACGCACGAGAACGTGCAGTTGGCGGTACGGGACGGCGACGAGGTCGTCTACATCGAGTGGCTGTCGGGGCGGTCGGCGGTGGGCGTGCACATCCGCGTGGGGGCACGCTGGCCGCTGCACGCCACCGGGGTCGGGCTCGCGCTGCTGGCGCACGGCGACCCGGAGTTCCAGCAGGCGTACTGCGCCGCTCCGCTCGCCTCCTTCACCCCGTACACGATCACCGACCCGTCGCGGCTGCGCCGGGTACTGGCCGAAGTACGGCGGGTGGGCGCGGCCGTGAGCGACCGTCAGGTCACCGACGACGCCCTGTCGGTGGCGGCTCCGGTGCGCGGGCAGGACGGTACGGTGGCCGCCGCCGTCTCGGTCGTCGTGCCGCACGCCGACGCGTGCGTCCCGACGCTCGTCCCGGCGGTCCGGCTGGCGGCGCGGGGGATCT
Source organism: Streptomyces viridiviolaceus (assembly GCF_014650995.1). GTDB lineage: Bacteria > Actinomycetota > Actinomycetes > Streptomycetales > Streptomycetaceae > Streptomyces > Streptomyces viridiviolaceus. The sequence continues at coordinate 114,309 of NZ_BMWA01000001.1, forward strand.
CACGGGCACTGGGGTGGCGGCCCGACGGCGGCGTGCGACCGGGAGGCCGCTCCGCCTCCGCCCACTGACGGCCCCGGGCGCCCGGCGCCGCCCGCGGCCCGGGGGCTTGGCCTCACCCTGGCGGTGCCGATCGAGAACCCGCGGTCGTACGGATGCTGCCGGCCCAGGCGGACGACGCCACGGTCGCTCGCGGGTGTCCTGCGCTCCGCCGACGTACTCGTCACCGGCTCCACCGGCCCGGCCCACCTCACCGCCGCGGTCGGCACACCCGTCGTCGCGGTCGGCACACCCGTCGTCGCCCTGGGGCCCGCCGCTCCCTACCGGGTCCCGACGGTCCTCCCCGGCGACCGCGGGCAGCCCGCACCGGTGGCGCTGCTCGGCCGCCGCGTCGGGCGCACCGGCGGTTCGGCGTGCGGGCGGAGAAGCCACGCCGACACCCGCAGCCGTTCGGCCACGGAGAGTCACCTGCCGCATTCTGTACCTGCCTGCCACATTTCTCACAGCGGTCACAGCCCCTTGACGGGCGCACACAGGGTCTACCCAGATATACGGTGCAGACTGCACACATCGCTCGACTCGTCACAGAAAGGCCGCATGCCGTGAGCACCCCCCACATACCCGACCGGGCCGACCAGCAGACCGGGTGGTCCCGGCGCGGGGTGCTCGCCGCGCTCGGCGCCGTGCCGGTCGCGGCGGCACTGATCGGTCTGGGCGGCGGTCCGGCGAGGGCGGCCGAGGGGACCCCCACTGCCGCCGGGAAGACGCTGACCGCCTCCGTCACCCCCGAGGCGGGCGGCACGTACGGCGTGGGCATGCCGGTGTCGATCACCTTCTCGCACGCCGTGACGAACAAGGCCGCGGTCGAGCGGGCGATCACGGTCACCGCCGACCCGGGCGTCGAGGTGGTCGGCCACTGGTTCGGGGACACCCGGCTCGACTTCCGTCCCAAGAAGTACTGGGCGTCCGGCACGAAGGTCACGGTGCGCCTGCGCCTCGCGGGCGTGCGGGCCGCCGACGGCGTCTACGGCGCCCGGTCGGAGGACATCTCCTTCACGATCGGCCGCGCGCAGATCAGCACCGTCGACCTGGCCAAGAAACGGATGACCGTCAAGCGGGACGGCAAGACGGTCGCCACCTATCCGGTCACCGGCGGGGACGCCGACCACACCACCTGGTCCGGGATCATGGTGATCAGCGAGCGGCTGGAGGAGACCCGGATGGAGTCCTCGACGGTCGGACTCGGCCACGAGTACGACATCGCGGACGTGCCGCACGCCCAGCGCCTGACCACCTCGGGCACGTTCGTCCACGGCAACTACTGGACCTCCGCCTCGGTCTTCGGACACGGCAACAGCACGCACGGCTGCATCGGCCTGCACGACGCCAAGGGCGGGGACGACGAGGCCACGGCGGGCCACGCGTTCTACACGGGTTCCCGGCTCGGCGACGTGGTGATCGTGAAGAACTCGGGCGGGCGGACCGTCGACCCGGCCAACGGTCTGAACGGCTGGAACCTGTCGTGGAAGAAGTGGAAGGCCGGCAGCGCACTCGGCGGCGCCTGAGCCGCCACGCAGGGTCCCGCAGGCCCGTATCGGCCATTCGCGGGATGAACTCCCTTGCGGCAAAACGACTTTCTCGGCTTCACCTCTTGACGGCCGGAGGACCGGAGAGCACATTGGGCGCACTCTGAGAGCGCTCTCACGCCCCCGTGCGCGTCTCGGGGGCGTTCGTGCTCACCGCTCCCGCACACCGAGAGGCACCCCCACATGAGAGATCCTTCCGGCACGCCCGCAAGACGGCGGCCGTTGCGCCGGGCCCTCGTGGCCGTCGTCGGCACGCTCGGCCTCGCCGCGGCGGCCACCGCCGTCACCGGACCGTCCGCCAACGCCTCCGCTCCCCCGCCGCCGTCCGGCTGGACCCAGGTCTTCGCCGACGACTTCGACGGCGCCGCGGGCTCCGGCGTGAACACCGCCCACTGGCAGTACGCGACCGGGACCTCGTACCCGGGCGGCCCCGCCAACTGGGGCACCGGCGAGGTCGAGACGATGACGTCCAGGGCGGACAACGTCTCGCTCGACGGCAGCGGCAACCTGCGCATCACCCCGCGGCGCGACGCCGCCGGCAACTGGACCTCGGGACGCATCGAGACCAGGCGCACCGACTTCCAGCCACCGGCCGGCGGCAAGCTGCGCGTGGAGGCGCGCATCCAGGTCCCGAACGTCACCGGTGCCGCGGCCAAGGGTTACTGGCCGGCCTTCTGGATGCTCGGCGGGCCCTACCGCGGCAACTACTGGAACTGGCCCGCCGTCGGCGAGATCGACATCATGGAGAACACCCAGGGCCTGAACACCGTGTGGGCCACGATGCACTGCGGCACCTCGCCGGGTGGCCCCTGCAACGAGACCAGCGGCATCGGCGGCAGCACCGCGTGCCCCGGTGCCACCTGCCAGGCCGGTTTCCACACGTACCGGGTGGACTGGGACCGCTCCACGAGCGTGGAGGAGATCCGCTTCTACGTCGACGGCAACAACTTCCACACGGTGCGCGCCAACCAGGTCGACGCCACGACATGGGCCAACGCCACGAACCACGGCTACTTCATCATCCTGAACGTGGCGATGGGCGGCGGCTTCCCGAACGCCTTCGGTGGCGGCCCCGACGCCGGCACCCAGCCCGGCCACTCGATGCTCGTGGACTACGTCCAGGTGCTGTCGTCCGGTGGGAGCGGTACCACGCCACCGCCGACCGGCAACCGCGACGCCTACGGCACCATCCAGGCGGAGTCGTACGACGCCCAGTCCGGGGTGATGACCGAGGCCACCTCGGACTCGGGCGGCGGCCAGAACCTGGGCGCCCTCGCGAACGGCGACTGGGTGCAGTACAAGGGCGTGAACTTCGGCTCCGACCCGGCCCGGCAGTTCTCCGCCCGGGTGGCGAGCGGCGCGGGTTCCGGCGTCAGCGGCCTGGTGGAGGTGCGCCTGGACAGCCGTACCGCCACGCCGATCGGCAGCTTCGCCGTGGGCAACACGGGCGGCTGGCAGTCGTGGCGGACGATCCCTGCGAACATCGCCTCCGTCACGGGGACCCACGACGTGTATCTGACCTTCACCAGCGGACAGCCGGCCGACTTCGTCAACGTCAACTGGTTCGGCTTCGGGCACTGATCCCGTAAGTGGCCGAGGGGCTCCACGCGCGCGTGGAGCCCCCTTCGCCATGTCAGGAAGTCAGCGCAGCTCCGCCCGGAACGCCGCCGGGGTCCGGTCCGTGTGCTGGTGGAAGAACTTGGAGAAGTTCGCCGCGTCCGGGAAGCCGACCGCCGCGCCGACCCGGCCGATCGGCATGTCGGTGTGGGCGAGGAGGCGCTTGGCCTCCAGGACCACGCGCTTGTCGATGAACGCCTTGGGCGTCTCGCCGGTCGCGGCGCGCACCGCGCGGACGAGGGTGCGGCGGGAGTAGCCGAGCGCTTCGGCGTAGGCGCTGACGCTGTGGTTGGTGGCGAAGCCGCGCTCGACCGCGTCGCGGAAGAGGGTGAAGGTGGTGTCGCCCTGGACGTCCGTCCGCCGCGCCGCCTCGGCGGAGCTGGCCGCAAGGTGCGCCAGGCGCAGCAGGAACGCCGACAGCGAGTGGCGCAGGACCGCCGTGTGCAGGCTCAGCGGCAGGGTCGTGGCGTCCTCGTACTCGCGCCGCAGATGCTCCAGCGCCGCCGTCAGACCGGTGAGCTGCGCCTCGTCGGGGCGGAGCAGGGGCGGCAGGTCGTAGCGGTAGAGGCCGGTGGCCTCGACGGTGGCGCGGGGCAGGAAGCCGGGCTGCATGGTCAGCACCGTTCCGCGGTACTCGCTTGTCGGCGAGAAGCGGTGGACCTGTCCGGGGCGGATCCACAGCAGGTCGCCGGCCGTCGCCTCGTACTCGGCGAAGTCGATCATGTGGCGGACCGGGCCGCCGGTGAACAGCATGACGACGTGGAAGTCGATGCGGTGCACGCGGTGCAGCGGCACATCGGCGTGCCAGGTGCGGCCGGTGCCCATCGGGCCGACCTGCATGCCGACGCCGAGGACGCTGAGACCGACCGGGAAGGGGAAGGTTCTGATCCCGTCGCCACCACCGCCGTCGCCGTCTTGGATGTGTTCGTCCGCCATGTCCTTCTCGTGCCGTCTCGCTCGGGCGCCGGAGCCCCGGGGCGTGTCCCAGTTTCACCACAGGCTGGCACACTCCGACCTTCACTCTCAAAAGTCATACTTTTAAGTTTGAACACGTCAGACCAGCAACTTCGCTCCTATCGAGGATTTCTTGAAGATGAGCACGCAGACAGCGGACAGCTTCGAATGGACCGAACTCGACCGGCGTGCCGTCGACACCGCCCGCATTCTCGCGGCCGATGCCGTGCAGAAGGTCGGCAACGGCCACCCGGGCACCGCGATGAGCCTGGCCCCTGCCGCGTACACGATCTTTCAGAAGTTGATGCGTCACGATCCCGCCGACCCGGAGTGGACCGGCCGTGACCGCTTCGTCCTCTCCCCCGGCCACACCTCGCTGACGCTCTACACCCAGCTCTACCTCGCCGGCTACGAGCTGGAGCTGGACGACCTGAAGGCGTTCCGCACGCACGGCTCGAAGACGCCCGGCCACCCGGAGTACGGCCACACCGCGGGCGTGGAGACCACCACCGGCCCGCTGGGCCAGGGCGTCGCCAACGCGGTCGGCATGGCGATGGCCGCCCGCTACGAGCGCGGCCTGTTCGACCCGGAGGCCCCCGCGGGCGAGTCGCCGTTCGACCACACGATCTGGGCGATCGTCTCCGACGGCGACCTCCAGGAGGGCGTCTCCGCCGAGGCGTCGTCGCTGGCCGGCCACCAGAAGCTCGGCAACCTCGTCCTCCTCTACGACGACAACCACATCTCCATCGAGGGCGACACCGCCACCGCCTTCTCCGAGGACGTGCTGGGGCGCTACGAGGCGTACGGCTGGCACGTGCAGCGCGTCGAGCCCGCCGCGAACGGCGACATCGACGTGCACGCGCTGTACGCGGCGCTGAAGGCGGCGCGGGCCGAGACCGGGCGCCCCTCGATCGTCGCGATGCGCACGATCATCGCCTGGCCCGCCCCGAACGCCCAGAACACCGAGGCGTCCCACGGCTCGGCCCTCGGCGAGGACGAGGTCGCGGCCACCAAGCGGGTCCTCGGCTTCGACCCGGAGAAGTCCTTCGAGGTCGCCGACGACGTCCTCGCCCACACCCGGGGGGCCCTGGACCGGGGCGCCGAGGCGCACGCCGCCTGGGACAAGCGGCTCGACAAGTGGCGCGGCGCCCAGCCGGAGCGCGCCGAGCTGTTCGACCGCGTGGTCGCGGGCCGGCTGCCCGAGGGCTGGCAGGACGCCCTGCCGGTGTTCGAGCCCGGCAAGGCGGTCGCCACCCGGGCCGCCTCCGGCAAGGTCCTGCAGGCGCTCGGCCCGGTGCTCCCCGAGCTGTGGGGCGGCTCCGCCGACCTGGCCGGCTCCAACAACACCACGATCGACAAGACCAGCTCCTTCCTGCCCGAGGGCAACCCGCTGCCGGAGGCCGACCCCTACGGCCGCACCGTCCACTTCGGCATCCGCGAGTTCTCGATGGCCGCGGAGATGAACGGCATCGCCCTGCACGGCAACACCCGCGTCTACGGCGGCACGTTCCTGGTCTTCTCCGACTACATGCGCAACGCCGTCCGCATGTCGGCCCTGATGCAGCTGCCGGTGACGTACGTGTGGACGCACGACTCCATCGGCCTGGGCGAGGACGGCCCCACCCACCAGCCGGTCGAGCACCTGGCCGCGCTGCGTGCGATTCCCGGTCTGAACGTCGTCCGTCCGGCCGACGCCAACGAGACCGCGATCGCCTGGGCCGAGATCCTCAAGCGCCACTCCACCGACCCGGCCCCGCACGGCCTCGCCCTCACCCGGCAGGGCGTACCGACCTACGAGCCGAACCCGGACGCGGCACGCGGCGGCTACGTCCTGAAGGAGTCCTCCACGGACACCCCGGACGTCATCCTCATCGCCACCGGCTCCGAGGTGCAGCTCGCCGTCGCCGCCCGGGAGGCCCTGGAGGCCGAGGGCATCGGCGCCCGGGTGGTCTCCATGCCGTCCGTGGAGTGGTTCGAGGAGCAGCCCCGCGAGTACCGCGAGAGCGTCCTGCCGCCGTCCGTGAAGGCCCGGGTGGCCGTCGAGGCCGGGATCGCCCTGACCTGGTACCGCTTCGTGGGCGACGCCGGACGCATCGTCTCCCTGGAGCACTTCGGCGCCTCCGCCGACGCCGGGACCCTGTTCACCGAGTACGGCTTCACCGCCGAGAACGTCGCCGCCGCGGCCCGGGAATCCGTCGCCGCCACCCGCGGTTGATCGCAACGCCAGAAAGAAGAGGATCACAGTGACCGAAGTAACCGCGACCGCGGGAGCACTCAAGCGCCTGTCCGACGAGGGCGTCTCCATCTGGCTGGACGATCTGTCCCGCAGCCGGATCGAGTCCGGCAACCTCGCCGAGCTGATCGGGACGAGGAACGTCGTCGGCGTCACCACGAACCCGTCCATCTTCCAGGCCGCCATCGGCTCCGGCGAGGGCTACGAGGACCAGCTCGCCGACCTGGCCGTGCGGGGCGTCACCGTCGACGAGGCGGTCCGCATGATGACCACCGCCGACGTCCGCGCCGCGGCCGACGTGCTGCGTCCGGTGTACGACGCCACCGGCGGCCGGGACGGCCGGGTCTCCATCGAGGTGGACCCGCGCCTCGCCCACGACACGGCGGCGACGATCGCCGAGGCCCGCCAGCTGGCCTGGCTGGTCGACCGCCCCAACGTGATGATCAAGATCCCGGCGACCAGGGCCGGACTCCCGGCGATCACCGAGGTGATCGGCGCCGGCATCAGCGTCAACGTCACGCTGATCTTCTCCCTGGAGCGCTACCGCGAGGTCATGGACGCCTACCTCGCCGGACTGGAGAAGGCGCAGGCGGCCGGGCTCGACCTGTCCGGCATCCACTCCGTCGCCTCCTTCTTCGTCTCCCGCGTCGACAGCGAGATCGACAAGCGGCTGACGCTGCTGGGCACCGAGGAGGCCCTCGCCCTGAAGGGGAAGGCGGCCCTGGCCAACGCGCGACTGGCCTACGAGGCGTACGAGGAGGTCTTCGCCGGCGGCCGCTTCACCGCCCTGGCCGGGACCGGCGCCACCCGCCAGCGCCCCCTGTGGGCGTCCACCGGTGTGAAGGATCCGGCATATCGGGACACCCTGTACGTGGAGGAGCTGGTCGCTCCCGGCACCGTGAACACGATGCCGGAGGCCACCCTGAACGCCACCGCCGATCACGGCGACGTCCAGGGCGACACGGTCACCGGTGGCTACGCCCAGGCCCGGGCCGACCTCGCGGCCGTGGAGCGGCTCGGCATCTCCTACGACGAGGTGGTGGAGCAGCTGGAGCAGGAGGGCGTCGCCAAGTTCGAGGTGGCCTGGCAGGACCTGCTCGACGCCGTGACGAAGTCCCTCAACGACAAGGGAGTTGACGGGGAATGAGCGAGGAGCTTCCCGCTGTGACGGTTGACGAGACCAAGGCGACGAAGGAAGCGAAGGAGGCCCGGTCGGCCCAGGAGGCCGCCGGGGTCCCGAAGGCCGAGCGGCCCGAGGGCGCCCGGACGGCCGGGGCGGCCGCCGAGGCCAAGAAGGCCAAGGGGGCCAAGCCTTCCAAGGAGGGGCAGGACGTCCGGGGCGGGGCGGACGAGAAGGCCGCCGAGGCCGTGGCGCCCCTCGACTGGAGCAACCCCCTGCGCGACGCCCGCGACCGCCGTCTCCCGCGCATCGCCGGCCCGTCCGGCCTGGTCATATTCGGCGTCACCGGCGACCTGTCCCGCAAGAAGCTGATGCCCGCCGTGTACGACCTGGCCAACCGCGGTCTGCTGCCGCCGGGCTTCTCCCTGGTCGGCTTCGCCCGCCGGGACTGGGAGGACCAGGACTTCGCCGAGGTCGTGCACGACGCGGTCAAGGAGCACGCGCGCACGCCGTTCCGCGAGGAGGTCTGGCAGCAGCTCGCCGAGGGCATGCGTTTCATCCCCGGCGACTTCGACGACGACTCCGCGTTCGAACAGCTGCGCAAGTCCGTCGAGGAGCTGGACGCCTCCCGCGGCACCAGCGGCAACTACGCCTTCTACCTCTCCGTGCCGCCGAAGTTCTTCCCCAAGGTCGTCCAGCAGCTGAAGAGGCACGGGCTGGCCGACGCCCCGGAGGGTTCCTGGCGCCGCGCGGTGATCGAGAAGCCGTTCGGCCACGACCTGGCGAGCGCTCGCGACCTGAACGCGATCGTGCACGAGGTGTTCGAGCCGGACCAGGTCTTCCGCATCGACCACTACCTCGGCAAGGAGACCGTCCAGAACATCCTGGCGCTGCGCTTCGCCAACCAGATGTACGAGCCGATCTGGAACCGGTCCTACGTGGACCACGTGCAGATCACCATGGCCGAGGACATCGGCATCGGCGGCCGGGCCGGCTACTACGACGGCATCGGCGCCGCCCGCGACGTCATCCAGAACCACCTGCTGCAGCTCATGGCCCTGACGGCCATGGAGGAGCCGGCCGCGTTCGACGCGGAGTCGCTGCTCACCGAGAAGCTCAAGGTCTTCCGTGCGGTGCGGCTGCCGGAGAACCTCGGCACCCACACCGTGCGCGGGCAGTACGCGGGCGGCTGGCAGGGCGGCGCGCAGGTGCCCGGCTACCTGGAGGAGGAGGGCATCGACCCGGCCTCCGCGACCGACACCTACGCCGCGATCAAGCTGGGGATCGACAACCGCCGCTGGGCGGGCGTCCCCTTCTACCTGCGCACCGGCAAGCGGCTCGGCCGCCGGGTGACCGAGATCGCGGTCGTCTTCCAGCGCGCCCCGCACTCCCCCTTCGACACCACCGCCACCGAGGAACTCGGCGAGAACGCGATCGTCATCCGCGTCCAGCCCGACGAGGGCATGACGGTCCGGTTCGGTTCCAAGGTGCCGGGCACGTCGATGGAGATCCGGGACGTGTCGATGGACTTCGCCTACGGCGAGTCCTTCACCGAGTCCAGCCCGGAGGCGTACGAGCGCCTCATCCTGGACGTCCTCCTGGGCGACGCGAACCTGTTCCCCCGTCACCAGGAAGTGGAAGAGTCCTGGCGGATCCTCGACCCGGTCGAGGAGTACTGGGCCACCCACGGCAGGCCGGCGCAGTACGCGTCGGGCAGCTGGGGCCCGGAGGAAGCCGACGAGATGCTCGCACGAGACGGACGGAGCTGGCGCAGGCCATGAGGATCGACCTGACCGACACCACGGCAAGCAAGGTCAACAAGGCACTGGTGCAGGGCCGCCGCGCCATCGGCACGCCGGCCGTGGGCATGGTCCTGACGATGGTGATCGTCACGGACGAGGAGAACGCCTACGACGCGATCAAGGCGGCCGAGGAGGCCTCGCACGAGCACCCCTCGCGCACCCTGGTCGTGATCAAGCGGCACGCCCGCAACCTGCGCGACCGCACCCGCTCGCACCTCGACGCCGAGGTCCGGGTGGGTTCCGAGGCCGGCACCGGCGAGACGGTGGTGCTGCGCATGTACGGCGAGGTGTCCGAGCACGCCGACTCGGTCGTGCTGCCGCTGCTGCTGCCGGACGCCCCCGTCGTCGTGTGGTGGCCGGTGGACGCGCCGGACAACCCCGCGAAGGACCCGCTCGGCGCGCTGGCCCAGCGCCGGATCACCGACCTGTACGCGGTCGAGCACCCCATGGAGGTGCTGCAGGCCCGGGTCCGCTCCTACGCGCCCGGCGACACCGACCTCGCCTGGACCCGGCTGACGCTGTGGCGCTCGATGCTGGCCGCGGCGCTGGACCAGGCCCGGGTGCCGGTGATCTCGGCGGCCGTGGAGGCCGAGGCCGACAACCCGGCCGCCGAACTGCTGGCACGCTGGCTGGAGGCCAGGCTGGACGTGCGCGTCGACCGCGTGGTCACCGACGGCCCGGTCATCACCGCCGTCCGTCTCGGCACCGCGAACGGCGAGATCGTCATCGACCGTCCGGAAGGCCCGCTCGCCACGCTCACCCTGCCCGGCCAGCCCCCGCGCTCCCTCGCGCTGAAGGTCCGTCCCACCTCCGAACTCATCGCCGAGGAGCTCAGGCGCCTCGACGCGGACGAGATGTACGCCATCGCCCTGCGCGGCGAGGCCACCAAGGAGACCCCCGTCCATGTCTGACTCACCCAAGCTCACCCGGCGGCCGGAGTGGACCGCCCTGGAGGACCACCGCGCGGGCGCGCTGCTGCACCCGGACCTGCGCGAGTTGTTCGCCGCGGACCCGGGACGGGCGGAGCGGTACGTCGTGCGCGTCGGTGACCTGCGCATCGACTACTCCAAGAACCTGGTCACCGACGAGACGCTGGCCCTGCTCCAGGAGCTCGCCACCGCCACCGGCGTGTTCGGGCTGCGGGACGCCATGTTCCGCGGCGAGAAGATCAACGTCACCGAGGACCGGGCCGTGCTGCACACCGCGCTGCGCGCCCCGCGGGACGCGGTGATCGAGGTCGACGGGGAGAACGTGGTCCCCAAGGTGCACGCCGTGCTCGACAAGATGACCGACTTCGCCGAGCGGGTCCGCTCCGGTGAGTGGACCGGCCACACCGGCAAGCGCATCCGCAACGTCGTCAACATCGGCATCGGCGGCTCCGACCTCGGCCCCGCCATGGCCTACGAGGCGCTGCGCGCCTATTCGGACCGCGCGCTCACGTTCCGCTTCGTGTCGAACGTGGACGGCGCCGACCTGCACGAGGCGGTCCGGGACCTGGACCCGGCGGAGACCCTGTTCATCGTCGCGTCCAAGACGTTCACCACGATCGAGACGATCACGAACGCCACCTCGGCCCGCTCCTGGCTGCTGGCCGGCCTGGACGGCGCCGACAAGGCGGTCGCGAAGCACTTCGTCGCCCTGTCGACGAACGCCGGGAAGGTCGCCGAGTTCGGCATCGACGTCGACAACATGTTCGAGTTCTGGGACTGGGTCGGCGGCCGCTACTCCTACGACTCGGCGATCGGCCTCTCCCTGATGATCGCCATCGGCCCGGACCGCTTCCGGGAGATGCTCGACGGCTTCCGCATCGTCGACGAGCACTTCCGCAACGCCCCGGCCGAGGCCAACGCCCCGCTGCTCCTGGGGCTGCTGGGGATCTGGTACGGCAACTTCTTCGGCGCCCAGTCCCACGCGGTGCTCCCGTACAGCCACTACCTGTCGAAGTTCACGGCGTACCTGCAGCAGCTCGACATGGAGTCCAACGGCAAGTCCACCGACCGCGACGGCAAGCCGGTGGAGTGGCAGACCGGGCCGGTGGTGTGGGGCACGCCCGGCACCAACGGGCAGCACGCCTACTACCAGCTGATCCACCAGGGCACCAAGCTGATCCCCGCGGACCTGATCGGCTTCGCCCGGCCCGTCGCCGAGCTGAACGAGGAACTCAAGGCCCAGCACGACCTGCTGATGGCCAACCTGTTCGCCCAGGGGCAGGCCCTGGCCTTCGGCAAGACCGCCGCGGAGGTCCGCGCGGAGGGCGTGCCCGAGGAGCAGGTGCCGCACCGCACCTTCCAGGGCAACCACCCCACCACGACGATCCTGGCCACCGAGCTGACGCCGTCGGTCCTCGGGCAGCTCATCGCGCTGTACGAGCACAAGGTGTTCGTCCAGGGCGCCGTCTGGAACATCGACTCCTTCGACCAGTGGGGCGTCGAACTCGGCAAGGTGCTGGCCAAGCGCGTCGAACCCGCCCTGACCGAGGGCGCCCGGGTGCCCGGCCTCGACCCGTCCACGGCCGCGCTGGTGGCCGCCTACCGCGAACTGAAGGAAGTGCACTGACATGCAGATCGGTCTTGTTGGTCTCGGCAAGATGGGCGGCAACATGCGCGAGCGGCTGCGCAACGCCGGCCACGAGGTCGTCGGGTACGACACCAATCCAGAACTCTCCGACGTCAAGAATCTGGTCGAGCTCGCCGACCGGCTCGCCGCGCCGCGCGCGGTCTGGGTGATGGTCCCCGCCGGTTCCGCCACGCAGCGCGTCATCGACCAGCTGGCGAGCGTGCTCAAGCCCGGCGACGTCGTCATCGACGGCGGCAACTCCCGCTGGACGGACGACGAGAAGCACGCCGAGGAGCTGGGCAAGCGCGGCATCGGCTTCGTCGACGCCGGCGTCTCCGGCGGCGTGTGGGGCCTGGAGCACGGCTACGCGCTGATGGTCGGCGGCGAGCAGGAGCACGTCGAGCGCCTCAAGCCGGTCTTCGACGCGCTCAAGCCCGAGGGCCCGTACGGCTTCGTCCACGCGGGCAAGGTCGGCGCCGGGCACTTCTCCAAGATGGTCCACAACGGCATCGAGTACGCCATGATGCAGGCGTACGCCGAGGGCTGGGAGCTGCTGGAGAAGGTCGACTCCGTGGACAACGTCCGCGAGGTCTTCCGCTCCTGGCAGCAGGGCACCGTCATCCGCTCCTGGCTCCTCGACCTCGCCGTCAACGCCCTCGACGAGGACCAGCACCTGGACAAGCTCCGCGGCTACGCCGAGGACTCCGGCGAGGGCCGCTGGACCGTCGAGGCGGCCATCGACAACGCCGTCCCGCTGCCCGCGATCACCGCGTCGCTGTTCGCGCGGTTCGCGTCCCGGCAGGACGACTCCCCGCAGATGAAGATGATCGCCGCGCTGCGCAACCAGTTCGGCGGCCACGCGGTGGAGGCGGCGAAGAAGTAGCCCCCAGCTCCTCGTCAACGCCCCCGCTCGGCACACGTGTCGAGCGGGGGCGTTGACGTGACCGGCCGGTCCGGGTCAGAGTCCCACGCGATGGAGATCAACGATCTGACACCGGCCGAGGCGCGGGTGTGGCGGGCCTTCCCCCGCGGCGAGGCCGTGGACTTCCGGACCGCCGCCGACGACGATCCGGCGCTCGGCGACGCCTGGGGACCCGAGCGCACCGTACGGGCCGAGGTGCTGCGGGCCCTGCTGCTCACGGCGCCGCGGGTGGAGGGCGAGGTCGGCGGCCTGAAGCTCGCGGGCGCCCGGATCACCGGCGTGCTGGACCTGCGGTACGCGACGGTCGACGCGTCCGTCCGGCTCAGCGACTCCCACTTCGGCGACGTGCCCAACCTCTACGGCGCCCGGCTGCGCCAGCTCAACCTGACCGGGTCCGTGCTGCCCGGGCTGACCTCGGCGACCGTCCACGTCGAGGGCGTGCTGCGGATGACGCGCTGCCGGTTCCGGGGGCCGGTCCGGCTCGGCGGGGCGAAGATCGCCGGAGCGCTGTTCGCCGACCGGGCCGAGTTCGCCTCCCCGGACGGCACCGAGCCCGCACTGCAGCTCAACCACGCCGTGGTGGAGGACGACCTCTCGGCGCCGGGGATGCGGGCACGGGGCGAGGTACGGCTCAACGGGGCGCGGATCACCGGGTCGGTCGACCTCAACGAGGCGCGGTTCGACCGGCCGGACGGGACCGCCTTGAACGCGGAGACGCTCGGCGCCGGGGCCGAGGTACTGCTGCGGAACGGCGAGGTCCACGGCCGGCTGGAACTGCGCGGCGCGCGCATAGCGGGCCGGCTGGACCTGTCGCACTCCCGGCTGCGGAACCCCGGCGGCACCGCGCTGCGTGCCAGCAGTTGTGTGATCGGCGAGCTGTGGCTGCGTCAGGGCCCCGCGGTGCAGGGCACCCTGAATCTGCGCCGCAGCCAGATCGAGGTGCTCTTCTGCGAGCCGGAGGTGCTGCCGCGGGAGGTGCGGCTGAGCGATCTCACCTACACCTCGCTCATACCGCACGAGCCCGCCGGGCGCCGCCTGCCCATGCTGGAACAGGCCGATGGTGCGTACCTGCCCTTCGCCTACGAGCAGTTGACGCAGTCCTACCGCCGCGTCGGCGACGACGACGCCGCCCGCCTGGTCCAGCTCGCCAAACAGCGCCGGCACCGCCGCACCCTGCCCTGGTACGCCCGCGCCTGGGGACACCTGCAGGACGCCACCGTGGGCTACGGCTTCCGCCCGCTGCGCGCCTGCGGCTGGCTGCTGTCGCTGCTCGCGGTCGGCTCGGTCGTCTACGGACTGCGCCATCCGCCGGCGCTCAAGCCGGCCGAGTCACCGGAGTTCAACCCGGTGTTCTACACACTGGACCTGCTGCTGCCGGTGATCTCCTTCGGGCAGGAGAACGCCTTCGCGCCGCAGGGCTGGTACCAGACGCTGGCCTACGCCTTGGTCATCACGGGCTGGATCCTGGCCACCACGGTGGTCGCCGGCGTCACCCGCACCGTCAGCCGCCAGTGAACCCACGTACCGCGTGCTGGGCGGCCAGGCGCACGGGGGCGTTCGCCGCCCCGTAGCCGCGGTAGCCGCCGTCGCGCTGGAGGAGTTCGAGGAAGACACGGCCGACCGTGCGGGTGTAGCAGTGCCGGAACTCGCCGTGCGCGTCCCGGTCGTAGAGGATGCCCAGCTCCCGGTAGGTCTCCAGCTCGCCGTCGGCGAACTCGTAGCGGGCCGCGAGGTCGTCGTAGTAGTTCGCTGGGATGGGCAGCAGCCGGCCGCCGGCGGCACGGAAGCGTCGGGCCGCGGCGACCACGTCGTCGGTGGCCAGCGCGATGTGCTGGGCGTGCGCGGTGTCGTCGGTCGGGGCCGCCCCGACGGTGAGGACGATCCGGACGCTGCCGTCGTCGTTGGTGACCGCGCGGCTGCGCAGCAGGCCGTAGGGGTCGGCGACGTCCACGCTCTCCTGGGCGCGCAGGCCGAGGACGCTGCGGTGGAAGAGCGCCGCCTCGTCGAACTGGTGCCAGGGCTGGGCGAGGGAGAGGTGGTCGACGCGCCAGCCGTCCCCGGCTCCGGAAGCGGTTCCGGTGTCCTCGAAGTCGGCGCGCCAGTCGGGCAGTCGGTCGTCACGAGTGGCGCAGAAGAACAGTTCGGTGCCGTCCGGGGCGGCGACCGCCTCCAGCGGGGCGTCCTCGGGCGCGCGGCGGCGCGGCAGCACCGGGGCCAGCAGGGCCTCGGCGCGGCTGGCGGCGCCCGCGGGGTCGGGCGACTCCAGGCCGACGGCGGCGAGCCGGGTGCCGTCGCGGCGTTCGGCCGGTCCCGTGTTCAGCAGGACGCGGGCCTCGCCCCGCTGCCACAGGTCGACGGGTTTGCCGCGGTGCCGTGCGGTGCGGGTGAAGCCAAGGGCGTCGAGGAGGGCGGTGACGGGTTCGGCGTCGGGCGTGACCAGTTCGGCGAAGGCGATGCCGGTGGGGACGACGGGGGCGGGCGGCGCGGTGAGGCCCACCGCTTCCTGGAGCACGCGCAGCGAGCGCTGGGCGTCCACGGCCGTGGGGCCGGCCTCGGACTGGCGGAAGACGTCGTTGAAGACCTCCAGGGAGAGCGGGCCGTCGTAGCCGGTGCGCAGGACGTGCCGCAGCAGCCCGGCCACGTCGAAGCCGCCCTGGCCGGGGAAGCAGCGGTAGTGGCGGCTCCACTGCAGGACGTCCATCGCGGGCAGCGGGGCGTCGGCGAGCTGGAGGAAGAAGATCTTCTCGCCGGGGATGTCCTCGATGCCCTTGGGGTCACTGCCGCGGGAGAGGATGTGGAAGCTGTCCAGGCAGGTGCCGAGCGCCCGGTGGCCGGCGGTCTCGACGATGCGCCAGGCGTGGTCGTAGGTGCTGACGTGACGGCCCCAGGCGAGCGCTTCGTAGGCGACGCGGATGCCGGACTCCCCGGCCAGGTCGGCCAGCGCGCTCAGCTGCTCGGCGGCGAGGGCGTCGTCGTCCACGGCGAGCGGGGAGACGCTGGAGCACACCAGGACGGTGTCGGCGCCGAGCCTGCGCATCAGCTCGAACTTGTGCCGGGCGCGCCGCAGGGCGCGGGCGAACTCCTCCGGGGGCAGCGCCTCGACGTCCCGCATCGGCTGGTAGAGATCGACGGTCAGGCCGAGGTCGGCGCAGCGGGCGCGGATCTCCTCGGGCGGCAGGGGGCTGGCCAGCAGGTCGTTCTCGAAGATCTCCACGCCGTCGAAGCCGGCCCGGGAGGCGGCCGTGAGCTTCTCGGTGAGGGATCCGCTGAGGGAGACGGTGGCGATGGACGTCCGCACGTCGGTACCTCTCTTCTGTTTCCTATGTGCCGGCCGCCACGGCGCCCGCCAGGTCGGCGATGTCCGCGAGCATCCGCGCGCTGTCGGGTTCCCGCCCGGTGAACAGGCGGAACGCGTCCACGGCCTGGAAGACGGCCATGCCGCCGCCGTCGAGGACGGCGCAGCCCAGCGCGCGGGCGGCGCGCAGCAGCTCCGTCTCCAGCGGGCGGTAGACCACCTCGGCGACCCACAGTCCCGGGTGGAGCAGGCCGGCAGGCAGGGGCAGCCCGGGGTGGGCGGCCATGCCGGTGGGCGTGGCGTGCACGATGCCGTCGGCCGTCCCCAGCAGCTCCGCCAGCCGGTCGGGGGTCGCGGAGGAGGCCCGGCCCTCGCCGAAGTGCCGGCCGAGGGAGGCGGCGAGGTCGGCGGCCCGCTCGGGCACCGCGTCGACGACGGTGACCCGCCCGGCGCCCAGGGTGAGCATGGCGTGCGCGACGGCCGCGCCCGCTCCGCCGGCCCCGAGCTGCACGACCCGCTCCAGGGGCACGTCGGGCAGCCCGCGGGCGAAGGAGGCGGCGAAGCCGGTGACGTCGGTGTTGTGGCCGGTCGCCCGGCCGTCGTCGTCGAAGACGACGGTGTTGACCGCGCCGAGCGCCTCGGCCTGCGGGGAGAGCGCGTCGAGGTGTTCGATGACGAGCTGCTTGCAGGGGTGGGTGATGTTCAGCCCGTCGAAGCCCAGGTCGCGGGCGGCGCGCAGCAGGTCGCCCACCGCCTCGGGCGGGACGCCGAGGGTGTCGATGTCGATCAGCCGGTACAGGTAGCGCAGACCCTGGCGGTCGGCCTCCCGCTCGTGCAGGGCCGGGGTGAGCGACGGGCCGATGCCGGAACCGATGAGTCCGACGAGATACGAGTCCTTGGCCACCTGGACCTCCTGAGCGGCTCACGCCTGAGAGTTAATGTACGAACCAGTACGTTAGTCATAGCAGCCAGGTGAGGGACAGGGGAAGACCTGACCGTCCCCCGACCGGCCCGCCGAGCGGGCTTCTACAATCACCGCACTGGCCCACGCCCCAGCCGAAGGAACCCGATGACCAGCGTCGACGAACCGGCACGACCGAACGGGCGCATCCGCGACGCCGCCCGCACCCAGGCCGAGATCCTCGACGTGGCCACGCGGGAGTTCGCCCGGGCCGGCTACGACGGGGCCCGTGTCGACGAGATCGCCGCCCGCACCCGCACCACCAAGCGGATGATCTACTACTACTTCGGCGGCAAGGAACAGCTGTTCACGGCCGTCCTGGAGCGGGCCTACGGCGTGATCCGCGAGGCCGAGCAGCGCCTCGACGTCGAGCACCTGGACCCGGTGGCCGCCATCCGGCGCCTGGCGGAGCTGACCTTCGACCACCACGAGCAGCACCCGGACTTCATCCGCCTGGTCAGCATCGAGAACATCCACGGAGCCGAGCACATCGCCGCATCGGAACGGCTGGGGAAGATCGGCTCGCCGGCACTGGACGTGATCCGCCGGATCCTGGCGGCGGGTCAGGAGTCGGGCCTGTTCACGGCCGACGTGGACGCCGTCGACCTGCACGCGATGATCAGCTCCTTCTGCTTCTTCCGGGTCGCCAACCGGCACACCTTCGGCGCCCTCTTCGGCCGCGACCTGGTCGCACCCGACCAGCGCGAGCACTACCGCGCCATGCTGGGCGACATGGTGATCGCCTACCTCACCGCGGAGCGTGCCGCGGACTGACCGCGGCGACTTCCGTACGTCACCACCCATTGACACGCGCGACACGTCGGCGCAACATCCCTACCCACCGCGACTAACTATCCAGTGGGTTAATTAGCCGATCGGCACTTCTCCCCTCCGCTCACTCCGCCTACGGTGGAGTCCCCCCGAAGGAGCAACGCCGTGTCCGTCCCCGCACCCCGCGACGCCGCCCCGCCCGGCCAGCCGAAGAAGGCCGCGACCGCCGCCTGGATCGGCAGCGCCCTGGAGTACTACGACTTCTTCATCTACGGCAGCGCCGCCGCCCTGATCTTCCCGGAGATCTTCTTCGACGAGTCCGACCCGGCCACCGCGACCCTGCTGTCGCTGGCCACGTTCGGCGTCGCGTACGCCGCCCGCCCGGTCGGCGCGTTCTTCCTCGGGCACATCGGCGACCGGCTCGGCCGCAAGAAGATCATGGTGTTCACGCTGGTCCTGATGGGCGTGTCGACGTTCCTGATCGGCTGTCTGCCCACCCGTGCCCAGGTCGGCACCCTCGCCCCCGTCCTGCTGGTGCTGTGCCGCGTCCTGCAGGGCATCTCGGCGGCCGGCGAGCAGGCCAGCGCCAACTCCATGACCCTGGAACACGCGCCACCGGACCGGCGCGGCTTCTTCACCAGCTTCACCCTCAGCGGCACCCAGGGCGGCCAGCTGCTCGCCACCCTGGTCTTCCTCCCGGTCGCCGCGCTCCCCGAGGAGCACCTGCTGTCCTGGGGCTGGCGCGTGCCGTTCTGGCTGAGCGTCGTGGTCGCCGTCGTCGGCTGGGTCATCCGCCGCAAGCTGGACGAGACGCCGGCCTTCGCCCAGCAGGCCGCCACGGAGGGCGTCGCGAAGATGCCGCTGGCGGTGCTGGCGCGCGACCACTGGGCGGACGTACTGCGGGTGATCGGCGGTGCGCTCATCGCCTCGGTCAGCACGATCTTCACCGTCTGGGCGCTGGCGTACGCCACCAGCGACTCGGTCGGCATGTC
Organism: Streptomyces viridiviolaceus; assembly: GCF_014650995.1. Lineage (GTDB taxonomy): Bacteria > Actinomycetota > Actinomycetes > Streptomycetales > Streptomycetaceae > Streptomyces > Streptomyces viridiviolaceus. The sequence continues at coordinate 133,115 of NZ_BMWA01000001.1, forward strand.
CCGTACCGCCATGCTGTGGGTGGGTGCCCTGGCCAACGTCGTCGCGCTCGCCGCGATCCCGCTGTGGGCCACGCTGTCAGATCGTCTGGGCCGCCGCCCGGTGTACCTGATCGGCGCGGTCGGCAGCGCGGTGACGATGTTCCTGTACCTGTGGGCGATCTCGTCGGGCTCCTACCCGCTGACGTTCCTCACGGGCATCCTCGCCTTCGGTGTCGTCTACAGCGCCGCGAACGGCGTGTGGCCCGCCTTCTACGGCGAGATGTTCGCCACCCGGGTCCGCCTGTCCGGCGTGGCGATCGGCACGCAGATCGGCTTCGCGGTGGCCGGGTTCGCGGTGACCTTCGCGGCGCAGATCGCCGGTCCGGACGGTGACGACTGGTTCGCGGTGGCCCTGTTCACGGCGGCGCTGTGCGTCCCGCCGGTGATCGCCGCGCTGTCGGCCCGCGAGACGCACCGGGTGCCGACGGAGGAGCTGGGCGAGCGGGCCCGCCGGGAGGCGGCACAGCCGGATACGGTGACGGCCTGATCCCGCCCCCGCGCACGGGCGGAGGTCCGGCCCCCGGAGCGAGCAGGGCTCCGGGGACCGGGCACGCCCGGCTCAGGCGCGCTGCATGCCGTAGACCCGGTCCACCCGCAGGCGCAGGACCAGACGGTGGTCGCGGACCATCGCGGCGCGGTAGTCGTCCCAGTCGGGATGCTCGCCGATGGCCTCACGGTGGAGGCGGACCAGTTCCTCGACGGTCTCGTCGTGGGGGTCGGCGGCGACCGGAGACAGGTCGGCCGTGCCCTCGGCGACCGCGTAGGCCCAGCGGTCGGCCGTGGTCACGTGGTAGGAGGCGCGGGGGTCGCGGCGCAGGTTCCGCGTCTTGGCCCGGTCGTCGGTGAGCGAGACCCGGATGATCCGCCCGGCGGGGTCGTAGGTGTGGATGACGTTCGACAACTGGGGCCGGCCGTCCCGCTTGAGCGTGACCAGGACACCGCCCCGCTCCTCGGAGAACAGCTTCAGCAGCGCGTCCTGCATGGCGTCATCGGTCATGCCTCGGTCAACGGGCGGGCGCGTCCGCGTGTTCCCGAGGACGTTCCCCCGGACGATGAGGTCTGAGCCCGCGAGGACTGGGTAGGCCGGACGCACCTCGGCGAGTGACGAGTCACGGAGGACGGCGATGGCACGGCTGCGGCAGGAGATCGACCCGGACGAGGCCGGACTGGACGGGAAGGCACTGGACCGGCTCGACCGGCACTGTGCCCGCGAGGTGGACGAGGGCCGTCTCCCGGGCTTCCTGGTGGCCGTCGCCCGCGGCGGGCGCGTCGCCCACCTCACCACGTACGGCCTGCGGGACGTCGCCGCCCGGCTGCCCGTCGAGGCCGACACACTGTGGCGGATCTACTCCATGACCAAGCCGGTCACGTCCGTGGCCGCGCTGATGCTGGTGGAGGAGGGACGGCTCTCGCTCGACGACCCGGTCGCCCGGCACCTCCCCGCCTTCGCCGAACCGCGGGTCTACGTCGACGGTTCCCCGCCCGACGTCACGACCCGCCCGGCCGCCGGCCCGGTCCTCGTCCGGCATCTCATGACCCACACCGCCGGCCTGACATTCGGCTTCTACCACTCCCACCCCGTCGACGCCCTCTACCGCGCCGCCGGCCTGGAGTCGTCGGTGCGCCCGGGCGCGGACCTGGCCGAGACGGTCGACCTGTACGCGAGCCTGCCGCTGCAGTTCGAGCCCGGCACGCAGTGGAACTACTCGGTGGCCAGCAATGTGCTGGGGCGGCTGGTGGAGGTGGTGAGCGGGCAGTCGCTGGACGTGTTCCTCGCCGAGCGGGTCTTCCGCCCGCTCGGCATGGCGGACGCCGGCTTCCACGTCACCGGCGAGCAGGCCGGACGGCTGGCCGAGCTGTACGGCGAGAAGGACGGCGGCGGCATCGAGCCGATCGCCGGGCTGCCCCTGCGGGGCCGGCCGAGGTTCCTGTCCGGCAGCGGCGGGCTGGTGGCCTCCGCGCACGACCTCCACCGCTTCATGGAGATGCTGCGGCGCCGCGGCGAACTCGACGGCGTCCGCCTGCTCGCCCCCGGCACGGTGGACCTGATGACCCGCAACCACCTGCCCGGCGGCGCCGACCTGCGCGCCTTCGGCAGCCGGCCGGCCCACGACAGGCCCGGCAACGACGGCGTCGGCTTCGGCCTCGGCGTCTCCGTCGTGATCGACCCGGCCCGCACCCAGGCGCCCTCCGGCCTCGGCACGTACGGCTGGAGCGGCGTGGCCACCACCACCTTCTGGGTCGACCCGGGACGCGACCTGACCGTGCAGTTCATGACGCAGGTGCGGCCGAAGTCCGAGCACACGGTCTACCGGGACCTGAAGCGGCTCGTGCACGAGGCCGTCACGGGCTGACGGCCGTCGCCGCGTCCAAGTGGGGCAGATGGTGGTCCATGCGCTCCCGCTTGGTGCGCAGATAGGTGATGTTGCTCTCGCACGGCGGTATCAGCAGCGGCACCTGCTCGGCGACCTGGATGCCGTGCCGCACCAACGCCTCGCGTTTACTGGGGTTGTTGGACATCAGCCGCACCGAACTCACCCCCAGGTCGCCGAGGATGCGGGCCGCCACACCGTAGTCGCGTGCGTCGACCGGCAGACCGAGCGCGAGATTCGCCTCCACCGTGTCCAGGCCCTCCGCCTGCAACGCCATCGCCCGCAGCTTGGCCAGCAGGCCGATGCCGCGTCCTTCGTGCCCCCGCAGGTACACGACGACGCCGCTGCCCTCGGCGACGACGGCCCGCAACGCGGAGGCGAGTTGATCGCCGCACTCGCAGTGCCGGGAGCCGAAGGCGTCCCCGGTCAGGCATTCCGAGTGCAGGCGGGTGAGCACGCCCTCCGTGCCGAGGTCTCCGTGGACGAGCGCCACTTGCTCGTCGCCGCGCTCGTGGTCGAAGTAACCTATGGCGCGGAATTCCCCGTACACGGTGGGCAGCGGCGCCACCACGACACGTTCCACGTCCGTGCGCTGCTGTGCTTTCTTACCGAGTACGCCAATTTTTTCTGTCATCATTCTCGAGTTCCTCAACAGAGACGAAAGGCCGTGCGGGAATGGATGGTTCACTGATACCGGCGGACACCACGGAGGACGTGAGGAAGCGGGGGGCCGGTGCCGCGCGGCAGGTGGCGGTGCTTCCCGTGGGGAGTTACGAGCAGCACGGCCCGTACCTGCCGCTGGCGACCGACACGCTCGTCGCCTGCGCCGTCGCACGGGAGATCGCCGCCGCGCACCCGGTGCACCTCCTCCCTCCGGTGACCATCGCCTGCTCGCACGAGCACGCGGCCTGGCCGGGGACCGTGAGCATCTCCTCGGTGACCCTGCACGCCGTGATACGGGACATCGCGGACTCGCTGCGCCGTTCGGGCGTGGACGCCCTGGTCCTGGTCAACGGGCACGGCGGAAACTACGTACTGGGCAACGTCGTTCAGGAGTCCTCCGCGCGCGGCGAGCGGATGGCGCTGTTCCCGGCCGCGGAGGACTGGGAGACGGCGCGCGAGCGGGCGGGGGTGGTCACGTCGCTGCTCACCGACATGCACGCGGGGGAAATCGAGACCTCCATCCTTCTGCACGCGCACCCGGAATGGGTCCGGCCCGGTCATGAAACTGCCGATTTCATCGCCGACGACCGGCGTCATCTGCTCTCCCTCGGTATGTCCGCCTATACCGATTCCGGTGTCGTCGGACGTCCTTCGCTGGGTTCGGCGGAAAAGGGGAAGAAACTCCTGGCGAGCCTCGCGGATTCCTTCGGCGCGTATTTCTCCCTGCTGACGGAAGTCGCCCGGCCGGCCGGCACGGGCGGCATCGCGCCGGGAGGCGTGCGCGGATAGTGCCCGCCGGGCGTGCCCCCGCGGCGGGCGACGAGGACGAGGAGGCCCGGCAGGCTCGCCGTGAAGCTGAGCACCCCGTACACCACCGCCACGCCCAGTCCGTTGCCGGCGCCCAGTCCGGCGGCGCCGAACGCCCAGGCGGTGACGCCTTCGCGGGGACCCCAGCCACCGACGTTCAGCGGCAGTCCCATCGCGAGCAGCGCGAGGACGGCGAGGGGCATCAGCACCGCCACGGACGCGGCGCTTCCGGCGACCCTGGCGGCGAGCACGAACATCGCCAGGTGCCCGGCCAGGACGACGACGGAGGACACCACGACGCCCGGCCAGTTCCGCCGGGACAGCAGCCCTTCCCGCGCCTCGCCGAGCACGGCCCGCAGGGCCCGGCCGCGGCGCGAGGGCACCCGGTCCGCACGCAGCGCGAGGGCGATCGCGAACGCGGCCGGCACGGCGAGTGCGAGCAGCGGGGCGAGGTCCCGGGCCTCGGTCAGCACCGGGGAGGGCATCGTCAGCAGGACCACCACCCCGACACCCGTCAGGACGGCCTGCCCGGCGGCCCGTTCGAGCACGACCGCCCGCACGCCCCGGCCGACGTCGCCGGCGCTGTGTCCGTGCCGTACCGCGCGGTGGACGTCGCCGAGGACGCCGCCGGGCAGGGCCGCGTTCAGGAACAGCGCGCGGTAGTAGTCGGCCACGGCCGGTCCGAGCGGCAGCCGGATGCGCAGCCCCCGGGCCACCAGCGCCCAGCGCCAGGCGCTGAACACCGTGGTGACCAGCCCGATGCCGAGCGCCGCGAGCAGGGCCGGCGCGTCGATCCTGCGCAGCCCGTCCAGGAAGGCGCCGGTGCCCAGGCGCCACAGCAGCACGGCGAGGACGGCGACTCCGGCGGCGGTGCCGAGGTGGGAGCGCAGGGCACGGGGCACGCGCGGGGGGCGGGGGCGGCGGGGTGAGGCGTCCCGGCGTACGGCCGCCGGCGCGAGGCCCGCCCGGACCGTCGGTGCGCTCACGAGGCTCCGCCCGTCGGCCGGCACAGCGCCAGCAGGTCGCTGTGGTGGACCAGGACGCGCAACTTCCCGGCGACGCAGGCCGCCAGACGCTCCGCCAGGTACCGGTCGGCACGCTCGCGCAGCTCCGGACGCTGTTCGACCGCCGCGCCGACCCAGCCGCGCAGCCACTGGGCGGTCAGCGCGGCCTCGCCGGGCCCGAGCCGCCAGGGGCTCGGATGGGCCCGTACCGTCGCGCCGTGCTCGGCGAACGCCTCGGCCACCACCGTGACGGCATCGGGTCCCAGCAGTCCGGAGCGCCGCTGGTGGTCGTTGAACGCCTCCGTGATCTCGGTGTCCAGGGGGTGGGAGGGGGCGAGTTCGACGCGTCCTGCGACGGAGAGGGTGAGCAGCGCGGGACAGCCGGCCCCCGCGCAGGCGGCGGCGAGAGCAGCGGCCTCCTCGGGGGTGAGGACGTCGAGCAGCGCGGACGCCGTCACCAGCGAGGCGCCGACGAGCGCGTCCGGGGTGAGGCGGGCGATGTCTCCGCGCCGCGTCTCGACCGTGACCCGGCTGCCGTCGGCGGCGGAACGCGGGGAGGCGACGGCGGCGAAGTGGAGGAGGTAGGGGTCCCGGTCGTGCAGGATCCAGTGCTGGGGGCCGTCGAGCAGCGGGGCGAGCCAGCGGCCCATGGAGCCGGTGCCGCACCCCAGGTCGTGCACGACCAGCCCGTCCGCCCGGCCGGGCAGGTTGGCGAGCCGGATCCGCAACGGGTCGAGCAGGTCGTGCGCCCGCGCGGCGGCATCGGCCCCCTCCCGCAACTGCAGCCACTCGGGCGCGTAGCGCGGCGTCTCCGCCACTTCCCCGGTCTCTCCGGACTCGCGGGTGTCCCGCAGGCGCAGGGTGCTCCGCTCGCCGGGGCAAGGGGCAGGTCGTCCGGCGGGCCGGTCGGTGGGCTGTCCGGCGGGCCGGTCGCCGTGTGGGGCGGCGGGCCGGTCCGAGGTCCGGTCGTCGGGCAGGTCAGTGGCCGCACGGCGGCCGGTGGGGTCGTCGCCGGAAGCGGAGTGGCTGCGCCGGTCGGTGAGTGGGCCGGCGGGCTCCCCGGCGAACCGGTCCGACGTCCGGTCGGTGGGCGGCTCGGTGAACCGGTCGCCGTGTGGGGCGGCGGGCCGGTCCGTGGCCGTGGGCGTACGGCGGCCGGTGGGGCCCGCGCCGGGAATCACGCCGTTCGTGAGCTCGTCGCCGGAGGTGGAGTCGGGAGCGTTTTCCGGGCCCGGCTGGGACGGGATCATCCCCCCGGCGGATGCCGTCGTCTTCCTCATGCCGCCCTCCGCGGTTCGTCCGGCAGCCGGCGCAGTACCGCGGCCAGGCTCCGTGCCGTCGTCGCCCAGCCGTTCAGGGCGGCGCGTCGGCCGCGTGCGGCGGCCTTCAGCCGGCGCCGCACGTCCGCCTCGCCGAACCAGCCGCGCAACTCGGCGGCGAGCGCGGCGGGATCCTCGGGCGGGACGAGGATGCCGGGCACGCCGCCGTCGGGGGCGCGTCCCAGTGCTTCCGGAAGGCCGCCGACGTCCGTGGCCAGCACCGGGACGCCGCGCGCGAGGGCCTCGGTGACCGCCATGCCGTACGTCTCGGCGTACGAGGTGAGGACCATCAGGTCGGCGGCGGCGTAACTGGCGTCGAGCTCCGCGCCGGCCCGCGGCCCCGCGAGCTCCAGCCGGTCCGTGAGGCCGTACCGCCGGATCAGCGCCCGCAGCCGCTCGACGTACTCCGGGTCCTGGCCGAGCCCGCCGACGCACACGCAGCTCCACGGCAGGTCGGTCACCGCCGCCAGCGCCTCCACCAGCCGGTGCTGTCCCTTGCGGGGGGTGACGGCGGCGACGCACAGCAGCCGGGACACGCCGTCGGTGCCGGGAGCGAGGGGCGCGATGTCGGCGCCGGGGACGGCGACATGGACCCGGTCGGGGGCGAGGCCGTGATGGGAGACGAGGCGGCGGACCGCCCAGTCGCTGGTGGCGACGACGGCCGGGACCGCCCGCAGCACCGTGCGCTCCCTGGCGTCCAGGTCGGCGGCGACGGCGGGGTCGAGGCCGGTCTCGTCACCGAGCGGGAGGTGGACCAGGACGGCCATGCGCAGCCGTTCCGCCTCCGGCACGACGATCTCCGGTACGCCGCAGGCGACCAGCCCGTCCAGGAGGACGACGGCGCCGTCGGGCAGCCGGCGCAGCGCACGGGCGAGTTCCGTACGGGAACCCTGCCCCGGCCGGGGCCAGGAGCCGTCCACGGCGATCCCCCGCACCCGCCAGCCGAAGCCGGGCAGGTCCAGGCTCACCCGCCGGTCGTAGGCGTTGCCGCCGCTGGGCGCGGCAGGGTCGTCGACCCCGCCCGGCATGACGAAGTGCACGGAGCGCAGGGACATCGGGATGATCTCGCCGTGCCTCGGGACGGGCGTCTGCGCCGGCACGTGGGCGAGCCGGGCCCGCCCGGGTACCCTGCCGGTCGCGCCTGCGGTCCTGCCGGTCACGTCGATCGTGGTGTCGGTCACAGCGCACGCTCGTAACTCGCCCACGCGACATGCGACTCGTGCAGGGTGACCGTGAGCCCGGCCAGGCCCTTGGCGCCCTCGCCCAGCGCGCCCTTGTGGACGCGCTCGGCGAGCCGGTCGGCGATGACCTTGGCCAGGAACTCCGTCGAGGTGTTGACCCCGGCGAAGTCGGGTTCGTTGTCGAGGTTGCGGTAGTTCAGCTCGCCGACCACGGCACCCAGTTCCCGGGTGGCCAGTCCGATGTCGACGACGATGTTGTCCTCGTCCAGCTGCTCGCGCCGGAACGTGGCGTCCACCAGGAACGTCGCTCCGTGCAGGCGCTGCGCGGGCCCGAAGACGTCGCCGCGGAAGCTGTGGGCGATCATGATGTGATCGCGGACGGTGATGCTGAACAACGGACGACCCTCCAGGTGTGGCACGTCTGATCCCCCGCCGTCGGCTGCGCGGGATGCCGTCTAGTACGGCTCCGTTCCTTCCCTTGTTCAGCCCTGCCCTCTCCTCGTCAGGCGAAGTCGTCGCCGTACCGGATCCGGTGGCACAGGGCGGGGATCCCCCCGGAGGCGAGCCCCGGCATGACGTCCGGCAGTTCCGCGAAGGCGGACTCGCCGGTGACGAGCGCGTCGAGGGCGGGGTCGGCGAGCAGGTCGAGGGCGAGGGCGAGCCGGTCGGCGTAGCCGCGGGTCGCCGCGCGGGCCGGCGAGACGGTGCCGACCTGGCTGCTGCGGACGGTCAGGCGCCGTGAGTGGAAGGCCTCGCCCAGCGGGAGGGCGACGCGCCGGTCCCCGTACCAGCTCAGTTCGACGACGGTGCCCTCGGGCCGCAGCAGTTCGAGGGACCGGGCGAGTCCCTGCTCGGTGGCGCTGGCGTGGACGACGAGGTCCAAGTCGCCGACGGCGTCGGCGGGTGACGCGAAACCGACGCCGAGGGCCTCGGCGACGCGGGCCCGGTCCGGGTCGGCGTCCACCAACTGGACGCGGACGCCCGGGAAGCGGGCCAGCAGGGCGGCCACCGAGCAGCCGACCATGCCGCCGCCGACCACGGCGATGCGGTCGCCGACCAGGGGGGCCGCGTCCCACAGGGCGTTGACGGCCGTCTCCACGGTGCCGGCGAGCACGGCGCGACCGGCGGGCACGGAGGCCGGCACCGGTGTGACGGCGGCGGCCGGGACGACGTACCGGGTCTGGTGGGGGTAGAGGCAGAAGACGGTACGGCCGACGAGGGCGTCCGGCCCTTCCTCCACCACGCCGACGTTGAGGTAGCCGTACTTCACCGGCCCCGGGAAGTCGCCCTCCTGGAACGGCGCGCGCATCGCCGCGTACTGGTTCTCGGGCACCCGGCCGCCGAAGACGAGCGTCTCCGTGCCGCGGCTGACGCCGGTGAAGAGCGTGCGCACCAGCACCTCGTCCGCGCCGGGGTCGGGCAGGGCGACCTCGCGGATGCCGCCTCGTCCGGGCGAGTCGAGCCAGAACGCATGTGCGGCGCGTGTCATCCGGGTCCTCCTGAACGATCGGGAAGCTGTTCACGTACCGAGGTGTGCACAGGCCGCGCCCTTGGCAGCGGCGTCGATGGACTCTGTCACACACGGCCGGAGGATGTTCGGTGGCCCTGGACAACACTTACGACGCGAGGCTCGTACAGCAGGAGACCGCCGTGGGGGCGGGCGCGCAGGTCCTGCTGCTGACGCTGCTGGGCACGGCGGTCGGCATGGGCACGGCGGGCTGGCTGACCGGGCTCGCGTTCGCGTTCGCCACCTGGGCGGTGCTCTCGCGGGCCGTCCATCGCTCCCGGCCACCGTCGTTCGGTCCGGCCAACCGGGTCACCCTGGGCCGGGCCACCCTGGTCGGCGGGGTCACCGCGCTGGTCGCCGATTCGTTCCGCAGCTCACCGCCCGTCTCGCTCCTCGTCGGACTGACCGCGGTCGCCCTGATCCTGGACGGCGTCGACGGCAAGGTCGCCCGCCGCACCGGCACGTGCTCCCCGCTGGGCGCGCGGTTCGACATGGAGGTCGACGCGTTCCTCATCCTGGTGCTCAGCGTGTACGTCGCGATGGACCTGGGTCCGTGGGTGCTGCTGATCGGCGGCATGCGGTATGTGTTCGTCGCCGCGGCCCGCGTGTGGCCGTGGCTGACGGCCCCGCTTCCGCCGAGCACGGCCCGCAAGACGGTGGCCGCGCTCCAGGGGGTGTTGCTGCTGCTGGCGGGCGCGGATCTGCTGCCGCACACGGTCAACGCCGGGGTGGTGCTGCTGGCGCTCGGGCTGCTGGCGTGGTCGTTCGGGCGGGACGTGGTGTGGCTGTGGCGGAGGTCGCGGGTGCCGGCGGCGGTCCCGGTCGGCGAGTCGCGGGAACTGGTCGCCGGTTGACGGGCGGGCTCGCCGGGCCCGGTCCGGTGACGCCGCACGCTGAACGCCATCGCCGACGGCTCACTGCCGTCGTACGACATCTCCGGGTACGACGTCTCCGGGTACGACGGCCTGCCCTTCGCCGAGCAGGGCACATGCGGTCCGGGCTTCTGACCGCCGGCGCACCCACGATCCGGCCTCACCTGCCTGGACGGTACCTCCGCTCGATGTGACCCTCGAGGTCGTCCTCATAGAAGTAGACCGGCCGCAGGTCCCCCTTGGCATAGCGTTCGGCCTGGTCGTCGAAGTGCGGGGAATCGGGGTGTCCGCTGGCGCCGCCCGCCGTCACCGCCCAGGCACGCAGTCGCGGCCCGAACTCCACCACCGCGACGAAGCTGTTGCCGCTGGTGCCGTAGTAGCGCTTCGTTCCCGGGTACGCCCTCGCTCCGAACGAGGCGAGGGAGCCCCAGCGCGACGAGGGGAAGGGCACCGGGATGCTCGGCTCGGCGTCGCTGAACCGCTGGACGATCGCTCCGTCGTTGCGCTGGTAGCGGTTGATGTCGCCCCACGGCACCTTCCAGCTGCCGAAGTCCCGTGCCAGTCGGCGTGTCGCGGTCTCGAGCGCGTCGAGTCGCTGCGCGTCACTGGCGCGGTCGGCCATGTAGTCCCACACCGACATTCCCGCGGCCGCCGCCGCCTGGGACGTGAGCGCCCACAGGTCCTCACCCCAGAACACGGCCACCGAGGTCGCGGTCGACTCCGCGGCCCACCGGTGGTCCCAGTCACGCAGCAGACCGACAGGGCCGGCCAGCGCCGCCTTCCGTCCGTCGCCCCCGGGCAGTCGGTTCCACGCTGCGACGAGCCCGGGGACCAGCCGCGCGAAGGCCGTCAGGTACGGATCGAACGCGGCCTCGATCAATGTCTGCGGGGTGAAGTCGTCGCGTGCGGACAGCACCCGCTCCGCCTGTGGCCCGCGCGGGTTCTCGCCGACCCGGTCGAAGTACCGCGGGTAGTCGGCCGCCTGGGGACTGTCCGCGCCGGCGGCGGTCCACGGCCAGTTGTTCACGTTGAAGACCCAGCCGTTCTTCGGGTTCACGACGTGCGGCATGCTGTCCAGGCTGTGCAGCCCCTGCCAGTCGGTCGCCGGATCACTGCCGTCGACGGGCCTGCGGTAGTCGAAGCGATCGTCTCTGACCGGCATGAACTGCGGCATGAGGAAGGCGATCTCACCCTTCGAGTCCGCGAAGAGCGTGTTGTTCGAGCTGTTCGCCTTCAGGCCCGCCACCCGGAGATAGTCCGCGTAGCTCCCCGTCGTGGTGCGCAGGAAGCTCTGCTTCAGCGCCTCGACCGGCTTGTTCATCAGCGCACACGCGATCCACTTACCGTCCGCCTCGCGCACGATGGGGCCGTGATGGGTGGCGAACGTGGTGAAGCTGCGTTCGTCCAGTCCGCCGTCCTCGGTACGGAAGGACAACGTGATCGTCGTCGTCGTGACGGGGCGCAGTCCGTCGCCGTAGCGGTAGTAGCGGGTTCCGTCGGCCCCGGTCACGATCGTCTCGGCGAACTCGTCGATGTTGTCGACGCCGGCCGTGGTGTGCATCCACCCCGTGTGCGCGTTGAAGCCCTGGTAGATGAAGAACTGGCCCCAGGTGGCGGCACCGTAGACGTTGAGCCCCTCGCGGCTCGTCACGTGCTGTTCCGAGCGGAAGAAGAAGCTGGTGTGCGGGTTGATCAGGAGCAACGCGTGGCCGTCACGCGTGTGGCTCGGCGCGATCGCGAAACCGTTCGACCCGGTGGGTTCGCGCAGCACCAGCCCGCGTTCCTCGTCGGTCATCGGCACGTTCCGCTGGTCGTAGAAGGCTTCGAGCTGGGTGAGCAGCACCGACTCGATGTCGCCGCCGATGCTGCCCTCCGAGAAGCTCAGCGGCATCCACGGCTCGAACCGGTCGAGCACGCGCGGACGCACCTCGGGGTGTGTCGCGAGGTAGTAGTTGAGCCCGTCCGCCCAGGCCTGCATCAAGGTGCGCAGCCACGCGGGAGACTTCGCGTGGTCCGTCTTCAGCGCCTCCGGGTCGAGGAACAGCCGCTGGCGCAGGTCCTGCCAGATGGCGCTCTCCCCCTCGGCCTCGGCGAGGCGGCCAAGGGCGACGAGGTAGTTCCGCTCGATCCGGTTGAAGTCGTCCTCCGCCTGCGCGTACATCATTCCGAACACCGCGTCGGCATCGGTCTCGCCCACGATGTGCGGAATGCCCCAGTGGTCCCGGGTGATCGTCACGCGGGCGGCGTGTCTGCGCCAGCGGGCCTTCTCGGGCAGCGTCTGCTCCGGTGCCGCGAACGCGACCGCGGACGGCGCTCCCGCCGCGGTCGCGGCCAGTCCGGCTGCCGTGCCCAGCACCCGCCGCCGGCTCAGTCCCGCCTTGCGTACCTGACCCACGAGCTGCCCCACCTTCCATCCGGAGATCAACGGATCGTGCAGTTCACACGCTCGGGAGGAGGGCGGGCCACGCTCGGGGACCACTACGCCTTCGGCCGTCGGCGCGCACACGCGTCACATCACCGCGGCGCCGCCCCTCCACTGCGGACAGTCGCACCGGTGGACCGCAGCCCGCCCACCGCAACGGCAGCAACCACACGGGAAGCAACCGCCACAGCAGGTGACACAGATCTCCGGTGATCACTCACATCGGCAGTCTTATCCGCCACACGGCCCACTGACAAGACCTCGATCGACGGTGAACGGAACGCCGTCCCGCATCGCCCGGGGTTCAACTCCCGCACGTTTCCCGGTCGTTGCGGGGCGGCGACCGGCGGCGAACGCGGACACCTGTGGGGTGTCGTCCGCGGGGGTCCGGGGTGAGTGTTTCCCATGCGGCGCGCGAGGCTCCCCGGTGGCAGGATCGGTGTTATGAACACCGAGACGGACTGGGCGTACCGGGTGTTCGAGCCGCACGGCTCCGAGGGCTGGCGCCCGTACGGCAGGGACCCCGAGCGGTGGCAGGGCGCGATCACCGCCCCCGACTCGCCCGAGGGCGCCAAGTACGCCATCAGCCGCATCATCGGCGATCTGATGACCGAGTGGGAGGGGATCGGTCTCCATCACGCGATGCACGTGCGGGTCTTCCTCTGGCACGACGAGGCAGGTGACATGAACGAGGCGGACTTCATCGTGGAGGTCCGGCCCCGGTCGGACATCGACGCGGCATGATCTCCGGCGCGTAGGGCTCCTCACGGTGACAGCATTGGTGCCATGGGCACCGAGAGGGCGTGGGCGTACCGGGTCGAGGAGCCGCACGGCTCCGCCGGCTGGCGCCCCCTCGGCGGCCGCTCCCCTCGCTGGCGGGGAAGGATCACCACCGACACCCCCAGGCAGGGCCCCGAGTACGTCGCCGCGCTCGTCCTCACCGACCTGGTGACCGAGTGGAGGGTGAACGGCATCTGCGAGCAGCACGTGCGGGTGATCGTGTGGGCGGGAGAAGAAGGCACCGGCCCCGAGGACAGCGTCTTCACGGTGGAGATCCAGCCCCACGTCGGCACAGAGTGACCGATGGTGACCGGATCCGCGTCGAGCAGGGTTACCGGCGACGATCCGACCTCGGCAGGGCCGTGCAGGCTGCCGCTCCCGGGTCGGCACACACCGGGACGCCTCGGCGGGGCCGTGGCAGGCTGCCGCTCCGGGTCGGCACCCGCCGGGACGCCTCGGCGGGGCCGCGGCAGGCTACCGCTCCGGGTTCGGGACGACGGTGCGGCAGTCGGCCACCACCGTGACGCCGGTGCGCAGGTCGGCACCGGCCGCGACACCGACAAGCCGGTCGGGACGCGCCGAAACCCTGGTATGGACACTGGAACCCTGGTACGGGAACTCATTCCTCAGTGACGACGCGGCAGCAGCCCGACCGCGGCCAGCGGCACGGCCGCCAGGACGAGCCACGGCACGGCGGGCGGCAGGCCGCTGTCCAGCAGGGACCCGGTCACCGAGCTGCCGAGCAGCACGATGAGCCCGGAGACGGAGGACAGCGCCCCCGTGTACAGGCCCAGCCGACCGTTCTCGGCGAGGTCGGGGACCCAGGCGCGGGCGACGGGCGCGACGAGCATCTGGCCGAGGGTGAGCAGGACGACGAACCCGGCGGCGGGCACCAGCCCGGCACCCCCCGTCCACCCGGCGGGCCGGGCGAGCGCGACGAGGCCGAACCCGGCCCCGATCAGCACCAGCCCGGCCACCATCGACCGGCGTGGCGCAAGCCGCTCCCCCGCCCACCGGGTGACGGGCAACTGCGCCGTCACCACCAGCAGCGAGGACAGCGCGAACAGCCAGGCCAGCGGCGCCTGCGACCCGGCGGCCCGCTCCACCTCGGCGGGCAGGGCGAGGTAGAGCTGGTTGTAGGCGAGCAGGTAGGCGCCGTACGCACAGCACAGCGCGAGGAACCGGCGGTTGCGCAGCAGCATCCGTGCCCCGCCCTTGACGCGGGTGCGGGGCCGCCCGGGGATGTGCTGGGGCAGCAGCCACGCGTGCCCGGCGAGGACGAGCACGAAGACCCCGGCCCCCGCCAGACACGCGGTACGGAAGTCCACCGCCAGCAGCAGCGCGCCCAGCAACGGCCCGACGAACGCCCCGGCCTGTCCGGCGACGGTGAACAACGCCAGGACCCGCGTCCGGGGCCCACCGCCGGCCTCCTCCCGGGCCACGGCCTGCCGGGCGACCTCCGACTCGACGGCCGGCGAGAACAGCGCGGCGGCGAACCCGATGAGCAGCACGGCACCGATCACCGCCCAGGTCCGCTCGGCGTACCCGAGCCACACGAAACCGGCGATGCGCAGCACGCATCCGGCGAGCACCACGGGCCGGACGCCGTACCGGTCGGCCAGCGCCCCGCCGACCACGAACAGTCCCTGCTGGCTGAAGGTGCGCAGCCCGAGCACGAACCCGACCAGCCAGCCGGCCATGCCCATGCCCTGCCCGAGGTGTTCGGACAGGAAGGGCAGGACGGCGAAGAACCCGATGTTGAAGGCGAGCTGGGTGAGGACGAGCAGCCGCAGCAGCGGGGAGAGCGACCTGCGCCCGGCCCCCTTGACGAGGCGCCCGGGCGAGGGCGGCGCGGTCATCGGGAGGCCACCGGCTCCCGCTCCTCGGCGGGCTCCTCCTGCACGACGGCCGGGACACGCACACGCCGGCGGGGCCGGCGCAGCCCGCCCGCCGCGGTGACGGCCAGCGCGCCGAGCAGGGCGAGGACGGCGGCGGGGGCGAGGACGGCCCAGGGGGCCCGTTCGGCGTAGGGCTGGTTCTCGGCGAGCAGCAGGCCCCACTCGGGGAACGGCGGCTGGGCGCCCAGGCCCAGGAAGCCGAGCGAGGCGAGCGCGAGGGCGACGCCGGGCAGGCGCAGCAGGGCGTGCCGGACGACCGGCGGCAGCACGGCGGGCAGCAGTTCCCGGCGGAGCAGGTACCAACGGCCCGCTCCCAGCCCGCGGGTGGCCGTCACGTGGAGGGTGGCGCGTTCCTGCCGCAGCAGCGCCGAGGTGTGCGCGGCGAGCGGCGCCCAGGCGACGGCGGCCACCGCGACCGCGGGGGTGACCGCGCCGCTGCCCGCGACGGCGGTGACGAGGAGGGCGGCGAGTACGGGCGGCACGGCGTTGACGGTGTCGACGAGCGGCCCGGACACCCGGGGTACGAGACCCAGCAGCACACCCGTGAGGAGCGCGGCGGCGCTGATGCCGAGGGCGAGCAGCAGGGTGTCGAGGGCGCCGTGGGCGACGCGGGCGAGCAGGTCGCGGCCGAGGGCGTCGGTGCCGAAGGGATGGTCGAGGGAGGGCGCGTGGAGCCGGTCGCCGGTGTGCACGGCGAGCGGGTCGCGGGGCAGCCCGAGCGCGACGACGGCGAGCAGGACGGCGCCGAGGAGGAGGGGCTGGAGGCCGCGGGCGGGCGGGGTGGGCCGGTGCAGCGAGGACAGGGCGCCGTCGCGCTGGACCGGTCCGGTCAGGAGGCGGGCGGCGAGGCGGGTGGCGCCGGTCGCCAGGGCGGCGAGCAGGACGAGAGCGAGGGTGCCGGTCTGGAGGACGGGCAGGTCCTGGGCGAGGGCGGCCTGGAGGGTGGTGCGGCCGAGGCCGGGGATGTCGAAGATCTGCTCGACGGCGACGGCCCCGCCGGTGAGGCCGACGACGAACAGCCCGAGGTTGGGCAGCAGGGCGGGCACGCAGCGCCGCAGCGCCTGGCGGGCGATGCGGCGCCCGGTCAGTCCTCGGGCGGCGGCGGCCAGCGCCCAGGGTTCACCGAAGGCGCCGGGCAGCAGGTCGTCGAGCAGCCGCCCGAGCACGGCCCCGGCGGGCAGCCCGAGGGCGAGTGCGGGCAGCACCGTCCACTGGGGCCCGTACCAGCCGAGCGCGGGCAGCCAGCCGAGCTGGACGCCGACGACGGTGGCGAGCACGGAGGCGACGAGGAACTCGGGCAGCGCGGCGACGACGGCGGAGCCGGTGCCGCCGCGCCTGGCCGGGTCGAGACGCCGCCGCGCGCCGAGCCGGAGCGTGCGGGCACACACGAGCCCGGCGGTGACGGCGGCGACGACGAGCGCCACGGCCATCAGCAGCAGGGAGGCCCCCAGCGCCTGGAGGACGTCGGGCATGACGTCGGAGCCGGAGATCCACGACTGCCCGGCGTCACCGCGGACGAGCCCGCCCACCCACCGCGTGAGCAGGTGCAGCGGCCCGTCGTCGAGACCGAGTTGCTCACGGATGTCGGCGAGCACGTCGGGCGACGGATCCCGCTCCGCCGACCGGGCCTTGAGGACGGTCGACGCGGGGTCGGTCCGGGTCAGCCAGGGCAACAGGCCGATCCCGCACACCAGCCCGGCCGCGAGGACGACCCGCCACACGACGGTGGCCGCCTGCTGCCGCATGGATCAGCGCCGCGTGCCGGTGCCGACGAGGGTGCGCTCGTACGGGTCGAGGATCACGCCCTTCACCGAGGTGCCGACGCCGGTGATGATGCGCTGGTGCACCAGCGGCACGACCGCGTCACTGCCGAGGACGCGGGCCTCGGCGGCCATGGCGGCGTCCTGCCGCTCGTCGCCGTCGGCGATCCCGGCGGCCCGGGCGACGGCGCGGTCGACGTCCTTGTCGCAGAGCTGGGCGATGTTGTAGCCGCCGTCGCAGGTGTAGTCACTGGCAAGGATGGCGACGGGGTCGCCGGTGTCGAGAAGGGTGTTGCGGGCGAGCACGAACGCGTCGAACTTGCCCTCCAGCGCGTCGCTCTCCAGCCGCGAGTACTCGCGGACGGTGAGCTTCACCGTGAACCCGGCCTTCTCCAGCTGCTGCTCGACGACCTGGGCCACCTCGGGCAGCTCGGGCCGGTTGTCGTAGGTGGCGAGGGTGATGGTCTCACCGTCGGGCTTGCCGGCCGCCGCGCGCCCGACGGGCTCGGTCCGCTTGTCCTCGGCCCAGGTGACGGCGGGCCCGTAGATGCCGGCGCCGGGGTCGGCGTACCCCTCGTAGACGTCCTTGGCCAGGACGGAGGTGTCGACGGCGGCACGGGCGGCGGCCCGCAGCCCGGCGTCCTCGAACGTCCCCTGGGAGGCGTTGAGCAGCAGGCTGGTGGTCCGGGTGGTGGCGGTGTCCCGCCGCGTCTCCTTATCCAGCGTCGCCGCCTGGGCGACGGGAACGGCCTCGGTGATGTCGAACTCGCCGGTCCGCAGGGCGTTGGCGCGGGCCGTGCCGTCGGCGATGAAGCGGGCGTCGACGCCGGAGGCCTGGGCGCGTCCGCCCCAGTACTCGTCGAACCGGTCGAGGGTGGCGGACGTGTCCCCGTTCACCTTGGTGATCTCGAAGGGCCCGGTGGCGGTGCCGACGGGATCGACCTTGCCGCTCTTCCCGTACGCCTTGGCCGACAGTACGGCGAGGCTGGGGCTGGACAGCCGCAGGGGAAGCACCGGGTCGGGCTCGGCGGTGGTGACGCGCAGGGTCCGGTCGCCGTCGGCCTCGGCGGTGAGGCTCACGCCGGAGAGGGCGGCGGGCGCGGGCTCGGCCTTGGTGGCGTGGGTGAGGGAGTCGGCCACGGCGGCCGGGGTGACGTCGGTGCCGTCCTGGAAGGTGGCGTCGCGCAGGGTGAACTCCCACGCCTTGTCTCCGTCCCTGCGCCAGGACTCGGCGAGCGCGGGAGCGGCGGAGCCGTTGGCGTCGAGCACGGTGAGGCCCTCGGTGACGCCGAGCCGGCTGAGCAGGGTGGCGTCGGCGCCGTAGGGCGACAGGTTCTCGGCGGGCGGGAAGGCGAGCCCGACGCGGAGGCGGGAGCCGTCACCGTCCTCGGCGCCGGACCCGGAGTCGCCGCCACCACCCGAGGCGAAGCAGCTGGATATCAGCGGCAGGAGCAGGAGCGGGGCGAGCAGCCGGGAGCGGCGGTGGGAACGCATGGTCCTCGGTTCGGTTCAGGTCGGGGCGGGTCGCAGGCGTGCGTGACGCCGTGGCGTGCAGCTTGGAAATCAGACCCTACATGAAAACCATTTCCATGATCCGCTCACCTCATCGGCACATCGAAGTGCACGATCCCCTCCCCGCCCCCGGCTTCCTCGCGCTCGTCGTGCACGACCTTGGCGAGCGACCGCCAGAACGGCTCGGCACCGGTGACAGCCGGGTCGGTGTGCAGGTAGACGGCGCGATATCCGCCGTCCGCGGCGGCGAACGCGAGCAACTCGTCGACGAGCCGCCGGGCCAGCCCACGCCGACGATGCCCGGGCCGGACGTACACGCGCCGCAGCTGCGCGGTCACCCCGGACGGGTAGCGCTCGGCGACGTGCCGGGGGTTCGGCGGATGAGCCGGCCCCCGGGAGTCGAGCGCACCGGTGCCGACGACCTCACCGGCTTTATCGACGGCCACGAGCAGGGTGTGCCGCTCCGGCACCAGGTACGCACCGGCCGGGTCGATGATGTCGCCGTGCCAGCGGGGCACGTACCCGGTGCCGAAGTCGCGGTAGACGGTGTCGAGCATCACGGCTCGGGCGCCGTCGAGGTCCTCCTGGGTGGCGGTCCTGATGTTGTAGTCGCGATGATGCACTTGCGCATCATATGCATTAAGCCTCCGAAGCTGATCAACGAGGGTGGGAGATGCCCGCCACGGCGGAAGAGGCGAATCCCCCGTTACTCGATGCCCGTCGCGTCGAGGAGCCGCACCAGGTCCTTGCGTCCGTAGCCGAGCAAGCGGGCACGGTCAGCGGCCATGAGCCACAGGTGCGCGAGGATCTCCGCCGCGTAGCCGTTCTTGCCGACGTCGAACCATTCCTGGGGCTTGTCGATACCCAGGCTGTTCATCACCACCCCGTACCGACGGCGCACTTCCGAGACCGTCCCGGCGACCGCGTCCAGAAGCGTCTTCCCCGGGCGTTCGCACTCCAGGGCGAAGCATCCCCGGTCGACCGGTACACACCCCTCCGGTGGGTCCGTCCGCAGCCCGGCGTACCGCTCGTCCCCGAACCCGACGTGGCCGAACGCGTCGTGCACGAGCGAGAACCGGTGGAAGCCGGGCGGTACCGGAGGCGGTGGTGGCGTGTACTCCCATCCGGCGTCCTCATACAGCAGCCGCTTGACCTCTTCCGCGTCGACGTGCGTCACCGCGAAGCCCGTGCTCTCGTTCCGACCGGTCGTCGTACCGTCTGGATTGCGGTGGAAACTCAGACCCATGTGCCCTCCCGTGGTCCGCGACGAGGAGGAACCAGGCGTCCTCGTCGCTGGATCAAACGGGCCGCGAAGCGATCACGTGCCCACGCCGAGGACGATCACCCGATCGCGTGACAGTGCGAGCCTGCACAGCTCACCCTCGCTGCAAGTCCCTGCTGCCCACCTGTGCCAGAAGGGGTGGTTCCGTCTCCCCTTCGTAGCCGAGGTGAAGTTCATGACGGGCTCTGGTGGCGAGGACGTAGTAGCTCATGCGCACAGCGGCGGAGGACGGGTCGGTCGAGGCGTCGTGGTGCGTGTCGGGAATGACGACTGTGTCGAAGTCGAGGCCCTTGGCGCTGGCGCGGTGGACGATCACGATGCCAGGGCGGGCCAAGTCGAGGTTGCGGTACTGGCCACCCTTGGCTTCGGACGTGTACAGCTGCGACTTGAGGCGCGGTGCCCGGCGCTGGAGGCTGCCCAGCACGGAGAACTGGGTGTGTTTGGAGCCCGCGATCACGCCGATGCGCTTACGGGGATGTGCCTCTGCCAGCAGGATCAGCAGGTCGGCGGCGCCCCGCTCGTGGAACCGGTGCAGACGCGGCACCGGCCCTTGTCGTTCAGGCAGGTCAGGTATGCCGGCGCCGGTGTGGAAATGGGCGGCGAAGGCCGCGATCTGCTGGGTGTTGCGATGGTTGCCGTCGACTTCGTGGCGTGTACACCTGCCCAGGTTGCGGGCGACTTCCGCGAGCGTCGAGTTGGTGTCCGTGAGCCGCTGACACTCGTCCGCGAAGACGGTCGTACGGGCCTGGAGCATGCGGCAGAGCAGGTAGAACTCGGGAGGCAGGTCCTGTCCCTCGTCGACGACCAGGGTCAATCCGGGCGCCGGGCCGGTTTCGGCGGCCCGGTCGAAGAGGGCGTTCCAGTCGTACCAGCCGTCGCCGTCGCCGCCCGGCCTGTTTCCGTACCACTCGGCGAGCCACCCGTGGGCGGTGGTGACGCGGACCGAGCGGTCGGAAGGCCCGAGTACGTGGACGACCCCGGCGAGCGCCTGTCGCAGCAGATTCGATCGGGTCAACAGGACCACCGGGGTGCCGGTGAGGGCGAGCATCACGGCCCGCTGGGCGGCCAGGATGCTCTTGCCGCTTCCGGGCGGGCCGCTGACCAGGTGGTTGCCCTCGAACGGCAGACCGTCGAGGGCGGCCCGCTGGGACGGCGTGAGGTCCAGGTAGGTGACGGTCACTGCTGCTCCAGGGCGGTGGCCGCGGCGGAACGCGCCGCGTTGACGATCGACTCCAGGTAGCCGGTCACGTGCTCGCCACCGACGACGAGGGCCCGGTCCAAGAGGGTGTTGCCGGTCTCGCAACTTGTCTCGGGCAGCAGGGCGCAGGCGTGGCAAGCCGCACGGTTGAGGTTGCCGAAGCCCTGGCCGGTGTGCTCGGCGCACAGCGGGTCGGCGGAACACCAGGCGGCGGCCTCCGTCATCCGCAACAACGTCTCGGCCAGCCGCGGGGGTTCGCCCTGGCGCACGAGTCCGCCGAGCGTGCCCTCCGCGTCACCGGCGGCCGTGTAGACGAGGATGCCGTACTGGTCCTGCTCGGGACGGGCGTAGATCCGCTCGCGCAGGCTCGCCGTGGTGTATCCGGACTCGAAGGAGAGCTGGCGGATCAGCAGATGCGCGAGCGTGTGCAGGAGCACGAATCGAGGGGTGAGTTCCGGGCCGGTCAGGGCCTCCAGGCGGTCCCGCTGAAAGGACCGGTCAAGGTCGGTCCGCATTCCGGTGACGCGCTGCCGCACCTCCCGGTCGGCCTCCCAAGCCGTCAGCTCGGCCCGGTCCAGAGTCAGGAAGACGCCCTCGCCGAAGACCTCCACGGCCGGCAGCCACTTGAGACGGCGGGCGGTGTCGGCCGGTACGACGGTGGCGTCCGGGGAGACCCGGCTGAAACCGGACAGGGCGCGCACCTCACGCAGTCGGTCGGCGAGGACTATCCTGCCGAACCGGCGGCCGAGGGCGGCCCACGGCTCGGCGGTCTCCCCGGCCACGCCGAGGGTGGTCTCGCGCAGCGCGAAGTCCCGGGTGGCGGGCGGGGTCGGGGCGTTGAAGGCGGCCCACTCCTCGCGGCTGAGGTCGGGGCGGGCGGGGCCGGCGTGCGCAACGGCCAGCACCGGGTCCGTGGATGGCGGACCCTGCCCCGTCTCCTCGGCGATCAGCGCGTCCAGAAGAGCGTCGTCGGCGCCGGTGTCCTCCTGGATCATCGTCCGGAAGACGGTGGCGCGTGGCGTGGCGGACACCCTGCACAGCGACACCCACAGGTCGTGTTCCCTCACCTTCGCCGCAAGTTCCTCGTCGGCATGGGCTGCCGGTACGTCGGTCTCGGGGATGTCGAGCGCCGAGTGGACGATCGGGTAGTACAGGTTGCCGGCCGTGCGTTGCACGATCTGCACCGGCCGGGGGCACTCCACCCGCTCGTTCGCCCGCTGCCAGGGGTTGCGCCCAGAGCAGCGCATGCCGTGCGTGCCGAGAATGTCGAGCAGGTCCCGGGACGCGCCGCAGCCCTTGGCCGTGCAGGCCACGGACAGCGCCTCGAGGCCTGAGGCCCGCTCGGAGACGAGGAAGCGCAGCCTGTCGCGCTCCTCGCACCGCCGTCGTTCACCGCCGTCGCGCCGCGAGTGGGCCCAGAACCACCAGTCGACGTCACTGAGGTGCCCGGCCTGGCAGATCTGCACGAACCGCATGGGCGCCAGCGTCCGGGCCGGCGAGCAGGACGGACAACGCGGCGGCTGCCCGGGCTTCTCGTCGGCGATCCGCCAGCGCTTCATCCGACGGCAGGAGCCGCAGAACAGCCAGGACGGGAAGCGGATGTACGGCGCACCGGGGGCGTCGGGGATGTCGAATCGGTCGTTGGCGGTCGCGGGGGCGGCGTAGAAACCGGAGACTCCGAGCCGGAGGGCGAGACGGGCGGACTCGATCCTCTGCCTGCCCCTGGCCGGCCAGTCTCCGATGCCGGTGGCGACGAAGGACTCGCCCTGGATGTCGAAGACGGCACCGACGCCGAACGGCACCACCGTCTGCGACTGGCGTACCCGCAGTGTGCGGCTCACAGGTCGGCTCCCTTCACCGTCACCTGGCATTCCCGGTCCACGTTGCGCATGGAGTTCGGTGTCTCCCACAGGCCGTAGTTCTGCTCGAAGCTCTTGATCAGGTTGGACTGGCCCTTGCCCTGGCTGCGGTAGTACAACTCGCGGCCGTCCTTGCGGGCCTCGCGCGCCGCGTCCTCCCAGTCGGCGATCAGGCCCGCGAGCTCCTTGCGGACCGCGTCGCCGACGGCCGGGTCGGCGGCCTCTGCGCGCACGGCCAACGTCTCGGCGAGTGACTCCGCTTCGGGAAGGCGATCGAGGATGTTCCCGGCCTGGTTCTCGGCGGCAAGACCGAGCCGGTGCCGTACGAGGACGACGAGGGCGGCGTGCAGGGCGCGCCGCCGGCTAGGCACGGACCACGGCGTGACGCTGGTCGGTTCGACGTGCCGGTAGAGGGAGCGGTGGTACACGTCGAAGGTCTCGTAGTGGGAACGGTCCCTGGGGCGGGTGGCGTTGAAGAACGTCACGACGAGTCCGGGGACCGTGTGCCGGCCGACCCGGCTGGTGGCCTGGATGTACTCGGCGGTCGTCTTGGGCTGGCCTTGCATCAGCATCAGCGCGAGCCGCTTGACGTCGACACCGACGGACAGCATGTTCGTGCAGGGCAGGAAGGACACCGACTGCGGGTCGTCCCAGCTCTTCTCCAGCCGGTCCAGCAGGACGGGCTGCTCGGCGCGGGGAAGGTTGCTGGTGAGTTCCTGCACCTGGTGGTCCGTCAGTTTCCTGGTGCCGTTGCCCGCGTCCAGGCCGGCGAGCTGGGCGGGGATGTCGTCGGCCGCGGCGGTGACCGTACGGCCCAGCTCGCGCAGGCTGTGGTGGTAGGCGACGAGGGTCCAGTAGGCGTCCCGATGCTTCTCGGGCAGCTCCCAGGCCCCTTGGAGCAGGGCAGCGGCGGTGGCCACGGCGGCACGGCCGGCCGTGTGGCCCTGGGCCATGACGCCCAGGTAGCGCCGGCCGGGCCGGGAGGTGTCGGGTTCCGCGAAGTACGAGTGGCGTGCGTCGAGCCCGGCGGGCGGGAACAGCTGGACTCCACCGCCGTACAGGGCGCGGACCTGCTCCCCGGAGCGGCGGATGGTCGCCGTGGACG
The DNA here is from genome assembly GCF_014650995.1 of Streptomyces viridiviolaceus. GTDB lineage: Bacteria > Actinomycetota > Actinomycetes > Streptomycetales > Streptomycetaceae > Streptomyces > Streptomyces viridiviolaceus. Next base: position 156,695 of record NZ_BMWA01000001.1, read on the forward strand.
CGACCACCTTGGGGCCGGTGCCGTCGGGGCCGGTGCACAGCCCGAGGACGGCGGACTCGTACAGTCCGACAGTGGTGCCGAGCGGGCCGGTGAGCAGGTGCAGCTCGTCCTGGATGACGAGCGACGGCGGCAGATTCCCGGTGCCGTCGGCGCCGCCCGCCCCGAAAAGCCGTCCCGCGCGGGGTTCCCAGGCGAGCCGAGCGAACTTGTCGACGGTCCCGAGGACGAACGTCGGCGGTCGGTCGTAGAGGTGCTCGTCCACGACGGCGACGGGTAGTTCGTCGTGGAAGACACACTCCTCCCTCGGACAGAAGAAGCTGAAGGAGTCGGCCGCGGCGCGCACGCCGTAGTCGCCGATGTCGGGCGACTTGTGGGCGGGCAGGATGCGGGTGCCGCACCACGGGCACCGGTCGAGGATGAAGACGTCGTCGGGCTGGGCGGCCTGGCGTGCGTTCTCGTAAGCCGTGCGGGCCTTGTCGTAGGTGTTCGGGGTGGTGGTCTCGCCGACCCACAGGCCGATGGAGAACGGCTCCGCTCCGTACACCGCCGGATTCGCGCGTCGCAGTGTCTCCAGTGCGCAGACGGTGGTGGCGGCCCGCTGGAACTGCTGGGTGGTAAGCAGGCTGAGGGTGTACCGGCTGAGCACGGCCGTGCCCCCGCCGCCCGGCTCCTCACGCCGCAGCACCATCGCGAAGGCGGCCAGCAGCAGATACGCCTCGGTCTTGCCACCGCCGGTCGGGAACCAGATCAGGTCCGTTACGGCCCGGTCCGCGTGGCGCGAGTCGGCCATGCCGTCGACGGAGAGCAGGAAGAACGCCAGCTGGAAGGGGCGCCAGGTGGCGTCCGGGTACGGCTCCGGGGCAGGGGGTACGGCTTCCCGGCGGGGGCGTCGTGCGCCGGCGAGGTCGGGTGCTGAGTGGCGCATCTGCAGGGCAATGGCACGGTTGGCGGTGCGGAAGGCGTGCAGCAGCTCGGGCCGGCGCGGGTCACAGAGAGTGCGGACGCCGGCCTCGATCCGCGCGACGGCGGTGCCGATGCGGTCGAGGATGCGTTCGGCGGCTTCGCGCCCCCACTCGGGAACATCCTCGTTCAGCTGCCCGACGTACCACGCCCGGTAGTCGGCGGCGAACTCGGCCAGTTCCTCCTGCAGCTGCTCGACCGGTACGTCCGGGTCGGCGAGGTGGAGGAGGTTGAGCACCGGTGACCCGCTGAGCCCCGCGGCCCGTACGCCGGTGACCTCGGCCTCGGGCATGACGGCCGCGCTCAGCTCGGTCACCTGTCCCCCGGCGTCGTCGTACCCTTCCGCGACCGCGCATCCGTGGCCCACGGCGTGCGTGCGGACGTGCCGGTACTGGAGACGGAGTTCCTGCTCCTCCGGGTCGCGGCTGGCCAGGCGGACGCTCGGGTACTGGAGCACCCTGCCGTCCACGGGCCGGGCCCGCAGCTCCACTTGGAACAGCATCCGGTTCCAGTGGGCGGCCTTGCCCAGTCCGGGCTCGTGCCGAGCGGCGTTGACCAAGGCGACGGTGACGAGCCGGCCGGTGCCGAAGCCACGGAGTCGCACCCGGAGTTCAGCGCGCCCGTCCAGGACTGACACCTGATCCTGGCCCGGAGCGAGCCGGTGCGTTTCGGGCGGCAGGGGGATGCGCTGCCAGCACCGGCCGCGCTCGCTCGTGCCGGCGCGGGTTTCGTAGCGGGCGGCGGAGCAGTCGATTTCCACGGTGTCCGCATCGGTGTAGAAGCTGAAACCGAGGGAGGAGGGGAGCCAGGAGTTGGACTCGGGAACGGGGTCGGAGGCAGGCGCGGTGTCCTCCGCCCGGACCTCCGTACCGGCCCCCTCCAGTTCCTCGGCGGCCGCGTCCAACTGGCGCTGGAGATCGGCCTCCTGCGGGTAGAGGGTGCCCATGAGGTACTGGCGGTCGGGCGGGGCGTCGAGCGTCTCGTGTTCGCCTTCGGCCGGGCCGACGAGTTGCCTTCGAAGGTAGGAGACGAGTTCCTGTCGGGGATCCATGGTGTTCCTGGTGGTCGGGGCTGTGATGTGCTCGGACGGAGTCGCGGGAACGGCGGACGCGCGGCTCAGGGCCGGCGCCAGCGGTCCCGGAGCGAGGTGCGGCCCTGGGCCGCTTCCCGCGCCGCGGCGAGTTGTGCCTGGGCCTCGCCGAGCTGCGTCTCCAGGTCGGTGATGCGGATCCAGGCGTTGTGCTCGCTCTGTGCGATGCGCTGTGCCGCCTGCCGCTCGGCCTCCTCGGCGCGCCGACGGGCCGCTTCGACGAACATGTCCCGCTGCACGACGGCCGCCTCGGCCTCCCTCAGCCGCTCCTCCACTTCCGCGACCCGTAGCTGAGCACCCTGGCGGTACTCCTCCCGCGCAGACGCCGCTGCACGCTCCCGCTCGGCGGCGTCTGACTCGGCCTTTTGCAGCCTGGTCTCCAACTCGGCGACCCAGGCCCCGGCGGCACGTTCGCGCTCGGTGGCAGCCGCGTGAGCCTGTCTCAGCCGCGACTCGAGGTCTCTGATGCGGGCCTCGGCGTCCTCGCGGTACTCCCGCAGTCTTTGCTCGAGGTCGTGGATCCGCTGCTGGGTGCCGGCCGCCTGCCGGGCGGCCTCCTCTGCGTGTTCGGCCCTGCGCAGCAGCGCCTCGTACGCCCTGCGATGCTGCTCCCTCAGATGCGTGAGGTGCTCGTCGGCCTGGTGCCGCACGTGCTTCTCGCGCCGTTCCCATGCTCTGTCCGCGCGTTTCAGCAGCTCCTCTTCCAGCGCGTCGAGCTGCCGTTCGGCCTCCGCTCGGGCGGCCGCAACGCGGTCTTCGGCACTGCTCCGCTCCTCGCTCAGCCGACGCTCGTGCTCCTGCGCCAGCTGGGCGAGTACGGCCTCGTGCTGGGCACGGACCTGGGCGAGCAACCGGTCGGCGTCGACCGGCGGTTCTTCAACCGACGGTTGTTCGGACGAGGCCGGCTGCGCCTTCTCGGGGATCGCCGTTGGTTCCCCGGACGTGCTCACGCCTCCGTCACTGTTCTCGGGCGCGGGTTCGGTCCGTTTCGGGCGTGCCTCGGCGAACTCCCGCAGGGCGTCACGGACGGCGAGGCGCGATTCGGTCCCTACCAGGGGCTTCGTGGCCAGGTACGCCCGAGGCGTCGCCCCGGCCAGCGCCTCGGCAGGCCGCTCGAAGAAGTGCTCGGGCCGGAGTCCCAGCTCCTTTACCGCGTCGAAGATCCCCTGGAGTAGTTCCAGGGCTGTGACGACGGGCCGGTCGAGCATGCCCCGTTCCCGCGCGGCGCGTACCACTGCGTCCCTGGCGGACGCACCGAGCAGTACGGACAGCTGCAGATGCCCCAGGGCCAGCAGCGCGTACTCGGCGAGCCAGGCCACCCCACCGCCCAGGGGCGGGCGTGTGAGCGTCAGGGCCTTTTCCCAGTCGGCGGTGGCCTGCGGTGCACCCACGGAGACAACGGTCTTCGGCTCCGCGCCCGCGTCCTCCCCCTCCGCGTCTTCATCTTCCGCGTCTGCGTCGGCTGAAGGCGCTTCGCGAGCGTCCACAGCGGTCAGCGGGTGTCCGTCGGGATCACGCGCATCGTCCACGCGTTCCACCTCCGGCGCTTCCTCCTCGCTCTCGTCCACCTCCTCCGGCTCCTGGGGACGCGGAGGCGTCGCGGCGAGAAACTCCCGCAGCGCGTCACGCACGGCCAGTCGCGACTCGCCGTTCACCAACGGCCGGCTCGCGAGGTAGGTACGGGGCGTAACTCCGCGGAGCGCTTCGGCGGGGCGGTCGAAGAAGTCCTCGGGGCGCAGACCGAGCTCGGCGACGTTGTCGAAGACGCGGCGGAGCACTTCCAGCGCCGTCAGCACCAGACGGTCGGCCGGCTCCCGGTCCCGGGCGATACGCAGAGCCGCATCAGCCGCCGACTGTCCGAGGACCACCACAAGAGCCTCGTGGCCCATGGCCGTGAGCGCGTACTCGGCGAGCCAGCTCTGGCCGGACGGTTCCTTGGCCAGACGGCGGGCACGGTCCCAGGCCTCCGATGCCACCGCCGGAGGCGTCGCTTCGGCACCGGTGTTCGCGGGTACAGCGGGCGCGGCCTGGGCAGTCGGAACACGGGCCGGCGGCCGGGCCTTGGTGCCGCTGCCATGGGCGGCCCTGCCTCTGCCGGCAGTAGTCCTGTCGGGCTCCGTGCGGGCCGCCAGGGCCCGGACGCCGAAGACGCGGGCCATGCGCATCCGCTCCACCAACGCGGGCCGCAGCTTCTGCTCCAACTGCCGGATGCGCTCCCGGGTCACGCCGAACTCCCGGCCCACCTCGTCCAGGGTCGACGGGTCGTCTCCGTCGAGCCCCAGACGGCGCACGAGAATCCGGTGATCGCGCCCGGTGAACGTGTTCACCACGGTTATGATCTCCTGCACGTGCATGGCGCTCAGCACGTCGCGTTCCACCGAGGGCAGCGGCTGGGCTCGTTCGACGAAGTCGGCGAGGGTGGACCCGTCGCCGATGACACGGTCGAGCGAGTCGGTTCGCCGGCTCAGCCTGCGGATCTCCTCGACCTTCGCCAGGCTCAGGTCGCAGGCCACCGCAACGTCCGCCGCGGTCGTCGGCCGGCCCTGCGCGGCGAGACTGCGCTCGGCGTTCGCCACCTTGCGCATCTGCTCGTGCATGTGGACGGGGATCCGGATGACAGCACCCTCGTCGGCGATGGCGCGTGTGATCGACTGCCGGACCCACCAGGTCGCATACGTGGAGAACTTGTTGCCCATCAGCGGGTCGAACTTTCGCGCTGCCCGCATCAGCCCGAGCACACCGTGCTGGAACAGGTCCTCGTAGTCCAAGCCCTGTTCCAGCATGGTCCGGGCCAGTGAGTGCACCAGACCCTGGTTGTGGAGGACGAGGCAGTCGCGGGCCCGGACCCGGAGATCGCCCCTCGGCAGCGACTTGAGTTCGTCCTCGTCGGGCTCCTGGGCAATCCGTTCCGGCCCGCCCCGGACCAGCGCGGCCAGTCCCACCTCGGCCTCGGCGCTCAGCAGCCGTTTGCCCGGCCGCCGCTCGAACCGGTCCGCCTCCAGCACGGCCATCGCCGCGGCGATGGCGTCGGCAAGGTCGCCGCCTGCCGCTCCCGATGCCTCATCCGTCGTGGACGGCACGGTGGCCATAGGTGCCTCGTTCGGACGTGGTTCTCCACTGGAGGGCGAAGCCCCGGTACGTCCGGAATTTCCCTCATCGACAGCATCTACGCCTGGCCGGACCGCGAATCCCACCCGCAGCTGGGCGGCCTCTCGGTCATCAAGCCCCGCAAGCCGTACGACACCGTCGACAACCTGGGGGGTCACGCACCCAGAGGGGTCGACATACCGCGAAAGAAGCACTCGCGCCCTCGCGACACGCGGGGACACATTTTTTTCACTGCCACTTACAACCTTTTCACCATCAGGTGAGTCGTCCTGTGCGTGCACAGGCAAATCGCGCACGAGCAGGTCAAGCCGAGCCAGCTCGTCGCGCAACCGGGACCGTTCGTCGCCACTCAGGGCGAGCGCGCGTACGCCCTCTATGAACTCGCGCTCCGGCACGACGCCGTTGACAGCGACGCGCCGCAACCGCACCAGCAGTTCACTCAGCGACGCCCTCGACACAGACGTACCGGAATCACCGGCCTGTCGACGCCCCACGACCTCCACCCCCTACCCAAGGACGCATCAAACACTAACGTGACGCGTTAACAGCGTCAACAGACGCAAGGTCTGGCAGAGTTGTCGCCAATCGTGTACGGTGCCGGAAGTTTCCGCCTCCTGACGGCACGTCAAACTGGTGCGACAGGGCCCATCGAGGGGACAGACAAGCGCCTGAACGGGGGCGACGAAGTGAGGGAAGAGGGGCAACCGTGGGCCAGGAGCTGATCGATGGCAGGTTCCGAGTCGGACAGGTTGTCGGCAAGGGCAACATGGGAGAGGTCCACCGGGCCGAGGACCTTCAGGCTCCGGAGGGCAGCGCCGAACGTTCGGTAGCCGTCAAGACGATCCTGCGCCGTCGCACGGGCGCTCTGATCGACACCGGCGCGGACACCAAGTCGGTCGAGCGTTTCGCGCGCGAGGTTCGCATCATGCGCCGCTTGGAGCACCCCAATCTGACCCGGCTCATCGCCGGTGGGGTCAGCGAGGACGCCGGACTGCCGTACCTGGCGATGGAGTTCCTGGACGGTGAGACACTGCGGGACCTCATCGAGGAAGAGGGCCAGCTGCCCGTTCCCTGGGTCGCCGCGATCGGCGCCCAGATCGCCGACGGGCTGTCCGCCGCACACGCGGCCGATGTGGTGCACCGCGATCTGAAGCCCGCGAACGTCATGCTGACGCGCGGCGGAACCGTCAAGCTTCTCGACTTCGGTATGGGCCGGATCGTCGAGGACCCGGATGAAGCACGTCTGACCAGCACGGGCGTCAGCGTCGGCACGGCCCGCTACATGGCACCCGAGCAGTTCGAGGCCCGCCAGGTCACTCAGGCCGCGGACCTGTATGCGCTCGGCTGTGTGCTGTACGAAATGCTCGTCGCCGTACCGCCCTTCACGAGCGAGTCGCCCTTCGAACTCGCCCGTAAGCACCTGGAGGCCGAACCGACGCCCCTCGGCGTCATTCGCAGCCAGATCCCCACCGAGCTGATCCGACTCGTCGGCCGGCTGCTGGCGAAGGACCCGGCCGACCGTCCGGCGAGCGCGGCCGAAGTCCGCGACGCCCTGCATCCACTGGCCGTGCGGGACGGGAACACGCCATGGCTCCCCCACTGGAGCGCTCTCGACCCGACGCGGCCCCTGGTCGCCGCCGGCACGCACGCCGTCGCCGCCCCGTCCGAGCCCGCCCCGCGGCCGGCACCGGTCACCGCCTCCGGCACGGCGATGGACGTGTTCGGCGTGCACCGCGCGCTCATCAAGGACTACCGCGACTTCACCGAGGGCGGCACCGTCATCCGTGACGACCGCATCGCCGCGTTCGTGGAGACGGACCTCAACAACAAGTCGCAGTGGCCGGACCCGTGGCTGTCGCTCAACCCGTTCTTCCAGAGCGGCGGCACGGTCGCCGAACTGGTCGGGGAGCAGGTGCTGCACCCCGAGTGCGCTCGCATCTTCCAGGCGGGTAAAACGGAGGGCGGCACGGTCCCGGACGGTCGGCCGCTCACCCTCCACCGCCACCAGCGCGAGGCCATCGACGCCGCCGCGCGCGGTGCCTCGTACGTGCTGACGACCGGCACCGGTTCCGGCAAGTCGCTGTCGTACATCGTTCCGATCGTGAACCGCGTGCTTCATGAGCGGGACTCCGAAGGTCCGAAGGCGGTCAAACGGGTGCGCGCCGTCATCGTGTACCCCATGAACGCGCTGGCGAACAGTCAGCTCAAGGAGCTGGAGAAGTACCTTCGCGACGGCTACGGCCAGGGCCGTGAGCCGGTCACCTTCGCCCGCTACACGGGCCAGGAGGACGACCAGAGGCGCAAGGAGATCCGCGACAACCCGCCGGACATCCTGCTCACCAACTACGTGATGTTGGAGCTGATGCTGACCCGGCCCGCCGACCGGGCCAGCCTCATAAAGATGGCCAGGGGCCTGGAGTTCCTGGTCTTCGACGAGCTGCACACCTACCGGGGCCGGCAGGGCGCCGACGTGGCGCTGCTGATCCGCCGGGTCCGTGAGGCCTGCCAGGCGCCCGACGTGCAGTGCATCGGCACGTCGGCCACCATGTCGACGGAGGGCACCGTCGAGGACCAGAAGAAGGTCGTCGCCGGTGTCGCGAGCAGGCTGTTCGGTACGCCGGTCAGCCCCGAGCACGTCATCGGCGAGACGCTCGTGCGCGCCACCGACGAGGCGCCCGGCGCCGTTCCCGCCGAGCGGCTGACCTCGCCTGCCGCACCGCGCGCGTACGCCGATCTGGTGCGCGACCCACTGGCCCGCTGGATCGAGACGCGCTTCGGCCTGGCCACGGACGAGGCGACGGGCCGGCTGGTACGTCGGCGGCCGACGACGATCGATGCGGCGGCGCGTGAGCTGGCAGAGCAGTCCGGAGTCTCCAAGGCCGACTGCGCCAAGGCCATTGAGGCGACGTTGGACGCCGGCTCGCAGGCCCGGCACCCGGTCACCGACCGCCCGCTGTTCGCGTTCCGGCTGCACCAGTTCCTCTCCAAGGGCGACACCGTGTACGTCACCCTGGAGGACAAGCTCTCCCGCCATCTGACCCGCTCCTACCAGCTGGAGCAGCCGGGCAGCGGCGGCAAGCTGCTGATGCCGCTGGCGTTCTGCCGCGAGTGCGGCCAGGAGTATCTGACCGTCTGGCGCACCGAGAAGGACGGCGAGGTCCGCTACGAGGCCCGCCGGGACACCTCCGCCACGGGCGGACGTCAGGGCGACGGCTACCTCTTCGTCGACCACGAGCGGCCCTGGCCGTCCAGCACCCAGTACGCCGTCGACGACCGCCGGCTGCCGGAGTCCTGGCTGGAGCTGGACGACCGGGGCCAGGAGGTCGTCAGGAAGACGTTCCGCGACCGTGTGCCGCGCGCCGTCACGGTAGACCCGCTCGGCCACGAGGGCCGGGGCGAGCTGCAGGCCGCCTTCATCCCGTCGCCGTTCCTGTTCTGCCTGCACTGCGGTGTGGCCTACGAGCAGACGCGCGGCCGGGACTTCGCGAAGCTGGCGACGCTGGACCAGGAGGGCCGGTCGTCGGCGACCTCGCTCATCTCCGCCTCCGTGGTGCGCTCCCTGAAGTCCGTGCCGGAGGAAGCCCTGGACGCGGAGGCCCGCAAGCTCCTGACCTTCGTCGACAACCGTCAGGACGCCTCGCTCCAGGCCGGTCACTTCAACGACTTCGTGCAGATCACGCAGCTGCGCGGGGCTCTGTACCGGGCCGCGCTCGACGCGGGCGCGGAGGGCCTCACCCATGAGGAGCTGGCCTCCGCGGTGACGAACGCGCTCGCGATCGACCCCGTCGACTACTCGGGCGAACGCGACCAGCCACCGACGCTCGCCAAGTCCGCGGCGAAGACGTTGCGCGACGTGGTCGCCTTCCGGCTCTATCTCGACCTGGAGCGCGGCTGGCGCATCACCATGCCGAACCTGGAGCAGACGGGCCTGCTGGAGATCGACTACGCCGACCTGCAGTGGGTGGCCGACAAGCAGGACCGCTGGGCGGACACCTACGCGGCGCTGCGGGACGCCGACCCCGCCCTGCGCGCCGAGATCATGAAGGCGCTGCTCAACGAGATGCGCCGTTCGCTCGCCATCGACGTGTCGTACTTCCGTGACGACTTCGACGCGTTGCAGCGGGCGAGCGAGGAGCGGCTGGTGGACCCGTGGGTGCTGTCGGCCTCCGACCGGCCGCGCGTCGGCACCGCCTACCCGCACCCGTCGTCGGGCCGGGGGATGGACCGCTCCGGGCTCTTCCTCTCGGCGCGCGGCAAGTTCGGCAAGTACCTCAAGCGCGCCGACACCTCCTTCAAGGACCTCTCCCCCGACGACCTGCAGCTGGTCATCGCCGAGCTGCTGAAGGTCCTGGCCGCCAACGGCCTGGTGAAAGAGGTCGCGGAGGCCCCGCAGCGCACGGGCCGCTACCGCAGGACGAGCACCCCGGCCACGACCGGCTATCGGGTGGCCGCCCAGTCGCTCGTCTGGCGTGCGGGCAAGGGCGACACGGGGACGCACGACCCGCTGACGCGCACCTACCCGAGCGGCGACGGCCCGCGGGTGAACACGTTCTTCCGGGACCTGTACAAGGAGGCGGCGAGCGCGCTGTCCGGGCTGTTCGCCCGCGAGCACACCGCCCAGGTCGCCCCGGAGGAGCGGGAGAAGCGCGAGGAGGCGTTCCGGAAGGCGGAGCTGAAGCTGCTGTACTGCTCCCCCACGATGGAGCTGGGCGTCGACATCTCCTCCCTCAACGCGGTGATGATGCGCAACGTGCCGCCCACCCCCGCCAACTACGCCCAGCGTTCCGGCCGCGCGGGCCGCAGCGGGCAGCCGGCGTTGGTGACGACGTACTGCGCGACGGGCAACAGCCACGACCAGTACTACTTCCGCCGCTCGGAGCGGATGGTGGCGGGCGCGGTGGCCCCGCCGCGCCTGGACCTCGCCAACGAGGACCTGGTCCTCTCGCACCTCCAGGGCGTCTGGATAGCCGAGGCCGGCCTGAAGCTGGGCCGCGCGATACCCGAGGTCCTGGACGTGTCGTACCCGGACACCGGTGACCGCCCGAACCCGGCGCTGGAGCTGCTGCCCGACATCCTCGCCGCCTCCCTGGACGAGGGCGCGCAGCACCGCACGGTGGACGCGGCGCTGCGGGTGCTGGGCCCGCTGCTGCCGGACTTCGCCGACACGACGTGGTGGCACGACGACTGGATCCAGGACCGTGTGCGCACGGTGCCGGAGCGGTTCGACCGGGCCTTCGACCGGTGGCGGCAGCTGTTCCGTGCCGCGCTCGACGACCAGTACATCCAGAACAGGCGGCGCCTGGACTACAGCCTGACCGAGAGCGACCGCAACCGCGCCAACGCCCGCCGCCGCGAGGCGGAGACGCAGCTGAACCTGCTGATGAACGAGAGCGTCGACAGCAAGTCGGTGCTGTCGGACTTCAACCCGTACCGCTACCTCGCCTCCGAGGGCTTCCTGCCCGGCTACAGCTTCCCGCGCCTGCCGCTGGCCGCGTACATCCCGACGGTGGGCCGCCGCCGCGGTGAGGGCGACTACCTCCAGCGGCCCCGCTTCCTCGCCATCCGGGAGTTCGGGCCCGGCGCGCTCATCTACCACGAGGGCGCCCGCTACCAGGTGACCCGCATCCAGCTGCCGCCGGACTCCTCCGGCGACCTGGCCACCAGCGAGGCCCGCCGCTGCGCGCACTGCGGTTACCACCACGACCCGGCCGAGCGCCAGGACCGCTGCCACATGTGCGACGAGCCGCTGGGCGCGGCGACCCACGGCCTGCTCCAGCTGCACACCGTGTACACCACGCGCCGGGAGCGGATCTCCTCCGACGAGGAAGAGCGCCGCAGGGCCGGCTACCGCTTGGAGACGTCGTACCGCTTCCAGGACCACGGCGCCCGCAAGGGCCGCCTCAACGCCTCCGTCACGGACAGCGCGGCCGCCCCGCTGGCCGAGCTGGCGTACGGCGACTCGGCGACCGTCCGGATCACCAACCTCGGCCGGGTGCGTGCCAAGAAGGACGAGCCGGCGGGCTACTGGCTCGACCTCGCCGACGGCCGCTGGATGAACGACAAGGACGCCGCCGAGGCCTCCGGTGACTCCAGCGAGCTGCCGGTGGTCGAGGAGGACGGCAAGGAGCGCCGCCGCAAGAAGCGGGTCATCCCGTACGTGGAGGACCGCCGCAACATCCTCGTCCTCACCCTCGACGAGGCCCTGCCCGAGCCCGAGGCGCTGTCCCTGATGTACGCGCTGGAGCGGGGCATCGAGGCCGCGTTCGAGCTGGAGGACGCCGAGCTGTCCAGCGAGCTGCTGCCGCCGGACGGCGGACCGTGGGATCGGTTCCTGTTCATGGAGGCCGCCGAGGGCGGCGCGGGCGTGCTGCGCCGTCTCCAGGCGGAGCCGGGCGCGCTGGCGAAGGCGGCCCGGTACGCCCTGTCGATCTGCCACTTCGACGAGGACGGCACCGACTTGGGCGGCCCGCACCCGGACCGCCCGTGCGCACTCGGCTGCTACGAGTGCCTGCTGACCTACGGCAACCAGCTCGACCACGCGCTGATCAACCGCCACGCGGCCCGGCATCTGTTGGTGCGCTTCGCGTCGGCGACGGCAGAGCGTGAGGCACGCGGCGAGTCGCGCTCGGAGCAGTACCGCCGGCTGCTCGACCAGGCCCCGGCGGCACCGACCCCGGTGGAGACGTCGGCCGCCGCCGAACTGGCCGCGCGGGGCGACTTCCTGGGTTGGGCGAAGGCGCGTGGGCTGAACCTGCCGGACGAGGCGGGCCCGTTCCTCACCGAGGCGAACGCCATGCCGGACTTCGTGTACCGGCTGCCGGGCGCGAAGGTGGCCGTGTTCGTGGACACGCCCGACAAGGAGCAGGACACCTTCCGGGACGAGGACGCCGAGGACCGTCTCTTCGGCGCGAGCTGGGACGTCGTCCGATTCCCGCAGGGCGAGGACTGGGACGCCATCGCCGCCGCCAACTCCCGCTACTTCGGCTCCCCCGCCGCCAACTGACCACTCATTTCCGAGGACTAGACGACACACATGGCACTGACGTACTCCGCCGGCTCCCTGGTGAAGGCCCGCGGCCGCGAATGGGTGGTGCTCCCCGAGAGCAAGCCCGACCTGCTCGTCCTCAGGCCGCTCGGCGGCTCGGACGACGACATCGCCGCCGTTTTCCCGGCGTTCGAGACGGTCGAGGAGGCCCGTTTCGCCGCGCCGGAGCCGAGCGACCTGGGCGACCAGCGGGCGGCCGGCCTGCTGCGCACGGCCCTGCGGGTCGGCTTCCGCTCGGGCGCGGGCCCGTTCCGCTCGCTCGCCGGCATCGCGGTGGAACCGCGCGCCTACCAGCTCGTCCCCCTCCTGATGGCGTTGCGTCAGAAGACGGTCCGCATGCTGATCTCCGACGACGTCGGCATTGGCAAGACCGTCGAGTCGGGCCTGATCGCGGGCGAACTGCTCGCACAGGGCGAGGCCTCGGGCCTGGCGGTGCTGTGCTCCCCCGCGCTGGCGGAGCAGTGGCAGCAGGAGCTGCGCAGCAAGTTCGGCATCGACGCGGAGCTGGTGCTGGCGTCGACGGTCACCCGCCTGGAGCGCGGACTGGATCTGGGCCAGTCCCTCTTCGACCGCTACCCGAACGTCATCGTCTCCACGGACTTCATCAAGTCCCCGCGCCACCGCGACGACTTCGTACGGCACTGCCCCGACCTGGTGATCGTCGACGAGGCGCACACGTGCGTGGCCGCCGACGACGCGACGGCCGGCTCGCAGAACCAGCTCCGCTACGAGCTGCTGCGCCGCGTCGCCGAGGACGCGAACCGGCACCTGCTGCTGGTGACGGCGACCCCGCACAGCGGCAAGGAGTCCGCGTTCCGCAACCTGCTGGGCCTGGTCAAGCCCGAACTGGCTCACGTGGACCTGGAGTCGGCGGCGGGCAGGAAGCTGCTGGCCCAGCACTTCGTGGCCCGCAAGCGCGCGGACGTACGCCAGTACCTCACCAAAGAGGACGGCCTCGCCGACGACTCGCTCGCCGAGCGCACCGCGTTCCCCTCGGACCGCTACTTCAAGGACGAGACGTACAAGCTGTCCCCGGAGTACCGGGCCCTGCTGGACGACGCGATCGCCTACGCGAGCGAGCGCGTCGAGGAGGCGGACAGCCGGGGCCGCCGGGAGGCCCGAATAGCGTGGTGGTCGGCGATCGCGCTGCTGCGCTCGCTGGTGTCCTCACCCCGGGCGGCGGCGCAGACCCTGCGGACGCGTTCGGCCGCGGCGGTCGCGTCGTCGGCGGAGGAGGCCGACAAGCTGGGCGCCCCGCTCAACAGCGACGCGGCCGACAGCGACTCTATGGAAGGCATGGACGTCGCGCCGGGAGCCGAGATCGCTGAGGACGATCCGCGCTCGCGGCTGGCCGAACTCGCCGACCGGGCGGCGGAACTGGAGGGCCCGGCACAGGACCTCAAGCTGAAGGCCCTGATCAAGCACCTCAAGGCGCTGCTCGCCGACGGCTACAACCCCATCGTCTTCTGCCGCTACATCCCCACGGCCAAGTACCTGGCCGATCAGCTGGCGAACGACCCCGAGACGAAGAAGCGCGGCCCGCTGGGCGCGAAGACGGTCGTCAAGGCGGTCACCGGCGAACTCTCGCCGCAGCAGCGCATCGACAACATCGAGGCGCTGGCCGCCGAGGCCGGCGAGGACGCCGCCGCGCGCCGCGTGCTGATCGCCACCGACTGCCTGTCGGAGGGCGTGAACCTCCAGCACCACTTCGACGCCGTGATCCACTACGACCTGGCGTGGAACCCCACCCGCCACGACCAGCGCGAGGGCCGCGTCGACCGGTACGGGCAGAAGCGGGACGAGGTCCGCGTCATCACCCTGTACGGCGAGGACAACGGCATCGACGGCAAGGTCCTCGAGGTCCTCATCAAGAAGCACCGCCAGATCAAGAAGGACCTCGGCATCTCGGTGTCCGTTCCCGACGAGCTGTCGACCGGCGTGACGGACGCGATCGTCGAGTGGCTGCTGATGCGCGGCCGGGAGGACGACGGCGCGCTGTTCAGTGCGGACGCGTTCAAGGTGAGCACGGCGAAGCTGGACAGCGACTGGAACTCGGCGGCCGAGCGCGAGAAGGCCTCCCGCTCCCGGTTCGCGCAGCGCTCGATCCACCCGGAGGAGGTGGCCCGCGAGGTCGCCGCGATCCGGGAGGCGCTGGGCGGCACGGGCGAGGTCAAGACGTTCGTACGGGAGTCCCTGGGCGCGCTGGGCGCGGTGCTGCGCGGCGCGGACGAGGCGGAGGACTTCACCGCCCAGGTGGGCGGCACGCCCGCGGGCCTGCGGGACGCCCTCGCCACGGTCGTGGGCGCCGAGGTGATCGAGCGAGACCGCCCGATCCCGTTCCGGGACGATCCGGCGGTGGCGCGTGGTGAGGCGGCGCTGGTGCGCACGGACCCGGTGGTGGGTGCGCTGGCGTCGCATGTGCTGAACGCGGCCCTGGACACGCAGGCGGACGGCGCCCGCCCGGCGCGCCGCTGCGGGGTCATCACGACGGACGCGGTGACGACGGGCACGACGCTGCTGCTGGTCCGGTACCGGTTCCATCTGACCCTGCCGTCGCGGAGCGGCGAGAAGCAGCTGGTCGCCGAGGACGCGCGACTGCTGGCGTTCGAGGGTTCCCCGAAGAACGCGGTGTGGCTGTCGCCGGAGCGTGCGGCGGCGCTGCTGGAGGCGACGGCGTCCCAGAACACCGACCCGCACTTCGGCGAGCGCATGATCAAGCGCATCCTCGCCCAGCTCCCCGAGACGAACGCCCACCTGGAGTCGTACGGCGACGACCTGGCCGCCGAGCTGGACACCTCGCACCGCAGGGTGCGCCAGGCGTCCGGCGAGATCGTCCGGGGTCTGTCGGTGACGGCCCAGAAGCCGGCCGACGTCCTGGGCGCGTACCTCTACCTGCCCGCCGACCCTGCTGCCCCCTCCGCCGCCCCCACCGCTGTCCCTGCTGCTGCTTCTGGAGCGTCCGCCTGATGTCCGCCACGACTCGCCACCAGGTGTTCACCGCCGTCCACACGGTCGGAGGTCTGCTGCCGGCCGACATGCTGCTGCGCATCTCCGAAGGCAAGGACGTCCCCGGCTCGAAGCCCGCGGACTATGGCCTGCCGTCGTCCCGCTCGGTCCGCGACGAGGCGGAGCGCAGCTGGGAGTACCTGAAGCCGCTCTGGCGCGAGCTGCGCAAGCACCTGCCCGAGGACCGGGAGACGGGCCTGCCCGCGACGGACCCCACGGGCCGCGCCGGTGCCGACTGGCTCGCGCCGCTGTGGCGGGAGCTGGGCTTCGGCCGTCTGACGCCCATCGGCACGGAGGGCGTTCAGGCCGACTCGGACGCGGAGAAGCGGTTCGAGGTCTCGCACCGCTGGCAGCACGCGCTCATCCACCAGACGCCGTGGAACGCCAACCTGGACAAGCGTCCGGGCGGCGCGGGCACGGTGCCGCCGCAGTCGATGCTCCAGGAGTGCCTGAACCGGACGGAGGCCCACCTGTGGGGCGTCCTGACGAACGGCCGTCAGATACGTCTGCTGCGCGACTCCAGCGCGCTGGCCACGGCGTCGTACGTCGAGTTCGACCTCGAGGCCATCTTCGACGGTGAGCTGTTCAGCGAGTTCGTGCTGCTGTACCGGCTGCTGCACGTGTCCCGCTTCGAGGTCGCGGAGGACGCGGCGCCGTCGACGTGCTGGCTGGAGAAGTGGCGCACGGAGGCGATCGCGCAGGGCACGCGTGCCCTGGACCAGCTCCGCAAGGGCGTCCAGCGGGCGATCACGACCCTGGGCACGGGCTTCCTGAAGCACCCGGACAACCGGGAGCTGCGCGAGACCCTGGAGGTCAAGACCTTCCACTACGCGCTCCTGCGCCTGGTCTACCGCCTGCTCTTCCTCTTCGTCGCCGAGGACCGGGAGGTGCTGCTGTCCCCGTCTGCGGACGAGACGGCGAAGGAGCGGTACACCACGTACTTCTCCTCGGCCCGCCTCCGCCGGCACGCCCAGCGGCGTCGTGGTACGGCCCACGGCGACCTGTACCAGGCCCTGCGCTTCGTGCTGTCGGGTCTGGGCAACGACGACGGTCTCCCGGAGCTGGGCCTGCCCGGCCTGGGCGGCATCTTCGACGACACGGAGGCGGACAAGCTCCTGCACGACCTGTCCCTGTCGAACGAGCCGCTGCTGGAGGCGGTGCGCGCGCTGTCGATCGTCCGGGACAGCGGCAGCAAGCGGAACCGAGTGGTGGACTACCGGCACCTGGACGCCGAGGAGCTGGGCTCCATCTACGAGTCCCTGCTGGAGCTGGTCCCAAAGCACGACGCAACCGAGCGCACCTTCGAACTCGTCGAGCTGGCGGGCAACGCGAGGAAGACGACGGGCTCCTACTACACCCCGTCCTCGCTGATCGAATGCCTGCTGGACTCGGCGCTGGACCCGGTGATCGACGACGCGGTGAAGCGCGGCGAGATCCGCGCGACGCGCTCGGGCCAGCCCGACCCGGGCCCGGCCATCGTCGAGGAGCTGCTGAACCTGACGGTCTGCGACCCGGCGTGCGGATCCGGCCACTTCCTGGTTGCTGCGGCGCGACGGATCGCGAAGCGCGTGGCTGCAGTAAGGGAGCAGAACCCCGAGCCGACGATCGACGCGGTGCGGCACGCGCTGCACGAGGTGGTCGCGCGGTGCATCTACGGCGTGGACCTCAACCCGATGGCGGTCGAGCTGGCCAAGGTGTCACTGTGGCTGGAGGCCCTGGAGCCGGGCAAGCCGCTGGGCTTCCTGGACGCCCACATCAAGCACGGCAACGCGCTGATCGGGGCCACGCCGGCGCTGCTGGCCAAGGGCATCCCGGACGACGCCTTCAAGCCGATCGAGGGCGACGACAAGAAGATCGCGACGGCCATCAGGAAGCGGAACGCGGCGGAGCGCGGCGGCCAACTGAGCTTCCACACGGAGGAACGCATCTGGGTGTCCAACACGGCCTTCGCGGCCAGCCTGCGCGAGATCACCGCGACCACGGCCGACACCCTGCGCGACGTCCGCCTCCAGTCCAGCCGTTTCCGTGACCTGGAGCAGTCGGCGGACTACCTCCGCGCCCTGCACATCAGCGACGCCTGGTGCGCCGCCTTCGTCTGGCCCAAGGTCCAGGGCGCGCCGACGCCGGTCACCGAGGGTGTCTTCCGCGACCTCCAGAGCGCGGGCGCGGGCATTCCGGTGAGCACGAACGACGAGATCATCCGGCTCGCCCAGCAGTACAAGTTCTTCCACTGGCACCTGGAGTTTCCGGAAGTCTTCACCGTCTCCGATGTTGCGGACGACGGTGACAGCGATCCCTCCGTGGGGTGGACTGGAGGCTTTTCCTGCGTTCTGGGTAATCCTCCTTGGGAGCGGATCAAGCTTCAGGAACAAGAGTTCTTCGCTCAACGGGACCCGGCCATCGCCAACGCACCGAACGCCGCAACCCGCAAGCGTCTCATCGCGGCCCTGCCGGAAACGAACCCCGATCTCTTCGCCGAGTTCACCGCCGCCAAGCGCCAAGCCGACGGCGAGAGCCAGTTCCTGCGCATGTCACTGCGCTACCCGCTAACCGGGCGGGGCGATATCAACACCTACGCTGTATTTGCTGAGACCGACCGCATCATGACCGGACCATACGGCCGCATGGGCGTCATTGTGCCAACTGGAATTGCGACTGATGCAACGACGCAGTTCTTCTTCAAGGAACTGGTACAGAAATCGTCGATTGCGGCACTGTACGACTTCGAGAACGCGGCACCACTATTTCCTGATGTTCACCGCTCGTTCAAGTTCAGCATCCTGTCCCTTACCGGCCGCGCCCTGCGCGAAGCAGCCGCACGGTTCGCCTTCTTTCTTCACTACCCGACAGAACTGGACAACGCGGAGAAGACGTTCACCCTCACTCCGGAGGAGATCACCCTCCTCAACCCGAACACGTCAACATGCCCGGTCTTCCGCTCGCGGCGTGATGCAGAACTAGCTCTGCGCATGCAGAGATCAGGAGTTGCATATCGTCTGATCGAAGGCGGAGGAACAACACGCCGAGTAACAAGGCTTGGCGAGTTGAGCGACTTGGCCCGCGCTACCACACAGGGATTTCTGCGAGAAAGAGGACATCGCGATTGCAGCGACTGGTATCGAGTCTATGAAGCAAAGCTCTTCCATGCTTACGATCACCGCTACGCAACGTACGTCAACGGCGAAACGCAGCCTCTCGACCATTACTCGGCAATGACGCACGTAGATAGTCGTTACGAGATGGAACGCGGCACCCTGGAATCCATCCATGCCGACTTGGGCTTCACGGACTGGGTTCCGGCTTTTCGTGACATCGCCCGAAGCACCGATGAACACACCATGATCGCGACCGTGCTCCCCAAGGCGGCCACTGACTACACGGTGCGCTTGATCGTCACCGATCCGACAGAAGCTGTTCGCATCATCGCGAATTTCAACTCTTTCGCCTTCAACTATAGCTACCGCCAAAGACTGGCCGGGACTCACCTTTCCGACTACCTGACCTATCAACAACCGATCGTTCCATTCAACCCGGGGGCACAAGAGACTAAAAAGTGGGACACCTGGATCTCGACTCGCGTTCTAGAGCTTTGCTACACAGCCAACGACCTGTCGGGTTTTGCCTCCGACCTTGGGGACACTGGAACCGCCTTCCGCTGGGATGACATGCGCCGCCAGGTGATGAGAGCCGAGCTGGACGCGCTCTTCTTCCACCTGTACGGGATCGCCCGTCAAGACGTGAACTGCATCCTCAACACCTTCTCCATCGTCAAGCGCAAGGACGAGGCCAAGTACGGCACGTACCACACCAAGGATCTGATCCTCGCCGAGTACGACCGCATGGCCGCAGCCGGCGTCAGCCTGGAGAACCCCTTGGTGGACGGCGACAACTACACCTCCACCCTCACCCCACCCCCGGGCCACGGCCCCCGGCACCCCGCCTGACCGCCCGGCGATCGCCGCAGGCACCCCGACCACCCTCAACTGCAAGAATCCACTTCAGGAGTGGGCAATGGACAACGAGATTCAGCTGATCAGTGACGGTGACGGATTGGCGGTCATCGGGAATGCGACGGACGTCGAACGCTTCCTCGCCTCGGAGGGACTGCCGTCGAAGGACCTCGGAGCGCAACGGCTCAAGTCCATCTTCGGTACCGGGGCCGCAGTCGCGCAGGCGGGTTCGGATATCGCCGCCAACTCCGGTCGCTGGGTGAAGCTGACCAAGGAGTCTGCGGAACGCGTCAAGAAGTTCGGGCTGATGGAAAGCAAGACGCCAGGCGTCAGCCATGCGATGATAGGAAAACCTGGCTCGATCAAGAATTGGCTCCAGATCGAGAAGGGGGCTGGCTCGTTCCTGACCAACCCCGCGCGTCTGGCTGGTGTCGCAGGGCTCATGGCACAGCGCTCGATGCAGCAGACCATGGACGAGATCACCGACTACCTCGCCACGATCGACGAGAAGGTCGACGACGTGCTCCGCGCCCAGAAGGACGCTGTGTTGTCCCGCATGATCGGAATGGACCTCGTGATCGAGGAGACCATGACCATCCGAGAGCAGGTGGGCCGAGTCTCCGATGTCACGTGGTCGAAGGTGCAGACCGCGCCGACGACGATCGCGGAAACTCAGGCGTACGCATTGCGTCAACTCAATGCCCTCGCGGAGAAGTTGGAAGGCAAGCCCAAGATCGGTGATCTCGCGACGACGGTCAAGGAAGTTGAGCCCAAGGTTCGAGAGTGGCTCGCTGTTCTGGCTCGCTGCTTCCAACTGCAGGACGCGATCGCGGTGCTCGAACTCGACCGGGTGCTGGACGCGAATCCGGATCAGCTGGACCAACATCGCCTCGGGCTTCGGGCCGCCCGACAGAACCGGCTGAATCTCATCTCACGAAGCACCGAGCGTCTGATGGCCCGGATGAACTCGGCTGCCGACGCGGCCAACGCGAAGGTGTTGCTGCACCCGACCAAGTCCCCGGTTGTGGTCCAGTCGAGCAACCATGTCGTGACCGGTGTCCATGACTTCCACGCGCGGCTCGGGATCGAGTCCGGTCGCCAGTCATCGGAGGCGAGACGATGGGTGGAAGCGGCGGCGGAGGTGAAGGACAAGGCACTCGAGACAGGAGCGAAGGGCGTCAGTTCCGCCAGAAGCCTCGGCAACGAGACCCTCGACCGGGCCAGCTCGGTAAAGGGCAAGATCTCCAGCGGGATCGCCGAGCGAGCGCGCCGTCGGCGCGGGGAGGAGCAACGCCGCCCCGAGGAAGGCTGAGTCCGAGGGCGGCAGCGACGCCGGCACGTGCACCCCGGATCCTTCTGCTCCCAGCCCGGTGCCACCGGCGTGACCAAGGCGGGAACCCCTATGGTCTGCAGCCCCGGGTCTGACGACACGCAACCGCTGGCGCTCCTCCTGACCTGTACCCCCAGCCGGCCCTGTCGCTGCGCCCCTCACTGAAGTTCTTCCTGAGGACCCGACAGGGTCGGCAATTGCCCCACTGCACCACACCCCTGCCCGGAGACCCGATGCCTCCTTACGAGGAAGACACCCGTAAGGTCCAGACCGCAGTCATAGGCCAGCCCGATTCCGACTTGCCCGCCTTCCTGCCGTTCGACCATGACGACTTCGACCGGTTCATGCTCGGCCGCAGTCGTGACGACTTCTACTGCGGCACCCTGCTGGGCGGTTGTGGCAAGAAGCTCACCGCGAAGCGGTACCTGCACAAGAAGTGCCACTTCGCCCACCGGCCGCCCGTGCACTGCCGCCGTACGCAGACCGGCGAGGACAGCGCCGACCACCTCTACATCGGTCAGGCGCTCCAGCACTGGCTGCGCCGACAGGGACACCAGATGGTCAGGGTGTCGTACCCGGACCTCGGTTCGGGGCCGGGCGGAGCCGTGGAAGTCCGCTTCGGTGACGGCACACGGCTCATTCGGGTGCAGATGGACCGCATGTCTCTCAAACGATGGGAGGCGACCCGCGCTCAGCTCGCCGCAGGCAACGTGCGCGTCCAGTGGGTCTACGGGCCGAGCAGCGGAATCACGCACAACGAAGTGAAGGTCGAGGGACATGCCATCCGCTTCACCTGTCGCACCGAGGGTGGGACACGCAAGGTCTACGTCGGCACTCAGGGCCCTGACCACGGCGTCAAGCTGACCACTCTGGACGAGTGCCACCTGACGGACGAGGGGATCGTCACTCCACACCTCCCCGACGAGCCGTCCACGGCCGCAGAAGCGGACGCGGGCACGGATACGACGACCGAGCTCGCCTTCCCCATCGCCCCCGGTCGACTCGCTTTCACCGCGGCTGTCCCCACCGAGGAACAGACCGTCACGGCACGCCGCGTTTACGACGCGGACGTCCAGCCCGCCGGGTCAGTGATGACCCGTATGCGGATCGCGCTGCCGGTCCATTCCGTGCCACCCTCCCCTCACCGACTCAACGTCATTGAGAGCACCGCCCACCTCATCCCCCTGCCCGACGCCGGCACCGACCGGCCGAGCTGGCTCATCGAGGCCGCCGGCTTCTCCCCTCTCCCCACGCAGAGTGATCCGCGCTGGCCGGACCTGCGTCCCGCGCCCGAACCCCGGACAGCGCCAGCCCCGGAAGAGACCGCACCTGCCAAGGACGAGGCGCTGGTGAAGTTCCTGCGCCACAAGCTCATGCAGACCGCTCACTCGCGCGGTGTCATCAACTGGGAAACTCTCCTCCGCTACAAGGGATACGCGCCCGGAGACTTCACCCCGCAGGACCGGGTGCGTCTCCTCGTGGCAGTCGACCATCCCCGGTCGAGCGACAAGCCGGTGCTCTCCTCTTTGGTGAGACTGGCTCATCAAGAGCCGGGGCCTGCGGCCCACTTCCATGAAGTCCTGGCCGGTCTCGGCTGGAGTGCCGACCTCTCTCCGGAAAAGGTTCGCGACATCTGGGAACGCCAGCGGAAAACCGCGTACGACCTGGTGCGCGGGGAAACGCCGTCCAAGAACACCGCTTCCACCGGGGGCACCGCGCCGGTCGACAGCGACCTGATCAGCCGGTTCCGCACGGAACTGGGACGCGTCGCGTTCCGACGCACCCTCATCAACTGGTCGACCTTGGTGAAACTGACGGGCGCCCGCTCAGCCGATATCACCCCCAGCGCCCGTGTCCGGCTCCTTGTGGCGGTGGACGGGTCGTACAGCAGCAAGCGTCCCGTCCTGTCGTCTCTGGTGAAGCTGGACGGTCAGGCGACCGGACCAGCCCCGTTCTTCGGTGAAGTTCTCAAGGAACTCGGCTGGACATCCGGCTCCACCCCACGTTCCCCCGAAACAGCGTGGCCGGCAGAGCGTGACCGTGCGTACGCTCTGGTGGCCAAGGCGGCATCCGCCTCGAAGAATCCCCCTTCTCCTTTCAGGGACGACCACGGCCTCTGGGCCAATCTGGGCATCAAGAGAAAGACCGTGGTGAAGGCTGTGCGCAGGGCACTTGTCTCGGCGGCGGAGCGCCGGATGAGGGTCAGCTGGCAGACGCTGGCATCAGCGGCAGGTATCAGGCCGGAAGCTCTCCGCGACCCGACACGTGCATCAATCCTGATCGACGTGGATCGCGCCGCTGGTCCTGACGGCGTACTGCTGTCGTCCCTCGTGGTTTCCTCGGGGAACCTGCCTGTCCCGTACTTCGGGGACATCCTGAAGTACTTGGGCCGCCCCTACTCTTCGTTTCCGATCGAACTCAGCCGCATCCGCAAGGCGGAGCAGGCCCGCGCGTTTGCCGCATACGCGTCGTCCGCGAACCGCACGGAGGCATAGGAGCTGGAGTTCCATGTGTCAGGCGTCGGGCACCTCAGCGCCCGCCACGGTGACACGCCACTGTCATGCCTCCGCTGCGAAGGCCACGAATCGCGACCATCAGTCCCTGATCGAGAACACCCAGAGGGCCAAACCCAATTGGTACAGTCCACCGAACGTATTCGGTCGCTGACCCAGCGTACGGGCTCACGCAAAGCTCGACGCCAGTCTCCCACTCCTGGAACCAGTTACCTTCCCCGTCCGACCCTCCCCATCGCACCGGACACTCGACACCCACTACGCGTGAGTCGTTCCAGCACCGGCTGGTCACCCCACGTAGCCACCGGCATGGTCATTGGTATGGCAACCAAGAAGTACACCGTCACTCTTCCAGAAGAGCTGGCTGAGGCCATTCGCGCCGAGGTGGGTCCCGGCGGGTTCAGCCGCTATGTCACGCAGGCCATAGAGCGCCGGCGGGAGCAGGACCGTCTCGGGGAAGCGGTCGCCTGGTGGGAGAAGGAGTACGGCGAGGGGCTCGTGCCCGGCGAGTGGCCGCCGGTGAGCCGGTCGAGCCTGTGCCTGAACAGCAGCGGGGGACTGCAGCGTGAGGGGAGGCACCGTCTACCTCCTGGACTGCGACGGCCTGTCGCGCTGGGTGCGAGGCGAGCGCCGCACGGGCATCCGGGTCAAGGACGCCCACCGGCTCGGCATTCGTGTCATGACCACCTCCATGACACTGATCGAGGCGTACGACGTGCGGACGTACCTCGACGTGGTGCTGGGCACGCTCCCGTATCCACGTCGAGCCGGTGACCGAGGAGATCGCCAATGAGGCCATCGGTCTCCTCAAGGAAGCCGGTCTGCACGGGCCCAAGTACGCCATCGACGCGGCCCTCGCCCTGCGACAGCCGGGACCGGTCACCGTCTTCACCTCCGACGAGGACGATCTGCGCAAGCTGTGCGGCGACCGCGTGGTGGTCATGGGTCTGTAGAACGACCGGCCCAGACACTGAGGCTCTGGCGCGATGTGACGCCAAGGGGCCCGAGGAGATCCCCGGGCCGTCCAGGCGCTCTCGCTGGTAAGGCCGCGGCTCCGAACGCCTCCTGTGTTCATCCGGAGGGTATGAACGCCGCTGTCGGCCCGACCTGTCACCGTCCCCAACCGGCGGCCCTCGATGTCCGGAACGTCCTGGGCGCCGCCTGCAAGGCGATGTAGATCCGACGGCCTTCGGCGGTCTATCCGGTCGTAGTCGGCGATGCGGGCGTCGACAACGCGTAGCGCTGCGACGACTGCGTAGGCGTAGGTGGCCTGCGTGTCATGCGAGGCGTGGTTATCGCGGAGACGGCCACCGGCCCTCACCGAGGGACTATTCGCCCGCGGCGGCGGTGCGGCCGGCGACCCGGCCGAAAGCGAGGGCGTCGGCGATGTGCATGCCGCCGTCCTTGGCCCAGCTGTAGGTGGAACTGACATTGCCCGCCGCAAGCAGGCCGGGGATCACGGCACCGAACGGGTCGAGCACCCGGGCCCGCTCGTCGCGTCGCGGGCCGCCGTTGCTCCACGCGACCATCGGGCCCCAGCTGAAGGCGTAGTAGGGCGCCCGGTCGAGCGGTGCGAGAGTCTGTGGGTCGCGGCCGAACTGGTCGTCCACACCTGCCGCACAGGCGGCGTTCCAGCGCTGCACCGTGGCGAGGAGGGCATGCGGGTCGAGGCCGAGGATGCCTGCGAGATCCTCCAGGGTGTCGGCCCGGTGAATCCAGCCCTTCTCGATCTCGGCACTGTTGTCGGCGCTCCACTCGTAGCCTTCGACGAGTAGGTTCCAGCCGACCGGGAGCATGTCCCGGCCGGGTGAGACAGGTCCGGCCAGCCGGGCGTTCTCGTCGAAGATGACGTGCATCGGGCGGACCGGGAACAGCTCGTAGTTGCCGTGCAGCACGGCCTGGCCGTGGCCGACCTGGGGCTGTTCGTCGGCGAGGCGGGTGCCGTCCTTGCCGATGTAGAGGAAGTTCTTCCCGAGGAAGAACGGGGTGTAGAAGCCGCTCCGGAAACCAGGGGCGCGCATGCCGGTGACGGTCATCATGTTGTCCATGTGCCACAGGTCGGCGCCGGCCTTCATGGCCATCCGATGGCCGTCGCCGGTCGCCGCGGGCGTGCCCCAGACGACCGAGTCGGGCAGGCGCAGGTAGTCGCGGACCATCTGCTGGTCGGCCTCGAATCCGCCGGTGGCGAGCACGACACCGCGCCGGGCGCGGATCCGCAGCGGGCTGCTGTCCGGGCCGGTGGCCAGCACGCCGTGGACGGCGCCGGTGGCGGTGTCCTGCATCAGCTCGCGGGCCGGGGTGGCGAGCCTCACCTCGATGCCGCGTGCGCGCACGGCCCTGGTGAGCACGTCGTAGAGCAGTCCATCGCCCATCCGGCCCTCGACGCCGAGGTAGCCGCCGAAGGCATCGCTGCCCTCCAGCTCGGGGTACTCCGGCGGGTACGCGCCGTGGCTGCCAATCTTCGCTCCGAGGCCCTCCAGCCAGGCGGTGTTGCGGTACGTCTCCTCCGCCCAGACCGTCACGACGGGCTCCGGCAGCGGGTTGTCCCCGCACAGACTGCGCAGATAGACGGCGGCCCGCTCCGGGTCCCGGTTGTCGAACCAGATGCCGCCGGAGACCCGGGTGTTGCCACCTTCCAGGCCCTCCTCCATCTTCTCCAGCACGATCACCGACGCGCCGGCGTCGTGCGCCTCGATGGCGGCCGCGCAGCCGGCCGCGCCGAAGCCCAGCACGACCACATCGGCCTCGATGTCCCATCCGCCCGCGGGGTGGCCGGTCATCTGTGTCGTCGTCATCTCTTCTGCGCTCCTTGTCGGTGCGGTCCTGGTTTCTGTGCCTGCCGTGCGCGGGCTCTGAGGGCCGGCGCACCACAGGCAGGAGAAGTGACGTGCACTCAGCCGTTGCCGGCCGTCGGCGTACCGTCGCCCGTCATGGCACGGGCGGCGCCGCGTAGTAGGGTCCGTCGCTGATTGGGGCAAGGCACGGGTCGGTGAGTGAGGTGTCGCGGAGGAACTCGCCGCAGCTGTGGAAGGACTCCGGCAGGCTGAGGTCAGGCGCCGCTGCGGGCCACGACCAGGGCTCCCGTGAAGGCACCGGCCCCGGAGCCGACGACGAGGACGTCGCACTCGCTGTACCGTCCATCGGCCGGCGCGGCCGCTGCCCGGTCAACGACATCGCGTGATCACCATTCCTCCGTTTTTTGCCGGGACGTAGGGGGACGCGCGCGTGCACGGTCCCGCTTCATCCCGCTCGTCCGACGGGAACCGACGTCCCCGGCCCGCGGTGAGTCGGCCGCACCCTAGGACGCCGCCCGTGGCGTGGAGAACACGCAAATCCCGGTCACCGGAACTTCCGTCGCAAACGCCCGAACCGGGCCGTCGGGTCCCGGGGAGCCATCCCCGGCACCCGGGCATGCTGACGGCGCGAATCGGCGCTCACGCGGCCATGAACGCGCTGGGCTTCATCGTCCCTCCAGCGGAGGCTCCGCGGTTTGAGATCCCCGACACCGCACCTCATCCGAGGAGCGCCATGGCGGTGAAGCGCGTGTACGCCGACGCGGACGGTGGGGCAGGGGTGAGTGTCTGTTGGACGCGATGAACGTGGCCACTTGGCGGTCGGCAACCAGCAGGCCGGGACCGCGTGATGGGCTCGTCGATGGCTGGCAACCATCTGCCGCACTCGCGACCACACATCCCCACCCGGCAGCCGACGTACCACATCACCCAGCAGGCGTTCGCTGCGAGTTGTTCCACCGCTGCCGCTATCAACGTAGATGTCATATGTGTTTACGAGTTGAGAGGCCATGGGCAATCTGTAGGGGTCTGATCACCGCGCGTGCGCACCGCCTTGGGGGGCCGATGTCACGAGGGGATGCCTGGACAGGAAAAAGCACCACTCGATCGGTCGCCGAACTCGTCGCACAGTTCGGCCAGGAGGTCAGAGCCAAGTTTCAAGGTCCTGCCGGAGCCGTCAGCGGCAAGGAGGAGAGCCTCACAGCACCGGTGGAGCACCTGCTGCGCGGCATGGCCTGGCGGCAACGCATGAGACTGATCGCCCACGGTCAGACCCGCGTCAAGCGACTCGGGATTCGGCCCGACTTCGCCATCAGCTGCGGGGGGAGGACCATCGGGCACGTGGAGCTGAAGCAGCCGGGCAGAGGGGTCGATCCGCAGAAGTGGTCCGCGAGGAGCCACGACCGCAGGCAGTGGGAGAAGATCAAAGCGCTCCACAATGTCCTGTACACCGACGGGAACGACTGGGCGGTCTACCGCTTCGGCGTGCAAATCGGCCCTACCGGCCGCCTGGTGGGAGACCTGAAAAGCGGTAGTCGGCAAGTCGTCGTCGCGGACGACGGGTTCGAGCGTGTCCTCACGCACTTCTTCACGCCGGCGCCTCTCACCCACGACAGTATCGACGAACTGGTCAAGCGCATCGCGGGCATCTGTGCCCTGCTGCGCGACGAGGTCACCGAGCGCCTCACTCGCGAGGAACATGGAGAGGCCGACGCAGCGTTCTCGATTTTGGCCGGGAACTGGAAGGACCTCCTCTTCCCCGATGCTCGTCCGGCGGAGTTCGCCGACCATTACAGCCAGACGCTGACCTTCGCCATCCTGTTGGCCCGCCTGGAGCACATCGATCTGGACAAGCTCTCCCTTCCCGATGTCGCGATCCGATTGGGTAAACGGCACTCCTTGATGGGCAAGGCGCTGGCGGTACTGACGGACGAAGCCCTCGACGATCTGCGAGGGGTCATCGACACGTTGATCGACGTCATATCCGCCGTCGATCCCGAGATGTTCAAGGACGAGACCGGAGACGCCTACCTCCACTTGTACGAGGGCTTCCTGAGCGCCTACGACCCGGAACTGCGACGGCGGACAGGGACGTACTACACACCCGGCGAGGTCGTCCGCTTCATGGTCAGGTTCACCGACGAGGTGCTGCGTGACCGGCTCGGCCAGGAGGACGGGTACGGGAGTGAGGACGTCACCGTGGTCGACCCCGCCATGGGAACCGGGACCTTCCTCATCAACATCATCGATCATGTCGCCAAGGACCTGTCATTGAAGTACGGCAGGACTCTGAAGTCCGGCCTCCTCCGGGAGCTTTCGGGGCGGCTCGTCGGTCTGGAGAAACAGACGGGGCCGTACGCTGTGGCCGAGCTCCGTGTACACCACGCCTTCCAGTCCCACGACGCTGATGTCACGCGTCACTCACCGAGACTTCTGGTGGCCGACACACTCGATGATCCCTCCGTCGAGCACCACTTGGGCTTGATGTACGAGGCGATCGCCCGGCACCGCCGTATGGCGAACAAGATCAAGGCAGACGAGAAGGTCATGGTCGTCATCGGTAATCCGCCCTATCTGCGGGGTGCGAAACAGTCAGGCGTCGGACGCTGGGTCACCGACGGGAACCCGAATGATCAAGGTCCGATCCTCGCCCGTTTCCATCCCGAGGACAACGGGCGCGTCGGATACGCCCTCGACAACCTCTACGTCTATTTCTGGGCGTGGTCCACTTGGAAGGTCTTCGACCAGGTGACGGCTTCGGGCACACCCAAGGCACCCAGTGGAGTCGTCGCGCTCATCACCAACTCCGGATACCTGGACAGTGAGGGCGCGGCCGGCATGCGCCACTACTTGCGCGAGGCGGCCGACGAAGGCTGGGTCATCGGTCTCTCCCCCGAAGGCCCCTACTCCGACACACGCACCCGGGTCTTCCAGGACGTGAAGCGAGAGGTCTGCATCGCCGTCTTCGTCCGTCGTGGATCTCCCGACCCGAGGAACCCGGCGCGGGTGTGGCGACTCGACGTACCGGCGGGAACGCGCGAGGAGAAGTTCGGCTGGCTGGAAGGTCTCGGTCTCGAGGGCCACCGGAACGGGACTCGTTGGCAGCTGTGTCCCGCACAGTGGACGGCTCCCTTTCACGTCACGTCCGCCTCCGAGTGGACAGCCATGCCCGCGGTGGACGCCTTGCTGCCATGGACAAGCTCCGGCAACACCAACAACCGCAGTTGGCCCGTCTCACCTAGCCGGGAGGTTCTGGAAAGGCGATGGCGAAGGCTTGTCGAGGCTCCCGCAGAAGCCAAAGCGGCCCTGATGAAGAGCACTAGAGACCGCCGTCCGGATAAACTGGAACCACCCCTGCCCGGCCAGCAGGAGAAGGGCACTCTCGCCGCGGAAAAGGAGACGGTGCCGGTCATCGCCCGGTACGGACGGATGACCTTCGACCGGCAGTACATCATTGCGGACAGGAGAGTGATCGACCGGCCGCGGCCTGCCTTGTGGTTCGCCCACAACGACCGTCGTCAGGTCTACCTGTCCGAACTGCACACAGAGTCAAGTCGCCCGGGCCCGGCGGTGAGCTTCACCGCCCTTCTCCCTGACGTTCATCACTTCAAAGGCACCGAAGGTGGCCGCATCGCGCCCCTCTACCGCCACCCTCACCTGCCGGAACCGAACGTGACGCCCGGACTGCTGCAGTTGCTCACCAAGACACACGGCGTGACGGTGACCGGCGAAGACCTCTTCGCGTACATCGCGGGCATAGCCGGCCACAGCGGCTACACCCGCCGCTTCGCCGCGTACCTGGCCGAACGTGGCGCCCGTATCCCGCTGACGCGCGACTCGGCCTTGTGGTCGGAGGTGGTGGAGGTGGGCAGACGTACGGTTTGGATCCACACATACGGCCAGCGCTTCGCTTCTCACCACCACGACAGCCCACCCGGACCGACCCCAAGGCTGCCGCCCGCAGAGCAACCCGAATGCATCGTCGCGATCGGGGAGAACGAAGGGCTGCCGGACAGCATCTCCTACGACGCGACGACGCAAACCCTCACGGTGGGCACCGGCTCCATACGTCCTGTGACGCCGGAAGTGTGGGACTACCGGATCGGCGGGGTGCAGGTGATCCGTAAGTGGTTCAGCTTCCGCAAACGCAAGCCGGACGTGGAGCGGCAGACCCCATTGAACGACATTCTGCCTCCGACCTGGCCTTCCCGCTGGACCCTTGACCTCCTGGACCTCATCAACGCGCTCGGCCTCCTCGTAGCCCTCGAGCCCAGACAGGCCCAGCTCTTGGATGCCGTGAGCAACCGGCCGCTCATCACCATCGACGATCTCCGCGACGAGGGCATCCTGCCCGTAGCTCCCCACGCGGCCAAGGAGCCGAAGCCGCCACGGAGGTCTCGGCGCACCGCCGGGCCTGGACAGGAGACCATTGCCCTTCCGAACTGACACCGCACCAGTGTGAGGGCCCGACGCCCGCACCAGCACATCCTGTGCTCGTACGGTGACGCAACGTACGGGCCATGCCTCTGGAACGCGCCCCCGTACGCCCGTCACCGTGTCCGCATGAGCGCAACCACGCCCCAGCTTCCCGCCGCCGTACGGACGTTCACGCAGCAGTTGTCGTCCACCCGCCGCGGTGCCCGCCTCGCCCACCTGCTCACCTACGAACAGCTGCGCATCTGGCAGACGCCGCCAGACGTCACCGACCGCGCGGAGCAGATCGTCGCGGAGCTCGCAGCCAACGCGGCGCTGCACGGCAGGGTCCAGGGCCGCGATTTCCGTCTCACCCTCACTCACGACCCGACTGCCAGCGTCCTGCGCATCGCGGTCACGGACGCCCGCGGGGACCGCTTGCCGTCACCCGTGACGGACATCGCCACACCGCCGGACGACGAGTCGGGCCGCGGCCTGCTCCTCGTCACCGCCCTGGCCGATCGCTGGGGCACGGAGCCGTATCCGCCGAGCGGCAAGCCCGCCTGGGCGGAGGTGTCCCACCGGCCGTCGAGCGAAGTGCAGCCGCGTCCCGCGCGGTGAGACGCCAAGGAGCGGACTTTCGTCGAACTACTGTGCTGTGTAAGTTCACACGTGCATAAAGGTGCTCGTGATGTGCGTGTGACGGGGGTTACGGCATGGTGGGCCATCGACCAAGTGACTGGCATGTCCTGGATCTGGACAGGGATCCCACCCCCGGTGACCCGGAGCGGGTGCGCAAACTGGCGAAGTTCCTGCACGACTTCGCCGACGACGTCTCCGAGGCCTTGCGCCTTGTCAAGGGGATGGCCGGCGAGGGCACGCTGGCGGAGTGGGCGGGCAAGTCGGCCACCGTGTTCAAGGAGGAGTTCTCCGGGGTCCCGGAGAACTTCCGGAAGCTGAAGAAGTCGTACGAGATGTGCGGCGACGCGCTCACGGACTACTGGCCGAAGCTGGAGCGGGCGCAGGCGCTGGCGGACAAGGCGCTGGCCAAGGCGCGCGAGGCCCGCGCCGACCTGTCCTCGGCCCAGTCGCGGCTGTCCTCGGCGGAGACCTGGGTGGGGCGGGCGACGAAGGAAGCGGACAAGTACAAGGACGACCCCACCGGCTCCAAGTCGGACGCGGACGAGCCGGACGAGGCCAAGGTCCGGGCCGCCACCCGGGACGTGCAGAACGCCAAGTCCGCCCAGGTCAAGGCTCAGTCTGACGTCTCCGATGCCCAGGACGCCCTCGCGGCGGCGAAGAAGATGGCCGAGGACGCACGCAAGATGCGTGAGGAGGCCGCCCGGGACGCGAAGTCAAAGATCGACGAGGCCTCGGACGCCGGGATCCAGAACCGGTCGTGGTGGGAGGAGATCGGCGACTGGTTCACCGACAACTGGGACAGCATCGTCGCCGCCTGCAAGATCGTCGTCGCGGTCGTCGGCATCGTCGCCATGATTATCGGCGGGCCCATCCTCGGCGCGATCGTGCTCGTCGCCGCGCTCGTCGTCCTCGCCGACACCCTCTACAAATACTCCAAAGGCCAAGCCTCCCTGTGGGACGTAGGCCTGGCCGCGCTCGACTGCATCCCCGGCATGAAGGGCCTGACCAGCCTCGGCGGTCTTGCCAAGGGCCTCAAAGCCCTCGGCAAGACCGGTCTCAAAGGCATGGCGCTCGGGGTCAAGGGGCTCGGCAGGAGCGTCGGCGCCCTCGGCCGTCAGATGAAGAAGCTCGTCACTCGCGGCGATCCGGTCGATCTGGCTACCGGGGAGATGGTCATGTCCGCCACGGACGTGTCACTGGACGGTCTGCTGCCGCTGGTGCTGGAGCGTCACCACCGCACCCGCACGCGCAGCGGTCGCCTTCTTGGCCCGAGTTGGACGTGCACGCTCGACCAGCGCCTGGTGCTGGACGCCACAGGTGTGCGGTTCGCTGCTGACGACGGCATGGTGCTGCACTATCCGGTCCCGGACGCAGATGCTCCGGTTCTGCCGGTCACCGGTCCGCAGTGGCCGCTGAGCTGGGACGGTACCGCTGACGGCGAGTTGGTCGTGCACCGGCCCGAGACCGGACACCGGCTGCACTTCCGTCCTCTGCCCGACCGGTCACCCGCCGAACTGCACGTGGCATCGATCAGCGACCGCAACGGCAACACCATCGACGTGGCCTACCGGCCTGACGGCACACCCGAGGAAGTCATCCATCACGGTGGCTACCGTGTCGGCGTGACCTGCGAGAACGGCAGGATCACCGAGCTGGTGCTGCGAAATCATCCCGAGCAGCCGACCCTGGTCCGGTACGGCTACGACGACCGCGGCAACCTCTCCGCCGTGTACAACTCCTCCGGCCTGCCCCTGCGGTTCACCTACGACGACAGCAGGCGCATCACCGGCTGGGAGGACCGCAACGGAGTCTGGTACCGCTTCGACTACGACGCGGCCGGCCGCTGTGTGGCCGGCCACGGCATGGACGGATTCCTGTCCTACACATTCGCCTACGACGACCTCTCCCGTCGCACCGTCGCCGTCGACTCGCTGGGACACGCCACGCACTACCGGTTCAACGACGCCTACCAGCTGGTCGAGGAGACCGATGCGCTCGGGCACACGGTCGTCCAGGAGTGGGACGACCGTGACCGCCTGCTGTGCCGCACCGACCAGCTGGGCCGTGCCCTGCACCTGGAATGGGACGAGGCGGGGCGGCTGACGGCGGTCCGGCTGCCCGACGGATCCGTCTCGACGACCCGCTACAACGACCTCGGGCTTCCGGTGGAGATCACCGAGTACGACGGTGCGGTCCTGCGACAGGAATGGGACGAGCGCGGCAACTGCATATCGGTGACCACAGCCGACGGTGCCACCACCCGGTTCACCCGCGAGCCGTCGGGGGCTTTGGCCTCGCTCACGGATGCGCTCGGCGCTGTGCACCGCTTCGCCAACAACCCCGCCGGACAGCCGATCTCGGCCGTCGACCCCGTCGGAGCTGTGGTCACGTACGCTTACGACTCCTTCGGCCGCAACTCCGTCGTCATCGACCCTCTGGGCGGTGAGGTCCGTCGCACCTGGTCCCCGGAAGGTCTTCTCACATCACTGACCGACGCGGACGGCACCTCGGAGCACTGGACGTACGACGGCGAGGGAAACCAGCTCACCCACACGGACAAGCTGGGCCGCACCACCCATTTCACCTACGGCGCCTTCGACCTGCTCGCCTCACGCACGACACCGGACGGAGTCCGGCACACCTTCACTCACGACACCGAGCTACGGGTGACCCAGGTGACCGACTCACGCGGACTGACCTGGGACTACCACTACGACGCGGTCGGCAACATGGTGTCGGAGACGGACTTCGACGGCCGAACCCTCGCCTATGCCTACGACGCCGCCCGCCAGTTGGTGAGCCGCACGAACGCCGTCGGACAGACGGCTGTCTTCTCCTACGACGCGGTCGGCAATCAGGCGGAGGTGGCACTCGACGGCAGTGTCACCACCTATCACCACGACCGGGCGGGTCGTCTCGTCCGGGCCATCGGCCCCGACGCCACGCTCGTATACGCCTACGACGAGGAGGGACGGATCACCGCCGAGAGCGTCGACGGGCGGACCCTCGCCACGGCGTACGACATCGTGGGCCGCCCGGTCGCCCGGACCACTCCGAGCGGTGTCGTCACCAGGTACACATACGACGAAGCCGGCCAACGCACCGCGCTCGCCACCGCCGGTCACACCCTGTCCATCGCGCGCGACCGTCTGGGACGCGAGACGGAGAGGAGGACCGACACCGGCCTCGCGCTCACCCTGAGCTGGGACGCCGGGGACCGTCTGACCAGCCAGCAGCTGACCTCCACGAGCTGTGCGCGACCACTGACCCACCGGACCTACACCTACCGGCCGGACGGCCACGTGACCGCGCTCGACGACCGCGGATCGGGGCGCCGCACGTTCGACCTCGACCCCACCGGCCGTGTGCTGACCGTGCGTGCGGAGGAGTGGACCGAATCGTATGCCTACGACGAGCACGGCAACCAGACCCGGGCCTCCTGGCCGGATCGGTACCCCGCCCAGGGGGCCCGGGGCGAACGTGTCCACCGGGGCAACCGTGTCCTGCGTGCGGGAGGAATACACTACGAGTACGACGCAGCCGGACGAGTCGTGCTGCGACGCAGGACCCGGCTGTCCCGCAAGGCCGACATCTGGCGCTACACCTGGGACGGTGACGACCGGCTCACCTCCGTCGTGACCCCCGACGGCACGGTCTGGCGCTACCTCTACGACCCCCTCGGCAGGCGCATCGCCAAGCAACGGCTGACGGCCGACGGGCAGGGTGTGGCCGAGGAGACCCGGTTCACCTGGGACGGCCCGCACCTGGTGGAGCAGGTCACGACCCGTGCGGGTTCGTCCGAGGTGTCCTCACTGACCTGGGAACGCGACGGCGTGCGTCCGCTGACCCAGACGGAGCGCGCCACCCTTGCCGACGCGCCCCAGCACGTCGTCGATGAGCGCTTCTACGCCATCGCCACCGACCTCGTCGGCACCCCGACCGAACTTGTCTCCGAGGCCGGTGAGGTCGTCTGGCGCGCGGACGCCACGCTCTGGGGCCTCATGGCGGACGAGGACCGTGGAGCGTCGACTCCGCTGCGGTTCCCCGGCCAGTACTTCGATCCCGAGTCCCAGCTCCACCAGAACTTCCTCCGCTCCTACGACCCGATTGCCGCGGCGTACATCAGTGCCGACCCGCTGGGACTCGATGCGGGACCCAACCCTCGGTCGTATGTGAGCAACCCGCTGTCCTGGTACGACTATCTGGGGCTTCTCACCTGCGCCGAAAACGCGGAGAAGCTGGCGAAGAACCTCGCGAGGGAGGGCCGGGCCAAAGGTCCGGGCCAGGCTGCCGCACACATCGTGCCGTCCGGCATGAAGCGCAACAAGGCGGCAGAGACCCGAGCCTTGCTGGAAAGGTACGGCGTCGACATCAACGACGCGGCGAACGGCATTCCCCTCGGACATCCACGGCCGCACAACTTCACACACCGCAAGGCCTTCCTGCTGCGCCTGAATGCGCATCTCAAGGACGTGACGGAGACGATGACTGAGGCCGGTTACGGCGCGCGCGCCATTCGCGGTGCACTACGTCAAGAACTGCGCTCCGTCGGGCAGCAAGTCGAAAGAGAGCTGGCAGGCGGACAACCGGGGCCGGGCGCCGTGTGGACGGCATGATGGAGCGCACCAGATCCGACGCGACAACGAACATGGATGGTGACGTAATGGCCGATATGCCGGAGAGGGGCCTGGCGGTGTACCGGCTTCTGCCAAGCCTGGCCGAGTACCAGCAGCTCGACCCGAACAGATGGGACCTGCGTCGGCTCAAGCGCTGGCAGCGTCTGGGAGCCGACGAGGACCGGCCCGACCGGCTGCGTGCGGAATGGATGGGAGAGCGGCGCTGGCCCAAGGGCGACTTTCCCTCCGGCTATCCGGGCGCTCCCGTGCTCAGCCGACGTGTCATTGATCGATTCGGCGCCGAACCGCTGCGGGCGGCCGGCAGCCTGGTGCCCGTCGAGATCGACGGCGCGAAAGGGGACGAGTACTACCTCCTCCTTGTCGAACAGGTCGTGGACTGCC
The DNA here is from genome assembly GCF_014650995.1 of Streptomyces viridiviolaceus. Taxonomy (GTDB): domain Bacteria; phylum Actinomycetota; class Actinomycetes; order Streptomycetales; family Streptomycetaceae; genus Streptomyces; species Streptomyces viridiviolaceus. The sequence continues at coordinate 192,562 of NZ_BMWA01000001.1, forward strand.
TGGATCTGCGCAGGTCGTCCAAGCCGAAGAAGGTGGATGGCGAGGTCAAGAAGGCGGTGTACCGCACAGACGCGGTCCCCGTGCGCCTGCCGGCCTTCCGTCTGCCGCAGTTCCCCGGTGCCGTCCAGTGGAACGGATGGGCGGTCGAACGGCTGATCGATCTCACCGGTGACGAGATCGAGGCCCGGCTGCTCTGGTCCGAGGATCCGGCGGCCGTGCCGCACTCCGACCCGTGGGGTATCTGAGGGTGCCCGGCGGGTCGGACGGACACTGTGGCGGCGCACCACCGTCGCCACGCCCACACGCAACATGATTGCGGACCAGACGGGCCGCGACTCGGCGGCCGCACCATTCTGCCGACTGGGCACGGCACCACGCCGGAGCTTCCGTCGACGTCGAGGGCGTCAATCCCCGAACTGTTCGCACACCGTGGCGTCAGCACTCGGCTGCACCCAGGGGACCTCGACGGGGCCTGGGCGCCGTCGCCCTGCGGCAGCCGGGGCCGGTCACCGTCTTCACCTCCGACGAGGACTACCTGCATATGCTGTGCGGCGACCGCGTGGTGGCCATGGGCCTGGAGGCCGGGGCGTATGCGGCCGCTCCGGAATCATCGCGGAGGGCACCAGCGCGGTGCTGCCGTGTCGATCGTGGACGTAAGCGGTCGCCAGCCGAAGCACGAGAGCGTCGGGGTCGGCGTCGACGAGCGGACGCGCTAGGGACCCGTGATCTTGCGGAGCATCGTGCTCACGCCGGAAGTGGCCCGATGGGTGGGGCCGGCGGCGAAGTCCTGTTGCTGCCTTGACGGCAAGGGGAAGTCCGCCGTCGAGGTCGGTCACGTAGTGGACCGTGCCCATGCCGCCGGTTGCGAGGTGCCGGGTCGGCCGGTAGGGGCCGATGCGGGCGGGCAGTTTCACCGGCACGGCGCACCTCCCGACGCTGGACGACTCTCCGATGGACAGCGTCTGTTCACGCAGACCGCGCTGATGAGTCGTGTATCCCCTGGTGTTCTGCGCCTCATGGCCACCGTTCACCTCGACGGCCGCCCATGTCGACCACGTTACACGGATGCACGGAAGTGCAACCTGTTGACATCGCTAACAAGGCTGCGTCATGCTCCAGTTCACAACAACGCAACCGGCTTGGCCGCGCCACGCGCCTCGACTGCTGTGCGCCTACCTCCACTCACTTCCCGGGGAGAGACCGTGAATCCGCAGAACCACCCGCAGCGCCCGTCCGACATACGGCCACTGCACAAGCGCAAGAGTCTGTGGGCCGTCGGTGCCGCCTTGTTCGCCTTGGGTGCGTTCGGCGGCAGCCTGTCCGCGCAGGACGAGGTCAACGCCACTCAGGCGCTGGCAGCCAAGCCCGCGCCGACAGTCACGACCACGGCCACCGTCACTGCCACTCCCAAGCCTGAACCCGTCCCCACGGTCACCAAGACCAAGAAGGTCACGACACCCGGCCCGACCGTCACCGTCACCAAGACGGCCCGGGCCGCCGGATCCGGTACCAGCGACAGCGCCGGCAGCAGCAGCGACAGCGGCTCCGGGAGCTGCTCCATCGTCTCCAACGCGGGCAACTGCTACCAGGCGGGGCAGTACTGCCGGAACAGCGACCACGGAGCCACGACGACGACCGCTCGCGGCACTCGGATCACGTGCACATACAGCTCGAACGCGTGGCGCTGGACCTACTCCTGACAGCCAACACGGCAAGGTCGCGAGCCGGCTCTCGATGGCGCCCGACTACAGGGGCGGCTTGGCCCCTGGCACCCAGTCGAAGCCGAAGCCGTAGGCTCGGTCGATGAGTTGCTGATTCGACAGCAGGGGCTCGGCGGTGAACCAGCGGACCTCGCGCCGCAGGTCGAGAGTGACGGCGCCCTGCCCCGGGGTGAGCAGAGCGATGGCGCAGGAGGTGGCTCCGGCCGGGGAATCGTCCAGATGGATGCGCCAGGTGCCGTTCGGTGCGCTGACGGTGACGACACCTCCAAGGGTGCGGAAGTCGGCTGCGCCTTCGTAGATGTACACATAGGCGAGCAGCTTGGTGGCGTTCAGCGAGTCAACGGTGGGTCGTCCCCCTCGTCGCCGAAGGCCGGCCTGCCGATGTCGGCGATGCGCCCGTCGGCGACTCCTTGCCAGTAGCCGGTTCCCTTGAACTTCGTGGGACGTGCCTTCCCCAGCTTCGGATAGTGTTCGCTGAGCCGTGCCCCGACGACGGCCGACCGGTCGGCGAGGACGAGTTCGACGCTGCGTCCGGCCGTACCGGTTGCGCCGGTCGCGGTTCCTTGGTCCGCTGCCTCGCTCGCCGCCCGCTGCGCTGCGCCGATACGCGCGGTCACCTCTCGAATGAAACCGAGCATCCAGGAGCGCTTGTAGGCGCGGGCGTCCTCGCCCGCCGGCCGGTGTTGCCGGTCGGCCTGGTCCGCGCCGACGAGCATCTGCAATCGGAGGCTGGCGAACAGCACTTCACTCGCCTGGATGTCCGACTCGTAGCCAAACAAGTGCAGTCGGCGCCGGTTGTCCTTGGTGTCGATGAGCACACTCTGGCAGCGCATCTCCTGCGCGATCCGGCTGAGCAGTCGGCGTACCTCCTTGGCGTACGGAGGGTGCACGTCGATCATCCTGTCGATGGGCCGGGCCGGCTCGCCGACGTCGTCGAGCATGGCCCGTTCGATGCCGTACTTGGCCATGAGCTCCATGGCCTTGTCCAGGAAGGCGCGGCTTTCCTCCTCCGTCGCTCCTGGGTCCTCAGCCTTGCGCAACAGCGCCTTGACCTTGGTGAGCAGTTCAGGAGACATGGCGCCGCGGGTGGTCCCGGCGCCGGCACTGGAGGGGCTGGGGCCAGAGGCGCTGGGACGGGGGGCGTCCGCCTCCGACTCGTCTCTCTCTTCTTCCTCGTCCTCGCCCAACCCGCTGATCAGATCGGCCAGGTCCTCCGGATCGGGTGCGAGTTCGGCCAGCGCAGCGAGCGCCCACCGTCGCCAGGCGTCTGCGTCGTCCTTGCGGACTCGCGCGCGAACCGTGCGCAGACGACCCATGCTGCCGTCAGCTTGTGGAACGAAGAATTCCAGGCGTGTGTGGCCGAGCTGTGCCGCGGCAAGCAGTGAGCACAGACCGGAGGCGTCGTCGGGCTGGTAGCGAACGGTGATACCGGGCTCCGGATACCAGTCGGTCTCTTCTTCGCCTTGGCCCCACGTCTCGTCGTCCCACAGGTCGAGGCTTACGAGTGGCTCCTCTTCGCCTGTTCGTACACGGACGACAGATGTCGAGGGCTGCCCTGAGTAGGCCAGAGCCGCCGCTCTCTCCTGTCGCGAGGTGACGATGTGGTACCAGACGGGGACGGTGCCGACCACGGCATGCCATGTCGTCTCGTTCCGCTCATGGCGCTCCCGCGCCTCCCAGGCGATGTCGTAACCCAGGTCATCGTCCTGCCAGGCGTCCTCATCCGGCTGCTCGTGCCAGTCGAGGAACGCTTCCAGGTAATCGCTTGCCGTGCGCCGGGTACCAGGTCTGCTGTCGGCCAGCAGGGCGCGCTCACAGTTGGAAAGGGCATCGATCACGGGTTGGAGGACGAGCGACATGTAACGCTTGACCGCCTCGGAGAATTCGGCGAGAAACGCCCGCGTGGCCTCCGAGCCGGTCTTCTGGTGCTCGCGCCGCCATGCCTCCATCTGCTCGACGCAGGCCTGCTGCTCGGCCAGCCACCTGAGATGCCCTGCGCCCTGAAGGTGCTCCTCGCGCAGGAGCACGGCGTCCTCGACGGCCGCAACCGTACGGGGTTTCCCGAGGACCGCCTGTGCCAGGAGACGGAGCGGCTCTGGCTCGCGGACGAAGAAGTCCATGGGGGTAACGAGGGTACGGCCATGGCTGCGAGGCGCTGCTTCCGGCCGGTCGATGTCGCCGTTCCAGGGAACGTCCGCGGACCAGCGTGCCCGCCACTCCGCGAAATCCCGTTCGGAGTCGCCCGTTCGCGGCTGGTGGCGTCGCCACCACCACAGGAGCATCTCCTCCCAGCCCTCGGCGTTCCATGCCCACAGGGCAGGCTCGCCGTTGCCCGCGATCAGCGATCGGACTGTGCGAACCTCCGCCGCCAGGTCGTGCTGGTAGCCACCAGGTATCAGCCGCTCCAGCCAGCCGACGGACTCGGCCACCGGTTGTGCCCGCGACTCGTCCGCCGCCATCCTCGCGACGGTCACGGCCGCTGCCGTGCGCTGGTCGCCGAGGTCGGTGGGCAACAGCTTGTACAAGGCTGGGGTGGTGGTCTCCAGGACTGTGGCGAGGTCCTGAACCCTGCCCTCCAGCCATTGGCAGCGCGCCCGCCTGAACTCCTCGGCCGCCGGGCCGCCCCATCTGTCGTCTGTCACGTGTCCCCCTCCGACATGCACTGGCACAGGTGGATCATCCTAGGCAGCGGGGTTGGAGCAAACGACGAAAGCCGGACTGTCGGTGCCTGCCAGTACGCTGCAGGCAAGATCGGGCCAGCAGGTGCAAGGGGGTCCCATGGCCGACGAATACCCGGAGTTCCGGCTCCGGCTGCCCAATGGTGACGGCATCGACCGGGCGCGCGGAGTGCTCTTGGACGAGACGGGCACCAACGGCAGCCGGAAGTTCCTCGTGCGAGCCGGCTCCCCTGCACGGGACCATGTGATGCCCTCGCTGGGCAAGCATTTCAAGGCGCCGACCAAACGCCGTGAGGAGCTCCGGGCGCGGGGCACGCTGGTGCCGTCGGCGCGCTGGCCGGGCTGGCTGGAGCTGGCCGAGGACGTGGTGTTCGGTTCCCCCTCCTTCGCCGCTGTCGTGCTGGTCGGTGCGCCGCGCAACGGGTGGGAGGAATGGCGGACCGAGGACGACAGGCCGCTGTCCGACTTCATGTCCGGCGTTTGGGCCGGCCCCAACCGGCCGTGGCTCGTGCGTGGCTCCAACGTCACCGGCCTGGATCTGGTCCAGCGTCTGTGGCTGCCCGAGGGACGCGTCACCCTCGCTGCCTCCCGGTTGCGGCAGGGAGTCCGGCAGGGCATCAGCAAGGACGAGCTCCGCACACTGGTCCAGGAGGACTACGAGTCGACCGCCACGTACAGCCAGCGACAGCAGCTCGTCGGGGACCTCCACGCCTTCCTGACGCGCATGAAGCCCGGCGACACCGTGTGCACGATATCCGGCGGCCGGCTGTACGTCGGCGAGATCACCGGCGAGGCCGAGCAGACAGAGTCCGAGGACCGCCGGTCCAACCTGGGTCGGCCTGTGGATTGGCAGCTGTCCGGCTTCCCCTACGACGAACTGCCCGAGGAGCTCCAGCAGAAGCTGTCCGTCCAGCACGACGTCGTCGACCTGTCCTCCGTCCAGGCACACATCGAGGGTCTCGGACTCACCGACCAAGAGCTGGTCGAGGAGGCAGGGATGAAGGAGCGGGACCCGAGCGTGGAGATTCCCGCGCTCGCCGCCCGACGGGAGCTCGAGCTGCCCGAACCCACCGAGGAGCTGGCCACCGAGCTGCTAGTCCACGACGTCGAGTGGCTGCGTGAGACGCGTGACCTGCTCTGGGACGAGCGCCAGCTGGTGCTGTACGGACCGCCCGGCACCGGCAAGACGTATCTGGCCGTGAAGCTGGCCGAGTTCCTCGGGGGCGGCCCGGAGCAGGTGAAGCTCGTGCAGTTCCACCCGTCCTACTCCTACGAGGACTTCTTCGAGGGCTTCCGGCCCCAGGAGGATCCACAGACGCGGCAGGTGGCTTTCCGGATCACCGCCGGGCCCCTGCGGGAGCTCGCCGACCTCGCCTCCCGCGAGGGCAACCGGCACATCCCGCACTTCCTGATCATCGACGAGATCAACCGCGCCAACCTCGCGAAGGTGTTCGGTGAGCTGTACTTCCTGCTGGAGTACCGCAACAAGTCAGTGCGTCTGACGTACTCTGGTGACGACTTCGCCTTGCCGCCCAACCTGTTCGTCATCGGCACGATGAACACGGCGGACCGGTCGATCGCCCTCGTCGACGCGGCCATGCGGCGGCGGTTCGCTTTCGTGGAGCTGTCGCCGCGCAGCGAGCCGACGAGTGGGTTGCTGCGCCGATGGCTGAAGCAGGAAGGCAGGGACCCCGAGCCCGCCCACCTGCTCGACGCGCTCAACTCCCGGATCGATGATCCGGACTTCCGTATCGGGCCCTCGTACCTGATGAAGAAGGGTGTCTACCGGGAAGGCGGGCTGGAGCGGACCTGGCGGACGAAGATCCTGCCACTGCTGGAGGAACACCACTACGGCGAGGGCGTGGACATCGAGACCCGGTACGGGCTGGCCGCTCTGCGAGAGTCACTGGCATGACGGCCTCCGTTGACGGTTCCTGCACAGGGCCCGTAGCGGCGAAGGTCCGGTCCTGCGTCGACCTGGTCGAGTACGGGACCGCGGTGGGCCTCGCCCTGCCCGACGGCGTGGGCCGCGCACTGGCCGCCGGAGACGTCGTCGACGCGGCGCCTGACCCGTACACACCGGGCCGATGGTCATTGCGGGCCGGTAGCAAGGTCGGGACAGTGAACATCGCCGTGCCGGGGCTGCGGGAGCCGTTCACCGTGCGCGTGGGCCCCAAGGTTCCCATCGCCCGGCTCTTCTTCCTCCTCGGCTACAGCCTCGACCCCAAAAGTGGCTGGCGCGACGGGGAGGTGGACGTGGCCGAGCACCGCGACCTACTGCCCGCCCTCGCCCATGCAGTCGAGCGTCAGGTCGACCGCGCACTGCGTCAGGGACTGCTGCAGGGCTACCGGTCCACGGAGGAGAGCTCTCTGGTTGTCCGCGGCCGGATCAGGGAGGCGGAACAGATCCGGCGCCGGTTCGGCACGGTGTTGCCGGTCGAGGTGGCGTACGACGAGTTCACCACCGACATCGCCGAGAACCGCATTCTGCTCACGGCCGTCGATCGCCTGCTGCGCCTTCCCGGCGTTCCGCGCGAGGTACGGCGCAGGCTGCTGCACCAGCGTGCCCGGCTCGTCGACGTGACGCCGGTCATGCGGGGGCAGCAGCTGCCCGGCTGGCACCCGACCCGTCTCAACGCCCGATACCACAACGCTCTGCGTCTCGCCCAGGTCTGTCTCCGCGGTGCCTCTGCCGAGCAAGGACCCGGCGGGCTGCGCATCGACGGGTTCCTCTTCGACATGAACAGGCTCTTCGAGGACTTCGTCACCGTCGCCCTGCGTGAGGCAGTGCGCGGGGCGGGCCAGGAGGTCCGTCTCCAGGACAGCCACCACCTCGACGAGGACTCGGTCATCCGCATGCGTCCGGACTACGTGCTGTACGGGCCGGACGGCGTCCCCTGCGCGGTCGCGGACGCCAAGTACAAGGCGGAGAGACGGGGCGGATATCCGGACGCCGACCTGTACCAGATGCTGGCGTACTGTACGGCTCTCGGCTTGGGCGAAGGGCATCTGGTCTACGCGAAAGGCAATGCCCCACACGTTTCCCACCGAGTGCGCAAGGCAGGCATCCTCATCCACCAGCACGCCCTCGACCTGGACCAGGATCCCGCGGGCCTGCTCGCCGACATCGCTCAGGTCGCGCGGCGGATGGGGGCCGGCTGACGCGACCGCGCCCGGCCCGCCCCTGCATCCCGCCCGTATGATCGACCACGCAGGGTCAGTCCGGGGTGGGGAGTGCGCGTCGTGCCGCAGCTTGCGTTTGCCAACAGCTTCTGGGAGAGCTACGACGCTCTCGAGAAGCCCGTCAGGAGCGGCGTTCGCAAGGCGATGCAGAAGTTCCAGCAGCTTACTGTGCCAGAGCTGCAGCAGGACAAGGGGCTGCACTTGGAGTCGGTGGAGAAGGCCGCCGACCGCCGCATGCGAACCATCCGCATCAACGACTTCTGGCGGGGTGTCGTACTGGCGCCGGACGACGGCAGTGACGTGTTCCTGCTGGTCAATGTGGTTCCGCACGACGACGCGTACTCCTGGGCGGCCAAGCGGCTGTACACCACGAACTCCGCAACGCGGGCGCTGGAGGTCCGCAACGTACGGGCGATCGAGCAATTGACCCCGCAGCTCGAGAAGGCGGCCGCCACGGCCGAATCACTGCTGTTCGCCAAGTACTCGGACACGGTCCTGCGCGAGCTGGGCGTCGACGACCAGGTTCTGCGGGCGGTGCGCACGATAATCGACAAGGCCCAATTGGAGGCTTTCGGCACCCTGTTGCCGGAGGATCAGTTCGAGGTGTTGCAGTACCTCGCCGAGGGATTCAGCCCGAAGGAGGTGTACCGGGACGTGGTCGCGGTGCGCCGCCCCGTGGACGCGGGCCCCGACCCGGACGAGACTCTAGCCGCCGCCATCGCCAATACCACCAGCCGGATCACGCTGGTAAGCGGGCCGGACGAGCTCGCCGACATCCTGGAGAAGCCGTTCGCCGCCTGGCGGGTGTTCCTGCACCCGTCGCAGCGCCGCGTCGCCTACCGGGTGTCGTACGGCGGTCCGGTGCAGGTCACGGGCGGCCCGGGTACGGGCAAGACGGTCGCCGCCCTGCACCGGGTCAAGCACCTCCTGACCCGGTCGCCCGACACCCGGATCCTGCTCACGACCTATACCAACGCGCTGGCCGCCTCACTGCGCGAAAACCTCGGCCTTCTGCTGGACGGGGACGAGTCGTTGCTCGGCCGGGTCGAGGTGACGACGGTCAACGCGTACGCACACGGTGTGGTGGCCCGTCTCGACGGCAAGGTGCCCTCCCCCATCGGCGACCGGGAGGAGCGGCAACTGTGGCAGCGGGTCGCAAAGAAACTCGCGCTGCCGTGGACGGAGCAGTTCCTGGCGCAGGAGTACCGGCATGTCGTCCTCGCCCAGGATCTGCGCACTCTTGACGCGTACCGCGCCGCCTCCCGGCGCGGCCGCGGCAGCGCGCTGTCGCCGGCCCGGAGGGAGCAGTTGTGGCCCGCCATCGAGCTGTTCGAGTCGATGCTGCGCGACCAGAAGGTGACAACGCACCTCAAAGTGTGTGCTCGGGCCGCCGAACTTCTGGCCGCGTCGGCGCCGACGCACGACCACGTGGTGGTCGACGAGGCGCAGGACCTGCATCCCGCCCAGTGGCGCGTGCTGCGCGGCGCGGTGGCGCCCGGCAGTGACGACCTCTTTCTCACGGGCGACCCGCATCAGCGGATCTACGACTCGAAGGTCTCGCTCGGTTCTCTCGGCATCGCGGTTGCCGGACGCACTCACCGGCTGCGCATCAACTACCGAAGCACAGAGGAAATCCTCGCCTGGTCGGCGGGCATCCTCAGCCCCGTCTCCGTCGACGACCTGGGAGGCGAGGGCATGGACACTCTCGCCGGATACCGTTCGCTGCTGCACGGGCGCAGGCCGCAGGTGGAGGGGCACGGCTCGGAGCACGCGGAGGTCGCGGCGCTCGTCGAGCGGGTACAGGGCTGGATCGCGCAGGGCATCAGCCCCTCCGAGATCGGCGTGTGCGCCCGGTTCAACGTGTTGCTGGACAAGGCCTACGACAAGCTGACGACGGCCGGGGTGCCTGTCGCCCGAGTCAAGGACAATCCGGGGGCCGGTGTGGACGGGGTGCGTCTCGCCACGATGCACGCCATGAAGGGGCTGGAGTTCCGCTGCGTCGCCGTGCTCGGGGTGACGGCGGGGGCGGTGCCGTTCGGCCGCGAGGTGACGCCCGCCGCCGTGGACGCGTTGCAACACGAGTCCGACCTGCTCCGGGAACGGTGCCTGTTGTTCGTCGCCTGCACCAGGGCGCGCGAGGCGCTGGCCGTCTCGTGGAGCGGAGCGGTCAGTCCGTTCGTTCCGGCCGTCTCGTGACGGGCGTCAGTCCTGCGGAGCCAGCGCTCCGTTGCCGAGACCGTCGCGGGCCAGCTCAGCGGCCTGCCTGCTGAGCTCGGCCACCCGTCGCGCCCGTTCCTCGAACTCCTGGAGTCTACGGAAGGCGGCACCGTAGCGGCGCTGCTCGGTGATGTCCATCTGCGGGATGCGGGCGCCCTTGCCGTCGAGCCGGAAGGTGCCGCTGGCGCTCGTGGAGCGTCGGGTGTTGCCCGCGCTGCGCAAGAAGCCTCTCAGGAAGTCCGTGTCCAGCTGGTCGCTGGTCGAGACGGGTTCCGGGCTTCCGTGCTCGACGAGACCAGCACGAGCGAGGTCGGCCACGCTCACCGACGAACCGTCCAGGGCACCAGGGCCTTCTCCCGCGATCAGCGCCGGCAGCAGCTCGGCAAGCTGGCGTACCTCCTTGGCCAGCTCTTGGCGGACCGCCGCGTACTCGGTCGCGTAGTCGCGGTGCGATTCCTCGACGTGGCGGCCGGGCGTGAGGTCCACCGTGTCGTCGAGGAGGTCGATGAGGGGGACGTCCGCGATCTGGTCGGGTGCCGGATCCAGGGCTCCGTCCGGATCATTCGACGTCAGGTCGATCATGCGGACGCTCGTCGCGGCATCGCCTACGGCGGACGAGCGACGCAGGTGCCAGAGATGCACCGGGAGGGCGTGCGAGGCGGCGGTGCCGGCCGGCAGGGCGGTGACCTGTGTGAGGATGCCGCGCCGTACGAGCTCGGCGCGGATGCGACGGCCGGCCTTGCGGTAGGCCACCGATGCGGGCATGACCATGATGACCCGGCCGCCAGGGGCTGTGTGCGCGTACGCGTGCTGAAGCCAGGCGAGCTCCCCTTCGGCGCGCGAAGGTGTTCCCAGTTCCCAACGGGAGTCGAGGAGCAGGTCCTCCCGCCCCCAGTCGGTGTCTCCCACGGGAGGATCGCAGACGACGAGGTCGGCCTTGAGGTTTGGCCACTCGTCATCGCGCAAGGAGTCTCCGGCGACGACATCCACCCCTGTGCGACCCGTCAGGTCCGCGCGCAACTGGGCAAGCCGGGCGCTGCGGGGATCCGTCTCCTGACCGCACCGTCTCGGCCCTCGTTCCGGGCCGACGGCGAGCAGGAGCGTGCCGATGCCACAGGCCGGATCGAAGACCGTGGCGTCCGATGGCACCGTGCCTGCGAAGTGCCGGACGGCGCGGACGATGCGAGGCGAGGTGACCTGATCCGATCCGGCCCTGCGCACGGAGTCCGTGAAACGCTCGGCGAGGCCCTCTACCACCTCACCCGCCGATCCGTGCTCAGCGAGGACAAGCGCCAGGCGGACGGCTTCCTCCGGCAACGTGCTGCAGGTCTTTTCGTCGGCGTCGGCCAGGAGCTGGGCAACCGCTGCCAGCCCCCCGACCATGTCGTCGCCGTACGCAGCCCGCAACGCCTGCCAAAGCTGCACCTCTTGCGAGACGTCGTGGCCCTTCCGCTGCTTGCTGAGCCACGTCTGCACCTCTGTGAGAGCGAAGAGCGGACTGTTCACACTCCCACCGGCGGGCGCGGGAAAGTCGTCGTAGCGTCGTCTCCAGTTCGAGACGGCGGCACGGGTGACGCCTGCCAGCCGGGCGATCTCGGAGCCGGTAACCATGGGGCCGGCCGGGGCCGCGGGGGTGTCTGTCATAATACGCAACCGTACACAGCGTCGACCTGCGCTTCAATGAGCCTTTCTTGTTGACTGCGCTAACGGCTGACAGCACCGAGGTACCAGTAAACGTTCCGAAATCAGCGTCGGGGACTCAGCCGTCGCCCCGCAGCGCCCCCAGCAACACCGGCAACGACGCATGCAACTCCCGCTCCCAGTACGCCCACCCATGCGTCCCCGGGCCGTAGAAGTTCGTGGTCACGTGCTTCGCGCCCACGCGGCGCAGCTCAGCGGCCAGGGCCTGGTTCTGCCGGTTGAAGTCGGCCTCGAGCGCGCTCGTGCTGCCCGGCGGGTCCAGGGGGCCGGTGGTGCCGTCGCCGCAGGACAGGTACACGGGGAGCGACTTCAGTCGCTTGGCCAGGTGGAACGGGTCGTGGGCCTCCCAGATGCCACGCTGCGCGACCGGGTCTCCCCAGACCCGCAGCGGGTCGTTGCCCTGGCCGGCGAAGAAGCCCATGATGCGGTTGACCGACTCGTCGTTCAGGAGGGGATGGGCGGAGCCCGAGTAAGCCGCGGTCGCCTTGAACATTCCGGGGTGCCGGGCGGCGTACAGCAGGGCGCCCTGGCCGCCCATGGACAGGCCGGCCACGACCCGGTTGCTGCCGGCGCCCCAGTCGCGTTCCAGGAGGTGCCGGAGTTCCACCGTGTGGAAGGTCTCCCAGGCCGGGTCGCCGCCCTGGCCGTGGTTCCACCAGTCGCTGTACCAGCCGTTCCAGCCGGCCTCCGGCATCACCACGAGGACGTCACGCAGGCTCGCGATCTCCGCGACGTCCGTCCGGCTGGTCCACGACGTGTAGTCGCCGCAGCAGCCGTGCAGCAGCCACAGGGTCGGCCAGTGCCGGCGTCGGTCGTCGGGATTCCAGCCGTCGGGGGTGAGGAGGCGGACCTTGACGGTCCGGCCGCCCAGGGCCGCCGACCGCACCGACAGGTCCACCTGCCGGTCCGCGACCTGGGTGACCGCGACGACCTCGGCCCCGCGCCCCTGCGAGGCGAACGTGTCCACCGGTGGTGAGGCGGCCAGCGCGGGTGCGGTCGGTACGAGGGTGGCGAGCAGTACGGCGAGGACGAGCAGGACACGGGCTCGGAGGGTCAGGACGGCGGTCACGGGCGTGAACACGGCGGCTCCCTGCGGTGCGGTTCGTCGCTGCACGGACGGTTCGGCCGGGCTGGGTCAGTTCCTGGTGGGCAGGATCAGCAAGGCGTCCCCGACGGGGCGCTCGCCTGCGGCGTCGGAGGGGTCGTTGATCACAGTGCCGTCGGTCACCATCGTGGTCGAGCCGCCGCCGTCGAGGTTCACGGCGTCGCGCAGTCCCAGTGCCTTGGCCACGCGTGCGCTCTCGTCGATGCTGAGGCCGAGGGCGTCGGTGTCGCGTCCGTCGGCGGTGACGAGCACGGTGCGGCCCGCCGCGTCCACCCCGGCCAGCGTGCGCGGGTTCCGCTTGTGCACCCAGCCGTAGTAGAAGCTCGGGTCGCCGGGGCGCACCATGCCGTCGGTGGCGGGGGTGACGTGGAGCCGTCCGCCGCGGACCAGTTCGGGGCCCGCGTTCAGGATGTCCGTCCCGGGTGACGGCGTGGCCGTGTGTCCGCGCTCGTCCAGCAGGGTCGTCCGCACACGCAGGCGGTCACCGACGCGGGCCAGACCGGTCAGCTCGGCGACGCGTCGGCCCGTGGCCTGCACGGAGCTGCCACCGGCCGGGAGCGGGCCGCCGCGTGGGGAGCGCAGTTCGACGACTCGGTCGTGGGCGTCCAGGACCGCCTCGAGTCCCTCGCCCTGCGGCGTGCGTTGGCCGTATTCGGGAGTGAAGGCGACGAGTTCGTCGGCGTTGGTGCACGTCACGTCGTGCAGCGGCAGCGAGGTCGGAACGTCGCCTTTCGTGCCGCCGCAGTTCCTGACCAGGCCAGGTACCCGGTTGATGCCGTTCAGGCTCAGCGAGGTGTCCCGTCCGGTGACCCGGCCCCGCCAGGTGAGCCGGGCGATGTCCGTGCGCCGGCCGTTGTCGTGGACCACCAGGCTGGGGCGTCCGCCGACCGGTTCGCTCAGCAGGCGTCCGTCGTACACTCCCACGCCTGCCGGATCGCCGGGAGCGCCCGCGTTGGGGTCGAGGACGAAGAATCCGGCGTTGACCGCCGCCGTCGCACCGGCTGTCTTCGACAGTTCGCTCGTCGTCTCGCGGTTCTCCAGATCCGGGCCGTACGACGCCTCGAGAGCGCCGCGGAAGTGGCGCGGGTCGATGGTGAGGACGTCGACGCGCCACGGGCCGCGGTCCGTGGCGTCGCCGTCCCAGCCGGTGTACACGGCGGATCCTGTGTATCCGGCCGCCCTGAGACGTGCGCGTTCGGAGGTCGCGGCGGACTGCGAGTCGAACGATCCGACGCGGACCCGCCAACCGAGCGTGCCTCCGGCGTAGTCGGCCGCCTTCGACGTCGTCACCTCCTCGACCCGCGACGAGAAACCGCCGCGTTCGAGTTCGGCGGCCAGTTCCTCGGCGCTGGCCTTGTCCTTCAGCGCGGTCGGCGGCGCGTCGGGATCCGGTGACGTGTCACCGCCGGGGATGGAGACCTCCACCGTCCAGTGCGTCGCCGGGGCATCGGCACCGCGCACGATGCGCGTGAGGGTGACGCCCGGTTGCAGGGTCGTGGTGGTACGGGTCTCGGTGAGGTCGGAGGGACCGAGCGGAAGAGCCTGCCGATCCTGTCGTGGGTGTGGGTCCGCCTGGGCCGGCAAGGCGCCGAACGACGCGAGGACGCCGATGACGGCAGCCGTGGCACACAGTCTCTTCTTCATACGCCCCCGCCTCATGCGACCCAGTTGCCAGCCGACTCACGCACGCTGCACAAGTATCGACCGGTTCCGGCGCCCGTCAAGGCACACGTGACCGCCTCTCCCCTCGCCGTCGTCCGCCGGCGGGGCGTTGTCAGTGGTCGCCGATAGATTCGATCGTGTTCCGCCGAGGTGGCGCGAACGCCCCCCTTTCGCATGCATGGGAGATGGTGCGTTGTCGGTCTGGGAGAGGTCGAGCACGGCGCGGGTGGTGCCGTCCGCGCGGCCACGGAAGCTCGCGAAGGTGCCGTTCGTGGAGTTGGCCGACGGGCGTTTGCAGGGCGTCGTGTCCAGCGGGTCGGACATCGGGCGCGTGTACGTGTCCTCGATCGAGGCGGGGACGTACGCGTTCGCGTGCAGCACCAACAACAACCGTCCCTGCGGCGGGGCCCGCGGGATGTTCTGCAACCACATCCGCGCGCTCGTCGGCGAGGCCGTGCTCCAGTACGGCGCCGAGCGCGTGGCCCGGTATCTGAAGGTCGAGGTCGACGCGGCGGAGCCCGACGCGCACTCCGTCACCTCCGTCATGACGGCCGCGCGGCCCGCGCAGGGCGACAGTTCGGCGGCGGCCCAGGTGTTCAGCCGGTTCCTGCGGCATCTCTCCTATCTCGAACTGGCGCCCACCACCGATCCGTTGCCCGAGATGCAGTGGTTCCCGACGACGAGGGCGGTGGCGGCCTGATGCGTGCCGATCTGCTCACCGACGCCGTCGACGGACTCGACGAAGCCCTCGCCGCCGTGGACGGCTTCGACGAGGCTCTCGTCGGTGGTCTGCTCCGTCCGCAGCCGGGCCAGACCGACGGGCTGTCCGGGCTCGCCGACGCCGTCGCCGGGTCGCCGCTGGCCGCGCGGGTGGCCGAGGCCGCCGACAAGACGGCCGCCGGGGCCGCCGGGGAGGACCACTTCGTCGCGCTCGCCGCCGCCCGCACCGCCCTGCTCGGCTCCGTCCACGACGCGCTGACCGCCCGCGTGGAGGAGGCCACCGGCCGGCCGCGCACCGATGAGGCCGCCGCCCCCGCGCCCGGCGAGGAGTACGCGGCGAACCTGCACGCCGCCGCCCGCAGCTGGCTGTGCGACCTGGCGCGGGCCGGCTGGCAGGGCATCGACCACGAACTCGTCGCAGGTGCCGCGCCCGTCGTCTCCGCGATGCTGCCCGACCCCGCGCTGCGCCGCCTGGCCACGCTGCTCGACGGTTTCGCCGCAGAACTGGCCGCGTCCTGCCCCGGAGCGACCCTGGAGCGCTTCCCCGTGCGCCGGTGGGCCGACCTGTGGTCGCGTGCCCTGCTGCTGACGCTGCCCGGCGCGGCCCGTACCTCCTCCGTCGCCGAGGCGACCGGCCGTCTGCTGCCGCTCGGCGTCGACCTCCAGGAGCACGCCACCGCCGTACAGGCGCAGGTCCACGCGGTGTTCGAGCCCGCGGACGGCACCACGCCGCGGCTGGTGCTGGCCTCGGTGTCCGCACCGAAGCCGGACACGGTCGTCGGGGCAGGACTGTGGCAGCTGCTCCGGCCGCACATGTCCCTGCTGGCCGCCGTGAGCGAGGGCCGTGCCATGGATCTCGACGCCATGCCCGTCACCGCCGAAGGTGACCTGATATGGGACGACGCCCGGGCGCGGGCCGGTGAGCCCGCCGACGTGTTCGCCACCGCGCGCGTGGCCCTGCCCACCGCCGCCGCCTTCGCCGTCTCGCCGCTGGACCGGCATCCGGCCCGGATCGCGGTGCCGGTACTGCTGGAGGGGTACGGCGTCGAAGAAGGCGACGACGGGCTTGTCTTCGAGGTCGCCGGGTGCCGGCTGCGTGTCGACAGTGGCCGGGTGCCGGCCGCCGGTCCGCTCACCCCCGAGGCCGTCGCCGGGTCCGGCGCGTGTGTCGGGCTGCTGAGGTGGGACGCCGGCCAGTTCCTTCTGCAGCCGCTCGCCGTGGAGAGGACCGTGCGGAAGAAGGCCGCCGCCGTCCACGCCGGGGCCTGGGCCGGGGGCACGACCGACAAGGCCGGTGTGCGGGCCGAGAAGGCGGCCACCGACGCCGTCAAGGTGCTGCGCGAGCGTGCCGGAAAGCTGCTGCGGAAATGACCGAGCACACGACAGGCCGGACGCCGGAGCCCGATCCGTACGACAACCGGCGGCAGGTCCTCTACTGGCGGCTGCTGGCCCGTCTCTTCGACCAGGAGGAGCAGCCTTCCCTGGAATCGGCGAGTCTCGCCGTCGTGGAGGACATCGGCCTGCCCTCCGCACTGCTCGACCCGGGCGCGTCCGTCGACTCCGTCGTGCAGCGGCACCCGGAGCTGGCCGCCGAGTTCGACGGGCTGATGACGCCGGAGCCGGAGGCGGACGGCGCACGTGACCGGGCCGCCGAGGTGCGGCGCGCGGCACTCGCGTCGAAGGTGCTGCTGAACGTCTTCGCCTCCCGCCCCGGCACCGTCACCGCCGAGCAGCTGGCCCGCTGGCAGTCCGACGCCGGCTGGCTGGAGCGTGCCCTGGGCTGCCGGCCCGGTGAACTGCGCGGTGGTCGCGGCGGCGCGAACCGGGCGGGTGCCGGTGGTGGGGTCAGCCCGACGGGTACCGGCATCGGAGGCCCCACGCCGGACCTCAGTCGCCTGATCCCCGCGATCGGCCCGGAGCTCGGTTCGATCGAGGCCGGTCTCGTCAAGCGCATGCACCTGCGCGAGGTGCTGGCCGACCCGCAGCTCGCCTCCCGGCTGACGCCGAGCATGTCCCTCATCGAGCAGTTGCTGCGCGACAAGAACAACCTCTCCGGTGTGGCCCTGGCCAACGCCAAGGCGCTGATCCGCCGTTACGTCGACGAGGTCACCGAAGTGCTGCGCACCCAGGTGGAGAAGGCCGCGGTCGGCGAGCTCGACCGGTCCGTGCCGCCCAAGCGCGTGTTCCGCAACCTCGACCTCGACCGCACCATCTGGAAGAACCTCACCAACTGGGACCCGGAGGAGGAACGGCTCTACGTCGACCGTCTCTACTACCGGCACACCAGCCGCAAGACGACGCCCCAGCGACTGATCGTCGTCGTGGACCAGTCGGGTTCCATGGTCGACTCGATGGTCAACTGCACCATCCTGGCATCCATCTTCGCCGGACTGCCGAAGGTGGACGTCCACCTGATCGCCTACGACACACAGGCGCTGGACCTCACTCCCTGGGCGCACGACCCGTTCGAGACGCTGCTGCGCACCAAGCTCGGCGGCGGCACCGACGGCACGGTCGCCATGGCGCTGGCCCAGCCGAAGATCGCCGAGCCGCGCAACACCGTCGTGGTGTGGATCTCCGACTTCTACGAATGGCGCACCGACGAGCTGTTCGAGAGCATGGCCGCCATCCACCGCTCGGGGGCGAAGTTCATCCCGGTGGGTTCGGTGACCAGCTCCGGCCGCGGCAGCGTCAACCCCTGGTTCCGGGAGAAGTTCAAGGACCTCGGCACGCCGGTGATCTCCGGCCACATCAAGAAGCTCGTGCACGAACTCAAGACGTTCCTCACCTGACCCGGCCGCTCCTCCCCACACCCACCCTTCAGAAAGGCTCACCTCTTCATGTCCGACCTGCTGCGCGCCCCCGCCGAGATCAAGTACGCCGAGGAGCTCGACTGGCTGGAGTCGATCGACGACAACCCCAAGCCGTTCTCGTGGCGCCTGTCCCCGAAGATGGTCCGCCTGTTCATCCTCGGCTCCGAGCGCTCCGACGGCCTGGACCGGGAGATCTCGCAGAAGTGGTTCGGCGACCGCAGCTTCGTCGAGCGCTCGATCGTCACCCTCGCCTCCGACCGCGGTCTGCTGCTCATCGGCGACCCCGGCACCGGCAAGAGCTGGCTGGCCGAGCTGCTGTCCGCCGCGATCAGCCGCAATTCGACGCTGGTGGTGCAGGGCACGGCCGGCACCACCGAGGACCACATCAAGTACTCCTGGAACGTGTCCATGGTCATCGCCAAGGGCCAGTCGCGGGAGTCGATGATCCCCTCGCCGATCATGACCGCGATGGAGGCCGGCGCCATCGGCCGCTTCGAGGAGCTGACCCGCTCCACGAGTGATGTCCAGGACGCGCTGATCTCCATCCTCTCCGAGAAGTACATCTCCGTTCCCGAGCTGGAGAGCGGCGGCAGCGACAACATCGTCTTCGCCAAGCCCGGCTTCTCGATCATCGCCACGGCCAACAGCCGGGACCGGGGCGTCAACGACCTGTCCTCCGCGCTCAAGCGCCGTTTCAACTTCGTCCGTATCCCGGTCGTGACGAACAGGAAGAGCGAGGCGGAGATCGTCCGCTTCCGCACCGAGGAACTGCTCCGCCGGCACGCGATCGACCTGGAGGTGCCGCCGACCCTTCTCGACGTGCTCCTGCAGAGCTTCGCCGACCTGCGCGCGTCCGCCGCCGCGGCCGGCAGCGACGACGAGAAGCTGGAGTCCGCGCTGTCGACGGCCGAGCAGATCGGCGTGCTGGAGGACGCCGTCCTGCACAGCAACTTCTTCGGCGAGCGCGCGCTGACCGCCCGTACCCTCGCCTCCTCGCTGGTCGGCTCCCTCGCCCGCCGCGAGCCCGAGGACCTGGCCATCCTCAACAAGTACCTGCACGGCGTCGTCGAGCCGCGCAGCAAGGAGGAGGGCGGCTCCTGGCCCGAGTTCCTGGAGGGCGGCCGCGACGCGATCGCCACGCTGTCATGAGCGGGCCGCACGAGAGCACGTTCGCCGCGCTGCGCGGGCAGCTGCAGGAGGCCGCGGCCACGTTCGCGGGCGGGCCCGACGCCCTGGAGAGCATCCTCCTCGGCATGGTCGACGACGTCGACCGGGCGGTGGGCGAGCCGCTGGAGATCTTCCCCGTCTGCCACCACTCGCCCGCCTCGGCGACGGCCATGGCCCGCCGTCTGCGCGAGAAACAGCCCAAGGTGGTGTATCTGGAGCTGTGCGAGGACATGGCGCCGCTCCTGACCGAGCTGCGCAACTGCCGGCTGCCGGTGGCGGTGCAGGCGTTCGCCGGTGAGGTCGACGGCTTCCCCGCCGAATGGGCGCCGTTGTCGGTCGTCGCGCCGATCACCGAGGCCTCCGCCGAGTACCAGGCCATCGCGTACGCCCTCGACACCCCGGGCGTCGAACTGGTCCTGGTCGACCGGTCGTCCGACCACGTCTTCCAGTGGGACACCGGCGGCGAACGGGCACCGGGGCCCGAGGCGGAAGGGCCCAGGGACGCCGATGCTCCGGCCGAGGCCGCGCTGCACGGTGAGGCCGTCGGCGTGGAGATCGGCGACCTCCGGCCCCGTTTCGCCGAGCTGGAGGAGCACCTGCTGCGCCACGGCAAGGTGCGGCACTGGTCGGAGTGGTGGCACCAGTACGTCGAGGTGCCGCTCGGCGACAGTGACCACGACACCTACCGCCAGGTCATGTTCCTCATCGGCAGCCTGTTCCGGCGGCTCGCCCCCGGTGACGGCGCCCGGGTCCGCGTGGACGAGGACCGTGAGCGGTACATGTGGACCCGGATGCGCGAGCACCTGACGGCGACGGGTACGGATCCGGCGGACTGCCTGTACGTGTGCGGGGCGTTCCATGCGGCCAGCCGTGTCGCGGAGTTCGGCGTGCACGGTACCGACACGTTCACCATCTCCCCGCGGACCGCGACCGCTTGGCAGTACGGGCTCATCCCCTCCAGCCACGCGGCGATCGAGGCGCAGTTCGGTCTCGCCGCCGGCTCGGTGTCGATCGCCTCGACGGAGTGGGCGAAGGGCCTGAAGCGCACCCGCGTGCAGCCCTACCGGCTGGCGGGCCAGGCGGGTGCGAAGAAGACCCCGGCGAAGAAGTCCGCAGCCAAGAAGACCCCTGCGAGGATGACTCAAGGGGAAGCCGTCGTCCCGGCGCCGGACTCCGCCGCCGCGGACCGGCTGTCCGGCTTCCTGCGCAGGCCGCCCGTGCTCGACGGCCTGGACGAGGCCGAACTGCTCGGCTGGTCGGTGGACATCGTGCGCGCGGCCCGGCGCAACGGCTATCTCGCCTCCACCGCCGACGCCATCGCGGTGTTCGAGACGTCGATCCTGCTCGCCGGGATGCGGGACCGGGCCAAGCCCACGCCGTACGACTTCCAGGACGCGGCGGTCACCTGCATCGAGAAGGACACCGTCCCCGGGCGGCGGGACGTGCGGCGTCTCGTCGAGATCATGATGGGCGGCGACCGGATCGGCCAGGTCGGCTACGACGCGCTGCCGCCGCTCGCCCGCGACGTGCACGACCGGCTGGCACCGCTCGGCCTGAAGCTGCAGCAGCGGGGCGTGCAGCGGGCACTGCTGGACATGGCCGCCCGGCCGGAGCTCCGGGCCTGCTCCGACGTTCTGTGGATGCTGCGGCGCCTGATGCCGCAGGGCGCGGCACGGCCGATCATGGGCGAGCGGCGGCTCGGTGAGCGTTCGATCCAGGAGTCGTGGGACCTGGCGCTCGGCACCCATCAGCGGGCCCTCATCGAGCTGGGTTACGAGGGCGTCAGCATCGAGCAGGTCCTGGAGCAGCGGCTGCGGCGCGACGCGTACGCTCCCCGGGCGACGACGGCGACCGTGCTGGCAGCGGTCGAGGACGCGACGCTGTACCTGCGCAGCCGCCGCCTCGCCGACGAACTCGGCACGCACGCGCTGAAGGTGCTCGGCACCGAGCGCAGCGTGGACGGCGCGCCGGAGGTGCTGCGCCGGGCGCGCGGCCTGCTGGCGTACTACCGCACGAGCGAGCCGGTGCTGCCTGCGTGGATCGAGTCCTTCGTCAAGACCGGCTACGCCCACTACTGCACGCTGCTGCCGACGGCGTTCCAGGACGAGGACGCGACGGTCGGCCAGGTCGCGGCGATGCTCGGCTTCCTGTTCAGCATGGAGAGCCTCGCCCTGTCGCTGGGCTGCGACCGGGCCCAGCTGGAGCTGGCGGTCGCCCAGTCGCACCCCGAGGACCCGTCGAAGACGGCCCTGCTGTGGGCGGCGCAGGTGCAGCTCGGCACCCTGTCCCGGGCCGAGCTGCGGGCGCGGTGCGACGAACTGCTGGACAATCCGCTGGTGGTGCCCGCGTATCCGCGCTACCTCAGCGGCTTCGTCCACGCGCTGGAGCCCGTTCCGGGGCTGGCGGACGTGGTCGTCGAGGCGGTGTCGAACGCGTTCGGACGGTTGCCGGACGCGGTGCTGCTGCCGTGGCTGCCGCTGCTGATCACCACCTTGCGGTCAGGAGCGGCGGAGCTGGCTCCGCTGCTGATCCGCGAGGCAGGACGGATCTTCCCTGGCCGGCTCCCGGCGTTGGACGCGTGGGTGCCGCCGTGGCGTACGCCCGCGGCCGGGCCCGCCGCCCGCCGGGCGGCTCCCGGCGGCGACGGCCCGCAGGGGGCCGCGCTGGTCAGGGCGCATCCGGCGACGTGCGACGCGGTGGCCGGACTGCTGGGGTGCCCACCGGAATGGACGCGGTCCGAGGTCACCGTCCCGTCGGGCGCGGCGTTGCTGGCCGCGCATCCGGCGACGTGCGACGCGATGGCGGGCCTGCTGGGCTGCGCCGGTACGTGGGCGGTGGCCGGCCCGTCCTCCTCGGGCGCGGCGCTCACGAGCCGTCACCCGTCCACGGCTGCGGCCCTGGAGTCCCTGCTCGCGGGCAGATGACGTCGACGGCCGGGTCCGGGTCTCCCGGCCCCGGCCGTCCTCCTCCGCCCCCGGCTCCCGGCCCCCGGCCCCCGGCCCCCGGCCCCCGGCACACCGTCGCCCTGCGTCAGGCATAGGGGTCGGGGATCACCTCGGTCGGGGACCGGACGACCTTTTCCACCCGCAGGACGGCACTGCTCACCGCCCCGCGCTCAGCGATCAGCATGTCGGGCAGATGCGACTCGTAGAAGCGGAGGTACCCGATGGCGCCCCAGCTCGTCGTACGCGCACCGAGCCACAGCACCATCCTGCGCAGGTCGTCGAACTCGTCGGGATGGGCCTCCTGCCGCACGGTGAGCGCCCAGCCCCCGTGGTCGGAGTGCAGCTCACCGACCAGGACGCCGCCGATCCGCCGTGCCGGCCCTCGGGCGTCCCAGAGGGGGTACTCGTACCCCTCGTCCTGCCGGCCGTCCTCCTCCCCCAAGTGCCAGCGGAGCAGGGCGAGGTCAGCGGGCAGGAGGGAGTCCGGCAGGTCGAGCGTGAGCTGGAGTTCGTAGATGTCGGCCACGGCCAAAGGCTACGAACCGGTGCGTCACGTCCGGCGGGTGGTCCGGGGAGGGGGAGCGTCACCAGCCGGGATAGCGGCTCCACCAGTGCGGGTCCCATCCGGGGACGTACTCGCTGCCGCTCGGTGAGTCGTCGAGTTCGAGCAGCAGGTCGCGGGCCAGGGTGTCCAGGACCCAGGCCAGTTCGTGACGGCTGACCAGGTCCACGGGCAGGACCTCCGCGCCGTGTGCGGCGCCGAGGAGCGCGCCGGTGACACAGGCGACGGAGTCCCCGTCCGGGGCGCTCGCCGCGAACTCCAGCGCGGCCCGGAAGCCGGCACGGTCCGGGAAGGAGGCGGCGGCGTAGACGCCGCCGAGCAGGGCCGCGGGTGCGGTGGCGTCCGGCGCGAGCCGTGCCAGCCGTCCCGGGTCCGCCGGCTCGTCGACAGCGTGCCGGAACGCCGCCACGAGTCGGCCGTGCTCGTCGTCGCCGATGCGTCCGCCCACGGCCGGGAGGGCGGCGATACCCGCGTGCAGCGCCTCCCGGACGCATCCGGCGGACTGGGCGGACGGGCCGCCGCCCTGGGGAAGGACGTGGGTCAGACAGTGGTGGGCCAGTAGGGCTGCGTGGACGGTGGCGGCCTGGGCGGCGGGGTCGCCGTGCGTGAGCGCGGCGAGCGCTCCGGCCTGGGCGATGCCCCCGGTTCCGGTGACCGCGACCGGGAGGCTCCGGGTCAGGGCGTGACAGCCCCGGCTGCCGGTGGCCATGCGCTCGTACCCATCCTCTATCCGGGACAGGGCCGTCACCGTCGCGGGTGCGCTGCCGCGCCGCTCGGCCAGCGCGGGCACACCCGCCAGCCAGCCGTCGGGCCACGCCGCGGAGCCGTGGGAGTTCCAGCGGCGCCGCATCTTCTCCACCTCGATGCCCTGGAGGTGAGCCCACCGGCAGTAGGCGTGCAGCACGACGCCCGGCCCGTAGCAGATGCCCTTGTGGTGTCCGCGTACCTGCGCGCGGACGATGCCCTCGGCGGTGAAGCAGGCCAGTTGGGTGCTGACTCCGGCCCGCAGCGGACCGGTGGCCGGCAGCTTGCCCCGGGCCACTCCGAGGGTGTCCCCGAGCGCCAGGCCGAGCATCATCCCGCGTACACGGGACTGCCTGGAGAAGAACTCCCTCTGGTCGTCCTTCGCGTGGGGCAAGGCAGCGCGCCTCTCTGTTCTCTGGCGGACACATATTCGAGTGAGGGGGGTTCGTGCGGGGCCTGCGAGGGAGGCCTGTCAGGTCCCGCGCGAAGTGGTGGTGCGAGCCGCCTGGCGGCTCAGGCGGCAGGCGTCGGTGGCGTCGCCGTACGACCGCAGCAGCGGCTCCGCCGCTCGGTCGTCACCCCCCTCGGGGCGGTCCCCGGTGATCGGCAGGTGCGCGGACGGCATGCGGTCACCTTACCGACCGCCGGCCGTCCGCCCTCTGCGGCAGCGGTTCTCAGAGACCCGCCCGTTCCAGCAGGACGGGCAGGGCCTCCGGTTTCACCTTCTGGACCGTTCTCACCTGTCCGAGGCCCAGTTCGTCCCGGGCCACGGGGTCGCGGTACAGCGCCTTCGTCGCCTCGGTCAGCAGGGTCACGGCAACCAGATAGGGGACGTCGGGGTCGTCGGTGTCGTCCCGGGGTTCCTCGTCGACGCCGGCCACCGCGGCCACCACCGCCTCCGGGTGAGTGAAGAAGATCCAGAGGCGGTCGCCCGGCCTCATACGATTCCGGCGGCCGAGCCAGAGATCGAGTTCCGGTTCCTCTTCGGCCAGTCGGCGAATCGTGTCCTTGTCGGACGGCTCACCGTCCAGCGTGTCCTTGTTCGGATTGAGGATGTAGATCCAGTCCGCCACGGTTTCCCTCTCGGTCCAAAGACACGGCCCACCGGCAACGCACAGCAGTGCAGCGCCCCATCGTGCCAGGCTCACGGCAGACACACGTACGTATTTTCGAGACGCAGCCGGCGGCTGCGCCCACAGCATGCCTCCGCAGCCGTGCCGGGTGCCCTTCCCGGCCCCTGAGGACGGGCCCGCTCGATGCGGGCGAGCCGGGGCGGCCCCTCCCGGGTGTGCGCGGGAAGGGCCGCCCGTCGGCTAGCGGAGCGGTGCCGGCACCGGCGCCGGTGCGTACCCCTTCGGCCGGGCCGTGAACGTGCCGCGGCCCTGGGTGCGGCTGCGCAGGCGGGTCGCGTAGCCGAACAGTTCGGCCAGCGGCACGGTCGCGGTGACCACCGTGGCGCCCGCCCGGGTCGCCGAGCCGCTCACCCGGCCGCGGCGGGCCGACAGGTCGCCGAGCACCGCGCCCACCGCGTCCTCGGGCACGGTGACCGTGACCTCGGCGACCGGCTCCAGCAGCACCATCGCGCAGGCCCGCAGGGCCTCACGCAGACCGAACCGGCCGGCGGTGCGGAAGGCGGTGTCCGAGGAGTCCTTCACGTGGGTCTGGCCGTCGGTCAGCGTGACCCGCACACCGGTGACCGGATGACCGCCCAGCGGGCCCTCTTCCAGGGCGTCCCGGCAGCCGGCCTCGACCGCGCGGACGTACTCCTGCGGTACGCGCCCACCGACGACGGACGAGCGGAACTCGAAGCCCGTACCGGCGTTCAGCGGCTCCACGTCGAGGACCACGTGGGCGAACTGGCCCGCCCCGCCGTCCTGTTTGACGTGCCGGTGCACGAACCCGGACACCCCGCGCCCGACCGTCTCGCGGTAACTCACCCTCGGACGGCCCACGTTGACGCCCATCCCGTGGTCCCGCCGGATCTTCTCCACCGCGACCTCCAGGTGCAGCTCGCCCATCCCGGACAGCACCGTCTGACCGGTCTCCGGGTCGGTGCGCACGACCAGCGAGGGATCCTCCTCGGCCAGCCGCGCCAGTGCCGACGCGAGGCGCCCCGTCTCGGTGCCCTTGAGCGCCTCGACCGCCACGGAGACCACCGGCTCGGCCACGCCCGGAGGCTCCAGGACCAGCGGGGCGTCCGGGGCGCACAGGGTCGAGCCGGCGCGGGCGGACTTCAGGCCGACGACGGCCACGATGTCCCCGGCCACCGCCCGGTCGAGCTGGGCGTGCCGGTCGGCCTGGACGCGCAGGATGCGCCCGATCCGCTCGGTGCGGCGCGCGGTCGCGTCCCACACGGTGTCTCCCTTCTCGATGGTCCCGGAGTAGACGCGCAGGTAGGTGAGGCGCCCGGTGGCGGTGGCGTTCACCTTGAACGCGAGTGCGGTGAGCGGTGCCGCCGGGTCGGCGGGCCGCTGCTGTTCGGTGCCGTCGTCGCGGGTGCCGCGTACGGACGGCACGTCGAGCGGCGACGGCAGATAGGCGGTGACGGCGTCCAGCAGGGGTTCGACACCTCGGTTGCGGTAGGCGGAGCCGCACAGCACGACCACGCCGTCTCCGCTGCGGGTCAGGTCGCGCAGGGCGGCGGCGAGCGTGCCGGCGCCCAGAGCGCCGTTCTCGCAGAACTCCTCCAGCGCGCCCGGATGGAGTTCCGCTACGGCCTCCTCCAGCAGCCTGCGCCGACGGTGCGCCTCCTCCCGCAGGTCGTCCGGTAGCGGTGCCTCGGCGACCGCGTCACCGCCGTCGGTCCAGGTCAGTGCCCGCATGCGCAGCAGGTCGACGACGCCGGTGAAGGTGTCCTCCGCGCCGATCGGCAGCTGCACGACGAGGGGTGCGGGGTGCAGCCGCTCCCGGATCGACGCGACTGCCGCGTCGAGCTCGGCGCCGGCCCGGTCCATCTTGTTGACGAACGCGATGCGCGGCACACCGTGCCGGTCCGCCTGCCGCCACACCGACTCGCTCTGCGGTTCCACCCCGGCGACGGCGTCGAACACGGCGACCGCACCGTCGAGCACGCGCAGGGAGCGTTCCACCTCGTCGGCGAAGTCGACGTGCCCCGGGGTGTCGATGAGGTTGATGCGGTGCCCGTCCCAGTCGCAGCTGACGGCGGCGGCGAAGATCGTGATGCCCCGGTCGCGCTCCTGCGGGTCGAAGTCGGTGACGGTGGTGCCGTCGTGGACCTCACCACGCTTGTGCGTGGTGCCGGTGGCGTACAGGATCCGCTCGGTGACGGTGGTCTTGCCGGCGTCGACGTGGGCGAGGATGCCGAGGTTGCGGACGGTGGCGAGAGGGTTGGTGCGCATGGCCCCGTGGCCTTTCGGGTGTTCCGGAAAAGGGCAGCGCGATTCCCCGGACGCGTGCCGAGCGCGCGCGGTCCCGGCGAACGGGCCCGGAACGGGCGTTGCGGGATGCGGCGAGGATCAGGCGGGCGTCACGGACATCCGGTACCGGCCGCGCAGCGGGTACCGGACGGACGAGGACACCAGGATCACCGTGTACCGGGAACGGGGAGCGGCGACGGCGGTGCGGTGACGCACGGTCGGACTCCCCTCACTGGTCGGCTCGATGCGCCGCTGTGCCGGACGGCGCGCGGTCGCCAGCCGAGTGTAGGGAGCCGGGTGGGAACGGGGCACGGCATTTTCTGTCCCGTCGGCGCCCTGCCGACCCTCGGGACGGACGCCGTTCCGGCGGAACGCGTGCCGTTCGTCCGTGAAGGCCCCCGACCTCGGTCGCATCGCGCCGTGTTCACCCGAGAGTGCCCCGCGAGCCCGAGTCCGGGTTCACCCCTCCGAACGTTTCCTGAACCGGAGTGGCCCGGCAGGACCGCGACCCTCTGTACGATCACCACTCGTGACCTGTGTGGGGGATGCTCATGATTGAACTGACGGACGTCATACGCGAGTTGAGGGACCAGCTCAACGCCGGCCTGGCGGAGGCCGGTCCGGGGCCGCTGCGCTTCGAGCTCGGTCCTGTGGAGATCGAGGCGACCGTCGTGGTCGACCGCTCCGGCGGCGTCGGCGGCAAGGTGAACTTCTGGGTGGTGGAGGCCAGTGCCGACACGTCCGTCACGGCCTCCCGTACCCATCGCATCACTCTGACCCTCCAGCCCACTCTGGTGGCGCCCGACGGCACCCACCGGCGCGTGCTGGTGTCGGGTGACGAGGCGGGCGGGGAGCGTTGAGGATTCCGCCTTGTTCGCGCCGCTGACGCAGCGGGAAGGCTAGTCGTACGCTGTCCGGACCGGGCGCGAACGAACTCGATGACGGCCGGGGGAGGTCACGAGGTGGAGGGGCGCAGCGCCGCACGCGTGCGCAACGAACTCCTGGCCGAGATGGCCGGTGTGCTCGCGGCAACGGACACGGTGCGGCGGCAGGCCGGCGCGGAGATGCTGGTCCAGGACGTGTCCGCCGAGCTACGGCTGTCACTGGACCCGCGGCAGGACCAGCCGCTCGGGCTGTGGTCCCGGCATCTGGTCAAGCGGTGCGCCGAGGCCGACGAGGGACTCCAGACGCTGGCCCGCTGCCTGAACTACGCCGAGCAGGGATCGGTGAACGTGCTCGCGCTGTGGCGTCTGGTGGACGAGTGGGAGGCCACCGCCTTCTTCAAGGACATCGACCTGCGTCCCCTGCGGCCCGTCCTCCGGGAGATCCGTTCCACCTCGCTGCTCACCACCCTCGCCCGCCGGGCGAGCCACTCGCGCACCCAGGAGCTCGAAGCATGGTGCGACACGGGCTGGGAGGTCTTCCTGCACCTGGCGGGGAACAACATGGCGGTGGACGAACTCCCCCCGTCCATGGCTTTCCTCTCCCTCGCCGCCGAGCACCTGGTGAAGGAGGGACGCACCGAGGAGGCGGAGGACTTACGCCGGTGGAACCGGAAGCAGGCACGGCTCCGCGGCCTCACCGAGGAAATGGCCGGCTGGCGGCAGGAGGACTTCCCGCCGCCCGGGGAACCCTCGCTGCTTCCGGCGTACCTGCTGATCCAGTTCGAACCGGACGGGGTGGACCCCGACAACTTCTGGATGGCCCACTGGCGGCAGTCCGACGCCGACGGCTGGCACCCGTTGCCCGGCGAGACGGTCAAGCTGCACCGGGACGAACTCCCCGCCGCCGTGGACCGTCTGGTCGAGCAGGCGGAGGAGCGCTGGTCCGACCTGCGCCAGCCGGTCGTGATCGAATTCATCCTGCCGTGGACCCTGCTGGCGGAGCCCGTCGAGTGGTGGCACAAGGAGGCCGACGCGGCCGTGCCCACTCCCCTGGTCATGGACTACACCGTCGTGGTGCGCAGCTTCGAGCGGCTGCGCAGGACGGCCTGGCACCGGCCCTGGAACAACCGCTGGCGGCAGCTGAAGGACAGGCCCGCGGAGAGCCGCTCGTTCTGGAGCTCGCCGGACCGGTCCGCCTTCCACCTCGAGAGGGAGCTCAAGGACGACCAGCAGATCGTCTGTCTGGTCCTCAGCGCACCGCCGGGCTCCGACTCGCCCCTCGCCCAGCAGGAGTTCGTGGCGGCGCTGCGGGCCGGCATCCCGGCCATCCTGTGGGACCGGGGCGATTCCGGGACCGCCTTCCGGGAGGCCGCCGGCGACATCCTGCAGGAACGCGGCCTGGCCGGCGTACTGGAACGCACCCGGCGGTGGCGCGACCAGGCACTCGCGCTGGGTCCCGAGGGATGGCACCGCCACGTGGGCCGTCATCTGGCCCTCCTGCTGGACGACCCGGAACGCATGCCCGGGCCCTCGACTGCGGGTGGCGGTTCCGACAGTGCCGGATGAGACGTTGACCGCGGACGGGGGACAGAAGGGAGCGCGCTCCGTGAGGCCATGTGCGTCGACCGGAAGGCCCGGCCGCCCGCCCGGACCGTGGGCAGGCCGGCCCTCGCACGGCACTGCCGGCTCGACCGGGACCAGAGCGGGAGCCGGAGGCGTTCCGTCCCCGTCACCGCGACACCAGCGACGCCCTGAGAGTGACCATGGCCAGTGACAACGCCCGACGCAGTCGGTTACGGGCCGGGACGGATCTCGCGCCGCTGTGGAGTCGCTGGCGCGCCGAGGCCGACGCGGCACCGCGCGAGGTCGTCCTCGCCGTCGACTCCCATGTGACGATGCGGGTCTGGGACCAGGTCGTCGACGACCTGTCCGACGCCTTGCGCGAGAGCTTCGCCGAGGTGCGCCGCGTGGCTCTGGTCGGAACGGACGAGGCGCTTCCGGCCCACGTCCGCACCGAGCACTCCCTCGGCATGCCGCCGGACGGAACGCGCCGCGTGGTGCTGGTGGTCACGGACGGTCTGGCGGCCGGCTGGCACCTCGGTGCCGTGCAGCCGCTGCTGCGCCGGTGGGGCCGGTCCTGGCCCGTCGCCGTGGTCGACCTGCTGCCGCCGCACATCTGGTTCCGTACCGGCCTCGACGTGCTGCACGTCCAGATCGAGGCGCCCAGGTACTGGGCCCCCAACGCCGAGTGGGACTGGCGTGAGCGGGAGGTTCCCGCCGCGCTGCGGGGCGAGGCTCCCGACGCGGCGGGAACCGTCGGCGATTCCGATGACGACGACTCCCCGGTCGTGGTTCCCGTCCTCTCGCTGACCCACCACGGGTCCCGTGCCCTCGCCGACATACTGACCCGGGCGGAACCGCACCGGCTCGACCTGCCCGCGATGCCGGCCAACGCCTGGAAGGGCCGGCCGGACGCGGCCCGGGCCTTTCCGTGGGCGGCCGACTTCTCGGACCCGCCGACGGCCATCGACCGCGTTTTCGATTTTCGTGCCGCGGCGTCGCCCACGGCCTTCCATCTGGGCACCCGTCTCGCCGCGGCACCGCTCAGTCTGCCGGTCGTCCGCAGAGTGATCCGGTCGACGCCCGAGGCGGGGCCGGTGCACGCTGCCGAGTTCTTCATGAGCGGCCTGGTCCGGCCCACCGGTGCGCACGACGACGCCCCGGGGACGGTGGTCTACGACTTCCTCCCCGACGTCCGCGAGCAACTGCTCGCGCTGGGGCGCCGCAGCGCCACCATCCGCACGCTCCGTGACGTCCGCGAGGTGCTGGCCTCGACCCGGGAGACCGGGTCGCTCCTGCCTCCGCCCGACGAGCCGTTGAACAAGGCGTCACCGCCCCACGTCACGCGGAAGAACGCCCCCTTCCTCCGCGTGGAGCTGGCGGCGCTGGACGCTTTGTCCGTGTCACACCTTCAGCGCGCCAAATTGTTGCGACATGCGTTGAAATGGCACGATCAGCGGTATGCAGTACCGCTCGCCAAGGTCCCGCCCACCGGTGCCCCCCTGACACCACCCACCACTGCCGGAGTCACCGAAGGAGTCCCGCCGATGTCGACCACGCCCCAGCACGCCACGGCCACGGGGGGAGAGCGCACCGTACAGCCACGTGTGTGGGGGAACCTGCCGCCGCGGAACCAGAACTTCACGGGCCGCAGCGAGCTTCTCGACCTGCTCGACCAACGGCTGCGGGAGGGCACGACCACGGTCCTGCCCGAGGCGATTCACGGCATGGGCGGCGTCGGCAAGACGCAGCTGGCGATCGAGTACGCGTACCGGCACCAGTCGGAGTACGACATCGTGTGGTGGATCCCCTCGGAGCGGCCGGGCCAGATCGGCCAGTCCCTGGTGGAGCTGGCCAAGCGGCTGGGGCTGGTGACCACATCCGAGGCCAACATCGCGGGTCCGGCGGTCCGGGAGGCACTGCGTGAGGGGCGCCCGTACTCCAGGTGGCTGCTGATCTTCGACAACGCCGACAGCCCGGAGCAGGTGCGGCCCTACTTCCCGACCGGCGGCACCGGCACCATCCTCGTCACGTCCCGCAACCGCCGCTGGGGGCTCGTGGGCGGCTCCCTCGAGGTGGACGTGTTCACCCGCGAGGAGAGCAAGGAACTGCTCCGCGGCTCGGGGCCCGAACTCGCGGACAGCGAGGCCGAGGCGCTGGCCGACGCTCTGGGCGACCTGCCGCTGGCCCTGGTGCAGGCGGCCGCCTGGCGGGCGGAGACCGGCATGCCGGCCTCCGAGTACCTGCGGCTCTTCGAGAGCAAGCAGAACGAGCTCCTCGAGACGGCTCCGCCGCCGGACTACCAGCTGCCCGTCGCCGCGGCGTGGAACGTCTCGCTCGACCACCTGGAGACCCGCAGCCCGGCCGCCCTGCGGCTGCTGCAGCTGTGCTCGTACTTCGCCCCCGACCCGATCTCCAGGCAAATCCTGTCCGGCCCGGGATACAACACCATCTTCCCCGAGCTGGACGCGGCTCTGAACGACCCGATGAAGCTCGCACGCGCGATACGGGAGATCAACCGTTACTCGCTCGCCCGAATCGACCACCGAACGAACTCCATCGAGATGCACCGGTTGGTCCAGCACGTACTGATCAACCGTATGAGCCCAGAGGAGCAGAGCCGCATGCGCGAAGGCGCCCACGCCCTGATGGCGTCCGCCGATCCGAGGACGCCGACCGACCCGGAGAGCTGGCCTCGCTATGCGGAGCTGTACACGCACGTCATCGCCTCCCGCGCGGTCACCTCCGACCAGCCGTGGATGCGCCAGCTGGTGATGAACATCGCCAAGTACCTCTACTACTGGGGGGACCACGAGGTCTCCCTGGACTTCTCCGAGAACGCCTGGAACACCTGGGTGGAGATCTTCGGGGAGGAGGACGTGCAGACCCTGCTGATGGGGCGGTGGCTGGTCTTCGTCTACCTGATGGTCGGCCGGTACAGCGACGCGTCGACCCTGGTGGAGCGCATCCGGGGCGTCCACGAACGCGTGTCGCAGCCCGACAGCGAGGAGGCCCTGGACGCCACCCAGATGGAGGCCGCGGTACGCCGTGTCCAGGGGCGCTTCCTCGACGGTGCCGAACTCGACAGAGTCGTCTACGAACGGGCACACCGCGCCTTCGGCGACGACGACCCGGCCAGCCTGAACATGGCGCACAACCTCGGCGTGAGCCTGCGCCTCACCGGGGAGTTCCGGGAGGCGCTGCAGCTCGACCGGAACACCTGGCACCTCAAGCTGCGTCTGTTCGGACGCGACGACCAGCGCAGTCTCATCACGGAGAACTCGATCGCCATCGACGTGCGCGAGTCGGGGGACTACATCGGCGCGCTCCGGCTCCAGGAGGCCGCGCTGGAGGCCTTCCGGACCGTCTTCGGGAACGACAACCCGGCCACGATCAGCACCGAACGGGAACTGGGCATCGCGTGCCGCAAGGCCGGTCTCCACTCCCGTGCGCTCGAACTGGCCATCAAGTCCCACGAGTCCTTCACCCGGCGGTACGGGGACACCCATCCCCAGTCCCTGGCCACGGCGCTGCCCCTCGCCATCGCCCTGCGCCAGAACGGCGACCTGGAAGCGGCACGGGCGCGCGGGGCCCAGGCCTGCACCGGATACCGCAAGGTCTTCCATTCCCAGCACCCGTACTCCCTGGCCGCGGACGTCGGGCTCGCGGTGTCCGAGCGCCTGCTGGGCAGGGCGGAGGAGGCCCGCCGGCTCGACGAGGAGGCGCTCGTCGCGCTGTCCGAGGGCCTCGGTGCCGGCCACCCCTTCACCCTGGTGGCGGCCGTGAACCTGGCCAGCGACCTGGCGGCGCTCGGGGAGCACGAGGAAGCGGCGCGCAGGGGACGTGAGACGCTGGCGCGGTGCCGGGAGACCTTCGGTCCCGACCACCCGACCACTCTGGCCTGTGCCGGCAACCTGGCGCTCGACCTGACGTCGCTGGGGCTGGAGAGCGAGGCGTCTGCCCTGCGGCTCGACACCCGCGAGCGCATGGGCCGGGTGCTCGACACCCGGCACGGTGACCAGGAGGAGGCCACCCCCCACCCGGCGATCGTGGACTTCTCGAACGGCGCCCGGGCGAACTGCGACATCGACCCCATGCCCCTGTGAGGGTGTGAGGCGAGGGCCGTCACGGGCCGTGCGGTTACGGCCGGGCGCTCGCTCGGCCCTGCTCCCGCGGCCTTGCCGCGGCACCGGCCAGCCACGCCGCCAGGGTCACCGGATCGGGCCGTTCCCCGTACTCGCGCTCCAGCGCGTTCCGTACGGCCCGGGCCCACTGGGGCGACCGGAGCAGGAACCGGCGGGCGGCCCGCTGCTCCGCATCACCGTCCAGGGCCCGGCCGAGTGCTGCCCATGCCCCCACCACGGGGCCGGCGTCCAGCAGTTGGTCCGACAGCATCTGCCGGGCGGCCGCCCGGTCCCCGCGCGCAAGGAGGACGTCGGCCGGCCCGGCGCCGCGCACCTGGTCCGCGGCGGCGCCGGGGTCCCGACAGGCACCGTCCGGGTCCGTGAGGCAGTGCCTGGCCAGGACCGCCGCGGTGTCCAGGAAACGGGCACCCTCGTCGGGTGACAAGGCCGACGGTGCGCCGTGTACGGAAGGCGGACACGGGTCGCCTCGTCGCCACGCTCGCACCGCCTCGTCCACCAGGTGGGGCGGCGGCTGCAGATGGTGCTCGCGCCATCGGGCGCGGTGGCTGACCGCCGCTTCCCGGGCCGGCCGCGCCTGCGCCTCGGGTACGTGCTCGCCCAGCCACCCCGCGCAGCTGCGCGCCAACGACTCCAGGAGCCGGTGCCCCAGGGGCGTCAGCCGTGCGTGGCCTCGTACGCTGCCGAGCGTCGACCACACCGCGTCGCGCCACAGGGCGAACTCGAAGTGCGCCGACGGCGCGTGGGCCGGGTCGGCGGTGTGGCGGTGGGCGCGCCAGAACCGGGTGACGCCGAAGAAGGCGTAGATGCCCTGCAGCAGGCCCTCCAGGGGCCGGGGGTCGTCCCGCCACGGCGCGTGGAACAGCTCGGGCGCTTCGTCGGTCTTCTCGGCCCGTCGT
This sequence comes from Streptomyces viridiviolaceus, assembly GCF_014650995.1. Classification (GTDB taxonomy): domain Bacteria; phylum Actinomycetota; class Actinomycetes; order Streptomycetales; family Streptomycetaceae; genus Streptomyces; species Streptomyces viridiviolaceus. Next base: position 226,642 of record NZ_BMWA01000001.1, read on the forward strand.
ACCAGGGGGCCGAGGTGGGACAGCGCGCCGAGCTTGATGTGCTGGAACTCGTGCACCAGGGTCGCGGCCAGGTCGGAGGCGCTGTCGGGCAGCGAGGCGTTGATACCGCCGAACGCCTCCGCGGAGGAACTGCTGTAAGGCCGAAACCTTTCTCCCCGTGGGACGGGAGCGATGGACATCAGCCCGCGACGCATCGCCTCGGTGTGGGACGGTTCGTCGCGCTGCAGTATCTGCCATGCCCGGGCGAGCACGGACTGCCAGGACCGTGCCTCCGACTCGGACAGGGCCCGTGGCGCACCGGGCCCGGAGAAGGTGCGATAGGGGTCGTGCTCTTCGAGGGTCAGCGTGCCGGGGCCGCCCCGCTCCAGCGTCAGCCGCCGGGTGGGCCGCCAGCCCGGTGACCGCCGCTCCCAGTCGGGCCCCACGACGACCTCGCCGCCCGCGCCGGTGATCCGCAGGCACTGCCCGTCCCCGGTGACGCGCGCGGTCGTCCACTCCTCTTCGGCCGGGAGTGACGCGCAGCCCAGCCCCGGAAGGAAGACGGCTCCCCCTCGCGCCGGTACCGACACCGTGAACGCGATGCGGGCCGCGGCGGCCGCGGCGGCGGCCAGACAGGAGAGGTGCCCCAGCAACACGGGGACCGGGGTGTCACCGTGCGGGGCGCCCCTGAGGCGTCGCAAAGCCGATGACACCCAGGAACCGGTGCCGGGAGCCATCAGGACCTCCTCGACCGCCCGGGGGTCCCTCGTCTGGGCACGCTCGAGCAGCCCCCAGGCGTCGGGGACCGACAGGAACGGTTCTGCGGAGCCGGGGGAACCGCTGACGCTCCGGTCCAGGAGGGCGCGCAGGAGCAGTAATCGGCGACTGCGTTCGGCGTTCAGCAGCTCATCGATGACGGCGCCGTCGCCACCGCCTCCGAGGAGCTGCTGCAGGCCGGTCGCCGAGATGCTGTGAAATGCGGATCGGTCCTCGGGTGTGCTGCCCACCGGACGCACTGGCATTCTCCCCGCCCACGGTCGCCGTTCTCCGTCCCAGCTTCTCAGTGCGTCTGATTGACGCCGGCGACCGTGATCGCATGGGGATCGTCGATGTTGCCCAGTAAGCGTTCGAGCGATTCGGACATGGCTGGACCGTCGAGAGAACGCAACGCCTCAAGTGATACTCCTGAGAGGTCCATGAGTCCGGACTCGAAGGCCGGCGTCGCCCGCTCCACGGCTGCCAAGTCCCCTCCCCGTATGTCTGCTCGTCCGCACCGCACAGTCGTTCCCCTTTTCATGATGGCCCACGGGAAGGTGGGCCGAAACCCTGCGTACCGGCCAGTTGTCCGGCAAGTCAGCTGTGCCGCGAGGCCAGTTCGGCTGCCGCCCGGTCCACTCGCCGCAGTTCCACGGAGTCCTCCTCCCACGTCCGCAGAGCCGCCATGAACCCGTCCAGGGTGCCGGGGTAGCGCAGGCAGGTGCGCAGCACGCCGTACACCTCGAACCGCAGCCGGTCGTCGCGGGGCCGGTGGGCGGCCACCCGCGGATCGACGCTCTCCAGGACGGCGTCGAGGCCGTTCGGTCTGCGCAGTGTGGGCAGGGCGGTCAACGCGTCCACCAGGTCCCTGAGATCGGTCAGGGTCAGCGTGTGCGGCAGCGAGTCGAGGGAGGGGGAGCGAGGATGCGGCAGGTCCGCCACCGCGGAGACGGGGCGGGCAGCGGCCGGGCCGGGTTGCTGCGGCAGGCCGGCGCGGATCCGGAGCAGCTCCAGTTCGGCGGGGGCCAGCGTCTCGTACCACCGCTGCACCCGCACCGCGGCGAGCCGTCCGGGGCCGTCGGACCGATGGTGGGCGGTGATCAGACCGATGATCGCGCCGTCGCACCAGAGGGCGGCGCCGGACATGCCCTCCCAGGGCGACCGGCCCGGACCGACCTCGTCGGCCGGGGGCGGCACGGCGACCTCCAGGGTTCCCTCCCGCCGGTTGGAGAGGACGGACACGGTGCCTTCCACGTGGCACGAGTCCCGGTACCGGCCGAGGGTGCCGCCGGGGACGCGGAGCGCGGGGGCGATGTCCTCGCGCATCTTGAACAGGGGGAATCCGACAGCGGTGACGGACAAGGTGACGTCGGCCTCCGGCAGCACCGCGTACCGGGGGGCGTGGTGCACCGGCGGGGCCTCGGCAGGCGGGTCGGTCAGTTCCAGCAGGGCCAGGTCGGCGGGGCCCGAGTGCAGGACGACCTGGGCGCGGGTGTCCCACTCGGCGGGACGGTCGGCGTCGAAGCGGACCCGGAGGGTGGCGAGCGGGGGCTGGACCAGATGGGCCGCGGTCAGCACGTACCGCTCGGCGACCCGGTAGCCGGAGCCACGGCGGCCCGGTGCGCCGCCGGGCAGGCCCGCGATCACCTCTGCGACCCGGGCGATCTCCAGCCCCCGGTATGCACGCTGCTGCTCCCCCACGCGGAGCTTCTACCCCAGAGGGCGGCTCCACAAATACGGGTGGGACCGGGAAACGAGCGAGGACCCCGGCCGTAAGGGTGGGGTCCTCGTCCGCAGATCGCTCTCACGAGTGTCCGAGGGGGGACTTGAACCCCCACGCCCGATAAAGGGCACTAGCACCTCAAGCTAGCGCGTCTGCCATTCCGCCACCCGGACCAGGTGTCTGCCGCCGTGACCGGGGGTGTTCCCCGCGGCGACATGGACAACCATACCAAGGTTTCGCAGTGCCTTTCACCTGCGTTTCCGTCCCCGGGGCGGCGCTCCGGGCCCGGTGGCCGGGATGCGCCCGCGGGTGCACCACGAGTGACGGTCCTGTCACCCGGAGCCGGTCTCCGGGTGGCAGGCGGCTCGCTCACGGGATGAGCTGGTACTCCGGGAAGTTGCCGGGCAGCCGCTCGCCGGCCGGCCCCCGGGTGACGGCGCGCACCAGCAGTTCGCCGCCGACGAACGCGCCGCGCCAAGAGGCGCCGAGTCCGCCGAACAGCTCGTCCCGGTCGCCGCGCGAGCGTGGTGTGCCGTGGCCGACCTTGAACGCGCGGATCTGCGGCGCCAGCCGCTCGTACGTCTCCCGGTCGTCCGTGGACAGCGTGGCCACCAGCGCGCCGTTGGAGGCGTTCATCGCGGCGAGCAGCTCGGCCTCGGTGTCGACCAGGACGATGGTGTCGACCGGGCCGAACGGTTCTGCGTGGTGCAGCGGGGAGGACGGCGGCGGGTTCAGGAGCGTGACCGGCTGGACGTAGGCGGAGGTGTCCTGGCCCGGCAGGAACCGTGCCTCTGACGCGTCGCCGCGGTGCAGGGGTACGGCACCGCGGTCGACGGCCTCGGTGACCTGGTCCTGCAGTTCCTTGGCCTTGGCCGCGTTGATCACCGGTCCGAAGTCCAGCGCGGGGTAGGGATCGCCGGGCCGCTCGACGGCGAGCGGGTGGCCGACGCGCACGGTACGGACCGCCGGGAGGTACGCCGCGAGGAAGTCGGCGAACAGCTCGCGCTGGACGACGAAGCGCGGGTACGCGGTGCAGCGCTGTTTGCCGTAGTCGAAGAGCTTGGGGATCACCGCTGTGAGTGCTTCCCAGTCGGTGTGGTTCCAGATGCCCCAGGTGTTGAGCCCCTCCTGTTCGAGGATGTGCCGTTTGCCGAGGTCGGCGACGGCCGTGGCGACGGCGGCGCCGGTGTCGCGGCCGCCGACGAAGGAGACGCAGCCGATCTCGGGGGCCCGCACCAGCGCCTCCGACAGCTCTCCTCCGCTGCCGCTGACGAGGGTGACGGGGATGCCCTCGCGGGCGGCGAGCGCGCAGGCCAGGGTCAGGCAGGCGACGCCGCCGTCGGTCGGGGTCTTGGCGATGACCGCGTTGCCGGCCAGTGCCTGGACCAGCATGGCGTGAACGAGCACGCTCATCGGGTAGTTCCAGCTGGCGATGTTGGACACCGGGCCGTCCAGCGGGGCCCGGCCGGCGAGCATCTCGTCGATGCCGTCGACGTACCAGCGCACGCCGTCGACGGCCCGGTCGACGTCGGCCTGGGCGAGCCGCCAGGGCTTGCCGATCTCCCAGACGAGGAGGAGGGCCAGCAGTTCGCGGTGTTCGGTGAGGGCGTCGAGGGTGGCGGCGACGCGGGCACGGCGTTCGGGCAGTGGGACGTGGCGCCAGGCCCGGTGCTGGTCGAGACAGGCGCGTACGGCTCGGTGGGCCGTTGCCCGGTCCAGGCGCGGCGGGCCGGCGACGGGGGTGCCGTCGACGGGGCTGAGGGCCGGCAGGACGCGGCCGTCGGCCTGCCAGGCGGCGTTCCAGAGGTTGAGGACGCGGTCGTCGCGGAAGGCCTCGGGGGCGGCGGCGAGGCAGCGCCGCCAGGCGTCGGCCCAGGAGGTGCCGGATTTGAGGGTGAGGGTGGGTGCCATGGGTGCTCCGCTCTCGGCGAGGTGCGGGACGGGGCTTCTCGTGCGTGCGGTCACGCACCGCCGGCCAGTACGGCGAGTACCTGCTGTGCGGTCTCGGTCGGCGTGCTGCCCACCTTGACGCCGGCCGCTTCCAGGGCCTCCTTCTTCGCCCGGGCCGTGCCGGACGAACCGGAGACGATGGCGCCCGCGTGGCCCATGGTCCTGCCCTCGGGGGCGGTGAAGCCGGCGATGTAGCCGACGACCGGCTTGGTGACGTGGTCCCGTATGTAGGCCGCCGCGCGTTCCTCCGCGTCGCCGCCGATCTCGCCGATGAGGACGATGAGATCGGTGTCGGGGTCGTCCTGGAAGGCGGCGAGGCAGTCGATGTGGGTGGTGCCGACGACCGGGTCGCCGCCGATGCCGACGCAGGTGGAGAACCCGATGTCGCGCAGTTCGTACATGAGCTGGTAGGTGAGGGTGCCGGACTTGGAGACCAGTCCGATGCGGCCGGGTTTGGCGATGTCGGCCGGGATGATGCCCGCGTTGGACTGACCGGGGCTGATCAGGCCGGGGCAGTTGGGGCCGATGATCCGGGTGCCCCGGGTCCTGGCGTGCGCGGTGAAGGCGACGGCGTCGTGGACGGGGATGCCCTCGGTGATGACCACGGCGAGGCCGATGCCGGCGTCGGAGGCTTCGAGGACCGCCGCCTTGGCGAAGGCGGGCGGCACGAAGACGACGGTGACGTCCGCGCCGGTGGCGTCGATGCCCTCGTGGACGGATCCGAAGACGGGCACCGAGCGGTCGTCGAAGTCCACGGCGCGGCCCGCCTTGCGCGGGTTCACTCCGCCGACGACGTTCGTGCCGGACGCCAGCATGCGCCGGGTGTGCTTCATGCCCTCGCCGCCGGTCATGCCCTGGACGAGGATCTTGCTCTCCTTGGTGAGGTGGATGGCCATGGTGTCCGTCTCCTCAGGTGGTGGCGAGTTGGGCGGCACGGCGGGCGGCGCCGTCCATGGTGGTGGCCTGCTCGACGAGCGGATGGGCGCGGGCGTCCAGGACGGCCCGACCGCGGGCGGCGTTGTTGCCGTCGAGGCGTACGACGAGCGGCTTGGTCAACCGGACCTCCTCCAGGGCCCGTACGATGCCGTCGGCGACCGCGTCGCAGGCGGTGATCCCCCCGAAGACGTTGACGAAGACGGACTTCACGGCCGGGTCGGAGAGGATGACGGACAGTCCGTCGGCCATGATCTGCGCGGACGCGCCGCCGCCGATGTCCAGGAAGTTGGCGGGGCGGGCGCCGCAGCCGGCGACCACGTCGAGGGTCGACATGACCAGGCCGGCGCCGTTGCCGATGATGCCGACCTCGCCGTCCAGCTTGACGTAGTTCAGGCCGAGCGCCGCGGCCCGGGCCTCCAGCGGGTCGTCCTGCTCCGCCGCTTCGGCGCCCCAGCGCGACTGGCGGAAACCGGCGTTGTCGTCGAGTGTGACCTTGCCGTCGAGGGCCACGATCCGGCCCTGTGCGGTGCGGACGAGCGGATTGACCTCGACCAGGAGGGCGTCCTCGCGGACCAGCACCTGCCACAGGCGGACGAGGACGTCGACGGTCTGCGGGGGCAGGCCGGCCGCCTCGGCGATCTCGGCCGCCTTCGCCGAGGTGACGCCCTCGGCCGGGTCGACGGGGACGCGCGCCACGGCCTCGGGCCGGGTGGCGGCGACCTCCTCGATCTCCATGCCGCCCTCCGCGGAGGCGATCGCGAGGAAGCGGCCGGCCGCGCGGTCGAGGACGTAGGAGACGTAGAACTCGCGGTCGATGTCGACCGGTTGGGCCAGCATCACCTTGCCGACCTTGTGCCCCTTGATGTCCATGCCGAGGATCCGACGTGCCGTCAACTCGGCGGCGGCCGGGTCGGCGGCGAGCCGCACACCGCCCGCCTTGCCCCTGCCGCCCGTCTTGACCTGGGCCTTCACGATCACGGTGCCGCCGAGTCGGCGGGCGATCTCGCGGGCGCCCCGGGGCGAGTCGGTGACCTCGGCCCTCGGTACGACGATGCCGTGTTCTTCGAAGAGTTCCCTTGCCTGGTGTTCGTACAGGTCCATTTCGGCTCCTGACTGAAAGTGCCGCACGCCCCCTGGACACCACCCACCGGATGCGGGATAACAAGCTTCATACAGTATTCGTCGACTGTATGCAATCTACTGGAGAGCGCCCCAACCCCTCATGGAAGGGACAGGACTTCGCCATGCCCGACGACACCACCCAGGACGTGATCTCCGGCGGTCACCTCGTTGCCAAGGCACTGAAGGCCGAGGGCGTCGACCGCATCTACACACTGTGCGGCGGCCACATCATCGATATCTACGACGGCTGCGTCGACGAGGGCATCGAGGTCGTCGACGTACGCCACGAGCAGGTCGCCGCCCACGCCGCCGACGGCTACGCGCGCATCACCGGCAAGCCCGGCTGCGCGGTGGTCACCGCGGGGCCCGGCACCACCGACGCCGTCACCGGTGTCGCCAACGCCTTCCGCGCGGAGTCGCCGATGCTGCTGATCGGCGGTCAGGGAGCGCTGACCCAGCACAAGATGGGGTCGCTGCAGGACCTGCCGCACGTCGACATGATGACGCCGATCACCAAGTTCGCGGCGGCCGTGCCCGACACGGCCCGGGCCGCGGACATGGTGTCCATGGCGTTCCGTGAGTGCTACCACGGGGCGCCCGGCCCCTCCTTCCTGGAGATCCCGCGCGACGTACTGGACGCCAAGGTGCCGGTGGACAAGGCGCGGGTGCCGAAGGCCGGCGCCTACCGAGCCTCGACCCGCTCCGCCGGCGATCCGGAGGCGATCGAGAAGCTCGCCGACCTCCTCGTGCACGCCGAGAAGCCGGCCGTCCTGCTCGGCAGCCAGGTGTGGACGACCCGGGGCACCGAGGCCGCCGTCGAACTCGTCCGCACCCTCAACATCCCCGCGTACATGAACGGCGCCGGCCGCGGCACCCTGCCGCCGGGCGACCCGCACCACTTCCAGCTCTCCCGCCGGTACGCCTTCTCCAACGCCGACGTCATCGTGATCGTCGGCACGCCCTTCGACTTCCGCATGGGCTACGGCAAGCGGCTGTCGCCGGACGCGACCGTCGTGCAGATCGACCTCGACTACCGCACCGTCGGCAAGAACCGCGACATCGACCTCGGCATCGTCGGCGACGCGGGCCTGGTGCTGAAGTCGGTGACGGAAGCCGCCTCCGGGCGGGTCAACGGCGGTGCGTCCCGGCGCAAGGAGTGGCTGGACGAGTTGCGGGCGGCCGAGCAGACCGCCCTCGACAAGCGGCTGCCGCAGCTGAGGTCGGACGCCTCCCCCATCCACCCCTACCGCCTGGTCAGCGAGATCAACGACTTCCTCACCGAGGACTCGATCTACATCGGCGACGGCGGCGACATCGTCACCTTCTCCGGGCAGGTCGTGCAGCCCAAGTCGCCGGGCCACTGGATGGACCCGGGTCCGCTGGGCACGCTCGGCGTCGGCGTCCCCTTCGTCCTGGCCGCCAAGCAGGCACGGCCGGACAAGGAGGTCGTCGCCCTCTTCGGCGACGGCGCCTTCTCGCTCACCGGCTGGGACTTCGAGACCCTCGTCCGATACGACCTCCCGTTCGTCGGCATCGTCGGCAACAACTCCTCCATGAACCAGATCCGCTACGGCCAGGCCGCCAAGTACGGCAAGGACCGCGAGCGGGTCGGCAACACCCTCGGCGACGTCGCCTACGACAAGTTCGCGCAGATGCTGGGCGGTCATGGCGAGGAGGTCCGCGACCCCGCCGACATCGGCCCCGCGCTGCGCCGGGCCCGCGAGTCCGGCAAGCCGTCGCTGATCAACGTCTGGGTCGACCCGGACGCGTACGCCCCCGGAACCATGAACCAGACGATGTACAAGTGAGGTGGGAACCCATGACTGGAACGCCGGCCAAGGCTCTCGAGGGCATCCGCGTCCTGGACATGACGCACGTGCAGTCCGGTCCCTCGGCGACCCAGCTGCTCGCCTGGCTCGGCGCGGACGTCGTCAAGCTGGAGGCGCCGACCGGTGACATCACGCGCAAGCAGTTGCGCGACCTGCCGGACGTCGACTCCCTCTACTTCACGATGCTCAACTGCAACAAGCGGAGCATCACCCTCAACACCAAGACCGAGCGCGGCAAGGAGATCCTCACCGAGCTGATCCGGCGCTCCGACGTCATGGTCGAGAACTTCGGGCCGGGCGCGGTGGACCGGATGGGCTTCACCTGGGACCGCATCAAGGAGATCAATCCTCGGATCGTCTATGCCTCCATCAAGGGTTTCGGCGACGGTCCGTACACCAACTTCAAGGCGTACGAAGTCGTCGCGCAGGCCATGGGCGGATCGATGTCCACCACCGGTTTCGAGGACGGGCCGCCGCTGGCGACGGGGGCCCAGATCGGCGACTCGGGCACGGGCGTGCACGCCGTGGCGGGCATCCTCGCGGCGCTGTACCAGCGCGAGCGCACCGGGCGCGGGCAGCGGGTGAACGTGGCCATGCAGCACGCGGTGCTCAACCTCTGCCGGGTGAAGCTGCGCGACCAGCAGCGCCTGAGCCATGGTCCACTCGCCGAATATCCCAACGAGGACTTCGGCGACGAGGTTCCCCGGTCCGGGAACGCGTCCGGCGGGGGCCAGCCGGGCTGGGCGGTGAAGTGCGCGCCGGGCGGCCCCAACGACTACGTGTACGTCATCGTGCAGCCGGTCGGCTGGAAGCCGCTCAGTGAGCTCATCGGCCGGCCGGAGCTGGCCGACGACCCCGAGTGGGCGACGCCGGAGGCCCGGCTGCCGAAGCTGAACAAGATGTTCCAGCTGATCGAGGAATGGTCCTCGACGCTGCCCAAGTGGGACGTGCTGGAGCGGCTGAACGCTCACAACATCCCGTGCGGGCCGATCCTGTCCACCAGGGAGATCATCGAGGACCCCTCGCTGGTCGCCAACGAGATGGTCGTCACCGTCCCGCACCCCGAGCGCGGCGAGTTCGTCACCGTCGGCAGCCCGCTGAAGCTCTCCGACTCCCCCGTCGACGTGGTGGCCTCCCCGCTGCTCGGCGAGCACAACGAAGAGGTCTACGTCGGTGAACTCGGCCTCGGGGACGAGGAGCTGCGCCTGCTCAAGTCGAACGGGGTGATCTGACGTGATGGCCGAGGACCGGACGCTGAAGGTCCGGGCGCTGCTGGACTCGGTGCGCGCCGATGGGCGCACCTCGCTCACCGCGCCCGAGGGCAAGGTGATCGCCGACGCCTACGGGATCGCCGTACCCGGTGAGGAGCTGGCGACCGACGTCGACGAGGCCGTGGCGTGCGCGGCGCGGTTCGGCGGGCCCGTGGTGATGAAGATCGTGTCGCCGGACATCCTGCACAAGACCGACGCCGGCGGTGTGATCGTCGGGGTGGAGGGGGCGGCGGACGTACGGGCGGCGTTCTGCCGGATCGTCGAGAACGCGCGGGCGTACGCCCCGGATGCGCGGATCGACGGCGTGCAGGTGCAGGAGCTGCTGCCGAAGGGGCAGGAGGTCATCGTCGGCGCGGTCACCGATCCGACGTTCGGGAAGGTGGTGGCGTTCGGGCTGGGCGGGGTGCTCGTCGAGGTGCTCAAGGACGTCACGTTCCGGCTGGCGCCGGTGGACGCCGACGAGGCGCTGTCGATGCTGGACTCGATCCGGTCGGCGGAGATCCTGCGCGGGGTGCGGGGCCAGGAGGGCGTGGACCGGTGGGCGGTCGCCGAGCAGATCCGCCGGGTGTCGCAACTCGTGGCGGACTTCCCGGAGATCGCCGAGGTGGACCTCAACCCGGTGATCGCCACCGCCGGCGGGGCAGTCGCCGCCGACATCCGGGTGATCCTCTCCACCACGACGCCGAAGGAGCGGCGCCGCTACTCGCGCGAGGAGATCCTGACCTCCATGCGCCGGCTGATGCAGCCGCGTTCGGTGGCGGTGATCGGTGCGTCCAACGAGCAGGGCAAGATCGGCAACTCTGTGATGCGCAACCTCGTCGACGGCGGTTTCGCCGGGGAGATCCATCCGGTGAATCCCAAGGCCGATGACATTCTGGGCCGCAAGGCGTACAAGAGTGTCACCGACGTTCCCGGTGAGGTGGATGTGGCGGTCTTCGCGATACCCGCCCGGTTCGTGGCCTCGGCACTGGAAGAGGTGGGGCGCAAGCGGATCCCGAACGCCGTACTGATCCCCTCCGGGTTCGCGGAGACCGGTGAGCACGAACTCCAGGAGGAGATCGTGGCGATCGCCGAGCGGCACGGCGTCCGGCTGCTCGGGCCCAACATCTACGGCTACTACTCGACCTGGCAGGACCTGTGCGCCACGTTCTGCACGCCGTACGACGTCAAGGGCGGGGTCGCGCTGACCAGCCAGTCGGGCGGCATCGGGATGGCCATCCTGGGTTTCGCGCGCACCACCAAGACGGGGGTGTCGGCGATCGTCGGCCTGGGCAACAAGTCGGACCTGGACGAGGACGACCTGCTGACCTGGTTCGGCGAGGACCCGCACACCGAGTGCATCGCGATGCACCTGGAGGACCTCAAGGACGGGCGCGCGTTCGTCGAGGCCGCGCGGCAGACCGTGCCGAAGAAGCCGGTCGTGGTGCTGAAGGCCGGGCGTACGGCGGCGGGCGCGAAGGCGGCGGGCTCGCACACCGGCGCCCTGGCGGGCGACGACGCGGTGTACGACGACATCCTGCGGCAGGCGGGCGTCATCCGGGCGCCGGGCCTGAACGACATGCTGGAGTACGCGCGCGCGTTGCCGGTGCTGCCCACTCCGCGGGGCGACAACGTGGTGATCATCACCGGGGCCGGCGGCAGCGGGGTGCTGCTGTCGGACGCGGTGACGGACAACGGGCTGTCGCTGATGGAGATCCCGGCCGACCTGGACGCGGCGTTCCGGGAGTTCATCCCGCCGTTCGGGGCCGCGGGCAACCCGGTGGACATCACCGGGGGCGAGCCGCCGTCGACGTACGAGGCGACGATCCGGCTGGGCCTCACGGACCCGCGCATCCACGCGCTGGTGCTCGGTTACTGGCACACGATCGTCACTCCTCCCATGGTGTTCGCCGAACTCACCGCGCGCGTGGTGGCCGAGTTCCGTGAGCGCGGGATCGAGAAGCCGGTGGTGGCGTCCCTCGCGGGCGACGTGGAGGTGGAGGAGGCCTGCCAGTACCTCTTCGAACGCGGTGTCGTGGCGTACCCGTACACCACCGAGAAGCCGGTGGCCGTGCTGGGCGCCAAGTACCGGTGGGCGCGGGCCGCGGGGTCGTTGGGGGGCGGCTCATGACGTGAGGCAGCGAGGGGCCGGCCGACGGGTGCGCGTCGGCCGGCCCCGGGGACCCGCGCGCGCACGAAAGGCATTGGACAGGGGGCGCTGGCCAGAACTTTCGACGCAAGGGGTGCAAACGACATGACAACCACCGATGTCACACGGGTCGCCACCTACCGGGAGGTGACCGACAGGAACGGACGCGTCTATCGCGTGGGCGAGTCCGACATCGACATCATGGGGCGCAAGCGCAAGTGGATGGTGATCCTGCCCTGGATCGGCATGATGGGCATCTCCTCCGCCGAGTACGCGTTCGCGTCCGCCGAGGACACGCTCCACGAGGCCCACCACTGGTCCAGCGGCAGCATCTACTGGATGATGACCGCCTGGGTGTTCTGCCAGGCCGCGGTCGCCTTTCCGGCGGGGCGGCTGCGTGAGAACGGCAAACTGCCCGCGCGCTGGGCGATGATGCTGGGCTCGGCCGGCACGCTGCTCGGCTACCTGTCGCTGGCCTTCGCGCCGCACGTCGCGCTCGCCTTCATCGGGTTCGGCGTGTTCAGCGGCATGGGCGCGGGCATGGTGTACGCGACCTGCGTCAACATGGTCGGCAAGTGGTACCCGGAGCGCAGGGGCGGCAAGACCGGCTTCGTCAACGGCGGTTTCGCCTACGGCTCGGTGCCGTTCGTCTTCATCTTCCACGGCTACATGGACGGCTCCAACTTCCGCTGGGTGCTGGTCTCGGCGGGTGTCTTCCTCGCCGCGGTGGTGGCCATCGCCGGCTTCTACTTCCGGGACCCGCCCAAGAACTGGTGGCCGGCCTCCGTCGACCCGCTGAACCCGCCGGACGACCCGCGGGCCCGGCGTTCGCTGGAGAAGAACCCCCCGGCCGTCAAGCAGTACTCCCCGCTGGAGGCCTGGAAGACCGGGCGGGTGGCGCTGATGTGGTTCTGTCTGGCCTGCACCTCCGGCGTGAACATCTTCGGCATCGCCTTCCAGGTCGACATCGGTGAGGACGCGGGCTTCGCGGCCGGCATCGTGGCCACCGCGATGTCGCTGAAGGCGATCGTCAACGGCACCGGGCGCGGCGTCATCGGCTGGCTCTCCGACCTCTACGGCCGCAAGCAGTGCCTGCTCTACGTGTGCGCGATCCTGGGCCTCGCCCAGTTCGGCATCATCTGGTCGGCCGAGATCAAGAACCTGCCGCTGTTCCTGATCTTCTCCGCCATCTCCGGCTTCGGCGGCGGAGCCATCTTCCCGATGTTCGCGGCGCTGACGGCTGACTACTTCGGCGAGAACAACAACGCCACCAACTACGGGATGGTCTACAGCTCCAAGCTCGTCTCCGGACTGGGCGCCGGCATGGGGGCCGTGGTCGTCGGCGCCTGGGGCTACAACGGCGCCTTCACCCTGGCGGGCTGCATCTCGCTCTTCGCCGGATTCGTGGCGCTGTTCCTGCAGCCACCGGGGCGCTCGAAGGGCAAGCGCGTCACGCCCAACCCCCGGCCACTCGGCGAGGGATGACCTGACGAGGCTTCCGTCGCACGGACCGGGCGGCCCCTCCTCCAGCACGCGGGAGGGGCCGCCCGGTCCGTGTTCCGGGTCAGCGGCGGCGCTTGCGCAGGGCCGCCATGTTGTCGTAGCTGATCTTGGCTTCCCGCAGCGACTGCGCGGGGTCGGTGGCGCTCGGGGAGTTGTCGTCCTCGACCATCGGGTTGTGGTAGTTCCGCTGCCCGACCCGCGAGAAGAACGTCGTGTAGTCGATGACGCCGGTCCCGAAGGGCACCATGTCGTAGCCCATGCCGTTGGTCGTGCTGACGACGCCGTCCTTGGCGTGGAACAGCGGGTAGCGCTTGTTGTTGCGGACGACCAGGCCGGCCGGGTCGAAGACGTTCTTCCGGGTGGAGCCGTCGTGTGCGGTGTACGTGTGGAACTTGTACTGGGCGACGTGCGCCCAGAAGATGTCCATCTCCAGCCAGACCACCCTGGGGTCGGTGATCTTGAGGAAGTACTCCAGCTTCCGGATGCCGGAGCTGCGGGTCGGCCGGCCCTGGTCGTCCAGCGGGCCGCCGTCGAGCAGGAAGCCGTAGGCGCTGTCGTGGTTGTGGGTGTAGAGCTTGATGCCCTCGCGGCGGGCGATCTCACCGAGGGCGTTCCACTTGTCGGCGGCCACGTCCCAGTCGGCGCGGTAGGAACTGCCGGTGGGGTCGCCGCCGGTGCCCATGTGGTCCATGCCGATGATGTTGGCGATCTCGAGGTGCTTCTTGAAGGTGTCCAGGTCCGCGGTGGTCAGCGGCCAGGACGGCGGTATGAAGCCGTGGTTGCCCTGGGCGCGCAGACCGTACTCGTCGAGCCAGGAGCGCAGCAGCCTGGCGCCCTCGACGGTTTCCAGGTTGGCGCCGCCGGGGGCGTTCGCGTGCTGGCGGTAGCCGGCGAACTCCACCTGGCGGTAGCCGTGGCGGGCCAGCTGCTTGAACACCTCGCGGAAGCCGGAGGGCAGGTCCGTGGCGAGCGGGTCGCGGGCGGTGGCGTCACGGACGGTGTAGAGGATGATGCCGCGCTTGTGCGCCGGGACGAGGATCTGCCCGCCCTGCCCGGGCTCGTGCGGGTTGCCTCTGTCGGCGTCCTGGGCCAGGGCGGGGCCGGCGCCGAAGACGGGGGCCGCGACGGCACCGGCCGCCACGGCGGTGCAGGTGCTGAGGAAACTGCGCCGGCCCACACCGAGGGTGCGGCGCAGTCCCTCGTCGGGAGCGTCGGCGGCGGAGGCGCTCGCCTCGGTGCGGGAGGGGTCGGAGTACAGGGTCACGAGTGGCCTGCCTTCTCGGTCGTGGCCGGTTCCGGTCCCGCCGGGACCGGCCGTTGTCAGTGCCGTGTGTTTCACTCTCGGTAGTCGGGTCTCGGGTGCCGTACCTGCTGGTGCGTCAGCCGAGTCCGGCGAGCCGGAGCAGGAGTTGCTTGACGTCGGTGGCCGCTACGCGGTCGCCGACAGCGCGGGGGGTGGAGCAGATGAGGAGCGGACCGTCGTCGTCGCTCGCGGGGAGGCGGCCGTGGCTGCCGCGAATAGGTGAGGCGTCGAGGGGCACGACCGCCATGCGGTAGCGCATGCCGAGCTTCTTGCGGGCCAGGGCGGTGGCCGCCTTGACCTTGACGTAGGGGTCGAGCGGGTCCATGAAGAGCTCGACCGGGTCGTAGCCGGGTTTGCGGTGGATCTCGACGAGCTGCGCGAAGTCGGGCGCGCGGTCGTCGTCGAGCCAGTAGTAGTACGTGAACCAGGCGTCCGGCTCCGCGACGGCGACGAGTTCACCGGCGCGCGGATGGTCGAGGTGGTGGGCCTTCTTGCCCTCGTCGTCGAGGAGTTGCCCGATGCCGGGCAGGCCGTCGAGGGCGGCCCTGGCCGCATCGAGGTCCTCGGGCCGGCGGACGTACACGTGGGCGATCTGGTGGTCGGCGACCGCGAAGGCGCGGGAGGCCATCGGGTCGAGGTATTCCATGCCGTCCTGGGTGTGCACCTCCAGCAGTCCGGCGCGGCGCAGGGCGCGGTTGATGTCCACGGGCCGGTTCACGCGGGTGATGCCGTACTCGGACAGCGCGACGACGGTGCGGCCTTCGGCGCGGGCGTCGTCGAGGAGCGGGGCCAGCGCCGCGTCCAGGTCGGCCGCGGCCTGCAGGGAGCGCGGGTCGTCGGGGCCGAAGCGCTGCAGGTCGTAGTCGAGGTGAGGGAGGTAGCACAGGGTCAGGTCGGGGTGCCGGGTGCGCATGATGTGCCGGGTGGCGCCGATGATCCATTGGCTGGAGACCAGGTCCGCGCCGGGTCCCCAGAAGTGGAAGAGCGGGAACGTGCCGAGCTTCTCGGTGAGTTCGTCGTGCAGGGCCGGGGGCCGGGTGTAGCAGTCGGGTTCCTTGCGGCCGTCGGCGTAGTAGACGGGACGGGGGGTGACGGTGATGTCGGTGTCGGCGCCCATGGCGTACCACCAGCAGATGTTGGCGACGGTGTAGCCGGGGTGGGCGCGGCGGGCGGCGTCCCACAGCTTGTCGCCGGCGACGAGTCCGTTGTGCTGGCGCCACAGCAGGACGTCGCCGAGTTCACGGAAGTACCAACCGTTGCCGACGACGCCGTGCTCGGAGGGCATCGTGCCGGTGAGGAAGGTCGACTGGGCGGCGCAGGTGACGGCGGGCAGGACGGTGCCCAGCGGCGCGCGGGAGCCGGACTGGCCGAGCGCCTTGAGGTGGGGCATGTGGTCGAGGAGACGGGGGGTGAGGCCGACGACGTCGAGGACGAGCAGGGGGGTCGGTCCGTCGGGTGGGGTCATGGCAGTTCCTTCAGGCCGAGGTCGGTCAGCAGGTCGCGG
Organism: Streptomyces viridiviolaceus; assembly: GCF_014650995.1. Lineage (GTDB taxonomy): Bacteria > Actinomycetota > Actinomycetes > Streptomycetales > Streptomycetaceae > Streptomyces > Streptomyces viridiviolaceus. The sequence continues at coordinate 242,646 of NZ_BMWA01000001.1, forward strand.
GCGAGGGCGAGCTCGGCGGCGATGCCGTCGGTGAGCTGGGCGCGGGCGCGGGGCCGCAGCTCGGGTGGTAGGGCCTGCCAGGTGTAGGTCTCGACCTCCAGGTGGCGGGTGAGCGGGTGCGGGCCGCCGACGAGCCGGGTGAGTGCGGCCTTCAGGACGGGGAGCGTGGAGGTGAGGGGCGCGGCGGGGGCCGCGTGCAGCGGGACGTGGAAGTGGGCGCGCCAGGGCGTCGTGTCGGGCAGGGCGTCGCCCACCAGGGCCTCGTCGAGGTCGTCGGTGCCGTGGAGGCCGGTGGCGGTCGCGGCGCGGGTCTGGTGCAGGAAGCGTGGCTCGGCGAAGGCGGCGAGGGATGCGCGGACTTCGGGGAGACGGGGGTGTTCGGCGTGCAGGGCGGCGGAGAGCTGGGACTTGACGACGGGGACGCGGGCCTCGGTGAGGGCGTCCAGGGCGGTGTGCGGGTCTTCGAAGGAGGTGGCGAGGTGGCAGGTGTCGACGCAGATCCCGATGCGGTCGTGGCCGATCGCGGTCAGCGGGGCGATGGCGTCGTGTGTCGTCTCGACGACGCAGCCCGGTTCGGGCTCCAGTCCGACGCGGATGGAGCGGCCGGTCAGTTCCTGCAGGGCGTCCAGGCGTTCGGCGAGGGTGACCAGGGCGGTGCGGGCCTTGTCGGCGCGCGCGTCGTCGTAGGCGGTGCGCCAGGCCAGCGGCAGCGTGGAGATGCTGCCGTCGGTGACGTCTTCGGGCAGGAGTCCGGCGAGGACCCGGGCCAGCGCGGTGGTGTGCTCCAGTCGCTCGGGGTCGGCCCAGTCCGGCTTGTAGACGCGGTACTTGACCTCCTCGGCACCGAAGCCCTCGTACGGGAAGCCGTTGAGGGTGACGACCTCCAGACCGCGCCGGTCGAGTTCGGTGCGCAGGCCGCGCAGTGCGGAGGGGTCGGTGACCAGGGCGTGGGCGGCGTCGTGGGCGAGCCACAGGCCGATGCCGAGGCGGTCGCGGCCGAGCCGGCGGCGGACGGGCTCGCAGTGGTCGCGGAGCTGGGCGAGGACGCCGTCGAGGGTCTCGGCGGGGTGGACGTTGGTGCAGTAGGCGAGGTGGACGGTGGAGCCGTCGGGGTGCCGGAAACGCATCGCTCACTCCCCGCCGCGCAGGATGGAGTTGCCCTCGTGTGTGACGTCCGGCGAGGTCACGTCGAGGTCCAGGCGCCCGCTGAGACCGTAGAAGGCGACCGGGTTGCGCCACAGGACCCGGTCCACGTCGTCCTCGGTGAACCCCTCGGCGAGCATGAGGTCGCCGACCTTGCGGGTCTTGAGCGGGTCGCTCCTGCCCCAGTCGGCGGCGGAGTTCACCAGCACCTGTTCCGGGCCGTACTCCCGCAGGATCGCGACCATGCGGGCCTCGTCCATCTTGGTGTCCGGATAGACGGAGAAGCCCAGCCAGGCGCCGCTGTCCTTGGCCTCCTTGACGGTGGTCTCGTTGAGGTGGTCGACCAGGACGTGGTCCATGGGCAGCGGGGACTCCTTGACGGCGTCCAGGGTGCGGCGCAGGCCGGCGAGTTTGTCGCGGTGCGGGGTGTGCACGAGGGCGGGCAGCGCGTGGTCGGCGGCGAGCTGGAGCTGAGCGGCCAGGGCGGTGTCCTCGGCGGGGGTCATCGAGTCGTAGCCGATCTCGCCGACGGCCACGACGCGGTCCTTGACGAGGTACCGGGGCAGCTCGTCCAGGACGGCGGCGCAGCGGGGGTCGTTGGCCTCTTTGGGGTTGAGGGCGATCGTGCAGTGGTGGGCGATGCCGTACTGGGCGGCGCGGAAGGGTTCCCAGCCGAGCAGGGAGTCGAAGTAGTCGCGGAAGGAGGCCGGGGAGGTGCGGGGCTGTCCGAGCCAGAAGGAGGGTTCGACGACGGCGCGGACGCCTGCGGCGTGCATGGCCTCGTAGTCGTCGGTGGTCCGGGACGTCATGTGGATATGGGGGTCGAAGATGCGCATCAGGACTCCTTGCCGTGGGGGTGGACCGTGCCGGGCGACGAGGGCCCGGGTTCGGTCAGGGCCAGGACGCGGTGGAGGTCTTCGGGGACGGGGCGGCCCGCGGCGGTGCGTTCGGCGGCGTAGTCGGCGAGCATCCGGGCGAGTTCGCCGTCCGCGTGGGCCCGTCGGTCCAGGTCCGCCACGTCGTCGACGCGGACGCCGGTGAACAGGCACTTCAGTACGGCGTGCCGCCACTGGTGGGCGTCGAGGTGGCGGGCGGCGTACGGGCCGAGGGCGGCGGCGACCAGGCGGGTGTCGTTGGTGCGCAGGGCGTCCTCGACCAGCGGGAGGGCGTCGGGGCCGGGCACGAGGTGGGGCAGCGCGTGCAGGACGGCGCGGCGTTCGTCGGCGGTGCCCTGGAAGTAGACCCGGGTCAGGGCGCCGGCGTCGGCGCGGGCCGCGTGCAGGATGAGGACGCGGGCGGCGTCGGCGTGGGCGGGGCCGCAGCGGCGGCCGGCCTCGGCGAGGCGCAGCTCCCACACCGAGATGGGGCCGTGGGCGCCGGGATGGGCCGCCGCCTCGTCCAGGGCCTGGTCGAGCCAGGCGCGGGCGGCCCCGCCGAGGTGCGCGGAGAGGGCGGAGCGCAGATCGGCCGGCGGGATGTGGGCCGGGGTGGTGCCCGTGCTGTCCTGTCCGGCGGCGGCACCTGCCGCGTCGTGGGTGACGTGGCCGGCGTGTGGCTGCGTCATGGTGTGGCTCCCTTCAGTGGGTGGCGGAGGGCTCACCCGAGCGGTTCGAGGGGGCGGACGCTGCCGCCGCCCGGCGGAGGAACGGGAGGGAGCGTTCGGCGAAGTGCGGGCCCGCGTGGGAGTGGCGGGGCAGTTCCACCACGGTCAGGCCCTGGTATCCGGTGTCGGCCAGGGCCGCGAGGACGGGCGGGAAGTCGATCTCGCCGTCGCCGAAGGGGAGGTGTTCGTGGACGCCGCGCCGCATGTCCTCGATCTGGACGTGCCGCAGCCAGGGGCCGGCGGCGCGCACGCAGTCGGCGGGAGGGAGGGGTTCCAGGCACTGGCAGTGGCCGATGTCGAGGGTGAGGCCGAGGGCGTCGGAGTCGCCGAGGGTGCGCCGCAGCCGGTGGAAGTCGTCGAGGGTGGCCAGGAGGTGCCCGGGTTCGGGCTCCACCGCGAGCGGCACGCCGGCGTCGCCGGCGGCGTCCAGGACCGGGGCGAGGGCTTCCGCCAGGCGCTTCCAGGCCGTTTCCTCGTCCGTCCCCGGCGGGGTGACGCCGCTGAAGCAGTGGACGGCGTGGGCGCCCAGGTCGGCCGCGACGCGGACGGCCCTCAGCAGCAGGTCGGCGCGGCGCGCCCGGTCGCCGGGGTCCGGGTCGAGGAGGGAGGGACCGTGTTTGCGGCGCGGGTCGAGCACGTAGCGGGCGCCGGTCTCCACCGTGACGCCCAGACCGAGCGCGTCCAGCCGGTGCGCGACCCTGCGGGTGCGGGCGGCCAGGTCGTCGGCGAGCGGGTCGAGGTGCATGTGGTCGAGGGTCAGGCCGACGCCGTCGTAGCCGAGGTCGGCGAGAAGGGCGAGGGCGTCGTCGAGGCGGAGGTCGGCGAGGCCGTTGGTGCCGTAGCCGAAGCGGAGGGGGGTGTCGGCGTACCGGCCCGCGTCCCGGGCCGGGCCCGCGTCCACGACCCTGGCCGGGCCACCACCCACCTCCCGGCTCGCGCCCCGGGCCGGGCCCGCGTCCACGACCCTGGCCGGGCCACCACCCACCTCCCGGCTCGCCTCCCGGGCCGGGGAGCCGCTCGGGTGCCTGCTCACGTCCGGGGTCGGTTCCGTGCTCGGGCCTCGGCTCGGGGCGGCGGTCGTGTCCCGGGTCGCGACACGGCTCGCGCCGGTCGCGTCCCGGCTCGTGCTCTGGTGCGGGTTGCGGCTCACGTGATGCTCACCTTCCTCATGCCGGCCCTCCTCGCGAACATCCGGCCGGCGGGGGCCAGGGCGGCGACCAGGAGGGACGTGGCGGTCGCGCCGGAGCGGGCGGCGAGCGCGGCCTGGAGCGGGATCGTGGCGCGGATGCCGCCGCCGACGGCGCGCTGGGTGAGCGGGGGCGAGGGGTTGAGCGCGGCGTGGAAGTAGGGGCGGGCGGCCGTGGCGGCGTAGGCGGCGCCCAGGGCGGCCGCGAGGGCGCCGGGGGCGCGGGCCGGGCGCGCGGCGGGGCTGGAGCCCGACAGGCCGGGGGCGGCTGCTGCCCGCCGGCCTGCCGGGAGTCGGGTGCGGCGGTCGGTGACCAGCCGGGTCAGCGTCGCCGTCGTCGCGAGGGCCGCCAGCGGGGCCAGGGCCGAGCCGCCGGTGGTCTCCCGGCGGGAGACGGCCGTGACCGCGAGGGTGTGGCTGCCGAGCAGCGCGGCGGAGGGCAGTGCGGCCCGGGTGGCGCCGCCGGTGGCGGCCGCACCCAGGAGCAGGTCCAGCGCGCGGGCGGCGGCCATGGCCGTGGGACCGGCTGGCGTGTGCTTCAGCGCCAGGTCGTAGGCCCAGACGGTCGCCGCCAGCGGCGCGGCCACCGCGAGGGCGGGTCGGCCGGCGCGGGCGGCGAGCACCAGACCGGCGCCGGTGAGGCCACAGGCGGCGGTGAGGGCGGCGGCCGGACGGATGCGGCCGGACGGGAGCGGGCGGTGCGGGCGCTCGACGGCGTCCTCGGCGCGGTCCGCCCAGTCGTTCAGGGCCATGCCGGCCTCGTACAGGCACAGAGAGGATCCGATGGCGAGCAGAGTGCGGGGACCGGGGCGTGCGCCGGCCGCCGCCGCGCCGGCCAGGGCGTCGCCTGGGACGGTGAACAGCGCGGGCAGGCGCAGCAGTTCGGCCCAGGCACCCGCGCGGCCGACACGGGGCGGGTGGGCCGTGCGGGGCGCGGCGCCGCCGGGCGAGGCGGCGCCGCTGGGGGCCCGGCGTGCCGCGGCGGGCCCGGCCGGTGCGGGCGTGTCCCGTGCCGTGGCGGCCGTGCGGCTCATCGCTGCTCCTCGCGTTCGCCTTCGCCGTCCCGCAGCCGCTCGGCGAAGCGCCTCAGCTCCGCGTACTGCTCGGCGAGTGACGCCGGGCCGTCCCCGACCGGGTCCTTGAAGTAGAAGCCCAGTTCGCGCAGCGGGCCGGACAGACCCTTCTCGTGGGCGCGGGCGACCAGACGGGCCAGGTCGAGGACGAGCGGGGCGGCGAGCGCCGAGTCGCAGCCCTGCCAGATGGTCTGCAGGATCATGCGGGAGCCGAGGAAGCCGTCGAAGGCGATGTGGTCCCAGGCCGTCTTCCAGTCGCCGAGCGCGGGCACGTCGTCGATGTGGACCTCGCCCTGGGGTGCGGCGCCGAGGGTGTCGGCGAGGACGCGTTCCTTGCCGGCGTTCTTGGCGGCGGCGGCCGCGGGGTCGGCGAGGGCGGCACCGTCGCCGCCGCCCAGGAGGTTGGTGCCGGACCAGGCGCGCACGGCGAGGGCGCGCTGCGCGAACATCGGGCCGAGCACGGAGCGCAGCAGGGTCTGCCCGGTCTTGCCGTCGCGTCCCGCGTACGGCAGGCCCGAGGACTCGGCGAGCGGTGCCAGCGCCGGGTGGTGCAGGCCCGTGGAGGGGGTGAAGTTGACGTAGGGGCAGCCGGCGCGCAGGGCGGCCGCCGCGTAGAGGGAGCTGGGCGGCAGCGTGCCGTCGGTGGGCGCGGGCTCGGTGGAGGCGACGTTCACCACGACGGCGCCCGAAAGGCCCTGGCGGCGCACGAAGTCGCGGATGTCGGCCGCGAACACGTCGATCCATTCGTCCTGGGTGCGGCCGGAGCCGCCGTCCGTGTCGCCGGGCAGCGGGCCGCCGGGCCTGATCTCCCGGTCCGCGGCGGCGAGTTCGGCGTGCACGGCGGACGGCAGGCCGTGCGGCAGGACGCCGCCGGCGGCGAGGTGTTCGGCGCGTTTGGGCAGCGGGCAGTCGACGGTGTCGTGGCCGCCGAAGACGAGGGACGACAGCGCCGGCAGACCGCACGAGGTGAAGCCGGGGGTCTCGGTGACCATGCCGGCCGGCGGATGGAGCCCGGCGGCGACGGCGGCGCAGCCCGCGATGGCGGTCGTGGCCACGGATCCGCGCGCCCCGATGAGCCAGACGCCGAGGCGCGGGGCCGAGGAGGGGGTGGGGAGGGACGGTTCGGCGGACATGGGCAGCCTCCTTGTCGTACGCGAACCGGGTGCGAGCGCCGGAAGCGGGATGCCGGGCGGGGGCCCGGTGGGACGGCGGGCGGAGGTCCGGCGTCCTCCGCCCGCCGTCGTTCTAGTCGCCCGTGGTGGGCAGTTCCTTGAGCTGGATGTTGCGGAAGGAGACCTGGTCTTCGGCGCCGTGGTTCTGGAGGCCGATGTAGCCGTCGGTCAGGCTCCGCTGGGGGTCCTTGTTGGTGAAGTCGTTGATCTTGACTCCGTTGAGGAACACCTGGAGGCGTTCGCCCTGGACCTTGATCTCGTAGGAGTTCCACTGGCCGGGCGGCCGCAGGACCTGGTCACGGGCCTTGATGTTCGCGGACTTGAACGAGTAGACGGAGCCCGTGGTGCGGTCGGGCGCGTCCGTGGCGTCGATCTGGATCTCGTAGCCCTTGTTCACCGCGGACCAGGGGTCGTCGGAGGCGGGGAAGCCCACGAAGATCCCGGAGTTGTCGTCGCCCTGCATCTTCCAGTCGAGCTTGAGGGAGTACGACTTCAGCTCCTTGGCCTGGTACCAGAGCAGGCCCATGCCGCCCTCGGACTCCAGGGTGCCGTCCTTGACGTTGAACCTGCCGGGGCCGGCCTGCTTCCAGCCGTCCAGGGTCTGGCCGTTGAAGATGTCCCGGTAGCCCTTGTTCGGCTTGCAGTCGGCCTTGACCTGGCCGGTGGCGTACTGCATACCGCCGAGCAGGTGGGCGCGGAAGGCCGCGTCGGCGTAGGACTCCTTGGTGTGCCCCATCCCGGTGTACCAGGAGCGGCCGCCGCCGTAGCTCTGGCACCAGGCGATCGGGTGGTCGCCCTTCATGGTGCCGCCCTGGTAGGTCGTCTCGTCGAGGGTGGCGAGGACCTTGGCCTGCTCACGCGGGTTGGTGCGGTAGTTGTACCACTCGTCGGTGCGCTCCCAGGCGTCGTCCAGGTGCGCGGTGGACGGGTGGTCGTGGTCCTCGACGCGCACGGTGGCCTTCTGGATGGCCGGGTGCCCGGCGAAGTAGGCGCCGACGAGGCCGCCGTAGAACTCCCACTCGTACTCGGTGTCGGCGGCGGCGTGGATGCCCATGTAGCCGCCGCCGTTCGCGACGTAGTCCTCGAACGCCTTCTGCTGGTCGGCGTTCAGGACGTCACCGGTGGTGGACAGGAAGGCGACCGCGTCGTACTTGGCGAGGTTGGTCGTGGTGAACTGCTTGGCCTCCTCGGTCGCGTCGACCGTGATGCCGGCCGGTGCGCCCAGCTCCTTCAGGGCGGCGACGCCCGCCGGGATGGAGTCGTGGCGGAAGCCGGCGGTCTTGGAGAAGACCAGGACCTTCTTGCCGCCCTTGAACGGCTCCTTGGAGAACTCGAAGTCGTCCACGTCGTACAGCGCGCCGTCGCCGCCCCTGAAGACCAGGTAGATCTCCGTGGTGCGCCCCGGCAGCGACCGCAGCGGCACGTCGACGTTCTGGAAGGTCTCCCAGCTGCCGGTCGGCGGGATGTAGGCGGAGCCGTGCAGCGGACCGTCGGGCGAGCCGGTGCGCAGCTCGATGAAGCCGCCCGCGCCGCCGGAGGAGGCCCGCACGGTCATCTTCTTCTGTCCGTCGAAGCGGTAGGGGCTGAAGGAGATCCAGTCGCCGTCGTTGATGTCGCCGACGGTCTTGCCGCCGTTGGCGGCGGCCTTGTCGTACGTCTTGACACCCGACTGGGTGGTGAAGTGCTCGGCCTGGCGGTGCAGCGGCTGCAGCACGGTGCGGGCGGTACCGGTCAGGGCCTCCTGGCCGTTCGCCCCGCCGTCGGTGTAGCCGGCGCCGACGACGCCGTAGATGTTGGCGTTGGGGTCGTGGCCGCCGTCACCGGCGGGCGGCTTCAGGGTGCCCTCGCAGCCCGTCTCGCTGGTCAGCTCGTGGGCGTGGGAGTCGTGGCCGAGGCTGTAGGCGACCTTGACCTTGGAGCAGTCGACGGTCTCCTCGGGGTCGGTGACGGTCACCTTGAACGGAACGGGCTCGCCGAAGGCGGCCAGGCTGCCGTTGCCCGGGATCTCGATCTTCACCTTGGGCTCGGTGTTGCCGACCACGATCCGGACGCTGGCGTTGCCGGTGTTGCCCTCGGGGTCCTTCGCGGTGAAGGTCGCGGTGTAGGTGCCGACCTTCTTGTACCTGTGGGTGGGGTTGAGGCCCTCGCCCTTGGTGCCGTCGCCGAAGTCCCAGCTGTAGGTGAGGTCCGGGGAGTCGGCGTCCTTGGCGGAGGCGGTGAAGGCGACGTTCAGGCCCGCCGCGCCGGACGTCTTGTCGGCGCTCACCTCGGCGATCGGCGAGAAGCCGTCCTCGGCGTTCTCGATCCGGTACAGCGCGGAGTTCTCGTCGCCCTGGAACCAGGACACGCCGTAGTCGAGGACGTAGAGCGCGCCGTCGGGGCCGAACTCCATGTCCATGATCTGGGTGCCGGTCCACGGGAAGTCGTTGATCTTCGCGACGGATCCGTCGGCGTTCTGCTCGATCCGCTTGATCCAGCGGCGGCCGAACTCACCCGCGAAGAAGTCGCCGTCGTACGCCTCGGGGAACTTCACGCCGGAGTCGAGCTCGGGGTCGTAGCGGTAGACCGGGCCGGCCATCGGGGACTCGGAGCCGCTGCCGAACTCGGGCACGCTGCCGCCGTCGTACGGGATCCAGGCGGCCTGCGCGGGCGGCAGGTCGACGAGGCCCGTGTTGTGGGGCGAGGTGTTCTTCGGGGCCGCGCAGTCGAACGTCTCGCCGGAGGTCTTGGTGGCGAAGTCGTAGTCGACGTACGGGTCGTTGTCGCCGGTGCAGAACGGCCATCCGAAGTTGGCCGCCTTGGTGACCTTGGCGAACTCGACCTGTCCCGCCGGGCCCCGCTTCGGGTCGGCGGCGCCGGCGTCGGGGCCGTAGTCACCGACGTAGACGGTGCCGGTCTTGTCGTCGACGCTCATCCGGAACGGGTTGCGGAAGCCCATCGCGTAGATCTCGGGGCGGGTCTTCTCGGTGCCCGGGGCGAAGAGGTTGCCCTCGGGGATGGTGTACGAGCCGTCCTCGGCGACCTTGATGCGAAGGATCTTGCCGCGCAGGTCGTTGGTGTTGCCGGAGCTGCGGCGGGCGTCGAAGGCCGGGTTGCGGTTCGGCCGGTCGTCGATCGGCGTGTAGCCGTCGGAGGCGAAGGGGTTGGTGTCGTCGCCGGTGGACAGGTAGAGGTTGCCCTCGGCGTCGAAGTCGATGTCGCCGCCGACGTGGCAGCAGGTACCGCGGGAGGCCGCGACGTCCAGGACCTTCTTCTCGCTGGCCATGTCCAGCGTGCCGTTGGGGTTGAGGACGAAGCGGGAGAGGCGGTTGACGCCGTCGAACTTCTTGAAGTCCTCGGCGGTGCCGGTCTCCGGCGCGTCGCCCGCAGGGGTGTCGAGCGGCGGGGCGTAGTAGAGGTAGATCGCCCGGTTGTTCTTGAAGTCCGGGTCGATGCCGACGCCCTGCAGGCCCTCCTCGTCATGGCTGTAGACGTCGAGCTTGCCGGCGACCTTGGTGACGCCGCCCTGGTCGGTGAGGCGGAGGGTGCCGTCGCGTGAGGTGTGCAGGACGCTGCGGTCCGGGAGCACGGCGAGCGACATCGGCTCGCCCATCTCGGGTTCGCCCTTGGCGAGCGGTACCTGCTGGAACTGCCCCTCGGCGGCGGCCGCTTCGTCGTGCTCCGGGTGGCCGGGGTGGGCGCCGGCGACGGTCGCCGGCGCACCCACCGCCAGCATCAGGCCGGTGAACAGGGCGAGGGTGGTGCGAGCTCTGGGACGCCTCGTGGTTCTGGTGCTTCTGAGTCTGCTTCTGTGCACGAAGTCCCTCCGGGAACGGGATGGGCCGTACGGGATGGGTGCTGAGACGTGCGGTGCGGGCGCCGGGGTGCGCCGTCACCCCGGAGGCGTGTGTGTCCTGAACACTTCAGGGACGGTAGCGAGGTTCGTCCGGGGCCAACACCCCTTGAACCAGGGCTGGTCGAACTTTTTCCCATCGCAGGACAAAGCGGGGTCCGGGCAGGTCGGACCGGGGACCGGCGGACGCTCCGGCCCCCGTCCCCGACCTGCCGTCGGGCGCGCGGATCAGCTGTTGAACGCGGCGTCGAAGGACGCGGTGGGCGGTTCGAAGTCGAAGGCCTTGAGGCGGGCCAGGGCCTCGGGGGCGCCCTGGAGCCGGTCCATGCCGGCGTCCTCCCACTCGACGGAGACCGGGCCCTGGTAGTCGATGGAGCGCAGCATCCGGAAGACGTCCTCCCAGGGGACGTCGCCGTGGCCGGCCGAGACGAAGTCCCAGCCGCGCCGGGGGTCGCCCCACGGCAGGTGGGAGCCGAGGCGGCCGTTGCGGCCGTCGAGGCGCTTGCGGGCCTCCTTGCAGTCGACGTGGTAGATCCGGTCCCGGAAGTCCCACAGGAAGCCCACCGGATCCAGGCCCTGCCAGACGAAGTGGCTCGGGTCGAAGTTGAGGCCGAAGGCGGGCCGGTGGTCGACCGCCTCCAGGGCGCGCTGCGTCGTCCAGTAGTCGTAGGCGATCTCGCTGGGGTGGACCTCGTGCGCGAACCGCACGCCCTCGGCGTCGAAGACGTCCAGGATCGGGTTCCAGCGGTCCGCGAAGTCCTGGTACCCGCGCTCGATCATCGACTCGGGCGCGGGCGGGAACATGGCGACCAGGTGCCAGATGGCGGACCCCGTGAAACCGATGACGGTGTCGACGCCGAAGCGTGCCGCGGCCCGGGCGGTGTCCTTCAGTTCGGCGGCGGCGCGCTGCCGTACGCCCTCGGCGTCGCCGTCGCCCCAGATGCGGGCGGGCAGGATGGCCTGGTGGCGTTCGTCGATGATGGCGTCGCAGACCGCCTGGCCGACCAGGTGGTTGGAGATCGCCCAGCACTTCAGGCCGTACTTCTCGAGCAGCTGGTGGCGGGAGTCCACGTAACGGGGGTCCGCGAGGGCCTTGTCCACTTCGAAGTGGTCGCCCCAGCAGGCGAGTTCGAGTCCGTCGTAGCCGAAGTCGCGGGCGAGGCGGCAGACCTCCTCCAGGGGCAGGTCGGCCCACTGGCCGGTGAAGAGAGTGAAGTTCCGCGGCATGTCGCTGCCAGCCTCCTCAGAGGGCGATCGGGGTGTATACGGAGTTCTTCTCGGCGCTCTCCTCCACGGCGGCCAGCACGCGCTGCACCTGCAGCCCGTCGGCGAAGGAGGGTTCGGGCCGGCGGCCCTCGGCGACGGCGTGGACCAGGTCGCGGGCCTGGTGCACGAAGGTGTGCTCGTAGCCGAGGCCGTGGCCCGGCGGCCACCAGGCGTCCAGGTAGGGGTGGTCGGGTTCGGTGACGAGGATGCGGCGGAACCCGGCGTGCGCCCCGGGCTCCGTGCCGTCGTGGTACGACAGCTCGTTGAGCCGCTCCAGGTCGAAGGCGAGCGAGCCGCGCTCGCCGTTGAGTTCGATGCGCAGGGCGTTCTTGCGGCCGGTGGCGTAGCGCGTCGCCTCGAAGGAGGCCAGGGCGCCGGAGGGGAAACGGCCCGTGAACACGGCGGCGTCGTCCACGGTGACCTCGCCGGTGGTGCCCTCCGCCGCCACCGCTGACAGGCCGAGCGCGGCCCCGCCGGGCAGCGGGCGCCTGCGCACGAAGGTCTCGGTGAGGGCGGAGACACCCGCGAGCCGCTCCCCCGTCAGGTACTGCGCCAGGTCGACGATGTGCGCGCCGAGGTCGCCGAGCGCGCCCGATCCGGCCAGTTCCTTGCGCAGCCGCCAGGTCAGGGGGGCCTCGGGGTCGACCAGCCAGTCCTGGAGGTACGTCACCCGCACGTGCCGCAGTCTGCCGATCCTGCCCTCGGCGACCATCCGCCGGGCCAGCGCGGTGGCGGGCACCCGGCGGTAGTTGAAGCCGACCATCGCCAGCTGCCCGCGGGCTCCGGCCTCTTCGGCGGCGCGCACCATGGCCTCGGCCTCGGCGACGGTGTTGGCCAGCGGCTTCTCGCACAGCACGTGCTTCCCGGCGGCCAGCGCCGCGAGCGCGATCTCGGCGTGGCTGTCGCCGGGGGTGCAGATGTCGACGAGGTCGATGTCGTCGCGTTCCACCAGGGCACGCCAGTCGGTCTCGGTGCTCGCCCAGCCGTGCCGGTCGGCGGCCACGCGGACGGCGTCGGCGTCCCGGCCGCAGATCGCGGTGAGCTGCGGGTTCAGCGGCAGGTCGAAGACCCGGCCGGCGGTGCGCCAGCCCTGGGAGTGGGCGGCGCCCATGAAGGCGTAGCCGACCATGCCGACGCGCAGCGGCGGTCTGGTCGCGGATGCCCCCGTGGCCGCGGTCCCGGTCCCGGTGGCTGATGCCTGCGCCTCGGCCCCCTCGGGCTGCTGCGGCTGTCCCATGCGGATGTCCTCCTCGTCGTCGTGGCGCGGTGGGGGTGGGCCCCGCCCCGCCGGGCTGGTCAGGCCCGCGGGGCGGAGGACCTCACTTGAAGCCGGTGGACATGTACTGGTCGACGTTGTCCTTGTCGACGACGGCCGAGTAGAGCGTGATCGACGAGGGGATCTCGTACTCCGCGAGGCCCCCGATCCCCTTGCTCTGGCCGAGGGCACGGGCCAGGTCGATCGCGGAGGCGGCCATGGTCGGCGGGTACAGGACGGTCGCCTTCAGCACGCCGTTGTCCTGCTTGATGGCCTGGAAGGCGGAGAGCGCGCCCGCGCCGCCGACCATCAGGAAGTCGTCGCGCCCGGCCTGCTCGATGGCGCGCAGGGCGCCCACGCCCTGGTCGTCGTCGTGGTTCCACAGGGCGTCGAACTTCGACTGGGCCTGGAGCAGCTGGGCCATCTTGGCCTGGCCGGACTCGACGGTGAAGTCGGCGGCCTGGCGGGCCACCTTCTTGATGTTGGGGTAGTTCTTCAGGGCGTCGTCGAAGCCCTGGGTGCGCTGCTTGGTCAGCTCCAGGTTGTCCAGGCCGGCCAGCTCGATGACGCGGGCGTCGGCCTTGTCCTTGAGCTTCTCGCCGATGTAGTGCCCGGCGTTGAGGCCCATGCCGTAGTTGTCGCCGCCGATCCAGCAGCGGTATGCCTGCGGGGTGTTGAAGATCCGGTCGAGGTTGACCACCGGGATGCCGGCGCGCATGGCCTTCAGACCGACCTGGGTGAGCGCCTTGCCGTCGGCGGGCAGCACCACCAGGACGTCGACCTTCTTGTTGATGAGGGTCTCGATTTGGCCGATCTGCTGGGCGGTGTCGTTGGAGCCCTCGGTGACCTCCAGCGTGACGTCCGAGTACTTCTCGGCGCGCTTCTTGGCGTTGTCGTTGATGGCGTTGAGCCAGCCGTGGTCGGCCAGCGGGCCGGCGTAGCCGATGGTGACCTGCTTGCCGGGCTTGTCGTCGGCGGCCGGCTGGTCGTTCGCGGCCGGCTTGTCGTCGTCGGACGACTCGTTGCTCGTGCACCCGGTGAGGAAGGCACCGGCGGACACGGCGGCGGCTCCGAAGAGCAGTCCTCTGCGGCTCGTGAGCTCTGTCATGACGGTGAACCCTTTCCTCAATGCGTGCTTGCGGTACGTCGCTGGACCAGCACGGCGGCGACGATGATCGCGCCCTTGGCGATCTGCTGGACGTCGCTCTGCAGGTTGTTCAGGGCGAAGATGTTGGTGATCGTGGTGAAGATCAGGACGCCGAGCACGGAGCCGACGATGGTGCCGCGCCCGCCGCTGAGCAGGGTGCCGCCGATGATCGCGGCGGCGATGGCGTCGAGTTCGTACAGGTTGCCGTTGGTGTTCTGGCCGGATCCGGACAGGACGATCAGCAGGAAGGCGGCGATGCCGCAGCACAGCCCGGACAGCAGGTAGAGGTAGAGCCGCTGGCGGCGGACGTCGATGCCGGCCAGCCGGGCGGCCTCCGCGTTGCCGCCGACGGCGACCGTGCGGCGTCCGAAGGTGGTGCGGTTCAGCACCAGCCAGCCGATGACGGTGACGGCCGCGAACACCAGGACCAGGGGCGGGATGCCGAGGACGTAGGAGTCCCGCTCGCCGAGGTCCAGGATGCCGTCCACCGTGACGATCTGGGTTCGCCCGTCGGTGATCTGCAGGGCGAGGCCACGGGCCGAGGCGAGCATGGCGAGGGTGGCGATGAACGGGACCATCGCACCGTAGGCGATGAGCACCCCGTTGACCAGTCCGCAGCCGACACCGACCACGATCGCGGTGAACAGGATCCCGAAGAAGCCGTACTCCTGGGTGGCCACCGTCGTCGCCCACACCGAGGCCAGGGCGACGATCGCGCCGACGGACAGGTCGATGCCCCCGGAGATGATCACGAAGGTCATGCCGACGGTGACGACGCCGATGACGGACGCCTGGGTGAGGACGAGTTGCAGGTTGCGGGTGTCGAGGAACTCGTCGGGCTTGGTGATGCCGCCGATCAGGACCAGGGCGGCGAGCACGCCGAGCAGGGAGAGGGTGCGGACGTCGGCGCGGGCGATCACGCCCCGCCAGGCGGGCGGCCCGTCCACCGGTGCCGCCTTGCCGGTGCCGTCCCGGGGCGGGGACACGTGCTGCGTCATGACGCCGGGCTTCCTTCCATCACGAGGTCGAGTACGCGGTGTTCGTCGAGTTCGCGGGCGGGTGCCTCGTGCACGACGCGGCCCTCGCGGAGCACCAGGACGCGGTCGGCGAGGCCCAGCACCTCGGGCACTTCGCTGGAGACCAGCAGGACGGCGAGGCCCTCGTCGGCGAGGCGGCGGATCACCGCGTACAGCTCGGCGCGGGCGCCGACGTCGACGCCCCGGGTGGGTTCGTCGAGCAGCAGGACGCGGCAGCCGCGCAGCAGCCAGCGGGCCAGGACGGCCTTCTGCTGGTTGCCGCCGGACAGGGTGCGCACGGGCACGGACGGGTTGTCGGGCCTGAGTGACAGCTCGCGCGTCGCCGCGCGGGCCGCCCCCAGCTCGGCGCCCCGGTCGATCCAGCCGCCGCGTGCGAAGCGGGACATGGAGGAGACCGACACGTTGCGGGTGACGGACTCCAGCATCAGCAGCGCCTGGGCCTTGCGCTCCTCGGGGGCGAGACCGAGCCCGGCGCGGACGGCGGCGCGTACGCTGCCCGGCCGCAGCGGCCGGCCGTCCACGAGGACCTGTCCGGAGGTCGGCCTGCGGGCGCCGTAGACCGTCTCCAGGATCTCCGAACGGCCGGAGCCGACGAGTCCGGCGAGGCCGACGATCTCCCCCGGGCGGACCTCCAGGTCCAGGGCGGCGAACTCGCCCTGCCGGGACAGTCCGCGCACGCTCAGGACCGGTTCGCCCTGCGGTGCCGCGGCGGGCCGGTCCGGGAAGACGTACTCGACGTTGCGTCCGGTCATCAGCGCGACCACCTCGCGGGTCGGCGTCTCCTTCGCGGGCAGCCCACCCGCGACGGCCCGGCCGTCCTTCAGGACGGTGACCCGGTCGCCGATGCGGCGGATCTCCTCCAGGCGGTGCGAGATGTAGACGACGGCGACGCCGTCCGCGGTGAGGTCGGCGACGATGCGGAAGAGGTTGTCGACCTCGTCCGGGTCCAGGGCGGCGGACGGCTCGTCCATCACGATCAGCCGTACGTCGTGGGAGAGCGCCCGCGCCATGGACACGATCTGCTGCTGTGCCGCCGAGAGCTCCCCGACCAGCCGGCCGGGATCGATCTCCGAGTGCCCGAGTCGCCTGAGCAGCTGGGCCGTCGACGCCTTGGCCGCCCTCCCCCGTACGACGAACCCGGCCGTCGTCGGCTCGTGTCCGAGGTGGACGTTCTCGGCGACCGACAGGTGCTCCACCAGGTCGAGTTCCTGGTAGATGGTGGCGATGCCGAGGCGCATGGCGGCGATGGGCGAGCGCAGTGTGACGTCCTCGCCGCGCCAGCGGATGGTGCCGGTGTCGGGCTGGTGGGCACCGGCCAGCACCTTGATCAGGGTGGACTTCCCGGCGCCGTTCTGGCCGAGCAGGCAGTGCACCTCGCCTGCCTGGACCTCGAGGTCGACGCCGTCCAGGGCCCGGACTCCGGGGAACGACTTGGTGATGCCGGACATGCTGAGCAGCGGTGGTTCTGGTGCCATGTGTGGTCCCCTCGGCGGGCGTTCGGGCCGGTGTCAGGGCTGACCGCTTGCGGGCAAGCGCTTTCAGGCAGGGCAGAGCAGTGGGACTGTGCGGGTGTTCACGTACTGGTGCTGGTGTGCTGGTACGGCGGAGCCGGTTACGCGGGTGAGAACAGGTGGTCGCTGATCAGCCGGGCCGCGCCGATGACTCCGGCGGTGGGGCCCAGCTCCCCCAGTACGATGGGCAGGTTGCCGGTCGCGAGCGGCAGCGACTGACGGTAGACCTGGGTGCGGATCGCGGCGAGCAGGTTGTGGCCGAGGCCGGTCACCCCACCGCCGATCACCACGAGACCCGGGTTGAAGAAGCTGACCAGGCCGGCGATGACCTGGCCGGTGCTCCGGCCGCCCTCCCGGATCAGTTCGAGTGCGGTGGCGTCGCCCGCGGCGGCCGCGGCGGCGACGTCGGCGGCGCTGAGACCGCCGTTCGCCTCCAGCCGGCCGGCGAGTTCGGCCGACCGGCCCTGCTGGGCGGCCTCCGTGGCGTCGCGGGCGAGTGCCGCGCCGCTGAAGTGGGCCTCCAGGCAACCCCGGTTGCCGCAGGCGCACGGACGTCCGTCGGGCACGGCCTGGATGTGCCCGATGTCGCCCGCGCTGCCCGTCGTGCCGCGGTAGACGTCACCGCCGACGACGATGCCGCACCCGATGCCGGTACCGATCTTGACGACGAGGAAGTCGTGCACGGTGCGGGCGACACCCGCGTGCTGTTCCCCCAGCGCCATCAGGTTCACGTCGTTGTCGACCATCACCGGGCAGCCGAGTTCCTGGCTGAGCGCCTCCCGCACGGGGAAGCCGTCCCAGCCCGGCATGATCGGCGGAGCCACCGGCACGCCCTCGGGGAAGCGGACCGGCCCCGGGACACCGATGCCGGCGCCGTCGAAGCCCTCCGCGAGCCCGGAGGCCCTGAGCTTCGCGGCCATGGACAGCACTTGCTCGAAGACCGCGACGGGTCCCTCGCGTACGTCCATGGGCTGGTTGATGTGCCCGAGGATCTCCAGCTCGGCGTTGGTGACGGCGACGTCGATCGACGTGGCGCCGATGTCGACGCCGAGGAAGCGCAGGCCGGGGTTGAGGCGGATGTTGTGGGAACGGCGCCCGCCTCGGGATGCGGCGAGTCCGTCGGCCACGACCAGCCCGGTCTCCAGCAGACGGTCGACCTCCACGGCCAGTTTGGACCGGGACAGGTCGACCTGGTCGCCCAGCTGGGCCCGGGAGTTGGGGCCGCCGTCACGCAACAGCTGGAGCAGCCGGGCCTGATGAGCGTTAGCGGGTCGTGCCGTCATCCGTCTCACGAACCCCTCCCCGCCTCAATCGGCTTGTGCGCGCCGGTTTCCGGCCGCTTCCCTGGCTTGCTTTCGGAGGGAACGTAGCAGTGGGCGCCGGGACTGGGAAGAAGTCTCGCACGAATTCCTGCCGACTTTTTCCACTGAGAGGACAAAGAAGGTCCGGTGTCCCGCTCCCGGAGACGGCGAAAGCCGCCCGGCGGGTGCGCCGAGCGGCCTCGAAGGCCCTGCGGTTTCCAGGAGGTTTCCGCGCAGTCGCGCCTGGCAGCCGCGCGGGCGGACGCCCACCGCAGCACCGGGCGAGCGCCCCCGGCACGACCAGTACACGGGCGTCCGCCGGGCACTCCCCCAGCCTCCGGCCGGGGACCCCCCAACGCCCGCACAGGACGCCGCGGGGTCCGCCCTCCCGGGCGTCCGCCGCGGCCTCGCGGGCGTCCGCTAGGACTTGGACCGCGCGTGGTACGACTGCCGCGTGTGCTCCGTGTGCTCGCGCATGAGCCGTGTCGCGCGCTGCTCGTCCCGGTCGCTGATCGCGGCGATCAGCCGGCGGTGCTCGATCCAGGACTGCCGGCCGCGCTGCCGGGCGATCGGCGTGTAGTACCAGCGCACCCGGCGGTCGACCTGCGCCGCCAGCTCGGCGAGGACCGCGTTGCTGGCCAGCTCCATGATCTTGGCGTGGAAACGGGCGTTCAGGGCGACCGCGCCATCCACGTCGTCGGCGGCCACGGCCCGTTCGCCCTGCTCGCACAGCTCCTCCAGGGCGGCCACGCCCGCGCTGCCCGCGTTCGCGGCGGCCAGCCGGGCGGCCTCGGCCTCCAGCAGCGTGCGGACCGTCAGGAGCTGGTCGGCCTCCTCCTCCGTCGGCTCGTGCACGAACGCGCCCTGGGCGGGGCGCAGGTCGACCCATCCCTCGGTGTTCAGGCGTTGCAGGGCCTCCCGTACGGGCTGTCGCGACACGCCGAGGTGACCGGCGAGTTCGCTCTCGACGAGGTGCTGGCCCGGCTGGAGGGCGCGGGTGGTGATGAGTTCGAGCAGCGCCTCGTAGACACGGTCCCGCAAGGGCCCGGGCCGTTCGAGCTTGGGCACCGCGCCCTGCGGCAGTCCTGCGGACAACATCGGTCCCCCCTCGTGGTCGACGCCTCGCGGCCACGGCCGGCGGGCGCAAGAGCCGCCCGGGACGGACGCCGATGACCGCGTGGCGACCAGTATCGGTTGTCTATCGTCTACAGTCTACGGCGCACAATTGGCCAGGGTCGCGGAGCGTCGCCCGCGTCACATCCCGGGGCGCCGCCGTTCAGGGGCAGCGGACGACCTGGCCGGCGTACGAGAGGTTGCCGCCGAAGCCGAAGAGGAGGACCGGGTCCCCCGTACCGATCTCCCCGCGTTCCACCAGCTTGGAGAAGGCGAGGGGGATGCTCGCCGCCGAGGTGTTGCCGGACTCGACGACATCGCGGGCGACGACGGCGTTGACGGCGCCGATCTTCCCGGCGAGGGGCTCGATGATGCGCAGGTTGGCCTGGTGCAGGACGACGGCGGCGAGGTCGGCCGGCTCCAGCCCCGACCGCTCGCACGCCTGGCGCGCGATGGCGGGCAGCCGCGTGGTCGCCCAGCGGTAGACGCTCTGCCCCTCCTGCGCGAAGCGCGGCGGCGTGCCCTCGATGCGTACCGCGTTCCCCATCTCGGGCACGGACCCCCACAGCACGGGTCCGATCCCCGGCTCCTGGCCCGGGGCGCCCGCCTCCACCACGGCGGCCCCCGCCCCGTCGCCGACCAGCACGCAGGTGGTGCGATCGGTCCAGTCGGTCACTTCGGACATCTTGTCGGCGCCGATGACGAGGGCCCTGCTCGCCGAGCCCGCGCGGACGGCGTGGTCGGCGGTGGCCAGGGCGTGCGTGAAACCGGCGCACACCACGTTGACGTCCATCGCGGCGGGCCCGGGGATGCCGAGGCGGGCCGCGACGCGGGCCGCCATGTTCGGGGAGCGGTCGACGGCGGTGGAAGTGGCGACCAGCACCAGGTCCACGTCCGCGGGCGTCAGCCCGGCCGCCGCGAGCGCCTTCGCGGCGGCGTGGCCGGCCAGCTCGTCCACCGGCTCGTCGGGTCCGGCGATATGGCGGGTCCGGATGCCCACCCGGCTCCGGATCCACTCGTCGCTGGTGTCGACCATGCCCGCCAGGTCCTCGTTGGTGAGAATCCCGGCGGGCTGGTAGTGGCCGACGGCGGTGATGCGCGAGCCGTGCATGGGTGGAGTCCCCCTGGTCCTCGGGTAGCGGGATCCACCAGTCTGATCAGTGACCGACGGGTACGACGGCAGGTGAAGCGACAGGAATCGGGCGCCCTCCTTGTCGGCTTCGGTCAGCTGTCCGAGGCCTGGCGGCTTCGGTCAGCTGTCCGAGGCGCCGGGGCGCCTCACCCGGTGAACAGCTGCGTCGCCTTCCGGACGAGCTCGTACAGCCCGTAGGCGAGCGGCACGCCCACCCAGAGCCAGGCGAAGGCGATCAGCGGCCGCCGGCCGGGCAGGTCAGGCGGACTCTGGCTGCTGTCGCCGGACATCGGCGGCCTCCCTCTGTGCCGGGGCGGAAACGTGGTGCCGGGCGTGGACCGGCCGGACGAGCTCGTTGGCGACGAAGCCGACGACCAGCAGCCCGATCATGATGACGAACGACAGGCCGTACAGGGACGAGCCGTGCCGGCCGGCCTCCTCCTGCCGGTCGGCGATCCAGTTCACGATCAGCGGCCCGAGGACGCCGGCCGTGGACCAGGCGGTGAGCAGCCGCCCGTGGATCGCGCCGACCTGGTAGGTGCCGAAGAGGTCCTTGAGGTAGGCGGGGACGGTGGCGAAGCCGCCGCCGTAGAAGGAGAGGATGACGAGGGCGCACAGGACGAACAGCGGCTTGGAGGAGTCGCCGAACAGGGCGATCAGCGCGTACATCAGCGCACCGACGCCGAGGTAGACGCGGTAGATGTTCTTCCGGCCGATCAGGTCGGACGTCGAGGACCAGCCGATGCGGCCCGCCATGTTGGCCGCCGACAGCAGGGCCACGAAGCCCGCGGCGGCCGTCACGGACACCGGTGTGGAGGTGTCGGCGAAGAAGTCCGTGATCATCGGGGCGGCCTTCTCCAGGATCCCGATGCCGGCGGTGACGTTCATGCACAGCACCACCCACAGCAGCCAGAACTGCGGGGTGCGCACGGCGCTGCGCGCCGAGACCTGGACGCCGTCGAGCGGTGCCGGTGCGCCGTCCGCCCCCTTCGGCGTGCGCGGCACCCGGACGAGCAGAACGCCGAGCAGCATGAAGACGGCGTACGACAGTCCGTGCACCAGGAAGGCGAGCGCGATCCCGGAGCTGTCGTTGCCGAAGGACTCCAGCATGCGCGCCGACCAGGGGGAGGCGATCAGCGCGCCGCCGCCGAAGCCCATGATGGCGATGCCGGTGGCCATGCCGGGCCGGTCCGGGAACCACTTGATCAGTGTCGAGACGGGCGAGATGTAGCCGATGCCGAGGCCGATCCCGCCGACGAAGCCGTAGCCGAGGACGATCAGCCAGTACTGCTCCGCCGCCGCGCCGAGCGCGGAGAGCAGGAAGCCGGAGGAGAAGCAGACGAGGGCGACGGTCATCGCCCAGCGCGGCCCCTTGCGTTCCACGAGCGTGCCGCCGAACGCGGCCGACAGGCCGAGCATGACGATGCCGAGCTGGAAGGGCAGCGCGCTCTGTGTGCCGCTGAGACCGAGCGCGGATTCCAGGGGCGGTTTGAACACGGACCAGGCGTAGGCCTGCCCGATGGAGAGGTGGACGGAGAGGGCGGCGGGGGGAACGAGCCAGCGGCTCCAGCCCGGTGGGGCGACGGGGGGACTCATGAGTCCCCAACCGTAGGCAGGCGGCGACCGGTTGAGAAGACAGTTGAGCAGACAACCACCAGCAGCCACCGGTGCTTGCACAAAACCTTGCCGACCCAACCTCCATACTGTAGACAATATTTCGTCGACAGAGTCGGCAGTTCCTCGGTACCCTCGACCGAACGGAGCTCCCTCGTATGAAAGTCGCAGTACTCGGCGCCGGAGCGATCGGCGCCTACGTCGGCGCCGCGCTCCATCGCGCGGGCGCGGACGTCCATCTCATCGCCCGTGGACCGCATCTGGCGGCCATGAGGCAGCACGGAGTACGGGTGCGCAGCCCACGCGGCGACTTCACCGCGCGCCCACGCGCCACCGACGACCCGGCCGAAGTGGGCCCGGTCGACTTCGTCTTCCTGGGGCTGAAGGCCAACTCGTACGCGGCGTGCGGGCCGCTGATCGAGCCGCTGCTCCACGGCACCACGGCGGTCGTGGCCGCCCAGAACGGCATCCCCTGGTGGTACTTCCACCGGCACGGCGGCCCGCACGACGGCCACCGGCTGCAGAGCGTGGACCCGGACGGCGCGGTCAGTGCGGTGCTCGCGCCCGAGAGGGCCGTCGGCTGCGTCGTCTACGCGGCCACCGAACTCGAGGAGCCCGGCGTCGTACGGCACGTGGAGGGCACCCGGTTCTCGATCGGCGAGCCCGACCGCAGCGTCTCGCCGCGCTGCCTCGCGTTCGCCGAGGCGATGCGGGCCGGCGGCCTGAAGTGCCCGGTCGAGCCGGACCTGCGCAACGACATCTGGCTGAAGCTGCTGGGCAACATCTCCTTCAACCCCATCAGCGCCCTGGTCCGCGCCACCATGCGGCAGATGTGCCGGCACGGCGGCACCCGCCAGGTCATCGAGACGATGATGGCCGAGACGCTCGCGGTCGCCGCGGCCCTCGGCTGCGAGGTCGGCGTCTCCATCGAGCGCCGCCTCGCGGGCGCCGAGAAGGTCGGCGACCACCGCACCTCCACGCTCCAGGACCTGGAGCGCGGCAAGCCGCTGGAACTCGACGTCCTGCTGGCCGCCGTGGTCGAGCTGGCGGAGATCACCGGGGTGCCGGTGCCCATCCTGCGCACCGTGCACGCCCTGTCGGACCTGCTCGCGCTGAGGAGCGCCGCATGAGGAAACGCGACCGAAGCCCGAAGACCTACACCCGGCTCACCCACCCGCTCGTACGGGACTCACGGGACGCGCCCTTCCGCCGGGCGACCTGGGACGAGGCCCTGGACCGCACCGCCCGCGGACTCCGGGCGGCGCGCGGGGCGTTCGGGATGTTCTCCTGCGCCCGCGCGACGAACGAGATGAACTACGTGGCGCAGAAGTTCGCCCGGGTCGTCATGGGCACCAACAACGTCGACTCCTGCAACCGCACCTGCCACGCACCGAGCGTCGCGGGACTGTCGGCGGCCTTCGGCTCGGGCGGGGGCACGTCCTCGTACGAGGAGATCGAGCACACCGACGTCATCGTGATGTGGGGCTCCAACGCCCGCTTCGCGCACCCGATCTTCTTCCAGCACGTGCTGAAGGGGATCAGGAACGGCGCCCGCATGTACGCCGTCGATCCGCGCCGCACCTCCACCGCCGAGTGGGCGGAGAGCTGGCTCGGTCTGAACGTCGGCACGGACATCCCGATGGCGCACGCGATCGGACGCGAGATCATCCACGCGGGTCTGGTCAACGAGGCGTTCGTCGAGCGGGCGACCACGGGCTTCGAGGAGTACAAGGCGCTCGTCGAGCCGTGGACGCTGTCCCTCGCCGAGAAGGTGACGGGCGTACCGGCCGCCGCCATCCGGGAGCTGGCGCACGCCTACGCCCGCGCCGAGCGCGCCCAGCTGTGCTGGACCCTCGGCATCACCGAGCACCACAACGGCACCGACAACGTCCGCGCGCTGATCAACCTGTCGCTGCTCACCGGCCACGTCGGCCGCTACGGCTCGGGCCTGCAGCCGCTGCGCGGCCAGAACAACGTGCAGGGCGGCGGCGACATGGGCGCGATCCCCAACCGGCTGCCGGGCTTCCAGGACATCCTCGACCCGGACACGCGGCTGAAGTTCGAGTCGGCCTGGGACACGGTCATCCGGCCGCACTACGGACTGAACCTGACGGAGATGTTCGAGGCGATGGAGGACGGCTCACTGCGGGCCGTGTACTGCATCGGCGAGAACCCGGCGCAGTCCGAGGCGGACAGCGAGCAGGCCGTACGGCGGCTGAAGGCGCTGGACTTCCTCGTGGTGCAGGACATCTTCCTGACGCAGACCGCCGAACTGGCCGACGTCGTCCTCCCGGCCACGGCCGGCTGGGCGGAGACCGACGGCACCACCACCAACAGCGAGCGGCGCGTCCAGCGCGTCCGCAGGGCCGTCACCCCGCCCGGCGAGGCCCGCGAGGACATCGACATCCTCTGCGACCTGGCGGCCCGCCTCGGCCACGACTGGAAGTACGCCGACGCCGAGGCCGTCTGGAACGAGCTGAGGTCCCTCTCCCCGGACCACTACGGGATGACGTACGAGCGTCTGGCGGAGCACCAGGGCATCCAGTGGCCGTGCCCGAGCACCGAGGCACTGGAGCCGACCTATCTGCACGGCCGGCTGTGGGACCCGGACCCGGCCCGGCGGGGCATGCGCGCGCCCTTCGGGATCGTGCTGCACGACCCGCCCGTGGACCTCACCGACGAGGAGTACCCGATCCGGCTGACCACGGGCCGGCGGCTGGACTCCTACAACACCGGGGTGCAGAGCGGCGGTTACGCCTCCCCGCTGCGGCGCGGCGAGGCCGTCGAGCTGTGCCCGGAGGACGCCGAGCGCTACGGCGTGGTGGTCGGTGAACAGGTGCGGGTCGCCTCCCGCCGCGGGTCGGTGGTCGCGCCCGTCTGGGTCGACACCGCGCTGCGGCCCGGGCTCGCCTTCATGACCTTCCACTTTCCCGACGAGGTGGACACCAACCGGCTGACGATCGAGGCCAACTGCCCGATCGCGGGGACGGCGGAGTTCAAGGCGTCGGCGATCCGCATCGAGAAGCTGCCGGCTGCGACACACGTGAGGTGAGCACAGGTGGACCTGCACTTCGGCGACAGCAAGCCGACGGACGAGGAACGGGCGGCCGTGGACGCCCTGCTCGGGCCCCCCGAGTCCTCCTGGGAGGGCGCCGCCCGTGACGAGATGCGGGCGGCGGATCTGCGGTGGGCCCGCGGCGGGCGCGAGGCCCGGGACCGCCGGGACCTGCTGCTGCCGGGGCTGCACGCGCTCAACGACCGGGTCGGGTGGATCAGCGAGGGCGCCCTGGACTACCTGTGCCGGCGGCTGACGGTGCCGCCGGCGGAGGCGTACGGGGTCGCGACCTTCTACGCGATGTTCTCCGTCCGTCCCCGGCCGGCGACCGTGCTCCACGTGTGCACCGACCTCGCGTGCACGGCGGCCGGGGCGCCGGAGCTGTGCGCGGGCGTCGAGGCACGACTGGGACCGGAGAGCGGAGTGCGGGTCGAGCGCAGTCCGTGCCTGGGTCTGTGCGAGCGGGCACCGGCGGCACTGGTGATACGAGCGGGGGAGGAGATCTCAGCCCGTCCGGCGCTTGAGGACGAGGCCGTTCAGGCCGATGGGGGGTCCGGGGGCACAGCCCCCGGGGTCGGGAAAGGGAAGGGGCGGCGGGGGCGAGCAACCATGCGGGCCACAGCCGTCTGCGCCCCCGCGACCGTCGACACCACCGTCAGCGCGGCCACCGCACCCGAATCCGCCCCCGCCGAACCCCCACCCGCGACGGCGGTCCCCCAGGCGGGCGACCCCACCCTGACCCTCCTGAAACGCATCGGCACCGTCGACCCCGCCTCCCTCGACGACTACCGCGCCCACGGCGGCTACACGGCCCTGCGCCGGGCCTTCGAGCTGGGCCCCGCCGGGGTGATCCGCGAGGTCACCGACTCGGGCCTGCTCGGCCGCGGCGGCGCCGCGTTCCCGACGGGCCGCAAGTGGCAGGCCACGGCGGCCCAGCCCGACCACCCGCACTACCTCGTGTGCAACGCCGACGAGTCCGAGCCGGGCACCTTCAAGGACCGGGTGCTGATGGAGGGCGACCCGTACGCGCTGGTCGAGGCGATGACGATCGCGGCGTACGCGACCGGCGCGCACCGGGGCTACCTGTACCTGCGCGGCGAGTATCCGCGGGCGACGCACCGCATGCGCCACGCGATCGAGCAGGCCCGCGCCAGGGGTCTGCTCGGCGACGACGTCCTCGGCCAGGGCTACGCCTTCGACATCGAGATCCGGCGGGGCGCGGGCGCGTACATCTGCGGTGAGGAGACGGCCCTGTTCAACTCCATCGAGGGGTACCGGGGCGAGCCGCGCTCCAAGCCGCCGTTCCCCGTGGAGAAGGGCCTGTTCGGCAAGCCCACGGTGGAGAACAACGTCGAGACGCTGGTCAACGTGCTGCCGATCCTGACCATGGGCGCCCCCGCGTACGCGGCGATCGGCACGGGCCGGTCCACCGGGCCGAAGCTGTTCTGCGTGTCGGGCGGCGTCGCCCGCCCCGGCATCTACGAACTGCCGTTCGGAGCGACCCTGGGCGAGCTGCTGGACCTGGCCGGGGTGCGGGACGGGCTGCGCGCGGTCCTGCTCGGCGGGGCGGCGGGCGGCTTCGTGCGCCCCGACGAGACGGACATCCCGCTCACCTTCGAAGGGACGCGGGAGGCGGGCACGACCCTCGGTTCGGGTGTGGTGATGGCCTTCGACGACACCGTCCCGCTCCCCCGGCTGCTGCTGCGCATCGCGGAGTTCTTCCGCGACGAGTCGTGCGGCCAGTGCGTGCCGTGCCGGGTCGGGACCGTGCGGCAGGAGGAGGCGCTGCACCGGATCGTGGAGCGCACGGGTGCCGCCGCGGCCGACGACGTCGCGCTGCTCAGGGAGGTCGGCCGCGCGATGCGGGACGCCTCGATCTGCGGTCTGGGCCAGACCGCGTGGAACGCCGTGGAATCCGCCATCGACCGACTGGGGGCATACGAATGACCGCGATACCGCTCGGAGTGCCGCGCCGGCTGGTGGAGTTCACGCTCGACGGGCAGGAGGCCCGCGTGCCCGAGGGGTCGACGATCCTCGACGCCTGCCGTGCCGCCGGGAAGGAGGTGCCGACGCTGTGCCAGGGCGACACGCTCACCCCGAAGAACGCCTGCCGGGTGTGCGTGGTGGAGGTCGAGGGCTCCCGCACCCTCGTCCCGGCCTGTTCCCGGAAGGCGGAGCCGGGCATGGAGGTCCGCACGGACACCGAGCGCGCCCGGCACAGCCGCAAGGTCGTCCTGGAACTGCTCGCCTCCTCCGTCGACCTCTCCACGACCCCGGAGGCCGCCGGCTGGATCAAGGAGTACGAGGCGAAACCCGACCGCTTCGGCCCGGACGCGGCCCGGGTCGAGGAGGAGCCCCGCGTCGACAACGACCTCTACGTCCGCGACTACGGCAAGTGCATCCTCTGCTACAAGTGCGTGGACGCCTGCGGCGACCAGTGGCAGAACACCTTCGCCATCTCCGTCTCCGGCCGGGGCTTCGACGCCCGGATCGCCGTCGAGCACGACGCCCCGCTGACCGACTCGGCCTGCGTCTACTGCGGCAACTGCATCGAGGTGTGCCCCACCGGCGCCCTGTCGTTCAAGTCGGAGTTCGACATGCGGGCGGCGGGCACCTGGGACGAGTCCCGGCAGACCGGGACGACAACGGTGTGCGCCTACTGCGGCGTGGGCTGCAACCTCACCCTCCACGTGCAGGACAATGAGATCGTGAAGGTCACCTCTCCGCACGACAACCCGGTGACCCACGGCAACCTGTGCATCAAGGGCCGCTTCGGCTACCAGCACGTACAGAACCGGGACTGACCGGTACGAGGGGCACGGACATGGGACGAGTCACGGAACGACGCAAGGTGATCCGCATCCGGGACGGGGCGGTCTCCACCCGCCCGGACACGCTCGTCGCCGAGGAACCGCTGGAGATCCGGCTGAACGGCAGACCGCTCGCGATCACGATGCGCACCCCGGGCGACGACTTCGCGCTGGCCGCCGGGTTCCTGGTGAGCGAGGGCGTGCTCGCCGAGCGGGGCGACCTGCAGAACATCGTCTACTGCGCGGGCGCCACCGCCGACGGCTCCAACACCTACAACGTGGTGGACGTGAAGACCGCCCCGGGTGTGCTGATCCCCGACATCACCCTGGAGCGGAACGTCTACACGACCTCGTCCTGCGGCCTGTGCGGCAAGGCGAGTCTGGACGCGGTCCGGACGACGGCCCGGTGGCCCATCGCGGACACGCCCCCGGTCCGCGTCGAGCCGGAGCTGCTGGCGGGCCTGCCCGACCGGCTGCGGGCGGCCCAGCGGGTCTTCGACCGGACGGGCGGTCTGCACGCGGCGGCCCTGTTCACCGAGGACGGGGAACTGGTGGACGTCCGTGAGGACGTCGGCCGGCACAACGCGGTCGACAAGCTGGTCGGCCGCGCCCTGCAGAACGGCGACCTGCCGCTGTCCCGCTCGATCCTGCTGGTGTCGGGCCGAGCCTCGTTCGAGCTGGCGCAGAAGGCCGTGATGGCCGGCATCCCGGTGCTGGCGGCGGTGTCGGCGCCCTCGTCGCTCGCGGTGGACCTGGCCGCCGAGACCGGCCTGACGCTGGTGGGCTTCCTGCGGGGCGGTTCCATGAACGTGTACGCGGGCGAGAACCGCATCGCCCTGCAGGCCGCGGCCACCCAGGGCTGACGCGGTTCCCCGCGGCACGGCGACGGGGCCCCGACCGGCGGGGAGCGCCCCCTGCGCCGCAGGGGCCCCGTCTCACCACGGCACGCGGGGGGGTTCAGTCCTGCGTGCCGGAGATCCGCCGCACCAGGGTCAGGAACTGCTCGCGCTCGGCCGCCGTGAGCGGGGCGAGCAGCGCGTCGTTGGCCTCGCGGGCCGCCTTCTCGCAGCGCTCCAGGAGCCGGCCGCCCTCCTCGGTGAGGGAGACCGCGTTCTTGCGGCGGTCGTCCGGGTCCGGTGCTCGCACCACGAGGCCGGCGGACTGCAGGTCGTTGAGGATGCCGACCAGGTCCTTCGGATCGAGGCCGATGCCGCGGCCGAGGTCGGCCTGGGCGACGGGGGCGAGGTCGCGGACGGCGGAGAGCACCACGTGGTGCCACATGCGCAGGCCCTCCACGGCCAGCGCCTCGGCGACCAGGGCCCGGCCGCGGGCGGCGGCCCGGCCCAGCAGCCAGCTGGGGAGGGAGCGGATCGCGGGGAGCGGGGCTTCGGCCATGGGGCCCACCCTAGCGAATAGTCGTTGGACCTCCCCACGACCACCCTCCTATCGTTGGTCATCCCAACGAACTCTGGAGGTGCGGCCGATGCGCCGTGTCCGTTACACGTCCCGCGGCGGTCCCCTCTTCCTGGAGGACGCTCCCGTCCCCGTACCGGGCCCCGGCGAACTGCTCGTGCGGTGCGCGGCGGTCGGCGTCACGCTGCCCGTCGTGCGGAAGGTCACCGAGGCCGTCGAACCGGTGCCGCTCGGCGGCGAGGTCGCCGGGGATGTCGTGGCCACCGGCGGCGGGGTGAGCGGCTTCCGGCCCGGCGACCGGGTGACGGGCCTGTGCTTCGGACACGGCTACGCCGACTTCGCGCTGCTGCACCACTCCATGGCCTCGCCGATTCCCGACGGGGCGGCGGCCGTGGACGCGGTCGCGCTGGTCCGCAGCGGCCTGGTCGCCCTTGGCGCACTGACGGCGGCTCGGCCCCTGCCCGGCGAGACGGCCCTCGTCACGGCGGCGGCGAGCGGAGTCGGGCACCTGGCCGTGCAGCTCGCGCGGACGCGCGGCGCGGCCCGGGTCGTGGGCGCCGTCTCCGACCGCGCCAAGGCGGACTTCGTGCGCTCCCTGGGCGTCGACGACGCCGTGGTCTACGACGACGACTGGGGGAATCCGGTCGACTACGTCCTCGACGCGGTCGGCGGCGAGTTGCTCACCCCGGCCGTCGACGCCCTCGCGGCGGGCGGGCGGCTGGTGGCGTACAGCTCGGGCGGCGGGACCGTGCGCGCGTACGACCTGATGGCGGGGGCCCGGACGGTGACGGGCTTTCAGTTGGCGCGGGTCGCCCGCGAGGAGCCGGAGCTGTACGAGAAGTGGCGCCGCGAGCTGTGGGACCGGTTCTCCGAGGGGTCTCTCCGGCCCGTCGTGCACGGGCGGTTCGGACTGTCGGAGGCGGCCGCGGCGCACGAGGTCATCGCCTCGCGCCGCAACCTGGGGAAGGTCGTTCTCGTTCCCTAGGCCTCCCACGCGACACGCGGACGATCTTGTGAGCGTTTCGGGCGGGAAAGACGGTCACGGCGTGATGTCCTGATGCCGGCTCTGGATCAGCCGCCTGAAGGGCAGACCGTTCATGCCGTCACCTCGCCGCATCCGTCCGGGATCCCCCCTGAGCGCTCTCACCGCCCTGCTGGCCCTGGCCACGGCAGCCGCGACAGCCGCCTCCCCGCTCCCCGCGCACGCCCGAAGCACCAGCCGCGCGCCGGAGTTCGAGCAGCAGGTCCTCTTCCGGGCGGACCGTGACCCGGGCTACGCCTGTTTCCGCATCCCGGCGATCGTGCGGACGACGAACGACACCCTGCTGGCCTTCGCCGAGGGACGCGTCCTCAACTGCGGGGACGCTGCCGACATCGACATCGTCCTCAAGCGCTCCACCGACGGCGGACGCACCTGGGGCCCGCTCCAGGTCGTCAACGACGGCGGTGGCGACACCCACGGCAACCCCGCCCCGGTCGTCGACCGCGCCACCGGCCGTGTCCTGCTGGCCGAGACCTACAACGAGGGCCGGACGGACGCCGCGCACTGCGCGGTGCCCTGCGAGCGCATCCCGCACCTGCAGTACAGCGACGACGACGGGCTCACCTGGTCCGCACCGCGCGACCTGAGCGCCGAGGTCCGGCCGTCCGGCTGGAACTCCTGGTACGCCACCGGCCCCGTGCACGGCGTCCAGCTCACCGGCGGGGCGCGGCCCGGACGGCTCGTGCTCGGCGTCAACGCCGAGACCTGGGACGGCGACCGGGTCACCGGCAACCACGCGGCGCTCGTCGTCAGCGACGACGGCGGCGACCACTGGAGGGTCGGGGCCACCGACACCTGGCCGGTCGCCGCCGACGGCACCTTCCGGCAGAAGCCGTCCGAACTGACCCTCACCGAGCGGGCCGACGGCGCCCTCCTGGTCAGCGGCCGGGAAGAGGAGGGCACCGACCTCGGCCACCGCACCCAGGCCGTCAGCCACGACGCCGGCGACAGCTTCGCCGCACCCTTCCGGGCGCTGCCGGACCTGTACGCCCCGCAGGTGCAGGGCGCCACGCTGCGCCTCGGCGACCGGCTGCTGCTGTCCGCCCCGGCCGACCCCGACCGCCGCCGCACGATGACGGTCCGGTCCTCCTACGACGGCGGTGCGACCTGGGACAGCGTGGACCGCGGCACGCTCGTCACCCGGGACTGGTCCGGCTACTCCGACATGACGGCGATCGACGGCACGACCGTGGGCCTGCTGTACGAGGGCGGCACGGTGGACGCCCGCGACGAGATCCGCTTCGCCCGCTTCACCGAGGACTGGCTCCGGCGGCGCCGGGGCCCCGACCCCACGACCCCCGACCTCGCCGCGGGCGCCGCGCCCGCGGCCGTCCTCGGCGGCGCCGCCACGTCCCCGGACGGCGCGCTGGGCGGTGCGCTCCTCCTCGACGGTGCCGACGACGCCGTACGCCTGC
Source organism: Streptomyces viridiviolaceus (assembly GCF_014650995.1). Classification (GTDB taxonomy): domain Bacteria; phylum Actinomycetota; class Actinomycetes; order Streptomycetales; family Streptomycetaceae; genus Streptomyces; species Streptomyces viridiviolaceus. Next base: position 273,766 of record NZ_BMWA01000001.1, read on the forward strand.
CGTACAGCGCGCGGCTCCCCCTGGGCGGCGGGGACTTCACGGCCCTGCTGTGGTTCCGCCACACGGCCGCCCGCGGGGAGCAGCCGCTGCTGTGGATGGGCGGCACCGGCACCGGGCAGCCCCAGGTGTGGCTACGGGCCGAGCCCGGCAACGGACGCGTCCAGGGCCTGATCACCGCACGCGACGGCGCGGCGGCCCCGCGGTCGGCGTACGTGCGCGCCGACGGTGCGTACAACGACGGCCGCTGGCACCGGCTGGCGCTGCGCCGCGGCGGCGGGCGGCTCACGCTGTCCGTGGACGGGACGACGGTGAGCGCGGCGGACGTACCCGGCTCGGTGAGCCGGAACTCGCCGTTCGGCGTGCACATCGGCGAGCGGGTGGACGGCCGGGCCCGCTTCACCGGCGCGATCGACGAGGTGCGGGTCTGGGACCGGGCGCTGACCGACGAGGAGATCGCCGCCGGCGGTCCGGGCCCGGCCGCCCGGAGCAGCGTTCTGTGGCTGCCCATGGACCGGGTGGAGGCGAGCCACTAACGTCCCGGAGCGTGCCCGACGACACCCGAGCGCGGCAGCGGACGGCGACGGGGCTCGGCCTGCTGCTGGCCTTGGTCCTCGCGGCCGTGCTGCTCACGGTCCTGCCGCAGGACGACGACCGCGCGGCGGCCGGCTGCCCGCCCCGGACCGTCGGCACCTGGTCGGCGGACGAGCGGCTCACCGGCGCCTTCGCCCGCTACGGGGACGACCCCGCCCGCACCGACGACTGGACCGGCGGCGACGGCACCCACTCGGTACGGCTGCCCGACGGCCGGGTGCTGTGGCTGTTCTCCGACACCTACCTCGGCCGGGTGCACGGCCCGCCCAACCCGGCCGGCGAGCCCACCGCCTGGCGGGAGGGGACGGCGCCCCTGGTGCGCAACTCGGCCGTGCTGATGCGGGACGGACGTCCCGAGCGCACCCTGCCCGCCCCGCTCTTCCCCGACCCGGCCCCGGACCAGTGGCGCTGGCCGGTCGCCGCCCGTGTCGAGGCCCGCTCCCCCGGCTCCGCCGAGCGGGTCCTGCGGGTGCTGCTGTGGGTGCGCACGGCGGGCGGGCCGCCCTGGATCTACGGGGTGCCGACCGCCACCGAGGTCGCCACGCTGAGCCTGCCCGGCCTGCGCCTCGAGTCGGTCGTCACGGTGTCCGACCAGCGGCCGGTCGCCGATCCGGCCCGGCGGGTACTGTTCGGCACTTCGCTGGTGAGCGAGGGCGGCTGGACGTACGTCTTCGGCGGCGACGACCGCCGCGCCGTCTCCCACCCGGTCTCCCACGCCCATGTCGCACGGGTGCCGGAGGGCAGGCTCGCGGAGCCGGGCGCCTGGCGGTACTGGGACGGGTCCGCGTGGGTGCCCGGGGAGCCGTCGCGGCCGGTGCTGGGGGACGGGCGGCGCACCGGCGTCGGCAGTGCCTTCTCCGTCGTCCGGGCCGGTGGTACGTACCTGCTGTTCACGATGGCCGCGGGCGCCGAGGGACTGACGACGGTGGCGTCCTACTGGGCCTGCTCCCCGACCGGCCCGTGGCACGGACCGGCACGGCAGTTCCGCCCGCCGCTGCCCGAGGGCTCGGTCGCCGCCTACAACCCCCAGGCACACCCGGCGCTGGGCGACGGCGGACGGCTGGTGCTCAGCTACGACGTCAACTGGCTGGACCCGGCCGGGGCCGCCTTGCAGCTCAGCCGGAACGTGACCCTGTACCGACCGCGGTTCGTGACGCTGATGCTCCGGCCGGCTCCGGCGGACTGACGTCCTCGGGGGCGTCGTGGGAGCGGCGCTTGGCGATGACCGCGCACACCATCAGCTGCATCTGGTGGAAGAGCATCAGCGGCAGCACGGCCAGCGAGGCGTGGGCGCCGAACAGGACGCTCGCCATGGGCAGTCCGGCGGCGAGGGACTTCTTCGAGCCCGCGAACTGGATCGCGATCCGGTCCGCCCGCCCGAAGCGCAGCGCCTTGGCGCCGTACCAGGTCAGCACGAGCATCACGGCGAGCAGCACGGCCTCCACGGCCAGCAGCCCGGCCAGCCGGACGGGGCTCACCTGGTGCCAGATGCCCTGGACCATGCCCTCGCTGAACGCGGTGTAGACGACGAGGAGGATCGAGCCGCGGTCGACGAGCCCGAGGACCTTCTTGTGCCGGGCGACGAAGCCTCCGACCCACCGGCGCAGCACCTGCCCGGCGACGAACGGCACCAGCAGCTGCAGCACGATCTTCAGCAGCGAGTCGGCGGAGAATCCCCCGCCGCTGCCACCGAGCAGGGCGGCGGCCAGCAGCGGCGTGACGACGATGCCCACCAGCGAGGAGAAGGAGCCCGCGCAGATCGCGGCGGGCACGTTGCCGCGGGCGATGGAGGTGAAGGCGATCGACGACTGGATGGTCGACGGCACCAGGGTGAGGAAGAGCAGGCCCTGGTAGAGGGGGTCGGTCAGGAAGACCGGCACGAGCCCCCGGGCCGCGAGGCCCAGCAGCGGGAAGACGACGAAGGTGCAGGCCAGCACGGTGACGTGGAGGCGCCAGTGCCTCAGCCCGTCCATCGCCTCGCGGGTGGAGAGCCGGGCGCCGTAGAGGAAGAAGAGGAACGCGATCGCGGCCGTGGAGGCACCGGAGACGACGTCCGCGCCGGTGCCCCGCGCCGGCAGCAGCGCCGCGAGGCCCACCGTCCCGAGCAGCAGCAGGATGTACGGGTCGACCGGCATCCAGCGCGGCCATCGCAGGCGTTTCACGGTGCTCCACTTGCTCGTTCACTGGTTCGTTGCGCGGGGTCACGGGTCCCCGCTCCATGGTGCTCCCTGACCCGGCGATCGGGAATCCGGTATACCGCTCTCACTGTCATCACGTTCCGCGATAGCCTGGAAGCCGTGTACGACCCTTCCCACCTGCGCACCTTCCTGTCCGTGGCCCAGACGCTGAGCTTCACGCAGGCCGCCCGCCGGCTCGGGCTGCGCCAGTCGACGGTGAGCCAGCACGTCCGGCGCCTGGAGGACGCCACCGGACGGCAGCTGTTCACCCGGGACACTCACTCGGTGGAGCTGACCGAGGACGGTGAGGCGATGCTGGGCTTCGCGCGCCGGATCCTGGAGGTGCACGAGCAGGCCACGGCCTTCTTCACCGGCACCCGGCTGCGCGGAAGGCTGCGCTTCGGGGCGTCCGAGGACTTCGTGCTGACCCGGTTGCCGGAGATCCTGGAGGGCTTCCGGCACGACCATCCCGAGGTCGACCTGGAGCTGACGGTGGAGCTGTCGGGCACGCTGCACGAGCAGCTGGCCGCCGGGGAGCTCGACCTGGTGCTGGCCAAGCGCCGGCCCGAGGACCCGCGGGGCCGGCCGGTCTGGCGCGACCGGCTGGTGTGGATCGGCGCGGAGCGGTTGCGCCTGGATCCGGACCGTCCGGTACCGCTGATCGTCTATCCGCCGCCGGGCATCACCCGGGCGCTCGCACTGGAGGCGCTGCAGCGCCAGGGCCGCGAGTGGCGCATCGCGTGCACCAGCGGCAGCCTCAACGGCCTGATCGCCGCCGCCCGCGCGGGCCTCGGCGTCATGGCCCACTCACGGGGACTCGTCCCGCCCGGCCTGGTGCGGGTGCCGGAGCGGGCCGGCCTGCCGGAGCTGGGCGGCGTCGACTTCGTCCTGGTGCACGGCCGCCGCCGCCCCTCGGCCCAGGGCGCGGCGGACGCGCTCGCGGCGGCGATCCTGGCGGGCGGTGACCGGTTGCACCGGCCTCGGCGCAGCGGACTCGCGTGACGGCGCCGGTGTGACGGAATCGGCGGCCCCAGCGCTGAAGGAGGAGACGGCGGCCTCGACGGACCCGTACCGGCGGTAGGTGGGCCGTACAGATTCGGTGGAGATTACGGCACCGAAACTTACTCAACCGTCAGGAATCTGTCCGACCCTTCCCCATGTAAGCGCATTTTCCGGCGTTGACCAGCGCGGACATGAGCCCTGTTCGATTTCGCCACCCCTCCCGCCCCCGCACGGGGTGGGGTAGCTTTCACCGCGCTGTGCGGGGGTCACGAGGAGCGGGGAGCGGGGTTTGCGCGAGTTCACCAGTCCTCCGTTGGCGTTGGCACCACCGGTGGGCGGCCTGGCCGACGTCGTCTTCCGGCATGCCGAGGAGGACCCGCAGCACGTGGCGCTGGGCCGCAAGGACGAGGCCGGGCGGTGGCGGGACGTGACGGCGGGCGCGTTCCGCGACGAGGTCCTCGCCCTCGCCAAGGGCCTGCTCGCCCAGGGCGTACGCTTCGGCGACCGGGTCGCCATCATGTCCCGGACCCGCTACGAGTGGACCCTCTTCGACTTCGCCCTGTGGACCGTCGGCGCCCAGGTGGTGCCCGTCTACCCCACGTCCTCCGCCGACCAGTGCTTCTGGATGCTGTACGACGCCGAGGTCACGGCCGCGATCGTGGAGCACGAGGACCACGCGATGACGATCGCCACCGTCATCGACCGGCTGCCGCACCTGCGCCGGCTGTGGCAGCTGGACGCCGGCGCGGTCCAGGAGCTGTACGACGCGGGCGCCCACCTCGACGACGAGGTGGTGCACCGGCACCGGCAGGCGGTCACACCGGACTCGGTCGCCACCGTCATCTACACCTCGGGCACCACGGGCCGCCCCAAGGGCTGTGTCATCTCGCACGGCAACTTCATGTACGAGGCGGACACCGTCATCGAGCGCTGGGAGCCGGTGTTCCACTCCAAGAAGGGCGACGAGGCGGCGACCCTGCTGTTCCTGCCGCTCGCCCATGTCTTCGGGCGCATGGTGGAGGTCGCGGCGATCCGCGGCCGGGTGCGCTTCGGCCACCAGCCGCAGCTCAACGCCGCCGCGCTGCTGCCCGACCTGGCCGCCTTCAAGCCGACGTTCATCCTGGCCGTGCCGTACATCTTCGAGAAGGTGTTCAACGCGGCCCGGCGCAAGGCCGAGAAGGAGGGGAAGGCCGGCCCCTTCGAGAAGGCCGTCGACGTGGCGGTGAAGTACGCGGAGGCGGTGGAGGCGAAGGCCTGGGGCATCGGCCCCGGCCCGTCGGCGGGCCTGCGCATGCAGCACCAGCTCTTCGACAAACTCGTCTACGGCAAGGTGCGGGCCGCGATGGGCGGACGCATCCGCAACGCCATGTCGGGCGGCTCGGCGATGGACCGGCGGCTGGGCCTGTTCTTCGCCGGCGCGGGCGTGCAGATCTACGAGGGCTACGGCCTGACCGAGTCCACGGCGGCGGCCACCGCCAACCCGCCGGAGCGCACCCGGTACGGCACCGTCGGCCGCCCCGTCCCGGGCGTCACCGTGCACATCGCGGACGACGGCGAGATCTGGCTGCACGGTGACAACGTCTTCCAGGGCTACCTGAACAACCCCAAGGCGACCGACGAGGCCCTGCACGAGGGCTGGCTGGCCACCGGCGACCTGGGTTCGCTGGACGAGGACGGCTACCTCACCATCACCGGCCGCAAGAAGGAGATCCTGGTGACCTCCGGCGGCAAGAGCGTCTCGCCCGGTGCGCTGGAGGAGCGCGTGCGCGACCATCCGCTGGTCAACCAGTGCATCGTCGTGGGCAACGACCGGCCGTACGTCGCCGCCCTCGTCACCCTCGACCAGGAGGCCGTCGAGCACTGGCTGACGATGCGCAACAAGCCCCGGCTGTCGCCGGCCGAGCTGGTGCACGACGCCGACCTGGAGACGGAGGTGCGGCGGGCGGTCGTCGCGGCCAACACCCTGGTCTCGCAGGCCGAGTCCATCCGCACGTTCCGCATCCTGGCCCAGCCGTTCACCGAGGAGCACGGGCTGCTGACGCCGTCGCTGAAGCTGAAGCGCAAGGCCATCGAGAGGGCCTACGGCGCCGAGGTCGAGGCGCTGTACCGGGCGTGATTTCTCCGGTCAGGAATGCATCCCGCCCCGTGATCGTTGACCATGGGAGCAACACCTGACCACAACCGAAGGATCAAGAGCTCGTGAGCAGCAAGGTCCCCCCGATCATCCTGAACAACGGCGTCGAGATGCCCCAGCTGGGCTTCGGCGTCTGGCAGGTGCCGGACGACGAGGCCGAGACGGCCGTCGCGACGGCGCTGGAGGCCGGGTACCGCAGCATCGACACAGCGGCGATCTACGGCAACGAAGAGGGCACCGGCAAGGCCATCGCCGCCTCCGGCGTCCCGCGCGAGGACCTCTTCGTCACCACGAAGCTGTGGAACAGCGACCAGGGGTACGACTCCACGCTGCGCGCCTTCGACACCTCGCTCGCCAAGCTCGGCCTGGAGTACGTGGACCTGTACCTGATCCACTGGCCGCTGCCGTCGAAGGGCGCCTACGTCGACACGTACAAGGCGTTCGAGAAGCTGTACTCCGAAGGCCGGGCCCGGGCCATCGGCGTGTCGAACTTCCTGCCGGAACACCTGGAGCGCCTGATCGGCGAGACGTCGGTCGTCCCGGCCGTCAACCAGATCGAACTGCACCCGCACCTGCAGCAGCGCGCCGCCCGTGAGTACCACGCCGAGCAGGGCATCGCCACCGAGGCGTGGTCGCCGCTCGGCCAGGGCAAGGGCCTGCTGGAGGTCCCGGCGATCGTGGCCATCGCCCAGAAGCACGGCCGCACCCCGGCCCAGGTCGTACTGCGCTGGCACCTGCAGCTCGGCAACGTCGTGATCCCGAAGTCCGTGACACCGTCCCGGATCGAGGAGAACATCGACGTCTTCGGCTTCACCCTGGACACCGAGGACCTCGCGGCGATCAGCGCGCTGAACGAGGACCGGCGCCTGGGCCCGGACCCGGCGACGTTCGACATGGGCTGAGCACGTCCGCACGCACGATGAGCCCGCACACCCGGAAGGGCCCGGTCCGTCCGGGCCCTTCCGCGTGTCTCGGCGGCGTGCCCCGTCAGGCCGGCCGGACCGCGGTGTGGACCGTGTGCGCCAGCAGCACGAACACGTCCGGGCGGCGGTGGACGCTCGCCTCGTCACCGGGGTCGAGGAGCCGGTCGAGGGTGGCGCGGTCGACGGGGTCGAGGGAGTCGGCGGCCTTCTCGCGCAGGCGGGACAGGGTGGCGACGACGTAGTCGCGGGCCTCGGCCGGGAGCGGGGCGGGCAGGTCCAGCAGGAAACTGCGGGTGCCGGTGTGCTTCAGGCCCGCCGCGGTCAGCAGCGCCGGCCAGTCCTCCGTCTCGGCGACGGAACCGGGCAGGCTCTCGCGCATCCCGGTGAAGAAGTCCTCCTCGACCGCGTGCAGCCTGGCCTGCAGCCCCGGCCGCCCGATCCCGATGTCCCGGGGCAGGAAGCGGGCGAGCAGTCCGCCCTCCAGGATCGCCAGCGTGCCGCCGGGCGCGAGATGTCCCGCGAACGCGGCGAGGGCCGAGCGCTGGTCGCCGAGATGGTGCAGGCTCTTGCTGGCCCACAGCAGGTCGGCGGGGTGGTCCAACTCGTCCAGCACACCCGGCAGGTCACCGGCGAGGGTGCCGAAGCGGTCGGCGACGCCCAGCCGGGCGGCCCGCGCGCGGGCCCGCTCCAGCAGCGGCGCCGCGCCGTCGACGGCGACGACCCGGGCGCCGGGGAAGGCGTCGGCGAACAGACACGAGACGACACCGGGTCCGCTGCCCGCGTCGACGACCAGCTCCGGCTCGGGCACCTGAGCCCCCAGCCATTCGATCGCCTGCGTGTACAACGGCGTGAACAGTTCCGCCTGCGCCTCCAGCAGCGGAGCCATCCCGGCCCAGTCGCTGTCGGTGTGGTCGTGGTGGTGTGCGTGGTCCCGCTCGTGGTGGTCGTGGTGGTGATCGTGCGCCATGGTGGCCGGCCTCCCGTTCCCGTCGCCGCCAGGGTGCGCCCCCGCACGCGGACGCGACAACTTCTGTTGCCGCTTTCGCAAAACGGCCGTCGCGTCCCGCGGGTGGTGCCGCGCCCGCCTTCACGCACCACCGGTTCCGGGCCCGGGCGGACATCGCCCTCGCCGTGGGCTCGTACGTGGAGCTTGTGGCGTTCCGGAGGGCGCGTGCCGGCACGCGCCCTCTCTCCTCCGTGACCAGTGCGCCCGTTTCACGCCCTTGTGGCCGCGCTGTACTCATTCGACCGTTGTGTGAGTGGGAGTGGTGGCGACGACAGGGGGCGCTGCGTGACGCGTACGTGGGAGGGCCTGGCGGGACGGCTGTTGCTCGCAACGGCGGTGTTCCTGCACCGGACGGCGACGAGCGAGGCCGCGACGAGAAGACTGCTGCAGTGGCGCAACGCCGCCCTGCGCTCCGCGCACCGGCGGGGTGTACCGGTGGAGGTGCTGGCCTCCCGGACACGGCTCACGCAGGGATGGGTCCGGCAGGTGGTGACCCGAGGCGGGCCCCCGGTGGTGGACGAGGCCGCGTAGGGCGACGGGGCGACCGTCACGGACGCCGCCTTCACCGCGGGCCGGCGTGCCGGGGACCGGCGTGGTCCGGCCGGCGTCGGGCAGCGCCGGTGCGGCGGGTGAGGGCCGGAACGGAGGACGCGGCGCCTGCGGTGCCCGCGCGGGCGCTTGACGGGGGCCGCCTGCGAGGAAGGGGGGAACCCCGTCGCAGGAGGCGTGGGAGTGGCCGCCTTCGGGCGCTACGGCTTTCTGAAGGCCCGCAGCGTGAAGACCGGGTCGGGTCGGGGCCGGTCCTGGTCGGGCAGGGCCGCGAGCCGGGTGGCGAACACCTCGGCGAGCGGTTCGCCGGGCGGCAGCGTGACGAACCAGCCGCGCCTGAGGTCGGCGATCGTGCGGCTGGGGCTGCGCCCCTGCCCGTGGCCGGTGAAGCGGGCCCGGCCGTCCGGGACCAGCCCGTGCGCGAGGGCGTGGGCCTCGACGAGTTCCGCGGCGTCCCGGGCCCTGCTGGGCGGACGGGAGGCGAGCACGGCGTCGATGTCGCTGCCCACGTTGTGCGAGGCGCCCTTGTCCACCGTGGTGACGTACACCCCGCCGGGGCGCAGCACGCGGGCGCACTCACCGACGATGGTCCGCACGGCTTCGGCTCCGCTCGCGAGGTGCAGCAGCCACACGCTGCTGACGGCGTCGAACTCCCCGTCCCGGAACGGCAGCCGGCGACTGTCGGCCAGCACGACCGCGCCGGGCAGCCGGACGGCGGCCTGGCGGGCCATGGCGGGGGCGAGGTCCACGCCGGTCACGCGCAGGGACTCCCGTCCGGCCGCGAGCCGCCGGGTGACGATGCCGGTGCCGCAGGCGACGTCCAGCAGGCTGCGCGCCCGCGGGGGCACGAGGCTCAGCACGGCCTCGGCGGCGGCCGCGGCGCGGGGCTCGCCGCCGCGGGAGGCGTCGTACCGTTCCGCTTCCTTGTCGTAGTCCAGCACGCCTGTCAGTGTGCCCCGTGGCCCGCCGCCAGGTCCTCCACCCTGCGGGCGAGCTCGACGTCCTTCTCGGTGACGGCACCGCCCGCGCTGTGGGTGTTGACGGCCAGGTTGACCGTGTTGTACCCGAGGGTCAGGTCGGAGTGGTGGTCGAGCTCCTCCTGCACCTGCGCGATGTGGACGACCATGGCCGTCGCCGCGAAGTGCGAGCCGAGCCGGTAGGAGCGGGTGAGGCGGCCCGCGTCGAGGGACCAGCCGGGAAGCTCGGCCAGCCGCTCCTCGATCTCCTTCTGCGACAGCGGTTCGACGGGCATGGGCTGCGCTCCTTCCCTGGGGCCGGGCGAATGGTGCCGGGTTCCCTCTCAGCCTGCCACAGCGCGGCCGCCGGGGCGCTGGTCACACCGGGTGCGGCGGTGCCGCCGGGCCTCCGCGTCGACTACGGTTCGGAGCATGACCGCTCTTCTGTCCGGTACCGCATCCACTGCCCAGGGCGTGGGCCCGTTGCTGCGGGCCTGGCGGGAGCGGCGTCGGGTCAGCCAGCTGGAGCTGGCGCTGCGCGCCGACTCCTCCGCCCGGCACATCAGCTTCATCGAGACCGGCCGCTCCCGGCCGAGCGAGGAGATGGTGCTGCGGCTGGCCGAGCACCTGGACGTGCCCGTGCGGGAGCGCAACGCCCTGCTGCTGGCGGCCGGTTACGCCCCTCACTACCCGGAGACCCCGCTGGACGACCCGGCGCTGGACGCCCTGCGCGAGGGCATGGAGCGGCTGATCCGGGGATACGAGCCGTACCCGGCGCTGGTGGTCGACGCGACGTACCACGTGCTGGCCGCCAACCGGGGCATCATGATGCTGATGGACGGCGTGCCGGAGCATCTCCTTCAGCCCCCGCTGAACGCGATGCGGCTGACGCTGCACCCGGAGGGTCTGGCACCGCGCATCCGCAACCTCCGCGAGTGGCGCGGGCACCTGCTGGCGCAGATGGAACGGCAGATCGCCCTGCACCGTTCGGAGCCGCTGCGGGCGCTGTACGAGGAGGTGGCGGCGTACCCGGTGCCGGACACGGCGGGCGGCGCGGAACCCGACGAGCCGGTGCCGTACTTCGCGTTGCCGATGCAGGTGGAGCACGAGGGCCGGACGCTGTCGTTCATCTCCTCCATCTCCACCTTCAACACGCCGATGGACGTGACCGTCGCCGAGCTGGCCATCGAGACACTGCTCCCGGCCGACCCGGCGACGGTCAAGTACCTTCACACGCTCATGCCCTGACGGCTCCTCAGCGCCGCGTACTGCATCAGGGCGAAGCCGGCGACGGTCAGTGCCTGGAGCACCGTCCACACGGCTCCGGCCGTGGTGGGCGTCAGCCACACCGCGAGGGCGACGAAACTCAGCGCCGCCCAGGCGAGGTTGACCTCCACGACGGCCCGGACGGCGAGGGCCGGCGGATGGCGGCGCGCGGCCAGCAGGCCCACGGCGGCGGCGTACCCGGCGAGGAACGCGCCGAGGGCGAGCAGCAGCCCGGAGTCCTCGCCGAGGAAGTGGCCGAGCGGTCCGGACAGGGCGAGGTAGGCGACCGCGTTGCCGCCGGTCACGACCGCGTCGAGCGCCAGGAAGCGGCGCAGCATGACCTGCGGTTCCGAGGTGCGGGCAAGCGCGGCGAGCTGGTTGGTGGACATGGCGAGTCACCCTCCGTCGGGGTCGGGCAGAGCTGCAGGGACCCGGGTGCCGGACCGGAGTGCGCCGGCCCGGTACCCGGTGCCTCCACGATCCCGTCCGTCGCGCGCCCGGTCGATTACCCGTCAGGTAATGCCCCGGTGCCACGGAGTCCCTGTGAGAGTGACAGGGGGACATGACACACTGCTGGCATCTTCGGCGCGTTGGGGAGGCGTGGCGTGAGTGAGCGGCGTGCCGCACCCACCGTGGGCCAGGTGGTGCTCGGGAAGCGGCTGCAGGAACTGCGTGAGACGGCGGGCCTCAGGCGCGAGGAGGCCGCCAAGGTGCTCCGGGTGGCCCCGGCGACCGTGCGGCGGATGGAGACGGCCGAGGTCGCGCTGAAAATACCGTACGTACAGATCCTGCTGACGGCGTACGGCGTGCCCGAGCACGAAGTGACCGCCTTCGTGGCGCTGGCCGAGGAGGCCAACCAGCCGGGCTGGTGGCAGCGGTACCACGACGTGCTGCCGGACTGGTTCAGCCTGTACGTGAGCCTGGAGGGCGCCGCCCGGATGATCCGGTCCTACGAGCCGCACTTCGTGCCGGGTCTGCTGCAGACCGAGGACTACGCGCGGGCGGTGCTGGAGGCCGGGACGATCGGCAGCGCGGGTCCGGACGCGGTCGAACGGCACGTGTCCCTGCGCATGGAGCGGCAGCGGCTGCTGGAGCGCGGGGCCGCACCCCACCTGTGGGTGGTGATGGACGAGACGGTGCTGCGGCGGCCGGTGAGCATCGACGGCCGGGTCATGCGCGAACAGCTGGAGAAACTGCTGGAGTTCGCTGACCGCGACCGGGTGACGCTGCAGGTCGCCGAGTTCGCGGACGGGCCGCACCCGGGCACGTACGCGCCGTTCACGCTGTTCCGCTTCGCCGAGCCGGAACTACCCGACATGGTCTTCACCGAATATCTGACCGGTGCCCTGTACCTGGACTCGCGAGCCGAGGTCTCCGCGCACCTGGAGGTCCTGGACCACATGACGACGCGGGCCGCGTCGACGCAGCGCACCGAGAAGATCCTGCGGGAGTACCGCGAGAACTTCTGAGAGCACCGCCGCACATCGCGGCCGAGTCCCGAGGAGAACACACCGTATGACCGGACCCGACGCCGCGTCCGTCCCCGTCGACACCAGCCGGCCGCATCCGGCCCGCGTCTACGACTGGTGGCTGGGCGGCAAGGACAACTACCCGGTGGACGAGGAACTGGCCCGCAGGATCCTCGCGGCGGACGACACGGCGGTCCGCGGGGCACGCGCCAACCGCCGTTTCATGCACCGGGCGGTCCGCACGGTCGCCGAGGCCGGGATCCGCCAGTTCCTGGACATCGGCACGGGCATCCCCACCGAGCCGAACCTGCACCAGGTGGCCCAGGCAGTGGCCCCCGAGGCTCGGGTGGTGTACGCCGACAACGACCCGATCGTGCTCCGGCACGCCGAGGCACTGCTGCGCGGCTCGGCGGAGGGTTCCACCGACTACGTCCACGCGGACGTACGGGACCCGGACACGGTCCTGCGGCAGGCGGGCGAGTCCCTGGACTTCGGGCGGCCCGTCGCGCTGTCGCTGGTGGCCCTGACGCACTACCTCGGTGACGCCGTCGACGGGGACGACGCGCACGGTCTGCTGAAGCGGTACGTCGGCGTCCTCGCGCCGGGCAGTTTCCTGATCCTGTCGCAGGTCACGCCGGACCTGAACCCCGAGGCGGTGGGGAAGGCCGCCGGTCTGTTCGCGCGCAACGGCACCCCGTTCTTCCCGCGGTCCCTGACCGAGTTCGCGCGCTTCTTCGACGGACTTGAGCTGCTGGGCCCCGGCATCATCCCGGTGACCGGGTGGCGGCCGGATCCGGAGGACGTGGCGGCCCAGGCGGAGGGCATCGTGCCGGTGTACGCGGGAGTGGCGCGCAAGCCCTAGGTGTACTGACCTGAAGCGTTGTTCACGCGGCTGATGGGTGGGTGGCCGCGAAGGCGCCTCGTCCGCCCGCGCGGGCGTGGGGGGCGCGCCGGGCGTCGCGGGGCCGGCGCGCGCACCACGGACACCCCTTGGGCGCAGCCCCGGCCGCACGCCTGACCCGTACGGCCGCCGCGAACGGGTACGCTCCCGCGCCCGCCCCTAGGTTCGGGACCAGGGCGAGCAAGGGAGCGCACGTGACGGACACGCGGACACCGCCCACCGAGCCGGGAGCCGCGCTGCTGCGCGCGGGGCGGTTCTTCCGGTCCGGCACGGCCGCACCCGACCTGCACAGCATCGGCCTGGTCGGCCTGCCGACGGTCTGCTCGGAGACGTGCGTGGGACGGCTGCGGTACCCGGGGGTCGTCCTGAACGACGCCGACAAGGTGACCGCGGCCGCGTCCACGCCGGACGAGCGGGACCTGTACCGGGCGCAGCCGGACGTCTTCCTCGACCCCGAGGACCCCGAGGTGGTCCGGGCGGCCCAGGAGGCGGGCATCCCGCACGACTGGCTGGAGGCGGCCCGCCGCTCCCCCGTGCACGCGCTGGTCGGCAGGTACAAGGTGGCGCTCTCCCTGAGCCCCGAGTACCGGACGATGCCGATGGTCTGGTACATCCCGCCGCTGTCGCCGGTCGTGGACGCGCTGACGGAGACCGGACACGACGGCGAGGACGCGGACAACCTGTTCGGCGCGATCGACACGCTGCGCATCCCGCTGGAGTACCTGGCCGAGCTGTTCTCGGCGGGTGCCGTCGGCCCGGTGCGGGCGTTTCTGGAGAAGCCGGCGGCGATGCGTTCCCACACGCGGTCGGTCAACCTCGGCGAGGAGCCCGACCCGGCCGTCGCGGCCGCCGTCGGCATGGCGCCGGAGGAGGTCGAGGACATGTACCGGCTGCCGGCGATCGCCAAGCACGAGGAGCGGTACGTGATCCCGACGGCGGCCGTCGGGGACGCGCGCCGGCCGGAGGAGTCGGCGCTGCCGGACGCGTGCAGCCCGGACCACGAGGGCGGCCCCGGCATGGGCGGCGACGGCCCGTTCGGCCAGGACTCGGGCCGCCGGCGGCTTCCGCTGGTGCCGGTGGAGAACTTCCACATCCTGCGCAGGCGGCAGACCGCGGACGACGAGAGGGAGGTCTGATGCCCGGCAGCTTCGAGATGCTGTACCAGGCGGCGGCGCTCTGTCTGACCTACCCCGACGACGACTTCCGCGCCCGGCTGCCGTTGCTGCGCGAGGCCGCGCCGCAGTTGCGGGAGTTCACCGACCACGCGGCGGTGACGCCGCAGGGCGAACTGCAGGCGCACTACGTGGAGGTCTTCGACTTCAGGAACCGCCACAGCCTGTACCTGAGCCGGTGGCGCGACGGCGACACCCGGCGGCGCGGGATGTCGCTGGTCCGCTTCAAGGATCTCTACCGCGCCCACGGCCTCGAGTTCACCGGCGAGGAGCTGCCCGACTTCCTGCCGGCGGTGCTGGAGTTCGTCGCCCGCACCGGTGAGACGGAGCTGCTCGTGGAGCACCGCGACGCCCTGGAGCAGCTGCGCTCCCGGCTCACCGCGTTCGGCACGCCGTACGCCTGTGTCCTGGACGCCGTGTGCGCCACCCTGCCGTCCGCGTCCTCCGGAGCCCGCCCATGACCGTGTTCCTGTGGGGCATGCTGCCCTACGCCGCGTTCGCCCTGCTCGTCGCCGGACTGATCCGGCGGCACCGCTACGACCGGTTCGGCTGGACGACCCCGTCCTCACAGGTCTACGAGTCGAAGCTGCTGAACATCGCCTCCCGGTGTTCCACTACGGCATCCTCTTCGTGCTGGTGGGCCATCTGATCGGGCTGTTCGTGCCGGCGTCGTGGACCGACGCGCTCGGTCGACGAGCACGCCTACCACTTGTTCCCGCTCTACGGCGGAACCGCGGCCGGGGTGCTGACGGTCGCCGGGATCGGGATGGTGCCGATCGCCCTGGTGCCGTACACGCGGCTGGTCCACATGTTCAGCGCACCGGTGCAGCACCTGGTCCGGCCGTACGTGGTGTACCGGTCACGCGTCCCCAGGCGGCCGGGGCCGCGCCCGGACCGGCGGGGCTGGGAGCGGGCGGGGTCCTGAGCGGCGCTCAAGCCGCGGGGCCCTTGGTGTCCTTGCTGCCCTTCGTGTCCTTGTCGTCGTCGACGATCTCGGCGTCCACCACGGAGTCCTCGTCCTGTGCCGAGGCGTGCTGTTCGCTCCCCTCCCCCGACGGCTGCTGCTGGGCCTGGGCGTACATCGCCTGCCCCATGCGCTGGCTGACGGAGGCGAGTTTCTCGACGCCGTCCCGCAGCTCTGCCGTGTCGGCGTTGCGCTCCAGCCGGTCCTTGAGGTCGGCGACGGCCGACTCGACCTCCGCGCGGGTGTCGGCGGGAATCCTGTCACCGTTGTCCCGGATGAACTTCTCGGTCTGGTAGACGAGCTGTTCGGCCTGGTTGCGGGTCTCGGCCGCCTCCCGGCGTTTGCGGTCCTCCTCGGCGTACTGCTCGGCGTCCCGCATCATGCGGTCGATGTCCTCCTTGGGCAGTGCCGAGCCGCCGGTGACGGTCATCTTCTGCTCACGGCCGGTCGCCAGGTCCTTGGCGGAGACGTGCATGATGCCGTTGGCGTCGATGTCGAAGGCCACCTCGATCTGCGGGACGCCGCGCGGGGCGGGCGGCAGCCCCGTGAGGTCGAAGACGCCCAGCTTCTTGTTGTAGGCGGCGATCTCGCGTTCGCCCTGGTAGACCTGGATGCCGACCGAGGGCTGGTTGTCGGTCGCCGTGGTGAAGATCTCCGAACGCCGGGTCGGGATGGTCGTGTTGCGCTCGATCAGCCTGGTCATGATGCCGCCCTTGGTCTCGATGCCGAGGGACAGCGGGGTGACGTCGAGGAGCAGGACGTCCTTGACGTCACCGCGCAGGACGCCCGCCTGCAGGGCCGCGCCGACGGCCACCACCTCGTCGGGGTTGACGCCCTTGTGCGGGTCCTTGCCGGTGAGTTCCTTGACCAGGTCGGTGACGGCCGGCATCCGGGTGGAGCCGCCGACGAGGATCACGTGGTCGACGGCGGAGAGCTTCACGCCCGCGTCCTTGACCGCCTGGTGGAAGGGGGTCCGGCAGCGGTCGAGCAGGTCGGCGGTGAGTTCCTGGAACTGGGCGCGGGTGAGCTTCTCTTCCAGGTGCAGCGGGCCCTCGGCCGAGGCCGTGATGTACGGCAGGTTGATCGTCGTCTCGGTCGAGGAGGACAGTTCGATCTTGGCCTTCTCGGCGCCCTCCCGCAGCCGCTGCAGCGCCATCTTGTCGCCGCCGAGGTCGATGCCGTACTGCCCCTTGAACCGCTTGACGAGGTACTCGACGATCCGCTGGTCCCAGTCGTCGCCGCCGAGGTGGGTGTCGCCGTTGGTGGCCTTCACCTCGATGACGCCCTCGCCCATCTCCAGCAGCGACACGTCGAAGGTGCCGCCGCCGAGGTCGAAGACGAGCACGGTCTGGTCGTTCTCCTTGTCCAGTCCGTACGCCAGGGCCGCCGCCGTCGGCTCGTTGATGATCCGCAGCACCTTCAGGCCGGCGATCTCCCCGGCCTCCTTGGTCGCCTGCCGCTGGGTGTCGTCGAAGTAGGCGGGGACGGTGATCACGGCGTCGGTGACGTCCTCGCCCAGATACGCCTCCGCGTCCCGCTTGAGCTTCTGCAGCACCCGCGCGGACAGCTCCTGCGCCCGGTAGCGGGTGCCGTCGACCGTGCCCTGGTCCGGGAAGCGCCAGTGCGCGTCGCCCATGTACCGCTTCACGGAGCGCGCGGTGCGCTCGACGTTGGTCACGGCCTGCCGTTTGGCGACCTCGCCGACCAGCACCTCGCCGTTCTTCGCGAAGGCCACCACCGAGGGGGTGGTCCGTGCCCCCTCCGCGTTGGCGACGACCGTGGGTTCACCGCCCTCCAGAACCGCCACCACGGAGTTCGTGGTCCCGAGATCGATACCGACCGCACGTCCCATCGCCGTCCCCTTCCGCCAGGGCACCTACGGGCACCTATGCTCTCCAGCACAAAACTTGAGTGTGCTGTTGTCAAGGGCGCATGAGGGCACTGGCGGAAGGGGGGCGGAAAGGGACGGCCGGGGTCAGGCGAGCTTGGCCGACAGGGTGATCGTCGTGCCGGTGAGGGCCTGGCTGACCGGGCAGTTCTTCTTGGCGTCCTCGGCGGCGGCGACGAACGCGTCGTTGTCGATGCCGGGGACGGTTCCCTCGACGGTGAGGTGGATGCCGGTGATGCCCTCACCCGGCTGGAAGGTGACGTCGGCCGAGGTGACCAGCTTGGTGGGCGGGGTGCCGGCGCCGGCCAGGCCGTGCGACAGCGCCATGGAGAAGCAGCTGGAGTGGGCGGCGGCGATCAGCTCCTCGGGGCTGGTCTTCCCGTTCGCCCGCTCGGCGCGCGAAGGCCACGACACCGGCTGCTCGCCGATGCCGGACGAGTCGAAGGTGACGACACCGTTGCCCTCGAGCAGGTTGCCTTCCCAGACGGTGTGTGCGGAACGCGTGGTTGCCACGACGCATCCTTTCGAATTCTCTTGCTGTAGCCGGTCGATGGGAACCCGTTGCCCGGGTCCCCGCCCCCCATCCGATCACACTCCGGCTCAGCTCACCCGGAACACCGGTCCCCGGGCGGTGAACGGCAGCCGTGCGCCCTGCGGAATCAGGTAGGCGTGCTCGCGCCGCACCCGCAGCACGTCGCACCGGCCGTCGGTGACGACGAGGACCGGCGCCGCGGACGGGAAGTCGTCCAGGAACAGGCAGTACGGCTCGTCGCGGGCGATCGCCTCGGGCGGGCAGAACACCGAGCGCCCGTTCCGTATCCGCGGGACGCCGATCAGGTCCTCCGGGGCGAGCTGTGTGCCGAGCAGGCTCACGCACTCCAGGCCCAGCGAGTCGGCGAAGTCCCTCACCGGGGACGACTTGCCGATGCCGGGTGCGCCCCGGAGGAAGACCGGCCGCACGGTGGCGAGGCCGGGCAGCAGTTCCGGAAGGCGGGCGGGAGCGACGGTGACGGCAGCCTGCACGCAGGGCTCCTCGGTCGGGTCTCGAAGCGGACCCGCACCGGTGTGGGCGGCCCGGGTGCCGTCCGCAGCCGAATCACCGCCCGGCCGGCTCCTGCGCCCGCTGCCCGCGGGCCGCCATCACCGCGTAGACCAGCACACCCGCGAACAGGAACAGCACGCCCTGGTAGACGGCCGCGTATCCGGCGCCCGCGACGAGCCACAGCGAGAACCCGGCCGCGACCGACGCGATCACGGCGTCGCGCACCAGCCGCCCGCGGTGGACCCGGTCGCGCCGCCCGGAGACGAGGTGGAAGAGCTGCGCGGCGGTGGCCAGCAGGTACGGCACGGTCGCGGTGAACGTGGTGACGAGGACCAGGACCTCGAACACCTTCGCCGAACCGGAGGTGTAGTTGTAGACGGTCAGCAGCGAGGCGAGGACGACGGTGACGCCGACGCCGACCGTCGGCACCCCGCGGCGCCTGCGCGCGAACGCGGCCGGGAACAGCCCGTCCTTCGCCGCCGCGTACGGGGTCTGGGCGCTGAGCAGCGTCCAGCCGTTGAGGCAGCCGGTCATCGACACGAGCGCGGCGAGCGCCACGGCCCAGCCGCCCCAGGCGCCGCCGAACATGGCGTTCACGGCGTCCGAGAAGGGGGCGGTGGAGTCGACCAGACGGTCGTGGGCGACCGTGCCGAAGACGGAGAGCGTGCCCAGCAGGTAGACGAGGGCCGCGCCCGCGGTGCCGATGACGGTGGCGCGTCCCACGGTCCGCCGGGGGTTCTTGACCTCGCCCGCGCTGACGGCCGCGGACTCGACGCCGAGGTAGGAGAAGAGCAGGATCGCGGCCGAGGCGGAGACCGCGCCGATCGCGCTGCCGTCGCCGGCGTGGAAGGGGCCGAGGTTGTCCGCGTCGAAGAAGAACAGCCCGCCGACGGCGACGAGCAGCAGCGGCGCGAACTTCAGCACGGTGGACACCAGCTGCACGGCGCCGACGTAGCGGGTGCCGGCGAAGTTGGCGAGCGCGGGCAGCCACTGCAGGGCGAGGGCGGCGAGGCAGGCGGTCCAGCGGTGGTCGTTCACCGGGATCAGCACGTCGAGGTAGCCGACGGCGGCGACGGCGAGTGCCGCGTTGGACACCCAGGTGGTGATCCAGTACGCCCAGGCGGCGAGGAAGCCGGCGAAGTCGCCGAAGGCCTCGCGGGCGTAGACGTACGGACCGCCGGTGCGCGGGTCCCGTTCGGCGAGCCGGCCGAAGACCAGGGCGAGCGCGATGGCGCCGACGGTCAGCACGCCGAAGGCGAGCAGGCTGATCGTGCCGTACGGGGCGACGGAGGCCGGAAGCAGGAAGATGCCGCCGCCGATGATGTTGCCCATGACCAGGGCGGTGGCGACGGGCAGACCGAAGCGGCGGGCGTGCCGGCCGCTGTCACCGGTGGTGCCGGCGGCGTCCTCGGCGAGGGGGGCGGTGGCCGCGGGGGTCTCCTGCGGGGCCGGAGCCGACGGAGGGACGGTTCCGGTGACGTGCATGGGGTGGTGCGCCTCTCTTCGAACTGCTGCCCGGGATCGCCGGGACGGCGCCCATGGTCCGGCATGGCCCGGGGCGGCTCCAAATCAGGCGCTTTTGTCCTGTACGAACCCGTCCGGCACCGCAAAAGGTGCGCTGTCGCGGGTTGCCGGCCGGGAATCCTCCAGGGGTACCTGGGGGCCGTTCGACTCGCGCAGCCAGCGGCGCAGGACCCGGTGGACGTGCTCGGCACCGACGATCTCCGCCCCGTCGTCCACCGGCGCGGACAGGACGACCGGCGACAGCAGAAGGGCCTTCGACTGGTCGCCGCCCAGTCCGCCGTGGGAGCCGATCTGCTCCTCGAAGGCGAGGACCTCTCCGTCGGCCGGGTCGTGGAAGGAGTTGACCATGATGTCGGCGGTGTGCGGGAAGGAGTGCGTGCGCCGCACGGCCTCGGCGGCGCCGGGTCCGAAGGACGCGAGCGGGCCGTGGTCCTCGTCGAGCCGGTCCAGGGGTATCTCGGCGCCGCGCGCGCCGAGCACGACTCCGCCGTGCTCCTCGCTGCGCACCAGCAGGAAGCCGACGCCGGGGTGGTTGGCGAGGGTCGTCAGCAGTGCGGGGTGCCGGGCGTCGATCTCCTCCTTGCTCATCCGGTGCGGCACGTCCGGGAAGGACACCAGGCCCAGGTTGCCGGAGGCCAGCACGACCGGTTCCCGGCGGCGGCGGGCGGGGCGGTGCTCCTCGCCGCCCTCCTCGACCGGCCGGCGCAGGGCGGCCCGCACGGCGTTGCGCGCCTCGGCGCCGCTGCGGGTGCGCTGCGCCCGGCGCGGCACGGGCAGCCCGCAGCCGGCCCGGACCAGGTCGCCGAGGGTGAGCCCGTAACGGGAGCGGAAGGTCTCGCCGGGGCTCTGGCCGTGGTCGGACAGGACGACGATCCGGTACTGGCGCGGGGCGTGCTCGGCGACCTTCTCGATCAGCGCGACGGCCCGGTCCAGACGCTGCAGGACCTTCGCCGCGTCCCGGCTGCGCGGTCCCGAGTGGTGCGCCACCTCGTCGTACGCCACCAGGTCGGCGTAGACGGCGGTGCGTCCGGCGAGCATGTCGCCCATGACCGCGGCGACGACGACGTCCCGCTCGACGACGGTCGCGAAGGCCCGGACGAAGGGGTAGAGGCCGCCCCGGGAGACGCGCGGGCGGACCTGGTGGAGGCGGGCGCGGGCGGACTGGCCGATCTCCCGGCCCACCTCGGCGACGAAGGACAGGGCGGTGCGGACCGCGTTGGCCGGGTCGGAGAAATAGGCGAAGTAGCCGGCCCGGGACCGGGTCTCCCTGCTGCGGCGGCGGGTGGCGATGGACAGCACGAGGGCCTGTTCGTCGGCGCCGCCGCCGAACAGGTTGCCGCGGCTGGCCCCGTCGAGGCTGAGCAGCCCGCCGTCGCCGGTGTGCGCCACGGCCCGGCGCTGGAGTTCGGCGGCGCTGGTCGGGCGGTTGCAGACCATCACCTCGCCGCTGTCCTTCTCGTACCAGCGGAAGGCCGGGACGTCGTGGTTGCTGCCGTGCAGGATGCCGAGCTGGCTGGCGCCGGTCTGGCTGGACCAGTCGGTGCGCCAGGGGGTGAGCCGGTGGGTGGCGGGCCGCTCGCCGTCGCCCAGCCAGCGGGCGAGGGTGGGCATCGTGCCCTGCGCGACGGCGTCGGCCAGGACGTCGTGACCGACCCCGTCCAGTTGCAGGAAGACCGTGCCGGGGCCGGCCGGACAGGGCGGGTGGGATCTGCGGCGCCGGTCGGCGAGCCGGTAGAGCCTGCGCCGGTAGGCGTCGTCGTCGCGCACGGCGAGGGCGGCGCCGGTGGCGGAGGCCACGGCGGACATCACGGCGGCCACGACGACGGCGGTCTCCGGGGCGACCGCGCCCCGCGCGGCCGGGTTGACGTCGAGGGCGAGGAGCAGCAGCCCGCCGTTGAGGAAGAACACGAGCAGTCCGAGGACCAGGGCCGGCACGAGCAGCAGCAGGCGGACCAGCAGCGGCCAGACCAGGGCGGACAGCAGACCGAAGGCCCCGGCGCCGGCCGCGGCCGTCACGGCTATGTCGGTGGCGCTGTCCCCGTCGGCGGACTTGAGCTGGAAGTCCGGCAGGATCCCGGCGAGCACGAGCATGGTGACCGTGGAGACGGCCCACACCGCGACGCTCCGTCCGACCTGACTGGCGACCCGGCGCCAATGCCCTCCGCTCACGCCCCGCACACCTCACGTCCCGGGCCCGTCCTCGGCGCGGGCCCCTCCCCAGCCTGTCACAACGTCCCGGGACGCCCGTTTGTCCCCCGGATCCGGTTTCGCACCGTGACGGCGAGGATGACCCCCGTGCCCGGGTTCCGGGCGCCGTGGCGCTCGGGCCGCCCGTCCGCGGGGGCGGCTCGCGGCAGCGTTCAGCGGCCGTCGTAGCCGGCCGTCGGCATCGACAGCCGCCGGTGCACGCGCGCCTTCATCGCGGCGTCGTACGACGGTTCGGCGAGCCCCACCGTCTCCACGCGCACCCCGCGCCGGGCGCACTCGGCGGTGAACTCCTCGACCGAGGCGAGCGCGCTCTCCAGGACGCGGCGGCTGGGCGCCACGAACAGGTCGCGTCCCGGGCGGACGCCCTCCCACAGGGCCTCGTGGTCCGGCCGCAGGCCGCGTACCAGCAGTTCCCTGGTCACGACGTATCCCCGCTCGGCGGCCCAGCGGGCGCACATGGCGTGCTGGCTGCGGGAGTCCACCAGGAAGGGATCGTCGTCCAACTGCTCCAGTGGCGTCAGGCTCGCGATCGCCGTCACCCGTACCGGCCCCATGGTGTCCCCCCGACCTCCCGTTTTCGCCGCCGACCCTACTCCTGGACGTAGGCTTCGGGGAGTCGCGCGAAGGAGGCGAAGAGGTGCCGGCGGAGGTCACCTGGTGGGGGCACGCCACCTGCACGGTCGAGGACTCGGACATACGCGTGCTGACCGATCCCCTGTTCGCCCGTCGGCTGGCGCATCTGCGGCGCCGCCGGGGCGCCCTGCCGCCTCCGGACGCCTGGCACGCGGACCTGGCGGTGGTGTCCCATCTCCACGCCGACCATCTGCACGTGCCGTCGCTGGCGCGGCTGGACCCGGGCACCCGCCTGCTCGTGCCCCGGGGGGCGCCACGGGCGGTGCCGGGGCTGCGCCGGCTCCCGCACCTGAGGGTGACCGAGGTGGCGCCCGGTGACGAGATCGCGGTCGGGGACCTTCGGGTCAAGGTGGTGCCCGCGCGGCACGACGGGCGGCGGCTGCCGCTCGGACCGCACCGCTCGCCCGCGCTCGGCTACGTCATCGAGGGCGAGGCCCGCACGTACTTCGCCGGGGACACCGGCCTGTTCGACGAGATGGCCAAGGAGGTCGGGCCGGTCGACGCCGCGCTGCTGCCGGTGGGCGGCTGGGGGCCGTATCTCGGCGACGGTCACCTGGACGCGGGGCGGGCGGCCGAGGCGCTGACCCGGTTGGCGCCGCGCAGCGCGGTGCCGGTGCACTACGGCACGTACTGGCCGATCGGGATGGACGGCGTGCGCCCCCACGAGTTCCACGCGCCGGGCGACGAGTTCGTGCGCCTGGCGGCGCTGCGTGCGCCGGGTGTGGCGGTGCACCGGCTCGGGCACGGGGAGAGCGTGCGGGTGGAGGTCGCGCGGTGACGTGGCTGGGCGCCGCCTCGACGAGCATTCCGCCCGAGCCGACCCAGCAGGCGCTCGGGTACCCGTCGCTGTTCCTGCTGGTGCTGATCGGAGCGCTGGTCCCGGTGGTGCCCACGGGCGCGCTGGTGAGCTCGGCGGCCGTGGTGGCCGTCCACCAGACGGCGCCGTTCTCGCTGGCGCTGGTGTTCGTGACGGCGTCGCTGGCCGCGTTCCTCGGTGACATGACGCTGTACTGGCTGGGGCGGCGCGGCATGGGTTCGAAGAACGGCTCGCGCTGGCTGGAGGCGATCCGGTCCCGGGCGCCGGAGGACCGGCTCGAGCAGGCGCAGGAGAAGCTCGCCGAGCACGGGGTGGCGGTGCTCGTGCTGTCCCGGCTGCTGCCGGCGGGCCGCATCCCGGTGATGCTGGCCTGTCTGCTCGCGAAGTGGCCGATGCGCCGTTTCGCGCGGGGCAATCTGCCGGCCTGCCTGGCCTGGGCGGTGACATACCAGCTGATCGGGATCCTGGGCGGCGCGCTGTTCAAGGAGCCGTGGGAGGGCGTGGCCGCGGCGGTCGCCCTGACCGTGCTGGTCAGCGCGGCGCCGAGCGTGTGGCGGCGGGTCCGCGGCTCGGCCGCGCAGTAGCCGCGCCGCCCGGCCCACACTCCCGCGTCCTGCCTCGCCCCGAGACCCTGCTCCACTCCGCGTCCCGGCACCCTGCTTCCCCGGGCGGCCCGCACTCCGCCGCTCTGGCCGCCTCTCGCGACCGGGCCACCCCAGTCGGCACTCCCTCCCACGGCCCACCGTCCACCGCGGCCCTACCCCACGCCTCCGCCCGCCACACTGCCTCCCGTACGGCCCGCACTCCGCACTCCAACCTCCTCTCGCGACCGGTCACCCACCACGGTCCGTCACCACCCACCACACGTCGGCACCGGCCCGGCCGTCCACCGCGGCCCGGCCCCGCTCCTCCGCCCGGCATCCTGCCTCCCGGGCGGCCCGCACTCCGCGCTCCGGCCTTCCGGCCGGGCCACCCGCCACGGCCCCGCCCCGCGGTCCGCCGCCCGTCCCCTGTCCGCTCGGCCGCCCCGCGGTACGCCGCCCGGTATGCCGGGCCCCGGCCCGCCTCCGGCCTCGGCAGTCCGTGGTCACTCCAGGATTCGTGAACCGCCCACCGGCAGGTCCCACAGGTCCTCCCGGGGGCGGCCCTCCTTCTCCCAGGCCGTGCGCACGCGGGTGAGGGGTTCCAGGACCGGCTCCGCCGACAGTACGAACGTGCCCCAGTGCATGGGCGCCATCCGGCGGGCTCCCAGGTCCCGCGCGGCCCGGACCGCCTCCTCCGGGTCGCAGTGGACGTCGCTGAGCCACCAGCGCGGGTCGTAGGCGCCGATGGGCAGCAGGGCGAGGTCGATGCCCGGGTAGCGGCTGCCGATGCGGGAGAACCAGTGGCCGTATCCGGTGTCGCCGGCGAAGTACACCCGGCGGCCCTCGGGGTCGGTCAGGACCCAGCCGCCCCACAGGGTGCGGCAGGTGTCGGTGAGGGTGCGCTTGGACCAGTGGTGGGCCGGTACGAAGTCGATGCGGACGCCGTCGAGTTCGGCCGCCTCCCACCAGTCCAGCTCGGTGACGCGGGTGAACCGGCGGCGGTGGAACCAGCGGCCGAGCCCGGCCGGCGCGAATATGGGGGTGTCGCGCGGGAGCCTGCGCAGGGTGGGGGCGTCCAGGTGGTCGTAGTGGTTGTGGCTGATGACGACGGCGTCGACGCGCGGCAGGGCGCTCCAGGCCACGCCGACGGGGGTGACGCGGGCCGGCGTGCCGAGGATGCGGCGGGACCAGACCGGGTCGGTGAGGACGGTGAGGCCGCCGATCTGCACGACCCAGCTGGCGTGCCCGGCCCAGGTGACGGCGACGGTACGGGTGTCCACGCGGGGCAGCGGGCCGGGGGCGAACGGCAGCCGGGGGATGTCGGCGAGGCCCTCCGGGCCGGGTCTCAGGGCGCCCTCGCGGGCGAACCTGGCGAAGGCCCGCAGGCCGGGCAGCGGGGCGGTCAGCCGGTCGTGGAAGGTCCGTGGCCACACCCGGCGCTCGGCCAGCGGCCGGGGTGCGGCGAGGGGCGGGGAGGGGGACGCCAGGGGTGACGTGGCCGCCGGAGCGTCGTCGTCCAGCGGGGGCGTACTCGTGCTCGTGGTCGACCGGGGCTGCTGCGTCATCGAGGAGGCTCCCATCGCTGAGCGGCGCGGAGATCGTCGAAGACCGTCTTCAGATCGATCAACGCGCGTTGCACGTGTGGCAGTTCCAACGGGTCGGGGCAGGAGAGGCATTCCGCGCGCTGCTCGTCGGTGCCGCCGAGCAGGGGGCCGGTGGACAGCCGGACGCGCAGTGCCGCGAGGTCGTCGCCGAAGCGGTGGCCGCCCGGCGCGGGCATGCCGAGCCGGGCGGTGAGGAAGTCCTCCAGTTCCTGGGCGTCGCCGACGCCGTGCGCCGCGAGCGCGTCGCGCAGCGGACCGAGGTCGGCGTACAGGTGGCGCCCGGCCTGCGGGGGCCGGGCGGTCGCGCCCGCGGCGACGACGGCGGCGTGCACGGCGGCGGCCACGCGCGCGTGCAGCCGTACGGCGGCGGACCTGCGGGCGGTGACCGGCTCGGGTTCGGCCAGGGCGTACCCGGCCGCGGCGGCGACCGGGGCGGCGACACGGGCGCCCAGCGCGGTGAGCACGTCGAGCACGCGCGCGTGGAGGCCGTCCCCGGCGGCGGTGGCGGGGAAGCGGGCGATCGCGGCCGGCCAGCCCGGCGGCAGCAGCGCGCCGGCCAGGTCGGTGACGACGGTGACCCGCTCGGGCAGCATCTCGGCGGGGCTGAGCAGCACCGTGTCGTGCGGGTCGTGCAGGGTGTCGCGCCAGGTCTCGTCGCTGACCAGGTGCAGGTCCTCGGCGGCGGCGGCCTCGAGGGTCTCGTGCAGCAGTTCGGGCGGGGCGACGGTGCCGGTGGGGTCGTCGGCGACGGACAGCACGAGCAGGCGTGGGTCACCGCCCTCGGCGCGGACCCGGCGCACGGTCTCCAGGAGGGCGTACGGGTCGGGGACGCCCCCGCATTCGGCCGGGGTGGCGACGTGGAAGGCGGGTCGGCCCAGCAGCCGGGCGTACGGCCCCCACCAGGCGGCGCACGGCCGGGGCACCAGGACGTCGCCGCCGAGCGCGGCGGTCAGGGCCAGCAGCAGGGGGTTGGCGCCGGGAGCGGCGGTCAGCCGCCCGGGCTCGGCGGGCAGTCCGCGCCGGACCCAGTAGCCGCGGGCGGCGTCCAGGAGGGCGGGGGCGCCGCCGACGGGTTCGTCCCGGGCGCGGCCCGCGGCGGCGGCGAGCACGCCCGACAGCTCGGGCAGCACCGGCAGGCCGTCCTCGGGGAGCGGCGGGCCGTAGCGGACGGGGCCGTGCCCTTCGGGAGCCGTCCGCCGCATGCGTACCTCCGCGCAGTCCGTGGTGTGGTGTCCTGTCGCCGCCGGTCCGTTTCCGCTTCTTCGGTCGTGCGCGGAATTCTTCCTCGTCCGTGCTCCGATTTACCGGTCGTGCTCTGAGTACCCACCGTCCGGCCCGGACATGGCTGCGGGCCGGGTCGCGCGGATCACAGCCGGCGCGCCCGGCGGACGGTGCTCAGCGGTCCTCGGCGCCTCCGCGCCCCCGCAGCCGGTGCACGGCCGCGCCGAACGCACCCGCGATCAGAAGGCCGCCGGCGACCAGGGCGGGCACGGAGTCGGTGAAGGCACCGCCCGCTCCGGCATGCACGCCGCCGGGCACCACCGCGTCCCGGCAGGACTCGGCGCCGTGCCCGCCGCGCTCCGCGCACTCGGGCTCGGTACCGCAGGACTCTCCCTTGTGGCCGCCGGACTCGGAACACGTGGGCTCGTCGCCGCAGGACTCACCCGGCTTCACGGACCCCCGGCACGCCGGCTCGGTACCGCAGGACTCGCCGTGCGGTGCGGGCAGGGGACCGGCCGCCGGGGCCCGCTCGGCGCACGGTTCGGCCTCGCCGTCCTCCTGCGGCGCGGTGAGCGGAGCGCTCCACGGCTCGCCCTCGTCGCCGGACGCCTCGGGGCAGGAGCCCTCGGCGGTCCGCGCCGGGTCGGGGCCCACCGCGTCCGAGGGCGCCTCGGAGGTGTCGGCCGCGGCTATGCGTGCCGTGCCCCGGTGGGCGGCCGCGGACGCCCCGGCCTCGCCGGCGCCCTCGCCCTCGGCTTCGCCGGTGCCCTCACCGACACCGGGGACCTCACGCGGCTCGACGGCGCCCTCACCCACACCCGGGACCTCACGCGGCTCGACGGCGCCCTCACCCACACCCGGGACCTCACGCGGCTCGACGGCGCCCTCACCCACACCCGGGACCTCACGCGGCTCGACGGCGCCCTCACCGAAGTCCTGCGACTCGGTGTCCGGGATCTCGGGCGGGGTGCCGCCGGCCGTGTCGCAGTCCTCCGGGACGGCGACGGTGCCGTCCGGCGCGACGCGGCCCGGGCCGGCCTCCGCGACCGCCTCACCTCCGGCCGGCGTCGGCGGGACGGCGGGCGCGACCCCTGCGCCTGCACCCAGGGCGGCACTGGCCAGGACGGCGACGGACAGGGCGCGGACGGTGCGGCGCATGCGGCGGGCTCCTTCGAGCGACGGCTGCGGGGCACGGCACTCGCGCCCCCTCCGGCCATCACAGCCCGCCCGGCACGGGGACGCGCGTCACCGTGCTCCGTTCGCGGGAGCGGGGCGCCCGGGAGGGTGACGTACGGGTTTGCAGCCCCCGCGGGCCGGTTCAGGCCGCCGCGTCCCGCAGCACCTGTTCCCGCACCCGGGTGCAGCACCGGCTGATCAGCCGGGAGACGTGCATCTGGGAGATGCCGAGCTGCTCGGCGATGCGGCTCTGGGTCATGTCGTCGAAGAACCGCATGTAGAGGATGGCGCGTTCACGCTCGGGCAGGGCGGCCAGGCGCTCCTTGACGGCCTCGCGGTCGACGACGGTGTCGAGGGCCGGATCGGGGGCGCCGAGGGCGTCGCTGAGCGAGTAGCCGTCCTCGCTGCCGGGGAGCTCGGCGTCCAGGGACAGGGCGGTGAAGCTCTCCAGGGCCTCCAGGCCCACCCGGACGTCCTCCTCGCTCAGCTCGGCGTGCTCGGCGATCTCGGCGACCGTGGGCCGGCGGCCGGAGATGGTCTGCGACAGGTCCTGCGCGGCGAAGCGGACGCGGTTGCGCAGGTCCTGGACCCGGCGCGGGACGTGCAGCGTCCACATGTGGTCGCGGAAGTGGCGCTTGATCTCGCCGGTGATGGTCGGCACGGCATAGCTCTCGAAGGCGTTGCCGCGTTCGGGGTCGTACCGGTCGACGGCCTTGACCAGGCCGAGGGCGGCGACCTGGCGCAGGTCCTCGTAGCTCTCGCCGCGGCTGCGGAACCGTCCCGCGAGCCGTTCGGCCATCGGCAGCCAGGCCTCGACGATCCGGCCGCGGATCGCTTCGCGCTCCGGGCCGTCGGGGAGCGTGGCGAGCCGGCGGAAGGCGTCGGCGGTGTCGGGGGCGTCGTCGTGCGGGTGCTTCGTGCTGACGTGCGTCGTCATGGTGCGTCGCAACTCCCTCGGAGTGCGGGATCCTGTCGTCGCGCCGGGCTGTGGCCCGGTCGGCGCGGCCGGGACGGGCGGCGCCCGGGGCTCGGAGCGCCTGAGCGGCGGGGTGGCGCCGGTGCGACGACACGGTCCTTGATTCGGGCGGTCACCGTGGAGGCGCCTCCGGGATCCGGACGGAGGCACCGTGGCGGCGTGGCCGCTTCCACGGACGTGCCTCCTGTCCGAAGCACTGCAATGTCGCCTGCCCCCGACCCCGTGCCGCAAACACCCGGCAGGTTTTCCGACGACGCCCGGGGTGACTCGTACGGCTGCTGTCGACTACACCCCACCCCGTCCGGGAGGTCCGTCACATGAGCACCAAGGTCTCCGACCACGTCCTGCAGCGGCTGCGCGAATGGGGTGTGGAGCAGGTCTTCGGCTACCCGGGCGACGGCATCAACGGCCTGCTCGCCGCCTGGGGGCGCGCCGACGACCAGCCGCGTTTCGTGCAGTCCCGCCATGAGGAGATGTCCGCGTTCCAGGCGGTCGGATACGCCAAGTTCAGCGGCCGTCTCGGCGTGTGCGCGGCCACCTCGGGGCCCGGCGCGATCCACCTGCTCAACGGGCTGTACGACGCCAAGCTCGACCACGTCCCGGTGCTGGCGATCGTCGGGCAGACCCACCGGACCGCGATGGGCGGCTCCTACCAGCAGGAGGTGGACCTGCACACGCTGTACAAGGACGTCGCCTCGGAGTTCGTGGAGACGGTGACCGTCCCCGAGCAGCTGCCGAACGTGCTGGACCGGGCGATCCGCACCGCGTACGCCCGTCGCTGCCCCACCGCGGTCATCATCCCCGGCGACGTGCAGGAGCTGGACTACTCGCCGCCGACGCACGACTTCAAGATGGTGCCCTCCAGTCTGGACCGCAGCGCGTGGACGGCGGTGCCCTCCGAGGAGTCGGTGCGGCGGGCCGCCGAGGTCCTCAACGCCGGTGACAAGGTGGCGATCCTGGTCGGCCAGGGCGCGGCCGGTGCACGCGAGGAGGTGGAGCAGCTCGCCGAGCTGCTCGGCGCCGGCGTGGCCAAGGCGCTGCTCGGCAAGGACGTGCTCAGTGACGAACTCCCCTACGTCACCGGCTCGATCGGGCTGCTCGGCACCCGGCCGTCGTACGAGCTGATGCGGGACTGCGACACGCTGCTGACGATCGGGTCGTCGTTCCCGTACTCGCAGTTCCTGCCGGACTTCGGCAAGGCGCGGGGCGTGCAGATCGACATCGACCCGCACATGGTCGGGATGCGCTACCCGTACGAGGTGAATCTCGTCGGCGACGCGAAGGCGACGCTGCAGCGGCTGATCCCGCTGATCGAGGACGGCCGCGGGCGCGAGTGGTACGACACGGTGTGCGACAACGTGACGCGCTGGCGCGGGGTGATGGAGCGGCGCGCGGGCCTCGACGCCGACCCGATCAACCCCGAGTACGTGGCCGCCGCGCTGGACCCGATGCTGCCCGCCGACGCGATCGTCACCTCGGACTCCGGGTCGACGGCGAACTGGTACGCCCGCCACCTGACCATGCGGCCCGGCATGCGCGGCTCGCTGTCCGGCACGCTGGCCACGATGGGCTGCGGGGTGCCGTACGCGATCGGCGCGAAGTTCGCCCACCCGGACCGGCCGGTGATCGCCCTGGTCGGGGACGGCGCGATGCAGATGAACGGGCTGGCGGAGATGATCACCGCCGCGAAGTACCGCGACCTGTGGGAGGACCCGCGCCTGGTGGTGGCCGTCTGGAACAACCAGGACCTCAACCAGGTCACCTGGGAGATGCGGGCCATGGAGGGTGCCCCGTCCTTCGTGCCCTCGCAGTCGATCCCGGACGTGCGCTACGCGGACTTCGCCCGCACGCTGGGGCTGACCGGCGTCCGGGTGGAGAAGCCGGAGGACGTCGAGGCGGGCTGGCGGGCCGGTCTGGAGGCGGACGGGCCCGCGGTGATCGAGTTCCTCACCGACCCGGCGGTGCCGCCGATCCCGCCGCACGCCACCTGGGAGCAGATGGAGGCGACGGCCGCCTCGATCCTGAAGGGCGACGAGGACCGCGGCTCGGTGGTCAAGCAGGGCTTCAAGGCGAAGGTGCAGGAGTTCCTGCCGGGCCGGGAGAAGAGCCGGGGCAAGAGGTAGGCGGGGCGGGCGCCGCCCCGCCGGCCGGTCCCGGGCGCTGCCGTTCGCCGACGCGCGCAGCGCCCGGGGTCACAGCCCGCGGATCACTGATTGCGGGACTGGGTGAAGCGAAGCATGTTGCCGGCAGGGTCGCGGAAGGCGCAGTCGCGGACTCCGTACGGCTGGTCGACCGGCTCCTGCAGCACCTCGCCGCCCGCGGCGCGGATGCGTTCGAAGGTGGCGTCGCAGTCGTCGGTCTCGAAGATGACGCCGCGCAGCAGGCCCTTGGCCAGCAGTTCCGCCATGGCCTGCTTGTCGGCGGGCGAGGCGTTCGGGTCCGCCAGGGGCGGTTCGAGGACGATGCTGACGCCGGGCTGGGACGGCGCGCCGACGGTCACCCAGCGCATCCCTTCGAATCCGACGTCGTTGCGCACCTCCAGCCCCAGAACGTCCCGGTAGAAGGCGAGGGCCTTGTCATGGTCGTCGACGGCGACGAAGCACTGCGAGAGCGTGATGTCCATGCGCTGCACGCTACGGGCGCGGCGCGGATCCGGCTTCTCCGTTCCTGACCGGTCGCGTGTGGATCTTGGCGATGCAGGCCGGGACGGCGGCGCCCTCGTCATGGTCGCGGGCCCGGTACGCGCTCGGGCTCTCGCCGACCAGCTCCGTGAACCGTGAGCTGAACGAGCCCAGCGAGGTACAGCCAACCTCGAAGCAGACCTCCGTCACCGACAGGTCGCCGCGCCGCAGCAGCGCCTTGGCCCGCTCGATCCGGCGGGTCATCAGGTAGCTGTACGGCGTCTCGCCGAAGGCGGCACGGAAGCTGCGGGAGAAATGGCCCGGCGACATCAGCGCGACGCGCGCCAGCGCCGGAACGTCGAGCGGCTCGGCGTACGCGCGGTCCATCAGGTCACGGGCCCGGCGCAGCCGGACGAGGTCCTCCAGCATCACCCGCCCACCATCCCACAGCGCCGGGCCCCGTGGGGGCCCGGCGCCGTGCGGGACGGCCCGCCGGCCGCGCGGCCTCGGTCAGGCGCCGACGTAGGCCGCGAGATGCTCGCCGGTGAGGGTGGAGCGGGCGGCGACGAGGTCGGCGGGCGTGCCCTCGAAGACGATCCTGCCGCCGTCGTGACCGGCGCCGGGGCCGAGGTCGATGATCCAGTCGGCGTGCGCCATGACCGCCTGGTGGTGCTCGATGACGATGACCGTCTTGCCGGCGTCGACGAGCCGGTCGAGCAGGCCGAGCAGGTGCTCGACGTCGGCGAGGTGGAGGCCCGTGGTCGGCTCGTCCAGGACGTAGACGCCGCCCTTGTCGGCCATGTGCGTCGCCAGCTTGAGCCGCTGGCGCTCGCCGCCGGACAGCGTCGTCAGGGGCTGACCGAGGCTCAGGTAGCCGAGGCCGACGTCGGAGAGCCGTTCGAGGATCTTGTGCGCGGCCGGTGTGTGGGCCTCGCCCGCGCCGAAGAACTCCTCCGCCTCCGTCACGGACATCGCCAGCACCTCGCTGATGTCGCGGCCGCCCAGGCGGTACTCCAGGACCGACGCCTGGAACCGTCTGCCCTCGCAGTCCTCGCAGGTGGTCGCGACGCCGGCCATCATCGCGAGGTCGGTGTAGATGACGCCCGAACCGCTGCAGGTCGGGCAGGCGCCCTCGGAGTTGGCGCTGAACAGCGCCGGCTTCACGCCGTTGGCCTTGGCGAACGCCTTGCGGATCGGGTCGAGCAGCCCGGTGTACGTCGCCGGGTTCGAGCGGCGCGAGCCGCGGATCGCGGTCTGGTCGATCGACACCACACCCTCGGCGGCCGGGATCGACCCGTGGATGAGCGAGCTCTTCCCGGAGCCGGCCACGCCGGTGACGACGGTGAGCACGCCGAGGGGGACGTCGACGTCGACGTCGCGCAGGTTGTTCGCCGTCGCGCCGCGGATCTCCAGCGTGCCGGTGGGCTTGCGCACGGTCTCCTTCAGCGCGGCCCGGTCGTCGAGGTGCCGGCCGGTGACGGTGCCGCTCGCCCGCAGGCCCTCGACGGTGCCCTCGAAGCAGACCGTGCCGCCCGCCGTGCCGGCGCCCGGCCCGAGGTCCACGACATGGTCGGCGATCGCGATCGCCTCCGGCTTGTGCTCCACGACGAGCACCGTGTTGCCCTTGTCCCGCAGTCGCAGCAGCAGCTCGTTCATCCGCTGGATGTCGTGCGGGTGCAGCCCGATGGTGGGCTCGTCGAAGACGTACGTGACGTCGGTGAGCGAGGAGCCGAGGTGGCGGATCATCTTCACCCGCTGCGCCTCGCCGCCCGACAGCGTGCCCGAGGCACGGTCCAACGAGAGGTAGCCGAGGCCGATCTCGACGAACGAGTCGAGGGAGTGCCGCAGCGCGGCGAGCAGCGGCGCGACCGACGGCTCCTCGATCCCGCGCACCCATTCGGCCAGGTCGCGGATCTCCATCGCGCAGGCGTCGGCGATGTTGACCTTGCCGATCCGCGACGACCGGGCCAGCTCGCTGAGCCGGGTGCCGTCGCACTCGGGGCAGGTCGCGAAGGTGACGGCCCGGTCGACGAACGCCCGGATGTGCGGCTGCATCGCCTCCCGGTCCTTGGACAGCATCGACTTCTGGAGCTTGGGGATCAGCCCCTCGTAGGTGAGGTTGACACCGTTGATCTTCACCTTGGTCGGCTCGCGGTACAGGAAGTCGTGCCGCTCCTTCTTCGTGTACTTGCCGATCGGCTTGTCCGGGTCGAAGAAGCCGGACTCGGTGATGACCCGCACCACCCAGCCGCCCCCGGTGTAGGTGGGGATGGTGAAGGGATCCTCGGAGAGCGACTTGGAGTCGTCGTAGAGCTGGGTGAGGTCGATGTCGGTGACCGTGCCCCGGCCCTCGCAGTGCGTGCACATGCCGCCGGTGCGGCTGAAGTCCACCTTCTCCGTCTTCGTCCTGTCGGCACCGCGGTCGACCGTGAACCCGCCGCTCGCCGAGACCGTGGCGACGTTGAAGGAGTACGCGCCGGGCGGGCCGATGTGCGGTTCGCCGAGGCGGCTGAAGAGGATGCGCAGCATCGCGTTGGTGTCGGTGGCGGTGCCGACCGTGGAGCGGGGGTCGGAGCCCATCCGCTGCTGGTCCACGATGATCGCGGTCGTCAGGCCGTCCAGGACGTCGACCTCGGGGCGCGCGAGTGTGGGCATGAATCCCTGCACGAAGGCGCTGTACGTCTCGTTGATCAGCCGCTGCGACTCGGCGGCGATCGTGTCGAACACCAGCGAGCTCTTGCCCGAGCCGGAGACTCCGGTGAACACCGTCAGGCGGCGCTTGGGCAGCTCGACGCTGACGTCCTTGAGGTTGTTCTCGCGCGCGCCGTGCACGCGGATCAGGTCGTGGCTGTCGGCAGCGTGCGGCTCGGACGCCGGTGTGTCCGTGTCCGTCCTTCTGGCCGGGCTCATCGTGTCTCCATCTGTAACGCGGGACCGCCTTCGCGGTCGGTCGGTCGTCGGCATCGCCTGGCCCGATCCAATCAGCACGGCGCGCCGGGACACCGCCGATCGGGCAACTCCGTCGTGGGGCTGGTGGGAGTCACGCTATGCGCGCGGAGGGGACGGCCGCTTCTCGATTCGTGACCGGTCCGGCACGGCGGTGCCTTCCCGGTCGGGCGCGCCGGGCCCGAGCCGCTTCCCGCCGTGCGGGCACGCCTACGCAGCGTGTCCGCCGGGGGCCCGGCGGCGCCGCCCGGCGGAATCGGACCCGACCCGTCCGGGTGAATCCGTGTCGGTCCGCGGTCTTCGGGTACGCGGTGGCCACCCCCGAGGATCTGGAGGGAGACATGCAGCGAGGCAGTGACCGGCTGAGTGTCCACCGAGACGACGAGATGAAGCACGAACTGCAGGGTCTGCTCAGGTCCGGGCACCCCACCCGCACCGAGGAGTGGAACGACCCGGAGCCGACCGCCGAGGACGACCCGGAGGTCATGTACGGCCCGGTGACACCGAGCCGCGGGCCGACCGTCCTGGAGACGCTCCGCCTGGAACTGGCCCGGAACCTGACCCGTGGCACCTTTCCCGCGAGCCCGCGGGAGCTGGCCCGGGCGCTGCGCCGCCGCAACGCGCCCGACGCCCTCGTCGAACGGCTGGAGCGACTGCCGGCCTCGGCACGCTTCGGCAACGTCCAGGAACTGGCGCAGGCCCTGACCGGGTCCGGGCAGTCCGGACCCGGCGGCCGGCCGGAGCGCGCCTAGGCGCGCGGGACCCGGGACCGTCAGGAGGCACGATGATGGCCCAGTACGTGAGGGACGTGATGACCGCGGGTGTGGTGGCCGTCCGCCCCGACGCCTCGCTGGTCGAGGCGGCGCAGCTGATGCGCAACCAGAACATCGGCGACGTGGTCGTCGCGGACGGGCAGGACGTCGTGGGCGTACTCACCGACCGTGACATCACGGTGCGGGCCGTCGCGGACGGCACCGACCCGCTGGCGGTGAGCGTCGACGCGGTCTGCACCCACGACCCGCTGGTGGTCGCCCCGGACGATCCGGTGTCGGCCGCGGTGCTCCTGATGCGTGAGAACGCCGTGCGCCGGCTGCCGGTCGTGGAGCACGGGCTGCCGGTCGGGATCGTCACCCTCGGCGACCTGGCCGAGGCCGAGGAACCCGGATCGGCGCTGGCCGACATCAGCCGTGCGGAGCCGGACGCCCGGGGAGGGACGTGAGGCCGGGCGCGTCCCGGCAGCCGGGAACGACCGACACGCACCGGCGGCGGAAGTCGCCGGTGCGGCACGAAAGGACGTGAGACAACGATGCGCATCGCATTTCTGACCGCGCCCGAGGGCGTCGAACAGGTCGAGCTGACCGACCCGTGGCAGGCGGCGAAGGACGCCGGCCACGAGCCCGTGCTCGTGTCGACGCGGCCGGGCGAGATCCAGGCCTTCGACCACCTCGACAAGGCGGACACCTTCCCCGTCGACGAGGTGGTGGGCGAGACGTCGGCGGATGCGTTCGGCGGGCTGGTGCTGCCGGGGGGTGTGGCCAACCCGGACTTCCTGCGGATGGACGACGAGGCCGTGGCCTTCGTGAAGGACTTCTTCGAGCAGGGCCGCCCGGTGGCCGCGATCTGTCATGCCCCGTGGACGCTCGTCGAGGCGGACGTCGTACGCGGCCGGGTGCTGACGTCCTGGCCGAGCCTGCGAACCGACATCCGCAACGCGGGCGGCACCTGGGTGGACGAACAGGTGAAGGTCTGCGACCACGGCCCCAACAAACTGATCACCAGCCGGAAGCCGGACGACCTGAAGGCGTTCTGCGAGACCTTCCTCGCGGAGTTCGCCGGGGCGGGCGGCTGAGCGGCCGACGACGACGGCGCTTCACCCACCGGGTCCGCGGGCCCGGTGGGTGTTGTCCGTTCCGGCGGCGTTCTCCGGACGGTCAGGTGCCGGGGGTCGCCGACTCCCCGCACGCGCGACCCCGGGCCCCTTCCCGGGTACGGCCCGCGGCGACCGGGCGCCGGGGGTTGCGGCGCAGCCACTCTCCCTCCAGCTGTGCCATGCGCTCGTTGTGGGCCCGCAGCGCGTCGTTCGAGCCGTACAGCAGTGTGTCGTGGCGCGTGCGGTGGATGGTCTCCAGCTCCTTCATGAGCTGCTGGTCGTCCAGGCGACCCGGGTCCACTCCGGTCATGGTGTCGTCCCGCGTGTCGTGTTCGTTCATGCGGTCCGGGTACCCGCCCCGGTGAGCACTACCACCCCCGAGGGCACCCGGGAGGGAGCCATGGATCTCGCGTTTCTGCATCCACTCTACGAACATCCGGGGCCGTGGGCCTCCGTGTACGTCGACCTCTCACGGCATGCGGAGGACACCCCGCACGAACGGGAACTGACGGCCGACGCGGTGGCCCGGGAGCTGGCGTCGCAGGGCGCGGACGACGCGACGTGCCGGGCCGTGCGGCAGGCGGTGGACGAGCTGCGCCACTCCACCGACCAGCACGGACGGGCCCTGTTCGCGTGCGCCGGGAGGGTGGTCCTGGACCCGCCGCTGGCACGCCCCCCGCGGGGTGGCACCTCCGCCCACTGGGCGCCGCTGCCGCATGTCGCGCCGCTGCTGGAGCTGGCGGGCGAGGACCCGGTGTGCGTGGTGGCGTACATCGACCGCAAGGGCGCGGACTTCGAGTTGCGCAGCGCGCTGGGCAGCGAGGACGCGGGCGGGGTGAGCGGCCGGCAGTGGCCGGTGCACCGCACCAGCAGCGTCGACTGGTCGGAGCGGCACTTCCAGTTGCGGGTGGAGAACACCTGGGAGCACAACGCGGCGGAGATCGCGGACGCGCTCGCCGTGTGCCAGGAGGAGACCCGCGCCGACCTGCTGATCCTGGTGGGCGACGACCGGGAACGGCGGTCCGTGCACGAACGGTTGCCGCGGAGGCTGCAGGACCGTGTGGTGGAGGCGCCGCACGGAGCCGGCAGCAGGCTCCTCGACGACGACGTGGAGCGGCTGCGCGACGAGCACGTGCGGGCACGGGCACGCGAGGAGCTGGACAGGTTCCTGGCCGCCCGCGCACCCGACGACGAGGGACGGGCCGCCGCGGTCGAGGGCGTGCCGGCGCTGATCGAGGCCGCCCGGGAGCACCGCATCGACGAGTTGCTGATCATCCCGGACGGTCCCGACACCCACCGCGAGGTGTGGATCGGCGAGGACGCCGACCAGGTGGCGGTGCGCCGTACGGAACTGAAGACGCTCGGCGAGCAGAACTCCTGGTCGGCCCGCGCGGACGATGCCCTGCTGCGCTCGGCCGTGATGACCGGCGCCCCGGCGATCTCCGTGACTGCGGCCCTGCCGCGGGAGGTGGAGGGCGACGCCCCGGTGGGCGGCCTGGGAGCGCTGCTGCGCTGGAGGTGACCGCGCGCCGGCCACCCGCCCCGGATGCCCGACGGGGCCGGGCCCGGGTCCGGCCGTGCGCGGCGAACACCGCCCGCGTGTCCGGCCCGGCGACCGCCCACCACGCCCTGCCAGGACCGCCCGCGTGCCGGACCGCAGGCCGCTCGCCCCAGGCCCGTGGCGGCTCCGCCGGGCACATGGCTGCCCCGGATGCCCGGCGGGGCCGGGCCCGGGTCCGTGCGTGACGAGCGCCGCCCGCGTGTCCGGCCCGGCGACCGCCCACCACGCCCTGCCAGGACCGCCCGCGTGCCGGCGCACCCGGCACCGGACCGCCGGGCGGCCGTCGCATGTGGCGTCACCGATCGCCGGGCCGTCCGTGGCCCCGCCGGGCGCCCGGGTCCGGCGTGTCCCTACCGCGCCCGCTCCACCCGCCGTTCGTCCCACACCGGCTCCGGCGTCTCGCGCACGCGGCCGTCGCTGCCGAAGACGAGGTAGCGGTCGAAGGAGCGGGCGAACCAGCGGTCGTGGGTGACCGCGAGGACCGTTCCCTCGAAGCCCTCCAGGCCCTCCTGGAGGGCCTCGGCGGATTCCAGGTCGAGGTTGTCGGTCGGTTCGTCGAGCAGCAGGGCGGTGACGCCCTGGAGTTCCAGCAGCAGGATCTGGAAGCGGGCCTGCTGGCCGCCGGAGAGCCGGTCGAAGGTCTGCTCGGCCTGCTGGGTCAGCTCGTAGCGGCGCAGCCGGGACATGGCGGCGCCCCGGTCCTGGGAGTGTTCGGTCCACAGGATGTCCAGGAGCGTGCGGCCCTCCAGCTCCGGGTGCGCGTGGGTCTGGGCGAAGTGGCCGGGCACCACGCGCGCGCCCAGCTTCCAGTTCCCGGTGTGCGCCACGTCGTCGCCGGCGAGCAGCCGCAGGAAGTGCGACTTGCCGGAACCGTTGGAGCCGAGGACGGCGACGCGTTCGCCGTAGAAGACCTCCAGGTCGAAGGGCTTCATCAGGCCGGTCAGTTCCAGCCCCTCGCAGGTGACGGCCCGCACGCCGGTACGACCGCCCTTCAGCCGCATTCTGATGTCCTGTTCACGCGGCGGCTCGGGCGGCGGCCCGGCCTCCTCGAACTTGCGCAGGCGGGTCTGGGCGGCCGCGTAGCGGGAGGCCATCTCGTGACTGATGGACGCGGCCTGCCGCAGCGTCAGCACCAGTTTCTTCAGCTGTGCGTGTTTCTCGTCCCAGCGGCGGCGCAGTTCCTCGAAGCGGGCGAAGCGCTCGCGCCGGGCGTCGTGGAAGGTGGCGAAGCCGCCGCCGTGCACCCAGGCGTCGGCGCCGGCGGGGCCCGGTTCCAGGGAGACGATCTTCTGGGCGGCGTGGGAGAGGAGTTCCCGGTCGTGCGAGACGAACAGCACGGTCTTGCGGGTCTCGGCGAGCCGCTCCTCCAGCCAGCGCTTGCCGGGCACGTCGAGGTAGTTGTCCGGCTCGTCGAGCAGCAGCACCTCGTCGGTGCCGCGCAGCAGCGCCTCCAGCACCAGCCGCTTCTGCTCGCCGCCGGACAGCGTGCGCACCTGGCGCCACTGGGCCTTGTCGTACGGCACGCCGAGCGCGGCCGTCGTGCACATGTCCCACAGGGTCTCGGCCTCGTACCCGCGCGCCTCGGCCCAGTCGGCGAGGGCCTGTGCGTAGTTGAGCTGGGCCGCTTCGTCGTCGACGGTCATGATGGCGTGCTCGGCGGCGTCGACGGCGCGCGCCGCCTCGCGGATCCGCGGCGGCGCGACGGACACCAGCAGGTCCCGTACGGTCGTCTCGTCCCGTACGGAGCCCACGAACTGCCGCATCACCCCGAGCCCGCCGCCGACGGTGACGGTCCCGCCGTGCGGTTTCAGCTCCCCGGCGAGCAGGCGCAGCAAGGTGGTCTTGCCCGCGCCGTTGGGGCCGACGAGGGCCACGACGGCCCCCTCCCCCACCCGGAAGGACACATCGCCGAGCAGCGCCCTCCCGTCGGGGAGGTAGTACTCCAGGTGCGCGGCTTCGAGATGACCCATGAGCAGCGATTGTGTGGCCCGGCCCGGCCCCCGGCAACCTCTTTTCACCGGTGCCGGGCCGTCGGCGGCGGGGCGTGGGCTCCACCCGCGTGACCGCCCGGCAGGAATCGCCGCCCGCCGGGTAGGCGGAACGCATGAGCCCCGACGTAGACCTGACCGCTCCGACGCCCGGCCCGCACCCCTTCCGCAACGGTTTCCTGCGGCTGGACCAGCGTGTGTTCGAGGCCGTGGCCACCCGGCACTGGCCCGGTGCCGATCCCCTGCTGCCCCGGCTGAGCCACAGCGCCAACCACGGTGTGCTGTGGTTCGCGGCCGCCGCCGCGCTGGCCGCCTCGCGCACGCCGCGGGCCCGCCGCGCCGCCGTGCGCGGGCTCGCGTCCCTGAGTCTGGCCTCGCTGACCATCAACACGCTGGGCAAGCGGACGGTCCGCCGTCCCCGCCCCGTGCTGGACCCCGTGCCGTTGGTGCGGCAGCTGAAGCGGCAGCCGATCACCACGTCCTTCCCCTCCGGGCACGCCGCGTCGGCCGCCGCGTTCGCCACCGGCGTGGCGCTGGAGTCCCCGGCCTGGGGGGCGGCGGTCGCCCCGGTGGCCGCGGCGGTCGCCCTGTCCCGGGTCTACACCGGCGTCCACTTCCCGAGCGACGTCCTGGCCGGTGCCGCACTGGGGGCGGGGGCTGCGTTCGCCGTGCGGGGCATGGTCCCCACGCGCGCCCAGCTCCTGCCGCCGGCCCGGCCGCGCGCCGACGTGCCCGCGCTGCCCGAGGGCGACGGCCTGGTCATGGTGGCCAACGTCGGCTCCGGCTCGGCGGACCGGGTGCGTGCGCTGTGCGAGGCGCTGCCGAAGGCCGAGGTCGTGGAGTGCGAGCCGCAGGACGTCGAGGCCGAGTTGGAGAGGGCGGCGGAGCACGCCCGGGTGCTCGGCGTGTGCGGCGGCGACGGCACTGTGAACGCCGCCGCCGAGATCGCCCTGCGCCGGGGGCTGCCCCTCGCGGTGCTTCCCGGCGGCACGCTCAACCACTTCGCCTACGACCTGGGCGTGGAGGACGTGCGGGATCTGTGCCGGGCGCTGGAGCAGGGCGAGGGCGTCCGCGTGGACGTCGGCCGGTTCACCTCCGGCGGGCGGCGGGGCATCTTCCTGAACACCTTCAGCCTCGGTGTGTACCCGGAGCTGGTGCGCGAGCGGGAGCGGTGGTCGCCCCGGATCGGATCCTGGCCGGCCGGTGTGCTGGCGGCCGTCCGGGTGCTGCGTGCCGACCGGCATCCGCTGGAGGCCGAGGTCCAGGGGCGCAGGCGCCCGCTGTGGCTGCTGTTCGCGGGCAACGGCACGTATCACCGCAAGGGCATCGCCTCGGGCCGGCGGCTCGACCTGGCGGACGGGCAGTTGGACGTCCGGGTGGTGCACGGCGGCCGGCGGCCGGCCCTGCGCCTGCTGTCCGCGGCCCTCGCCGGGCCGCTGACCCGCTCACCCGCCCACGCGGCGGTGCAGGTGGGCCGCCTGCACCTGACCGGTGTGGCCCCCGGCACCCTCCTGGCGTACGACGGCGAGCTCACCGAGACACGGGGCGATCTGACCCTGGAGAAGCTGCCCGAGGCGCTCACGGTCTACCGGCCCCTGCCCGTCGGCCGAGCGAATCCCGACGGCGCTTCCTGACCACCTTATCTGACGGATCGTCAGTCCATATTGCAAAATACGTGTCTCACTATGCGGGGCGCGGGCGTACGGTGATCCAGCCGCCGGGCGGGCCACCGTGCCCCGCGCACCGGCGTGTCACGATGCCGGGAGAGGGGATCAGCCATGCCGGAGCCGAAGCCGCGCGAGACCGCCGTGTACACGCACGGGCACCACGAGTCCGTACTGCGCTCGCACACCTGGCGCACCGCCGAGAACTCCGCGGCGTACCTGCTCGGCTCGCTCAAGCCCCACATGAGGATCCTCGACATCGGCTGCGGTCCGGGCACCATCACCGCGGACCTCGCGGCCCTGGTCCCCGACGGGCACGTCACCGGCGTGGACCGGGCGCCGGAGATCCTGGACCGGGCGCGCGCCACGGCGGCCGGGCGCGGCCTGGGCAACGTCGACTTCGCGGTCGCCGACGTGCACGCCCTGGACTACCCGGACGACACCTTCTGCGTGGTCCACGCCCACCAGGTGCTCCAGCACGTCGGCGACCCGGTGCAGGCGCTGCGCGAGATGAAGCGCGTCGCCAGGCCGAACGGGTTCATCGCCGTGCGCGACTCGGACTACGGCGCCATGACCTGGTACCCGGCGTCACCGGGGATGGACGACTGGCTGGACCTGTACCGGCGGGTGGCCCGGGCCAACGGCGGCGAGCCGGACGCCGGCCGGCGGCTGAGGTCGTGGGCGCTGCGGGCGGGGCTCACGGACATCACGGCGACCTCCGGCACGTGGACCTTCGCCACGCCCGAGGAGCGGGAGTGGTGGAGCGGCCTGTGGGCGGACCGCACCGTGGCGTCCTCGTACGCCGAGCGCGCCGTGGGGGGCGGACACGCGACCCCGGAACGGCTGCGGGCCGTGTCGGCGGCCTGGCGGGAGTGGGGAAATCGGGAGGACGGCTGGTTCAGCGTGCTGCACGGAGAAATTCTGTGCCGAAAGGAAGCCTGAAAGAAGCCTGATCTGTGAATTTCGGGAAACCAGTACGGCAGGAGGTTCACATTATGATTCCGCTTCTGCTCGTATTGCTTCTCGCGATCGTTCTGTTCGGTGTCGGCTTCGCCGTGAAGGCACTGTGGTGGATCGCTCTGGTGGTCCTGGTCCTGTGGCTGCTGGGCTTCCTGGTCCGCGGAACGACCGCAGGTGGCGGACGGGGCCGCTGGTACAGGTGGTGAGGCGGCTGCCCCGGGAGGCTCACTCCCGGGGCAGCAGCGGTCCGAGCGGCCCGAGGTCCAGGTTCAGGTCCTCGGGCCGCAGTCCGTAGCGCTCCCGCAGTTCGGTCATGCGGTCGTCGAGCAGCATCAGGGTGAGCCCGATGCGCTCCTCCTGCTCCTCACTCAGGTCGCCCTCGTCGAAGCGGCGCAGCGCCTGGCGCTCCATGAGCTGGCGCAGCAGTTCCACGACGGTCAGCACGAGCTTGACGAGGTCGCGCTCGACCGTGTCGGGCTCCAGGTCCAGCCGTTTGCGGCGTTCGGTCATGTCAGTCCCCCCACGGTGACGGGACGTTGGCGTTGACCGAGCTGATCAGCGCGTTCAGGTCGATGCGGACCAGGTCGACGTCCGCGATGCGCAGCGTGATGTCCCCGGTGATCACCACTCCGCCGGCCAGCAGCCGGTCGAGCAGGTCCACCAGGGCGATCTCACGGCGTTCTACGACGGTCACGTCCCCTCCCCCGCGTTTTCCTCGCGGGTGGTTTCCTCTCCGGCGAAGGAATAGGCGGCCCAGGGTCCGGTGAGTTCCACGCGAATTCCGGGGACGTCGTCCTTCGTCCGGTCCACCATTTCCACGAACTCCTCGGAAACGTCCCGTCGCACCAAATAGGCGGCATTGAGAACGTTCCGCCCGGCGGCACCGGAGAGCGTGGGATTCTGCGGTGCGTGCAGAGTGGCGTCGTCGGCCCGGGAGGACAGCGTTTCGTGCAGGCGCGTCGCCAGTTCCTCGGCCTTGGCCCACTGGTCCTCGTGCGCCCGCGTCTGCATGCGGCGCTGCCGCAGGTAGTCCCGGCCCGAGGTGGCCTTCCGCCCGGGCGGCGCGGGCCGCGCGGACGGCTCGGGCTCCGTCTCGACGTACACCTTGACGCCCCATTCCACCCGGCCTTCCAGCCGGTCGAGCGTGCGGCGGAAGTCGTCCTCCCGCTCCTCCATCATCACGCGCACCCCGCTGTCGTCCCGGAAGACGGTGGCCATCCGCAGCGGCAGCGGCGTGGTCACGGCGGTGAGCGCGTCGATGACCTGCTGGTGGGCGCGGGCGGTCGCCGCCAGCCAGTCCAGGTCCTCCAGGTGGGCCCGCAGCGCCTCCTCGGAGAAGTCCGCCTCGGGCACATGACTGACGACGGCGATCAGGCCGTGGTGGTTCAGCAGTCTCGGCGGGTCACCGGCCACGCCCGTCAGCTGGGCCTGGAGGGCCGCGCCGAAGGGGTGGCAGACGGCGTAGACGTACCGCAGTCCGCTCATGGTGCCTCCCTGGGTACGTGGCCCGATTCCAGCTCCCGCAGCCGCTCGCGCAGCGCGGCGTTCTCCCGGGTCAGTTCGTCGCGCCGGGCGCGCGAGGAGAGCGCCGGGTCGCTCTCCCACCAGTCGATGCCCATTTCCTTGGCCTTGTCGACGGAGGCGACGATGAGCCGCAGCTTGATGGTGAGCAGCTCGATGTCGAGCAGGTTGATCCGGATGTCGCCCGCGATGACGATTCCCTTGTCGAGCACCCGCTCCAGGATGTCGGCGAGGTTGGCACTCTGGCCCTGGCCGTAGGGCTCGGGCAGCCGGCCGGGTGTCGTCATCGACGGCTCCCGCGGGCGGCATACTCGTGCTCGTCCTCGTCCTCACCGTCTCTGTCGTAGTCCTCCTCGAACTCGCCCTCGGGGTACTCCTCCTCGTACTCCTCCTCGTCCTCGGGCTCCTCCTCGGACTCCTCCTCCGGCTCTTCCTCCGGCTCTTCCTCCTCGTAACGGGACTCCTCCTCGTCCTCGGGGGCCCCTTCCTGCTCCTTGCCCTCCTGCTCCTGCTCCTCCTCGGCGACCGCGTCCTCGTGGCTGCGGACGACCTCGCCGTCGCGGATCTCGCCGCGCCAGCTGTCCTCCGCCTCGCCCTTGAACGTGATGAAGCGGACGAAGTTCTTGAGGTCGAGCCGGGCCCGGCGCCCCTGGGCACGCCAGATGTTGCCGGTCTTCTCGAACAGGCCGGAGGGGTAGTACTCGATGACCAGCAGGACCCGGGTGAGGCTGTCCGCGAGCCGGTGGAAGGAGACGACGCCCTTCGTCGTGCCCTTGGCGCCCTCGGAGCTCCAGTGGATCCGGTCGTCGGGCACCTGCTCGATGGTCGTCGCCTTCCAGCTGCGGTTGGACCACCAGATCTTCGCCTGCCAGTCGGACGTCGTGTCGTCGGCGCGGTTGGCGCTCTTGACGCCCTTGGCGAAGGTGCTGAA
The DNA here is from genome assembly GCF_014650995.1 of Streptomyces viridiviolaceus. Classification (GTDB taxonomy): domain Bacteria; phylum Actinomycetota; class Actinomycetes; order Streptomycetales; family Streptomycetaceae; genus Streptomyces; species Streptomyces viridiviolaceus. The sequence goes on from NZ_BMWA01000001.1 coordinate 318,611, forward strand.
GTCCTGGTACTGGGTCCACTGGTCGTAGGCGGTGCGCAGCGGTACGCCGACGTCGACGTACTCGATGATGACGGTCGGCTTCTGGCCGCCGCGGCGCTTGCGCTTGCTCTTGCCGCCGCCGCCGAGGTTCTTGAAGGCCCCGACTACGCTGTCCTTCACCTTGGAGCCGCCGAGCTCCAGCGCCGTCCGCATCGGGCCCTTGCCCTCGGCGAGCTTGCGTCCGCCGTCGAGGGCGAGCTTGGCGAAGCCGGGGCTCTTGCCCTCCGCGATGTCGTTGAGCTTGACGGTGGTCTCGCCCAGCTTGCGTCCGGCGCCGACCAGCAGGCGCTGGGCCTGGGCGGCGAGGTACTCCTGCACCTCGGCCTTGAGGCGGTCGGCCGCCTCACTGTGGGCCAGGTCGCCGAGGGGGTTCTTCTTCGCCGCTCCGCCTGCCGCGGATGCCGCGGATCCGAGGGTCTCCGTCATCGTTCACCGCCGCCCTTCGGCAGTCCGGCGCTCCGGGCACCGCGGGCGGCGCTCCTGGTACCGGCTGTCTTCTTCCAGGCCGCCTTACCGGCGGGCTGTGCCTTCTTGGCCGCCGTCTTCCCTGCGGGTGCCTTCGCGGCCGCCTTCTTCGCGGCCGCCTTCTTGGCAGGCGCCTTCTTGGCAGGCGCCTTCTTGGCGGCCTTGCGTGCCTGAGGCGGAGCCTTCTTCGCGGGCCGGCCTTCCCGGTCGCCCCGCCTGCCGGACTCGCCCTCGGGCTCGTCGTCCTCCTCGTCCTCGGCGCCCCGCGGCTCCTCCTCGCCCTCGGCGCCCCGCGGCTCCTCCTCGTACTCCTCCTCGTCCTCGGCGCCGGATTCCGCCTCGGCACCGACACCCGGCACCTTGGACGCCACGCCCGAGAGCTGGTCGCGCACCTGGGCGGTGCGCCCGTGGAGGCGGTCGGCGAGCGCGTCGATCTGCCGCTCGACCATGGCGCCCGAGGCCGCCTTGCCCACGCCGCGCAGGTCTTGCCGCAGCTGGTCCCCGATCTCCTTGAACTGCGGATTGTTCTGCAGCTGCTGGGAGACCAGGTCCGCGACCCCGCGCGGGGTCAGGTTCATCTTCTTGCCGGCCACCATGCTGCCCACGGCGACCGCGAGCTTCAGTTTCCTGGTGCGTCCCAGCAGATATCCGGCCCCTACCGCGAGGCCGATTCCCACACGATTCATGGTGCCGTCCCGTTGCCTGTTCCCGCGCTGCCGCGCGTAGCGATCTCCAGCCGGTCCAGGAGCTCGTCCTCCTGCCGGTCGAACTCCTCCTCGGTGATCTCTCTGGCCTCCAACTGCTCTTCGAGCCGGGCGAGTTCGGCCCGGATCGTGGCGGGGTCGTAGTAGATCCGCTCGGCCTCCCGGAGCAGCTGTCTGATGGCCCACCCGCTGCCGCGCACCGGAGCGAACGGCAGCAGCAGGACCTCGGAGATCAGTCCCACGTCGCTCACCCCGCTCCGGTGTCCGCGCCGCCTGCCGCGGTGCCCGCGGGCTGGGCGGGGCCGGGTTCGACGAAGCTGTACGGCGGCAGCGGACCGTTCACGCGCACCTCCAGGTGCGGCAGCTCACTGCGTGCCCGCTCCACGGCGGCCAGGAATTCCTCGGCCGAGGACCGGTTCACCAGGAACGACACGTTGGCGAGCCAGCCCGTGGACTCGGGGCCCACGCTGACCGCGTCGGCGGCCGGCTCCAGCAGCCGCTCCAGCGCGCCGGCGTCCTCGGACTCCTTGGCCTTGACCGCCGAGGCGACCATCTCGCCCAGCTGGATCTTGCTCTCGTAACTGCCGCCGCCGGACTTCCGGTTAGACTCCGCGAGGGCACGGATCTCCGGGTTCTCGGCCATCACGTGGTGCAGAACGGCTTCCTCGACGTGGTTGGCCTTGACGTTGTACTCGACGCAGCCGTCCAGCGCCCGCAGACGCTCCCGGTAGTGCTCGGCCCGCTCGGCGAGCACCGCGGTGACCGCCTGGTCGTCGGGGGCGATGCTGCCGAACCGCATGGGCAGCACACAGCCGGCGGCGCCCACCTCGCTGAGCACGTTCTGGTGGGCGAGCAGCTCCCTGCGCTTGGGCCGCAGCCCCTCGGGCGCGTCGCTGACGACGGCCGCCAGCTCGCCGGCCTTGAGGATGCGCACCGGGAGCGGCGGGTCGCCGACGCCTCCCATGCCCTCGGGGAGCGCGGGATGCGAATCGGCGGTGATGCCGTAGACGTACGTGCTCACTCCTGCTCCTCCTTCCTGCGCGGGGCCGTGGTCCTGCGGGCCCGCGGACGCGAGGTCTCACGCTCGGAGCCCTCTTCGCGGGCCTGCTTGAAGGCGTCGGATATGGTCTCGGCGGCGCCGGACAGTGCCCCCTTGGACTTGCCGCGCGCGCCGGACTCGGTGATCTCGCCGACCAGGTCGGGCAGGCCCGGGGCCTTGCGCGGCCCGGCTTCGAGGTCGAGCCGGTTGCACGCCTCGGCGAAGCGCAGATAGGTGTCGACGCTGGCGACGACGACGCGTACGTCGATCTTCAGGATCTCGATGCCGACCAGGGAGACGCGCACGAATGCGTCGATGACGAGCCCCCTGTCCAGAACAAGCTCAAGTACGTCGTAGAGGCCGCTGCTGCCGCCTCCGCCGCCGGTCTGTTGTGCCGGTACGACAGTCATGCCGGTTGTTCCTCCTTGTCTGTGGGTGTGGGTCCGGTCGGGCGGCCTAGCGGCCGCCGGGCCTGCGCGCCTCGGCCCGCCCGCGCTCGTAGCGCCGGACGCGCCGGTAGCCGGTGAGCTCCCCCTGGGAGTCCAGCTCCACCTCGTAGCTCGCCATCAGGCTCATCGTGTCGGGAACCCGCTCGAGTTCGAGGACCTCGACCTCCAGGGACCAGCCCTCCTCCGTCTGCTCGAAGGACGACACGGACTCGGCGGTCATGCCGGTGAGCTCCGCGAGCTGGGCGCGCGCCTGGCGCAGCACCTCCATCGGGCTCAGCCTGTGGTCCGCCGTGCTGTTGTGTGCGTTACTGGTGTTACTGCTGTTGCTTCTGGCTTCAGTGGGCTCTTGAGGGCTCTGTGACTTTTGTGAACTTTGTTGCGAACCCTGCGATTCGGACGTGTTCTTCGTGTTCGACATGGCCACCTCCCCCTCCGTGTGGCCGCAAGTGTGTTCGCCAAACCTCCACGACCGCGGGCATCTGCCGCCCGTCCCGGACGGCCCCGCTAACCGCGCAGGGCGTTCAGCCGCCGCCGCGCCGGCCCCAGGGACCGCGCGCGGCTCATGATCCCGGCCCAGGGGCGGGTACGTGCCTGCTCGACGGCGTCCGCGACGGTCCAGCGGCGGGCGTGCAGCGCGGGGTCCTCCAGTTCGTCCCAGGAGAGGGGGGTGGCCACGGGCGCACCGGGGAGGGCGCGGACGGTGAAGGGCGCGACGGCGGTCTGCGCGTACGCGTTGCGCTGGACGTCCAGGTAGAGCCGGTCGCCGCGGTCCTTCTTGCGGGCGGCGGTGGTGAGCCGGTCGGGGTGCGCGGTGGCCAGGGTGTCGGCGACCTCCCGCGCGAACTCCCGCACCTCGTCGAAGTCCTGATGCCCGTTCAGCGGCACCACCACGTGCAGTCCCCGGGAGCCGGTGGTCATCAGCCCCGAGGGCAGCTTCAGCGCGTCGAGCAGCTCGCCCAGCAGCCGGGCCGCCTCCCGTACCGAGGCGAAGTCGTCGCCCGCCGGGTCGAGGTCGAAGACCATCCGGTCGGGCCGGCCGAGGTCATCGGCCCGCGACAGCCAGCGGTGCAGTGTGAGGGCGGCCTGGTCGGCGAGGTACAGGAGGGTGGCGCTGTCGTCACAGACGGTGTGACAGACGGTTCCGCCCTCCTTGGCCACCTCGACGCGGGTGATCCACTCCGGGTAGGTGTCCGGCGTGTTCTTCTGCATGAACCTCGGGCCGTCCACCCCGTCCGGGTGCCGCTCCAGCATCAGCGGGCGGCCACGCAGGTGCGGCAGCATGAAGGGGGCGACGGCCCGGTAGTAGTCGACGAGGTCGCTCTTCGTGTACTCCTCGCCGCCGCCCCCGTCACCGCCGGGGAAGAGCACCTTGTCCGGCCGGTGGACCCCGACCGTGTGGCGTCCCGCCCGGACGGTCCGTACGGCCTCGCCGCTCACGCCACGACCGCCTCCTCCACCAGCAGCCTGGCGGCGGCCGTGATGGACTCGGCGTCGATGCCCGCGGCGTGCAGCTGCTCGTCCGGGGACGCCGAGCCCGGCATCGTGCGGACGGCGAGCCGGATCAGGCGCGGCACGGGCCGCCCGTCGCCGAAGGCCTCGGCGACCGCGTCCCCGAGGCCACCCTCCTCGCGGTGGTCCTCCACGGTCAGCAGGCAGCCGGTCTCCTCGGCGGCCTGCCGCAGGGTGGCGCGGTCGACGGGCTTGACCGAGTACAGGTCGATCACCCGGACCGGGATGCCCCCCTCGTCGAGCGCGTCAGCGGCGGCCAGCGCCTCGTGCAGCGTGACGCCCGCCGCGACGACCGTGAGCCGGTCCCGGTCGGAGGAGCGCAGGACCTTGCTGCCGCCGACGGGGAACTCCTCGTCGGGGCCGTAGATCACCTTGCTCTCGCCGCGCGAGGTGCGCAGGTAGCGGATGCCCTCCAGGCCGGCCATCTCGGCGACGAGGTGCGCGGTCTGGTTGGCGTCGCACGGGTACAGCACCGTCGATCCGTGGATCGCCCGCATCATCGCCAGGTCCTCCAGACCCATCTGGCTGGGCCCGTCCTGGCCGATGGCGACGCCCGCGTGGGAGCCGACGAGGTTGATGCCGGAGCCGCTGACCGAGGCCATCCGCACGAAGTCGTGGGCGCGGGTGAGGAACGCGGCGAAGGTGGTGGCGTACGGCATCCAGCCGCGCGCCGCCATGCCCACCGCGGCGGCGACCATCTGCTGCTCGGCGATGTAGCACTCGAAGTAGCGTTCGGGGTGTTCCTTGGCGAAGTACTCGGCGCGGGTGGAGTCGCCGACCTCGCCGTCGAGGGCGACGACGTCGCCTCGGGCCGTGCCGAGCGCGGCCAGCGCCTGGCCGAAGGCGTTGCGGGTGGCGACCTCGTCGCCCGTCTCGAAGCGGGGCAGTTCCGTCTGCCCGGAGCCGACCGAGTGCAGCGCCCGCGCGGAGGGCGGCTCGTGCACCTGGACGCGGAGGTCGCGCGGGCCCCCGAGTTCGGCGACCGCCTCGTCGGCGTCCGGCACCGGCTTGCCGTGCTGGCCCTCACGGTCCTCCACGGCCTGCACACCCTTGCCCTTCAGGGTGCGGGCGATGATGGCGGTGGGCTGGCCCCTGGTGGACAGGGCCTCGCCGTAGGCACGGTCGATGGCGTCGACGTCGTGGCCGTCGATCTCCACCGTGTGCCAGTCGAAGGCGCGGAAGCGGCGGGCGTAGGCGTCGAGGTCGTGGCCGTGCCGGGTCGGGCCGCGCTGGCCGAGCCGGTTGACGTCCACGATCGCGGTGAGGTTGTCGAGGCGCTCGTGCCCGGCGTGCTCGGCGGCCTCCCACACCGAGCCCTCGGCCATCTCGCTGTCGCCGCACAGCACCCACACCCGGTAGTCGGCATGGTCCAGCCGTTTGCCGGACAGGGCGATGCCGACGCCGACGGGCAGGCCCTGGCCGAGCGAACCGGTGGCCGTCTCGACCCACGGCAGCCGCTGCGGCGTGGGGTGACCCTCCAGGCGGCTGCCCAGCTTGCGGAAGGTGAGCAGCTCGTCGTCGTCGATGGCGCCGGCCGCCTTGTAGGCGGAGTACAGCAGGGGCGAGGCGTGTCCCTTGGAGAGGACGAAGCGGTCGTTGCCGGGGTGGGCGGGGCGCTCGAAGTCGTAGCGGAGGTGGTTGGCGAGCAGTACGGCCATCAGGTCCGCGGCGGACATCGACGACGTCGGATGCCCGGAGCCCGCGGCGGCGGACGCCCGTACGCTGTCCACGCGCAACTGCTGTCCCAGTTCGACGAGTTCACCGGTGTTCATGAGTCTCCTTCCGGGGGGCCGTCGGCACGCCTGACGGGACCGGGTGCGATGTCGGGCCCGGGGGGCGGCTGGCCGGGCGGGGGTTCCACGTCGGGGGCGGGCTCGACGGGCCCGCGTGCGGAACGGCTCCGCACGGGCTCCGGTCGGGGCGGCTTCCTGCCCGGTTCACCACCGGGCTGCTTCCTGACGGGCTCGCGACCGGGCTGCTTCCTGACGGCCTCGCCACCGGGCTGCTTCCTGACGGGCTCGCGACCGGGCTGGTTCTTGGCCGGTTCACCACCGGGCTGATTCTTGGCCGGCTCGCCACCGCTCCGATTCCTGGCCGGCTCGCCACCGGGCTGATTCCTGGCCGGTTCGCCACCGCTCCGATTCCTGGCCGGCTCGCCACCGGGCTGATTCCTGGCCGGTTCACCACCGCTCCGATTCCTGGCCGGCTCGCCACCGGGCTGATTCCTGGCCGGTTCGCCACCGCTCCGATTCCTGGCGGGCTCACCCCCAGGCCGGTACTTGGCCGGTCCGCCACCGGGCCGGCCCTCGGCGGGCTCACCGCCGGACCGGTCTGTGGCAGTGTCGCCGCCGGGCCGGGACTGTTCGCGTCCGGAACGCTCCTTGTCGGGCCCGGCCCCGGCCACCGGCCCGGACCGGGCCGACGCACCACCCGAGGGGCTCGGCACGGACCCGCCACCCGGCTCGTTCCGCGCCGGTTCGCCACCGGGCCGGACCCTCCCGGACCCGGCCGACGCTCCACCGGAGGGGCTCCGTGCGGCCGCGGTACCGGACGGGCTCCCGGCGGGGGCGTCGTCGGCACGGCGGCCGTCGCGGGACGGCTCCGCGTCCTTGCGGCCCTCCGCTCCGCCCGGCACCCGCGCCAGCTCAGGCGACGCCGACTCCAGGGGCACCGACCAGGAGCGTACGAGCCCCAACTGCACCGCCTGGCGCGGCAGTACGCTGTCGAGCAGCCAGTCCGCGGCGACCCGGACGCGGTTGCCGGGCATCGCCGCCAGGTGGTAGCCGCGGGTCACGGCGCCCGCCACCGGGCCGGACATCGGGACGCCGAGCGGATCGGCGGCTGCCTGGGCGCCGCCCAGGTCGACGACGAAGCCCATGTCCCGGTGGCGGTAGACGCGCCGCTCACCGATGCCGAGCGACGCGGCGACGTTCCGGGCGCAGACCTTGCCGTGCCGCCAGGCGTGCTGCGCGGTCATCGGCGTGAACGAGCCGGGGTTGTTGAGGTCGGGCACGGCCGCCAGGTCACCGCAGGCGTACAGCTCCGGGCGCCCCGGCACCTGGAGGTGGGGGTCGACCAGCAGCCGGCCGCGTTCCAGGGGCAGCCCGAGGGACTCCACGAGCGGGTCGGGCCGCACGCCGACGCACCACACCAGCGTGCGCGTGTCCACGGTCGTACCGTCGGTGAGCAGTACCCCGTCGTGCGTGGCCTCCTTCACGGAGGTCCCCATCCGCACGTCGACGCCCCGCTGCCGCAGCACCCGCTCGGCGGTGCGGGAGAGCCGTTCGTCCAGCTCGGGCAGCACCCGGGGCGCGACGTCCAGCAGCATCCAGCGCGGCCGCATCCCGGCCCTGAGCGGATGCCTGCGCACCTGCGAGTCGGTGTACATCTGGCCGTGCGCGGCGACCTCCGTACCGGTGTATCCGGCGCCGACCACGACGAAGGTGCACCGGGCGGCGCACTCGTCGCGGTCCCGGGTCGCGGCCGCCAGCTCCACCTGGCGGGTGACGTGGTCCCGCAGGTACAGGGCCTCGGGCAGCCCGCGGAAGCCGTGGGCGTGCTCGGCGACGCCGGGTATCGGCAGCAGCTTGTTGACGCTGCCCGCGGCGAGCACCAGCCGGTCGTAGGACAGGGTGCCCTCACCGCCCTCGGGGCCGGTGTAGTGCACGGTGTGCCGGTCGAGGTCGATGCCGTCGGCCTCGCCCAGCACCAGCCGCACCCGCGGCAGGGTGCCCGACAGGGAGACGGTGACCCGGCGCGGCTCCAGCACTCCGGCGGCGACCTGGGGCAGCAGGGGCAGGTACAGGAAGTAGTCGGTCGGGTTGAGCAGGGTGATGTCGGCCTGGTGCCGGGTGAGCCGGGACAGGGTGCGGGCCGTCCGGTACCCGGCGAAGCCGGCACCGACGATCACGATGCGGGGTCGGCTCACGGTTCGCCTCCGGGCTGTCGCGTACCTCGTGAGCCTTCCGCGTCCCCTTGGCCGGGGCGCCCAAACGTCCGGCCGGGGGCACCCGGACGTCCGCCGCGCCCCCCCGCGCCGCCGGTTTCCCGCCGGGCGCCCGGGTACTCGGCCCGGGACCACCCCCCACGTCCCGGAGGCACGCCCATGCCCGAGTACGGCTATTTCCTCTCCTGCGAGCAGTACGGTCCCGCCGAGCTCATCGAGCAGGCGCGGATGGCCGAGCAGGCCGGGTTCCAGGCGCTGTGGATCTCGGACCACTTCCACCCCTGGAACGACGAGCAGGGCCAGAGCCCGTTCGTGTGGTCGGTGATCGGCGCGCTGTCCGAGGCCGTGTCCCTGCCCGTCGAGACGGCGGTGACCTGCCCGACGGTGCGCGTCCACCCGGCGGTGGTGGCGCAGGCGGCGGCGACCAGCGCGGTGATGACCGGGGGCCGCTTCCGGCTCGGCGTCGGCACCGGTGAAGCGCTCAACGAACACATCCTCGGAGACGCCTGGCCGCCCGCGCACGTGCGACTGGAGATGCTGGAGGAGGCCATCCTCGTGATGCGCCGGCTGTTCACCGGCGAGGAGGTCAACCACCACGGCACGCACTACACGGTGGAGAACGCCCGCCTGTACACCGTCCCGGACGAGCCCGTCCCGATCGACGTCTCCGGCTTCGGACCGGCGGCGACCAAGCTGGCGGCCCGGGTGGGCGACGGCTACATCACGATGACGCCGGACACGTCGATGGTGGAGCAGTACCGCAAGGGCGGAGGCGGCGCCAAACCGGTCAGCGGCGGCACCAAGGTCTGCTTCGACACCGACCGGGACGAGGCCGTGCGGACGGTGCACCGGCTGTGGCCGAACGAGCTGCTGCCCGGCGAGCTGGGCCAGGTGCTGCCCTCGCCCAAGCACTTCGAGCAGGTGCAGACGCTGGTCACCGAGGACATGGTGCGGCAGAACCGGGTGTGCGGCGACGACGCCGACGAACACGTCGCCGAGCTGAAGCAGTTCGCCGACGCCGGGTTCGACCGGATCTACGTCAACCAGATCGGCCCCGACCTCCGCGGCTTCTTCGACTTCTACCGTACGAAGGTGCTGCCGCAGCTCCAGCAGGGCACCTGACCCGCGCGGCGGTGGGCCCCCGGACGGGCGTCCGGGGGCCCACCGCCGCCTCCGGCCGCTCAGGCGCGGCCGTGCGGGGCCTCGGGGTCGATGTCGTCCTGGCGCGGCGCCGCCGGTCCGGTGCCGCCCGGCGCCGGCGTGCCCGCACCCGGGGCGCCGGTCGCCCCGCCGGCGCCACCGGGTGCCACGGGCGGCATGGGCGGGTAGGGCATGCCGAGCCCGCTCGGCGGCGCGCCCGGCGCCGTGCCGCCGACGGGGTGCCCGTGACCGGCGGCGAGCGCCGGGTCGTGCGCGGACCCCGTCCGGGTCCCGGAGGGCCGGGCGGCACCGCGCAGCAGGTGGGCCACGACCGCCAGGACGGCGGCGGTGATCAGCGCGGCGGCCCAGTCCGGCAGGCCGATGGCGAGGGCCAGGCCCACGGCGAGTGCGACGGCCGCGCCCGCGTAGAGGGCGGCGGCGCCGGACGCGGCGTACAGCACGGCCGTACGGCGCTGCTTGCGGGTCTGTTCGCGCAGTTCGTCGCGGACGGTCTCGCGTGCCACCTGGGCCAGTTCGTCGACCAGATGCTTGTCCAGATGTTCCAGATGATCCAAGCGGTCCATGCCTCCCGGGTACCCGCGAGCGGGCCTTCCATGAGCCGGGCCCCCGCGGCGCCAACTAGGCTCCTGCGCATGGACATTCTGGGAGCGACACTGCGCGTCTACGTCGACGATCTGGACAAGGCGATCCCCTTCTACGAGGGCGTCGCCGGCGGCCGGGCCCTCCGCTTCGAACGCGGTGGTGTCCAAGTCGCCGCCGTCGGCTGCTTCTTGCTGATGAGCGGACCGGAGTCCCAGTTGGAACTGCTGCGCAAGGTCGCCGCGACGATCGCCGTCGCGGACGTCGACGAGGCCCACCGCGTCCTCGGTGAACTGGGTGCCGACATCATCGCGGGCCCCGTACCGACGCCCGCGGGACGCAACCTGATCGCCCGGCACCCGGACGGCGTGGTGTACGAGTACGTGGACCGGCGCGCGTGACCTTCCGGCCGGGCGGGGTCAGCTCCCGTCCGGCCGCATCCTGAAGTCGAGCCGGGCGGGCAGCGGTTCGGGGCCGAGGCGGGCCCACAGCCGCCCGATGGCCTCCTCCCCCTCCCTGAGGTCGGCGACCTCGAAGCCGTCGTCGAACACCGCCCGCGCCTGCTCGCCGCGTCCCTCGGCGAGCAGCAGACCGATCTCGAGCAGCCGGAACCTGCCCCGGGCGCGGGTCCCGGGAGTCAACCGCTCCCACACGGAACGGGCGTCGGCCGGGCGTCCCGCAGCCAGCAGCGCCTGGACGGCCTCGCGGCCGAGCGCGGCCGAGAGCTCCGTCCACCGCTCGTCGTCCCCGCGCCGCTCGCACAGGTCGTCGAAGGCCTCGGCGTACCGGTCGGCGGCCCGCTCGTGGTGACCGTCCTCCTGGTCGGCCACGGCGAGGCAGCGCAGCAACGGCCAGCCGGCCGGGGCGGACCGCAGGCCCCGTTCCCAGCTGCGCACCGCCTGTGCCCGGTCGCCGGCGTGCCACTGGGCGATGCCGAGGTGGTACTCGGTGACGGGTGTGGCGGGCGCGGTCTCCAGCATGTCCCGCCATGGCGGGGCGACCAGCGTCTCGTCGTACGGCTCCGCCCTCCGGGCGTCCGGGAAGGATCCGGCGCGCAGCAGATGGAGCCAGGGTGCCTGGGCGTCACCGACGGTGTCCTCGCCGAAGGGTGTGCCGGGCAGTTTCCAGCCGGTGCGCAGCACTTCGAGGGCGCCCCACCCCGAGCCGGCGGCGAGGATCCCGACGGGTTCGGTGTCGGCGTACGGCTTCCAGGCGTCGTGGGCCGCGTCGACGGCAGCCCTGGGCAGGGCGGTCTCCAGCCGGGCCTCCGCCTCGCGCAGCACGGTGTGCCACTCGCCCTCGGGGCTCGCCTCCAGCGGTCCGTACGCCTCCAGCCAGGACACCTCGCTCTCCGCCTCCAGCCGGACGTGCTCCAGCTGGGTGCGGACGAGTCCGGCCTGGATCTCGCAGTAGCCGCCGGTGCCGGGCTCGGTGAGCCACTCCTGCCAGCGCCGCCCGCCGGGTCCCGTGCCCCAGACGAACAGCTTCCGGCCGCGCAGCGCGTCGGTCGACGTCTGCACCAGTCCGTGCCCGTGCTCGTCGAGTGCGGCGATCCAGCGGCGGCGGCCTTCGGGCAGCTCGTAGAAGTAGTCGGCGGCGTACGTGCTGTTCAGCGGGTACGTCCGGTCGGCGCCCGCGTGTCGCGGCACGGGCACCCGGCGCAGCCGGCGCTCGTAGCCGAAGTGCCAGGCCTCGTCGGCGGGGGCGAGGACGCGGCGCTCCTCGGGCACGGCGATGTTGGACCACCAGTAGGTGGGCACAGGGCGCTCGTGCGGGTTGCGGATCCGGACGCCGACGTGGAGGAAGTCCGAGCCGTCCGGCAGCCACAGGTCGACCTGGAAGGGCAGGTCGCGCAGCCTCTCCCACTCCCACAGGCGCAGCATCTCCCCGCCGTCGGGGGCCGGGACGCGGGCCGCGTGCAGGGGTGAGCAGGACAGGGTCGTGTGGCCGGTGGCGCCGATGTTCCATTCGATGCCGCCGGAGTACCAGGCGCCGTTGAGGGCGAAGTTGGCGGGCTGGAACACCGGGTTGACGTAGAGGAGTTCACGTCCGGTCGGCTTGTGGTGCAGGGAGGCGATCCGGCCGCCGAGGCCGGGCAGGACGGTGGCCTTCAGCCGGTCGTTCTCGATGACGAGGGCGTCGACCTCGCGCGGTGTCCGCGACCGGTCGTACCCGTCCCGGACCCGCACCGGCAGCAGGCTGCGCAGCGGCTCGTAGTCGACCTGCCGGGCCATGTCCCGCGGCAGGGCGGCCCGGTCCCGGTCGTCGATGCGGTGGGCCTCGTCCAGGGGGCGCAGCGGCGGCAGCGGGTTGTCGGGGCCCGGCGCGGCGGCGGGCAGGGTCAGTACCTCGTGTCGGATCGTCGTCACGCTTCCCCATGGAAGCCGCTCGCCGGCGAGCTGAACAGGGGCGGGACCGGCCGGGATCGCCGCGGTCGGCCGGGCGGCGATATTCCGGGCGCGGTCCGGCCTCGGCGACGTACAGTCGGGCCTTCGGCTGCGGCGGCGGCCCGGAGACGAAGGAGTGGAGCGTACGTGAGCGAGCAGCACACCTATCGGGTGATCGTCCGGGGCACCTGGGAGGGCCTGACGGAAGAGGCCCGCGCCCGGCTGCTCGCCGAGGCCGCCGACCACGGGATGGCGAGCATGCGGTTCACCGAGGAGGGCTCGCTGTCGTACGAGGCGTCGCCGCTCAAGCACTTCTCGATGCGGTACGTCGTGGTGTCGGACGCGGCGGACGGCGAGGAGATGGCGGGGGCGCTCGCCGAGGACCGGGCCGAGACGGCGTTGCGGGCGCTCGGCTACGGGTTCCGGGATCTCAGGTCGACCGTCACGGACCTGGACACCATGAAGATCAACCGGAAGTCACGGTCTCGGCGGTGATGGCCCAGCGCTGGTGGTCGCGCCAGGCGCCGTCGATGTAGAGCATCCTCGGCGAGAAGCCCTCCAGGTGGAAGCCGCAGGCGCGGGCCAGCGCGATGGAGGCCGCGTTGCCGGGCTGCACGTTGATCTCCAGCCGGTGCAGCCGCATCGGGCCGAACGCGTACCGCACGACGAGGTCCAGCCCCTCGCGCATCAGCCCGCGGCCCGCCGCGTGGGCGAAGGCGCCGTATCCGAGGGCGCCGCTGAGGAAGCCGCCCTGGACGATGTTGTTGATGTTGATGAATCCGGCGATGCCTCCGCCGTCCAGCTCGCACACCAGGAACCCGGCCTTGGTCGGGTCCTCGATCAGCCGGCCGGCGTACGCGGTGTAGGCGGCGGTGCTGTCCGGTGGGAAGAGCCACGGGTGGTGCAGGTTTTTGCTCTCCCGGGCGCGGGCGGTGAACTCGTCACCGTCGGCGTACGTGAAGTGCCGTATGCCCACGCGGGGGCCTTCGGCGAGGTGGCGGGACGCGGTGTGCGGCATCCCGCCAGCCTACGACGGGCCCAGGTGGCTCATCCTCCGGTCACCGGCAACCGGAGCACCCCGGTGTCCCCGGGGGCGCTGACCACGGTCACCGGTTTGATCCCGCGGTTGCCGAGGTACGCCCCGTCGCTCGCCGCGATCACGAACCGCAGCCGGTGCCCCTCCTCGTAGCGGTGCACGATCCCGGGCAGGGTGACGGTGAACGGTTTCGTGACGTCGGGGACACGGACCGGCGCGACGAGCCGGTGCACCAGCGTCTGCCTGCCGTCGGGGGCGACGTCGTACAGCTTGGCGAAGAGCACCAGCTTGTCGGCGGCGTCGCCGGAGTCCTGGGTCCGCTCGGCCGCCGGTGAGACGACCTTCAGCGTGGCCCGGGGCGCGCCGACCACGTCGAGGTCGCTCTCCAGCGGGTCACTGGTCCAGGCCAGGTAGGTGCCCTTGGTGTCGTACGGCGCCGGGTCCGGCAGTCCGAGGATGCCGGCGAGGGAGCTCTCGGAGTGGCTGGTGGGGACCGGCCAGTTGGTGTAGGTGCGGCTGCCGCGGGCCACCTCGGCGCGGTCGTCGACGAGTTCGCCGTCGCCGGACAGGTACAGGTCGTGGCCGGCCGCGGGGAGGCGGTCGGCGGTGGCGTAGGTGGCTTGCGGGTCGGTGATCCAGTCGCGGTGGTAGGCGAAGGCCGGGCCGGTGTCGACGTCCTTCTTGTGGAGGTGGCGGTCGAACCAGGCGAGGATGCGCCTGCCGACGTAGGCGCTCTCCAGGTTGCCCTGGGCGAGGTTCAGTTCGCCGGACGCCGGGTCGGTGAGGCCGCCGCTGTGGCCCCAGGACTGCCAGATCATCTTGGTGGGGGTGCCCCGGGCCCGGAGCGCCTTGTACGTCGCGGTCGCCTCGTTGAGGTTGAAGAGGGTGTCGGCCTGGCCCTGCACCAGCAGGGTCGGCGCCTCGACGCGGTTCAGGTACGACACCGGGGAGACGCCGCGCGCGTAGTCGAGCAGGTCGGCGGTCCGGTCCGCCGGGTAGCGGCCGGAGTTGAGCGTGCGGACGGTCTGGCACGCCCGGCTGACGAAGTGCAGGCAGTCGATGGTGTTGATGCGGGACGGGTCGAGGCTCGGCGCGAGCAGCGGCTGGCCCTCGCCGATGAGGTAGAAGCCGTTGGTCCACTGCCATTTGAAGGCACCGGGGACGTCGGCGGCGCCGACGGTGTTGTTCGGGGCGAGGGAGTAGGCCAGGTCGTTCCAGGTGATCATGGGCACGAGCGCGTCGACGCGGTGGTCGACGGCGGCCGTGGCCAGCTGGACGGCGCCCCCGTAGGACCCTCCGATCATGCCGACGCGCGGGTCGCCCGCCCGGTCGAGGGTGACGAAGTCGGCGGTGGTGCCGTCGTCGGCGGCCCGTTTGCCGCCGAGGAAGTCGATCAGCTGGGAGGCGGCGGCTCCGTCGACGCCGGGGTCGTCGAGGGAGATCAGGCAGCCGGACCTGCCGAACCCGAGCCCCGAGTAGGCCAGCGAGACGTAGCCGCGCTGGGCGAAGGCCCTGCCGATGGCGTCGGTCCGGCCGTCGGACTTGCTGCCGCCGAAGCCGTTGGTGGTGAGCACGGCGGGGGCCGGGCGGCTTGCGTCCACGCCCGCCGGCCGGTACAGGTCGGCGTCGATCGTGCAGGTGCGCTCGCCCGCGCGGACCGTGAGCTTCAGCGGCGTGACGGTGTACTGGCCGGCCGCGGCGGCGGGGGTGGTGAGGCCGAGGGGGACGGTGAGGGCGGCGCCGAGGGTGAGCGCACAGGCGGCGCGGGATCTGCGGAGACGGCGGTGGGCACGACGGGGCACAGAGACCTCCACACTGAGGACTACCTGAGGACAACCCGACTTACCGGCCAGTAGGTACTGGCCGGATGTCATCGTGTGACACGTGTCAGGCGTGGGTCAATCACCGTGACGGGTGTTTGACGGACGGTCAGCGAAAAGGGCGTCAGCGCAGCGCCGGTTGGTCCAGCGTCAGCGTGCCCGCGCCGGCGTCCAGTTCCGCCGTGACCCCGAAGGGTATGGTCAGCGCGCCCTCGCAATGCCCGAAGCCGAAGTCCTCGACGACCGGCACACCGAGGCCGCCCAGCCGGTCGACGAGCAGCGGGCGCACGCGCTCGTACGGCTCGCACTCCTCCCAGGACCCGAGCAGCACCCCGCGGACCCCGTCCAGCCAGCCGGCCCGAAGCAGTTGGGTCACGGAGCGGTCCAGCCGGTAGGTCTCCTCCCCCACGTCCTCCAGGCACAGCAGCCCGCCGCGCGCGCAGTGGCGGGCGCGCGGAGTGCCCAGCTCGGCGGCGAGCAGGGTCAGGCAGCCGCCGAGCGTGACGCCCCGCGCCCGGCCCGGGACCAGGGGCGTGCCGCCGGAGACGATCGTGCGGACGGTCTCCGGGACGAACAGCGTGGCCTTGAGGTGGTCCTGCGCCCGGGCGTTCTTGATGAAGTCGGCCCCGGCCGCCATCGGCCCGTGCAGGGTCACCAGGCCCAGCCTCGTCGCGAACGCCTCGTGCAGCGCCGTGACGTCGCTGAAGCCGACGAACACCTTCGGGCCGGCCGCGCGCATCGCCTCCCAGTCGAGCAGGTCGGCCATGCGCTGGGCGCCGTACCCGCCGCGGGCGCACAGCACGGCGTCCACGGACGGGTCGCACCAGGCACCCTGGAGATCGGCGGCCCGGTCGGCGTCCGCGCCCGCGAGGTAGTCGAACGTGCTGTGCCGGTCCAGCACGTGGGGGGCCACGACCGGGTCGAGGTCCCAGCCGCGCAGCACGTCCAGCCCGGCCTGCAGCCGCTCCTCGGGCACCGGCCCGCTGGGCGCGACGACGGCCACGCGGGCGCCGGGAGCCAGTCGGTGCGGCCGCAGCAGGGACTTCACTTCGTCAGCTCCAGGTTCGGGACGCCGGGCACGTTCAGCCCGAACACCTGTGCGTAGAGGGACAGTTCGGCCTCCAGGGCACGCACCATGGTCTCGGCACGTCGGAACCCGTGACCCTCGCCCTCGAAGGCGATGTACGCGTGCGGCACGCCCCTGCCCGCCATGCGGGCGAGGAACCGCTCGCACTGCACGGGCGGGCAGATGACGTCGTCCAGGCCCTGGAGCAGCAGGAAGGGCACGGTCACCCGGTCGGCGTGCTCGGTGGGCGACCGCTCCGCGTACCGGCCGGGCACGTCGGCGTACGGCCCGATCAGGGTCTCCAGGTACCGCGACTCGAAGTCGTGGGTCTCCCCCGTGCCCCAGCCGGTCAGGTCGAGGATCGGGTAGATGACCGTGCCGCAGGCGTAGACGTCGGTCGTGGCCAGCGACGCGGCCGCGGTCCAGCCGCCCGCGCTGCCGCCCCGTACGGCGAGCCTGCCCCGGTCGGCGGTGCCTTCGTCCGCGAGGGCGAGGGCGACGGCCGCGCAGTCCTCGACGTCGACCACCCCCCACTGTTCGCGCAGCCGGTTGCGGTACTCCCGGCCGTGCCCGGTGGAGCCGCCGTAGTTGACCTCCGCGACGCCGATGCCGCGCGAGGTGAAGTAGGCGATCTCCAGGTCCAGCACCAGGGGCGACCGGCTGGTGGGTCCGCCGTGCGCCCAGACGACGTACGGCGGCAGTTCGTCACCGGGGGCGGTGCAGTCCGGGTGGTGCGGCGGGTAGACGTGGGCGTGGATCTCACGGCCGTCGGGGCCGGTGAAGGTGCGGATCCGCGGGCGGGGGTAGTAGGCGGGGTCGACGGCGTCCTCGTGCGGGGCGCCGATCACCCGTGCGCGGCCGGTGGCGGCGTCCAGCTCCACCACCTCGTAGGCGCTGCGCGGGCCGGCCCCGACGGCCACCACCCGCTCGCCGTGCGCCGCCAGGGTGGGCGCGAACTCGGTCCAGGGGCCGGCCGCGTCGACGACCTCGCCGGTCTCGGGGTCCAGTATCCCGAGACCGGCGGCGCCGCGGCCGTGCAGGACGGCGATCAGGCCGCTGTCCAGCGGCGCGAACCAGCGCAGGCCGAGCTTCCACAACGGCCCGCCGAACTCCTCCTGACGGGGGCACAGCGCACTGCCGTCGCGGTAGAGGTTCCACCAGCCCGTGCGGTCGGAGGCGTACAGCAGGGCACCGTCCGGGGCCCAGTCGACCTGGGCGATCGACTCCTGCGGCCCGCCCGCGACGGTCCGTGCCTCCTGGAAGGCGCCGTCGGGGCCGATCCCGGCGACGAGCAGCTCGGTGCCGTCCCAGGGCATGCGCGGGTGGTCCCAGGCGAGCCAGGCCGCGTGCCGCCCGTCCGGTGAGACGCGGGGGCCGGTGACGAACCGGTGCCGGTCGTCGGTGAGTTCGCGCACCGCGTCCCGGTCGTCGGCGGCCGAGCCGTCCAGCGGCACCGCCGCAAGGACCCGGCGCACGTCGGTGGGGCCGTCGCCGGTGAACTCCTCCAGGACGCACCACACCTCGCCGCGTTCGGGGCGCGGCTGCGGCTCCGCCCAGCGCAGCCCGCCGCCCACCGGGGAGACGGGGGTCAGCGGTTGCGGTTCGCCGCCCGGCCGGTACGCGTAGAGCCGCTGGTCGGCGAAGTTCACGAAGAGCACCAGCGGGCCGGTGCCGGTCATGAGCACGGCCCAGGGCCGGCCGCCGTACTCGATGACGCGGCTGCGCACGTTCCACGGCGGGGGCAGCACCGGCTCCTCCCTGCCGTCGGGGTGCCGCCGCACCAGGGTGCGCCGCCCGCCCTCGGTGGGCCGGGGCGCGGTCCACCACACCTCGTCGCCGACGAAGCCCACGTCCTCGGGGCGGCCGTCGTGCGCGGCGGCGAGCGCCGCGTCGACGGGCGAGGGCCACGATCCGTACGCCAGGGTCCGCACTGTCTCCCCCACTCCTCTAGGCCGTGCGCAGGAACCGGTCGAGGACGCGCACCCCGAAGTGCAGCGCCTCGACGGGGACGCGTTCGTCGACGCCGTGGAAGAGGGCCTGGTAGTCGAAGCCCTCCGGCAGCTTCAGCGGCGCGAAGCCGTAGCCGGTGATGCCGAGCCGCGAGAACTGCTTGGCGTCCGTGCCGCCGGACATGCAGTACGGCACCACGTGCCCCTCCGGGGCGAACTCCTCGACGGCGGCACGCATCCGGGCGTACGTCGGCGAGTCCACCGGCGCCTGGAGGGCGACCTCGCGGTGCTCGAACTCCCAGTGCACGTCCGGCCCGGTGAGCCGGTCGAGGGTGCCGCGGAACTCCTCCTCGGTGCCCGGCAGGAAGCGCCCGTCCACGTGGGCGACGGCCTCGCCCGGAATGACGTTGATCTTGTAGCCGGCGTCCAGCATCGTCGGGTTGGCGCTGTTGCGGACGGTGGCCTCGACGAGCTTCGCGGCGGGGCCGAGCTTGTCGAGCAGCGCGTCGACGTCGCGCAGGTCGGTGTCGATGCCGTACACGGCGGCGAGTTCGGTGAGGGCCGCCCGCACGGTCGGGGTCAGCCGCAGCGGCCACTGGTGGTCGCCGATCCGGGTGATGGCGGCGGCGAGCCGCGTGACCGCGTTCTCCCGGTTCACCTTGGAGCCGTGCCCGGCCCGCCCGCGCGCGGTGAGCCTGAGCCAGCCGGTGCCGCGCTCGCCGGCGGCGATCGGGTAGATCTGCCGGCCGCCGCCGTCGTGGAAGGTGAACGCCCCCGACTCGCTGACGCCCTCGGTGCAGCCCTCGAACAGCGCGGCGTGCCGGTCGGCGAGGAAGCCGGAGCCGTCCTCGGCGCTGGCCTCCTCGTCCGCGGTGAACGCGATCACCACGTCCCGGCGGGGCCGTACGCCCCCTCGGGCCCAGGCGCGCACGACCGCGAGGATCATCGCGTCCATGTTCTTCATGTCGACCGCGCCGCGGCCCCAGACGACGCCGTCGCGGACCTCCCCGGAGAACGGGTGCACGCTCCAGTCGGCGGCCTCGGCGGGCACCACGTCGAGGTGACCGTGCACCAGCAGCGCGTCGGCGGACGGGTCGGTGCCCGCGATGCGGGCGACGACGTTGGTCCGGCCCTCGGTGCGCTCCAGCAGCGTGGGCTCGCATCCGGCCTCCGCGAGCAGCGCGGCGGCGTACTCGGCGGCCGGGCGTTCCCGGCAGTCACCGCCGCCGCGGTTCGTGGTGTCGATGCGGATGAGGTCGGAGGTGAACCGGACGACCTCCTCCAGCGCCTGCGCGTCCGTGCTCCCGGGCTGCTCAGCCATACTGCTCCTCCACCGCGGCCGAGGCGATCGTGGTGACCGCCTTGAAGGTACGGATCGCCTCGAACATGGTCTCGTGGGTGTACGCCACTTTCCGCTCGCCGATGCGGGCGACACCCGGCACGACGGTGGAGGCCGCCGCCAGGTGCTCGGCGTCGAACTCCACCGCGACGGTGAACGGTCCGCCGCTCACCGGCTCCTGACGCACCGCGAGTGCCGCGGCCTCCTTGGCCGCCGCCCGGATGTCGGAGGCGGTCCTCGCCGGTGTCCGGCACACCGCGGCGTACCGCGAGACATGGTCCTTGACCGCGACCTTCAGCGCCTCGGGCGCGTAGCCGAGCGCGTCCTCGCAGGCCACGTCGTCGCCGGTGACCAGCACGACCGGCACCCCGTACTCGGCGACGACGTGCGCGTTGAGCAGCCCCTCGCTGGCCCGTACGTCGTTCAGCCAGACACCCGTGATCTGGTTGGCGAGGTAGGTGTGCGCGAGGACGCCCTCCATGCCGGCCCCCGCGTGGTAGCCGATGAAGGCGATGCCGTCGACGTCCCCGTGCTGCACGCCCTCCACCATGGACAGCGCCTTGTGCCGTCCGGTGAGCATCTGCGCCCGCTCGTCGAGCCGCTCCAGCAGCAGGTTCCGCATGGTCCAATGGGCCTCGTTGACGAGCACCTCGTCGGCGCCGCCGTCGAAGAAGCCCAGCACCGCGGCGTTGACGTCCGAGGTGAACATCGACCGGCAGCGCTCCCACTGCGGCGTCCCCGGCAACACGTCGGCCGGCCAGGTGACACCGGTGGCGCCTTCCATGTCGGCGCTGATGAGGATCTTCATAGGGCGTCACGTTACGCGTCGGCGCGGTACGCGGCCAGGACGAGGACGCAGCCGGTCGCGCGCCCGGAGGACGGGACCGGGGAACGGCCCGTGGGCCGGCCCGCCGCAGGAGGGCGGACCGGCCGGCGGGACGCTATCGGCCGAGCATGATGCGCAGGTGCTCGCCGGTGTGGGAGTTCCGTGCCCGCGCGAGGTCGGCCGGGGTACCGGTGAACACGATCTCGCCGCCGTGGTTGCCGCCCTCGGGCCCGAGGTCGACGACCCAGTCCGCCTGGGAGATCACGGCCAGGTCGTGCTCGATGACCACCACGGTGTTGCCCCGGTCGACGATCCGGTTCAGCAGGCCGACGAGGTTGTCGATGTCGGACAGGTGCAGGCCCGTGGTGGGCTCGTCGAGGATGTAGACGGTGCCCGAGCCGGCGAGCCGGTCGGCGAGCTTGAGCCGCTGCCGTTCGCCGCCGGAGAGGGTGGCGAGCGACTGGCCGAGGCCGAGGTAGCCGATGCCGGTCTCGATGAGCGCCCCGGCCTTGGTGCGCAGCGGTCCGTAGGGGAAGTAGCCCGCGGCCTCCTCGGCGGACATCTCCAGCACGTCCGCGATGTTCTTGCCGCCCACCCGGTGCTGGAGCACCGTTTCCTTGAAGCGGCGGCCCTCGCAGACCTCGCAGTGCGTGGTGACCGGGTCCATGTAGGCGACCTCGGTGATGAGCAGGCCGCGGCCCTCGCACTCGTCGCAGGCGCCCTTGGAGTTGAAGCTGAACAGGCTGGGGTCCTCGCCGCTCGCCTTGGCGAAGAGCTTGCGGATCGGGTCCATCAGCTTCAGGTAGCTGGCGGGGGTGGAGCGCGAGGAGCGCGGGATGGGCGACTGGTCGACGAAGACGGCACCGGGGTGCCGGCTGCGCAGGGCGTGGGCGATCAGGGAGCTCTTGCCGGCGCCGGCGACGCCGGTGACGGCGGTCAGGACGCCGACCGGGATCTCGGTGGAGACGTCCTTCAGGTTGTGCACCGTCGCGTTCCGGATCGGCAGCGTCCGCTCGAACGGGCGTGGGTTCTCCTTGATCCCGCCGGTGCGCCGCAGACCTTGCCCGGTGAGGGTGTCGGCCGCGCGGAGTTCGTCGTAGCCGCCCTCGAAGACGATCGTGCCGCCGTGCACACCGGCCCGCGGGCCGATCTCGACGACGTGGTCGGCGACGGCCATGACGTCGGGGTCGTGCTCGACGACGAGGACGGTGTTGCCCTTGTCGCGCAGCGCGCGCAGGAGGTCGTTGAGCCGGCTGACGTCCCGGGGGTGCAGGCCGACGCTGGGCTCGTCGAAGATGTAGGTCAGGCCGGTCAGTTCGCTGCCGAGGTGGTTGACGAGCTTGAGCCGCTGGCCCTCGCCGCCGGAGAGGGAGGAGGTCGACCGGTCGAGTGTGAGGTAGCCGAGTCCGATGGCCTCGATCTGCTCCAGGGTCTCGCGGATGGTGGTGACGAGCGGGGTGTCGAGCCGTTCCTGGAGCGCTGTGACGACCGAGATGAGGTCGCTGACCTGCAACTGGCACCAGTCGGCGATGTTGCGGCCGTCGATCCTCGTGGCGAGCGCCTTCTGGTTGAGGCGGGCGCCCTCGCAGGTGGGGCAGACGCCCTCGGTGAAGAACTCGGCCGCCTTGTCGCGGGCCGCCTTGCTCATGCCGGCCGAGTCCCGCTTGAGGTGGCGGCGCACGAAGCTGTCCACCAGGCCCTCGTACTTCAGCGCCAGGACGTTCCCGTTGGGGTAGGTCACCTCCACGGTCCCCGTGCTGCCGTGCAGCAGGGTGTGCATCTCCTCGGGCGTGTAGTCGGCGAGCCTCTTGTCGGCGTCGAGGTGTGCGTAGTTGGCGTAGAACTGCCAGTTGGCGCTGCCCACCGTGTAGCCGGGCAGGAGGATGGCTCCCTCGGCGATGGACTTGTCGGGGTCGGTCATCAGCTCGGGGCAGGGCCGCCGGGCCCGGCCGAGGCCCTCGCACTCCGGGCACATGCCCTTGGGGTCGTTGAAGGAGTAGAGCCAGGTCTGCCCGAGTCCGTCGTTGCCGTGGTTGGCGAAGAGCACGCGCATCACGGTGTAGACGTCGGTGACCGTGCCGACGGTGGAGCGGGCGTTGCCGCCGAGGGGGCGCTGGTCGACGACCACCGGCGTGGTCAGCCGGGTGACGGCGTCCACGTGCGGCCGTTCGAACTTGGGCAGGTCGTGCCGGATGTTCCAGGGGAAGGTGGCGTTGAGCTGCCGCTGCGCCTCCACGGCGACGGTGTCGAACACCAGGGAGGACTTCCCGGATCCGGAGACGCCCACGAAGACCGTGATCCGGTTCTTGGGAATGACGAGGGAGACGTCCTTGAGGTTGTTCTCTCGGGCGCCGACGACATGGATGCCGTCGTCGATGACGCTGGCCGGCGTCTGGTTCACAGATCATCCTCTCTGCATTGCTCGACTCGTTGGGCTCACCCGAGCCGCGCGCGGACGGTGCGCAGCAGTTCCGGGTCCTCGGGATCGACTTGGGGGCCGAAGCGCGCCACGGGTTCGCCTGCGGACGACACGAGGAACTTCTCGAAGTTCCAGCGCACGTCGCCGGTGTGGCCGTCGGCGTCGGCGAAGGGGGTCAGTGCCGCGTAGAGGGGGTGTCGGTCCGCGCCGTTGACGGCGATCTTCTCCGTGAGCGGGAAGGAGATCCGCCGCGCGGAGCAGAACCCGGCGATCTCCTCGGGGGTGCCCGGCTCCTGCTCGCCGAACTGGTTGCAGGGCACGCCGAGGACGACGAGGCCGTCCTCACGGTGCTGCCGGGCGAGCCGGTCGAGCCCTTCGTACTGGCCGGCGAGGGCGCACTGCGAGGCGACGTTGACGATGAGAAGGGTCCGTCCGCGGTGCCGGGCGAGGGCACCGGGGCGGCCGTCGAGTTCCGCGAGGGCGATGTCGAAGACGGTCATGGCGTGCACGCTAGGTCCGCGCGGCAGGGACGGACTCGAGATCACGTAGGAGGGTCCTCGTGCGGGGCTCGACGGATTGACGGGGCGCCACGGACGGTGCGGGCGCGACGAAGTGGGGTGTGAGCCGATGCGGGGGAGGAACCGGCTCACACCCCGGTCCGAGGGGCGGTGCGGCTACCGGCTCAGGGCCCGGTACTTGCGGACGGCCAGCGGGAAGAAGACAAGGAAGATCGCGAGCGGCCACACGAAGGACATGAGCATCGCGTGCTCCGCGATCCACGACGTGCCGCCGACCCCGGGGTTGCCGAACAGCTCACGGATGGCGTGGGCGGTCGACGACAGCGGATTCCACTCGGCGATGGCCGCGAGCCAGCCCGGCATCATCTCCGGGGAGGCGAAGGTGTTGGCGACGATGCCGAGCGGGAAGAGCAGGGTGTACACCGCGGAGGCGGCCTCCGGGGTGCTGATGACCAGGCCGAGGTAGATGCCGACCCACAGCAGCGCGAAGCGGAGCAGCAGCAGGAGCCCGAAGGCGCCGACCGCCTCGCCGAAGCTGCCCGTCCACTCCCAGCCGGCGATGGCGCCGCATCCCATGAGGATCATCAGGACGACGGTGCTGTAGAGCATGTTGACGATGCTCTGCCCGATGACGACGGAGGCGGCGGACATGGGCATGGAGCGGAACCGGTCGGTGACGCCCTTGGAGGCGTCGGCGGTGACTCCGGCCATGGTCTCGCCGATGCCGAAGGCCATCGACATGACGAACATGCCGGGCATCAGGAAGTCCATGTAGTCCCCGCCGCCCTCGACCTGCATGCCGCTGCCGAAGATGCCACCGAAGAGGAGCACCATCAGGATCGGGAAGGCGAGGCCGGCCAGGATCTGGGTGGGGTTGCGGGCCCAGTGGGAGAGTCCGCGCAGGGTGAGGGTCCAGGAGTCCGCGAGGATCCAGCCGAGCTTGGCGAGGGGGTTGGTGGGCACTTCGGGGGCGATGATCGCGCTCATGAGGAGGCGACCTCCTTCGCGCTCGGCTCGGCGGACGTGGCCGTGCGGTTTCCGGTCAGGCTCAGGAACACCTCGTCGAGGGTGGGCCGCCGCAGGGCGATGTCCTCGGCCTCCAGGCCGGCGTCGCTGAGCGAGCGGGCGACGGCGGTGAGGGCGGCCACCCGGTCCTCGACGACGACGCTGATCCGGCGGTTGTCGGCGTCGGTCTCCGGCTCGGCGCCGATGAGCGTGGAGATCATGCGGGTCGCGGGGCCGAGGTCCTGCGGCCGGCGCAGTACGACGTCGATCCGGTCGCCGCCGATCTTGTTCTTGAGCTGGTCGGGGCTACCGGTCTGGACGACCCTGCCCTCGTCGATGAGGGAGATGGTGTCGGCGAGCTGGTCGGCCTCCTCGAGGTACTGGGTGGTCAGCAGGACGGTGCGGCCCTCGCCGACCAGTCCGCGCACGGACTCCCAGACGTCGTTGCGGCCCCGGGGGTCGAGTCCGGTGGTGGGCTCGTCGAGGAAGAGCACGGAGGGCGCCAGGATGAGGCTGGCGGCCAGGTCGAGGCGCCGCCGCATGCCGCCCGAGTACTGCTTCGCCGGCTGCCCGGCGGCCTCGGTGAGGCCGAAGCGCTCCAGGAGTTCGTCGGCCCGGCGCTGGGCGTTGCGCTTGCCGATGTGGTACAGGCGCCCGAACATCACCAGGTTCTGGCGCCCGCTGAGGTCCTCGTCCACGGCTGCGTGCTGCCCGAGGAGTCCGATGCTGTAGCGGACCTGGGCCGACTGGCGGGCGACGTCGTAGCCGGCCACCCGGGCGGTTCCCCCGTGGTGCTTCAGGAGGGTGGAGAGGATGCGGACCGCGGTGGTCTTCCCTGCGCCGTTCGGGCCGAGGAGCCCGTAGACGACGCCTCGCGGTACCTGGAGATCGAGTCCGGAGAGTGCCTCCTTGTCGCCGTATTTCTTCTTCAGAGCTTCGGTCTGGATCGCCATATCGGCGCCGCCCATGCCCGCCCCTTCTTTCGGGTGCTCAAATTTGGGTACCCGGCGAGCATAGGGCAGAGCGCTCAGGATATTCAAGTTTTAGTAGACCCGGCCTCCCGGTCCTCCCGCGGCTCCCAGTGGTCGCGGTGGGTGGCGTACCAGGCGACGGTCTCCCGCAGCCCGTCCTCCAGCGACCAGCGCGGCGCGTAGCCCAGTTCGCGGCGGATCTTGCCGTCGTCGACCGCGTACCGGAAGTCGTGCCCCTTGCGGTCGGCCACGTGCCGCACGAGGTCCCAGTCCCGCCCGCACAGCGCCAGCAGACGCCCCGTCATCTCCCTGTTCGACAGATGGGTCCCCCCGCCGACGTTGTAGACCTCGCCCGCCCGGCCGCCGTCCAGGACCAGCCGCACCGCGTGACAGTGGTCGTCGACGTGCAGCCACTCCCGGAGGTTCGCGCCGTCCCCGTACAGCGGGACCGGCTCGCCGTCCAGGAGCCGGGTCACGAACAGCGGGATCAGCTTCTCCGGATGCTGGCCGGGGCCGTAGTTGTTGGCGCACCGGGTGATGCGCACGTCCAGCCCGTGGGTGCGCCAGTAGGAGCGGGCGATCAGGTCGGCCGCCGCCTTGGAGGCCGCGTACGGGGAGTTGGGCAGCAGCGGCTCGTCCTCGTTCCAGCGCCCCTCGTCGATCGACCCGTACGTCTCGTCCGTGGAGACCTGCACGAACACCCCGACGTCATGGCGCAGCGCCGCCTCGAGCAGTGCCTGGGTGCCGAGGACGTTCGTGCGCACGAACGCCTCGGCGCCCTCGACCGAGCGGTCCACGTGCGACTCGGCGGCGAAGTGCACCACCGCGTCGTGCCCCGGGAAGACCTTCTCCAGCAGCTCCGCGTCGCAGATGTCGCCCTGCACGAAGTCCAGCCGGGCGTGGTGCGGGGGCAGGTTGGCCAGCGTCCCCGCGTAGGTGAGCTTGTCCAGGACGGTCACCCGGTCGCCCTCGTGCCCGGGATAACCGCCGTCCAGCAACGTGCG
This sequence comes from Streptomyces viridiviolaceus, assembly GCF_014650995.1. Classification (GTDB taxonomy): domain Bacteria; phylum Actinomycetota; class Actinomycetes; order Streptomycetales; family Streptomycetaceae; genus Streptomyces; species Streptomyces viridiviolaceus. The sequence goes on from NZ_BMWA01000001.1 coordinate 344,842, forward strand.
CACGAAGTGCGAGCCGATGAACCCGGCGGCACCGGTCACCAGGATGTTCACGCCTCTTCCCCTCTGCTCGTGAGTCCGATCGGAAGTCCGCTCCGGCCGCGGCGGGAGCGGGCACGGCCGCCCGCTCCCCCGAGCCGGCCCCGGCCGGTCAGCGGGCGACCGTCCCCGATCGGTGACGTGCCGTCAGTTTTTCGATCACCGGGACCACTTCGTTGGGTGCCGGCGTCGAGAGCACGGCCCTGCGCAGCCGCTGCGCGCCGGCCCGGAAGCCGGGCTCGTCGAGGACCCGGACGAGCTTGTCGCGCAGGACTTCCACGCTCAGCCCCTCGGAGTGCAGATGCAGACCCGCGCCCAGTTCCTCGATCCGCTGCGCCCGGTAGATGGCGTCCCACATCCAGCCGAGCGCGACCTGCGGCACCCCGTACGCGGTGGCGGTCGCGAACGTGCCCGCCCCGCCGTGGTGCACGATCGCCGAGCAGCTCGGCAGCAGGGCCAGCAGGGCCACGTGGTCGACCACCCGGGTGTTGTCGGGCACTCGGGACACCTGCGCGAGTTCCTTCTCGCTCAGGGTCGCCACCACCTCGACGTCCAGCTCGGCCAGGGACGCGAACACCTCGTCGACGTCCACCGCGTTGGGGAACTCGGTGTCCCTGATCGTGAGGCCGAGGGTGAGGCAGACCCGGCGACGCCGCGGGGGCCGGCGCAGCCAGTCCGGTACGACGGCCGGGCCCGGGCCGTTGTACGGCACGTAGCGCATGGGCACCGTCGGCAGGCCCAGCTCCATCCGCACGCCCGGGGGCATCTGGTCGACGGACCACTGCCCGGTGACCGTCTCGGGGTCGAACGCGGCGCCGTGCCGGTCGAGGGTGTACGCCAGCCACTCCTCCAGCGGATCGTCGCGCAGTTCCTCGGGCAGCTCCGACTGGCGCCGGCGCAGCGTGAGATGGGTGTTCGCGAAGAGGTCGGGGAACCCCAGCAGCCTGGCGTGTGCGGCACCGGTCGCCTTGGCGGCGACGGCCCCGGCGAACGTGAACGGCTCCCACAGCACGAGGTCCGGCTTCCAGAACCGGGCGTACTCGACGAGCTCGTCGATCATGGAGTCGTTGTTGATCTGGCTGTAGAAGGTCGCCGTGAGCATCGCGTTGGAGGCCCGCAGATAGTCGACGCTCAGCCGTTCGGGACGGTTCTCCAGGTAGTCGCGGTCCAGGTGGTGCATCAGCATCCCGGGCCCGACGGTGCGGATGACGTCGTCCATCCGGTGGTCCTCGCCCACGGGCACGGCCGTCAGACCGGCACGGGTGATGCCGTCGACCGCGGCCGGCTGGCTGGCGACCCGCACCTCGTGCCCGGCGGTGCGCAGCGCCCAGGCCGGCGGGACGACGGCGTTCAGGTGGGCGTCCTGCGCGAACGCGGTCAGCAGTACTCGCACCGGGCTCCTCCTCCCCTCGTGACGGCGGTCCCGGTCATGCGACGGGGAACCGCAGGACGCCGTGCAGCACCGCGGACCGCATGCGGCGCAGTACGTCGGCGGCCGGGCGCAGGCCGGGCCGGACTTCGGTGAGGACCCGGATCGCGGCCTCGGTCTGGACGCGGACCAGCGCCTCGGTGACCGGGGCGGCGGGCCCGCCGAGCAGGGTGAGCTGCCGGTCGCCGTCGCCGCGGCCGGGGTCGAAGGCGTCGGGGTCGGCGAACGCCTCCGGGTCGCGGTTGGCGGCGTCGACGAGCACCACCACGCGCCGGCCGGCCTCGATCGTCTTCCCGTCGAGCTCGACCTCCTCGCGCGCTATGCGGCTCTCGAAGCGCACCGGCGGGGCCAGACGCAGTGCCTCCCGGACCGCTGCCGGCACCCCGGCGGGGTCCTGCGCGAGCCGTTCCCACTGCCCGTCGTGCTCCAGCAGCGTCTCCACGGCGTTGCACACGGCGGTGGCGGTGACCTCCACGCCGACGACGACGGCGAGCGCCCCGATCGCGGCCGCCTCCTCGGGGGTGGCCGCGGCGAGCCCGGCCAGGCCCCGGGCGCGGACCTCGCCGCCGGGGGCGGTCAGTTCGGCGGACAGCTGCGACACGGCGTCCAGCAGTGCCCTGGCCGTCGCGAGCTGCTGCGGGCACTGCCCGGCGTCCAGGGCGGTGGCGAGGCCCGCGTGCAGCTCGGGGAGGCGTTCGCGCGTCCCGGCGGGCAGGTCCAGCAGGTCGGCCACCACGCGCAGGGCGGCGGGAACCGCGAAGTCCCGGTACAGGTCGAACCGTTCACCGGTGCCGGCGAGCACCTCGCGGCAGGTCCGCTCGATCTCCGGCCGCCGTGCGTCGAGCCGCTCGGCGCCGAGCAGTTCGGTGGCGGCCTCGGCCAGCCGCCGGTAGTCGTCCGGGTCGCGGTTCAGGTGGGCGTCGTCCAGCGGGACGACGTGGCAGAGCAGCGGGTTCTCCCAGACGTCGACGCCGGGGTGGTGCTGGGGGCCCTCCTCGGCGTGCCGGGGGGAGAACCGCGGGTCGGCCAGGATCCGGGCGCCGAGGTCCCGGCCGGCGGTGACCCACGCGCCGACGCTGCTCTCGTGCAGGCCGAGTTCACGGGCGCGCGCGCCGTGGCCCAGCGGGTCGTCCTCGCCGGCGCGCAGGATCCGGGCGAAGGGGTCGCCCTGGGCGCCGAAGATGAACTGGACGCCTCGGATGGTCAGCAGATGCCGGCCCAACTCGCTGTTGGTCTGCTCAGTCAGCATGACACCGTCCTGGGAGAGTTCTGAGGTGGTGGAAGAGGTGGTGGAAGGGGTGGAAGAGAGGAGAGGAGGCGGGGCGGAGGCCGTGGGGACGACCGGCCGGGGTGAGCGTCACGGGCGACGCTAGGCCGGGTGGCTCCAAGGGCACTCGACACCGGCTACACGGCCCCCGCGTGCTCCCGCAGGGCCTCGGCGGCGGCGCGCAGGGCGGCGACGTCCGCCTCCGGCGGCCCGGGGCGGGCGGGCAGCAGGGAGATCACGGCGGACGATCCGGAGCGTACGGCGGGGTGGCGGCGGGCGAGCTGGGACAGGCCCTGCCCGGGGCCGGCCTCGACGAGGACGAGGTCCTCCGTGGCGAGGAGCGCGTCGAGGGCGGGCCAGAACAGCACCGGTGCCACCGGCTGGCGGGACCAGAAGGCCGGGTCCTTCGCCTCCGCCGGGGTCAGGAACCGGGCCGTGTACCCGGACATGACCGGGATGCCCGGCTCGCCGGCGGGCAGGGCGGCGATCCGGTCCGCGGCGCCGCCGGTGGCCGGTGCCAGCGCCGGGCTGTGGAACGCCGTCGAGGCCGGTACCCGCTGCACCACGAAACCCGCCTCGCGCAGCGCCTCGGTGACGGCGCCGAGCGGTGCGTCGAGTCCGGCGAGGACCGTCTGCCGGGCGGCGTTGACGGCTCCGACGGCCACCTCGTCGCCGAGGAAGGGGGCCACTTCGTCCGGGGTGGCGGCGACGGCCGCCATGCCGCCGGGCGGGGCGTCCGCGAGCCGGGTGACGCGGTCGTGCACCAGGGCGGCGGCGTCGCGCAGCGTGAAGACGCCGGAGAGGACCGCGGCCGCGACCTCGCCGATGCTGTGGCCGAGGAGCGCGGCGGGACGCACGCCCCAGCCGAGGACGAGCCGCCCGAGGGCGTAGTCCACTGCGAACAGCAGCGGCTGGGCCCGCGTGACGTGGTCGATGACCGCCGCGTCCGGTGACCGGAGCCAGTCCTCCCGCAGACCGGCGGGCCGGTCGCCGAGCGGGCCGAGTTCCGTCAGGGCGGTCAGGGCCTCGTCCATCGCCTCGGCGAAGACGGGCTCGGCGGTCATGAGGCCGGCGGCCATGCGGACGTGCTGGGCGCCCTGGCCGGGCAGCAGGAGGGCGTGCCGGCGTCCCGCAGGTGCCGTCGCGCCGCCCGTCGACTCCGCGCGCGGCCTTGGCAGTTGACTCATCGGGCCCTCCAGGTGGGCGTGTCGAGGATCTCGACCACGGCGCAGGACCAGCTGAACCCGGCGCCGACGCCGAAGAGCAGGCAGAGGTCGCCGGCCGCGAGCCGTCCGCCGGCGACCAGGTGGTCGAACCCCGCGAAGGGGTCACCGGCCCCCAGGTGGCCGACCGTCCGGCCCCACTCCCAGGTGCTGTCCTCGGCGGCGATGCCGAACTTGGCGAAGTAGGCGACGTGCAGTCTGCGGTGGCCGAGGTGGGGCAGCACGAACCGGTCGATGTCGCCGAGGCCGGCGCCCGCGTCGGCGAGCGCCTGTTTGACGACGGCCTCCTGGGCGGCGGACACCCGGGCGACGGTCGGGCTGACGCCGTGCCGGGCCAGGAAGTCCCGCTTGTGGGCCTCCAGGTCGACGACCGTCCGGTGGCTGAACGGGGCGGGTCCGAACGGGTCGTCACCGCGGTGCATGCCCTCCAGGCCGGGCACCGAGACGGTCGCGATGCTGCGCACCCGGGCGAACCCGGAGTGCCGGGAGACGACGAGCGCGGTGCCGCCGTCGCCGTACACGGTCCCCGGGTCGCTGCGCCAGCGGTCGAAGCCGGGCGGGCAGAAGCGGTCCCCGGTGGTGAGCAGGGCGCAGGCCCGGGCCGGGTCGGCGGCCAGGTAGGCCCAGGCCAGGTCCAGGGCGGCCATGCCGCCGTTGGAGACCTGCCGGACCTCCATCGCGGGGCACTGGTTGCCGACGGCGGCCCGCTGGACGTAGGAGGCGGGGGCCCACAGGTCGAAGCCCTGGTAGTAGAAGCTGGCGTGCAGCACCAGGTCGATGTCGCCGGGTTCGGCGGCGGCCCGGTCGAGGGCGACCCGGGCGGCCCGGGCGGCCATCTCGGGGGCCGCCTCCGCGGCGGATACCGTCACCGACTCCATACGGGTGGCGCGGGCGACGGCCGCGTCGCAGCGGCCGTCGGCGACCGCGTCCGCGACCCGTTCGGCGGGGGGCAGCCAGGTGCCGGTGCCCCTGATGTAGAGCTCGCCGCCGTTCATGCCGCCGCCCCGCCGGCGAAGCGGGCGGCAACCGCACCGGCGGGTGCGGGGGCCCGTACGACCATGGCGCTGTTGAACCCGTGGAAGCCGCGGGCCAGGACGAGCGCCGCCGATCCGGAGACCGGGCGGGGACGGCCGACGACGAGGTCGAGGCCGTAGGCGTCCGGCACCCGGTCGACGTTCAGCGTCGGCGGTGCCACCTGGTCGCGCAGGCTCAGCAGGGCGGCGACCACGTCGAGCGGTCCGGCACCCGAGTAGAGGCGTCCGGTCGCCGTCTTCGGCACGGTCACCGCGACTCCCCGGTCGCCGAAGACCTCGGTCAGCGCGGTGGCCTCGGCCGCGTCGAGTTCGGGCACGCCCGCGCCGTCGGCGAACACGACCGCGATGTCCTCCGGCCGCGTGCCGGCGTCGGCGAGTGCCTGCTCGACGGCCCGGCGCAGGGCCGGAGGACGCCCGGACCCGGGCCGCGGGTCGAAGGTGGCGCCGAACCCGGCGATCTCGCCGTAGGACCGGCGGCCCTCGGCACGGGCCCGCTCGGCGTCCTCCAGCACCAGGATCGCCCCGCCCTCCCCGGGCAGATGGCCGGCGGCCCGGCTGTCGAAGGGACGGTACGCCTCCGTGCCGAGCCTCCCGCCGGCCAGCTGGGCCGCCATGCCGTAGGGGCACAGCGAGCAGTCCATGCCGCCGGAGATCATCAGCCGGCGGCCCGCCCGCACCTGGCGGCGGGCGTGGGCGAGGGCGTCGAGGCCCCCGGCCTGCTCCGCGACGAGGACCCCGGCCGGTCCGCTCATGCCGTGCCGGATGGAGATCTGGCCGGTGTTGACGGCGTAGAACCACGCGAACGACATGTAGGCGCTGACCTTCTTGGGCGACTCGCCCCACAGGTTCTGCAGCTCGCGCTGGCCGAAGCCGAAGCCGCCGGAGGCGCCGGCCGTGACGACGCCGCGCTCCAGTTCCGGCACGGAGTCCAGGTCGACGCCCGAGTCGGCGACGGCCCAGTCGGACGCGGCGAGCGCGAACTGGGTCATGCGGTCGGTCTGCGGGATCAGGCGGCCGGGCAGGTGCTCGCCGGGCTCGAATCCGGTGACCTCGCCGGCCCGCTGCGTCGGGTAGCGGCCGGGGTCGAACGCCGTCACGCGCCGGATGCCGTCGTCGCCGCGCAGGGTCGCCGCCCAGTAGGCGTCCAGGCCCAGTCCGGTGGGCGCGACGACGCCGATCCCGGTGACCACGACGGCGGTCATGCGGCCCTCCCCTCGGGCCGGCGCAGCGCCATGGCGCTCTGGAAGCCGCCGAATCCGCTGCCGACGGTGAGCGCCGCCGACATCCGCCGCTCCCGGGCGACCAGGGGCACGTAGTCCAGGTCGAGTTCGGGGTCGGGGTCGGTGAGGTTGGCGGTGGGCGGGATGACGCCGTGCTCGAGCGCCAGCGCGGTGGCGGCGATCTCGATGGTCCCGATGGCGCCCAGCGAGTGGCCGATCATCGACTTGATGGAGCTGACCGGCACCCGGTGGGCGTGGGCACCGAGACCGCGCTTGAGGGCCGCGGTCTCGTGCACGTCGTTCTGCCGGGTCGCGGTGCCGTGGGCGTTGACGTATCCGAGGTCGTCGGGCGCGAGCCGGGCCTGGTCGAGGGCGGCGCCCACGGCGGCGGCCAGTTCCCGTCCGTCGGTGCGCAGTCCGGTCATGTGGTAGGCGTTGCCGCGGGAGGCGTACCCCGCGACCTCGGCGTACACGTGGGCGCCGCGCGCCCGGGCGGCCGACAGTTCCTCGAGGACGAGGACGGCGGCGCCCTCGCCGAGGACGAAGCCGTTGCGTGTGCGGTCGAAGGGGCGCAGCGCGGTGGCGGGGTCGTCGTTGCGGGGCGAGGTGGCCCGGATGGCGTCGAAGCAGGCGACGGTGATGGGGGAGATCGGGGCGTCGGTGGCGCCGGCGATCATCACGTCGGCGGTGCCCTCACGGATGAGGTCCGCGGCGTGCCCGACCGAGTCGAGGCCGGAGGTGCAGCCGGCCGAGACGACGGTGCAAGGGCCCTCGGCTCCGGCCTCCCAGGCGAGCTCGGCGGCCATCGAGCTGGGCACGAAGTGGTCGTAGAGGTGGGGGCCGGCGGCGGTGTGGTCCACCAGCCACTCCTCGCCGCCGCCGCTCATGGCCACGTACTCACGCTCCAGCCGCTCGGTGCAGCCGACGGCGCTGCCGAGGCTCACTCCGGTGCGGTGGGCGGTGTCGGGGCCGGTTTCCAGGCCGCTGTCGGCGACGGCCTCGCGCAGGGCGACGAGGGCGAACTGCGCCGCGCGGTCGAGGCGTCGGGCGTCCTCGGGCGACAGGCCCTGCTCCGCCGCGTCGAAGTCGCACTCGGCGGCGATCCGGGAGCGGAAGGGCGCCGGGTCGAAGAGGCTGATGGTCCGGGTGGCGGTGCGTCCGGCGGTGATCGTCTGCCAGAACTGCTTGGTCCCGATGCCACCGGGTGCCACCACGCCGATGCCGGTGATCGCGACGCGCCGTGTCACCGCGCCTCCACCGTCGCGCTGTGCCGCTCGAGGTACAGGTTCGAGCGGCTGGTGCTGATCGCGCGCAGGGCCTCGGCGTGCGGTCGGAACTCGGCGTGGCCGACGGCCGCGCGGAAGGAGGCGACGTCCTTCCAGCGGGCGATGTTGACGTAGCTGTGCGGCTCCTCCAGGTGGCGTACGAGGGTGTAGCCGAGGAAGCCGGGCTGGCGCTCCATGAACCGCGCCGTGCGGGCGAAGGCGTCCTCGAACTCCTCCGGCGTGGCGCGGAGGGTGAAGCTGTTGACGAAGGTGGCCGGGCCGTCGGGTGCGGTGCGGGGCTGCTCGGCTGACATGGCAGCGGTCTCCTCATCTCCGGGCGTCCGGCGAGGTGTGCGCCGGGTTCGGACTGAAACCCTCGGCGGCGTGGCTCGCGACGGCCTAGAAGACGGCTGGACCGGGGCCGCGTCTCAGCGGATGCCGCGCCCCAGGCGCATGGGCGTGCCGACGTCCCGGTGCCAGGCCTCGCCGAAGCCGGCCGCCGCGGCCAGGGCGCTCCACCCGGCCAGTTCGCCGGCCCGGTAGTGGACGATGTCCCGTCCGGCGTGGCGGGGCAGGGCCCGTCCCGCGACGACCTCGGCGAGCAGCAGCGGGGCGGGCGGGGTGGCGCCGGCGGCCAGCCCGATGTGCCGGACGGCCGGGGTGGGCGGGGCGGCGGTGTGGTCGATGAGGAGTGCACCGGCGGAGAGCCAGTCGGACCGGACCGGGGGGTGCCCCCCGGTGGTGGTGACGATGTCCGCGCGCCGTGCGGTCGCGGCGGCGTCCTGCGAGGCACGGACCGTCAGCCCGGTGCGGCGGGCGGCCGCCGCGGCGAACCGCCGGGTGGTGCCGGGGTCGTGGCCGACGACCTCGATCTCGCACAGCGAGGGCAGCGCGTGGTGCAGGACGAGCAGGCAGGACCACGCGGGGTCGCCGGCGCCGAACAGGCCGAGCCGGCGCGGGGCCGGTGGTGCCAGGTAGCGGGCTGCCAGGCCGGAGGGGATGGCGGTCCGCCAGCCGTCGAGTGCCCCGGCGTCGGCGATGCCGAGCAGGGAGCCGTCGTCGGCGAGGAGCAGTTCCACCCGGGCCGCGCCGGCGTGCGGGGACGGCTCCAGGCGCACGGCGAAGCAGGGCCCGAACGGGCCGGGGACGTGCGGCCCCACGGTGAGGCGGCAGGGTGTGGCGGGGAGCGTGAGCGGGTTCTCGCGGCCGGCCGCCGGGTCGTCCAGCAGCAGCCGCTGGACGTCGGAGAACCGCTCCTCCAGGAAGGCCACGTCATCGAAGACCTCGTCCACGTCTTCCGACGTCAGCATGATCGGCACAGTCGTCCTCTCAGGGCGGGCGACATGGATACACAAACTTGAGTATCACGCTGTGCGAAACCGGATCCACGCGATCCCGTTGCAACGGCCGGATCACTTCCCTCCGGCCGGCCGCTCCTTCGCCATGACGTACTGGCCCTCCTCCAGGCGCTCGATCAGCCCCCGGGTCCAGGCCGCCTGGCTGGCTGCGGTGTGCTCCCACAGTCCGAGCAGCTCACGGATGTGGGCCCGCTGCGGCTGCTCGCCCGCGGTCTCGTCGACCCGGGCGACCAGCTCCCCCTGCTCGGCCGAGAGCGACTCGATCCGCTCGTGGAGCAGCGCGATGGCCTCGTCGCGGCTGAGGGCCGGCAGCAGGACGAGGGCGGCTCCGAGCATGTCGGGCCGGTTGTTGCCCTGCCGCAGCGCGTCACGCAGCAGCCGGAAGAACTCCTCCTCGCCCGGTGGCGCGAGCTCGTAGTCCACACGGCCCGGCCAGTCGGGGATGTCGGTCGACTTCAGCAGACCGTCCTTCGCCAGCTGCCGCAGCGCGTGGTAGATCGAGCCGAACTTGATGTGCGCCCATTCGTCCGCTCCCCAGGAGAGCAGTTCGGAGCGGACAAGATAGCCGTGTGCCCGGCCGTGCATGCGCACCACACCCAGGACGAGCAATCTCGTGGCTGACATCGTCTCCCTGCTGAATCTCCCGCGCGGCGCGCACCGGCACACCTGGCGGGCCGGCGGTCGGCCGGTCGTGGCCGACTGCCCCCACGGTAGTACATGACCTGCGCTTCTCCGCGGGCGCGTGCACGGGGAAGACCGGCCTCGCACCGTCCGGTCGACCACTCCTGCAACGACTTTCGACTCCCGCACGAGGTGCCCGCCCGAGGGTGGAGCCGTCCACCACGGGTCGTTCGCCGGAACAGGGGTAGGGATGCGGGTACTCTTCACCACCTTCGCCGCCAAGTCGCACATGCACGCGCAGGTGACACTGGCCTGGGCCCTGAAGGCGGCGGGCCACGACGTCAGGATCGCGAGCCATCCCGATCTCGCCGACGAGATCACCCGTACGGGGCTGACCGCCGTCGGCGTCGGCGAGGAACTGCACCTCGACGAGCAGATGCAGGAGACGCAGGAGAACATCGGCCAGGACGTCGACCAGCTGGAGAGCCAGGCGCAGGTCGGCCTCGACATGAGCGAGACCCGGCCGGAGCGGCTGACCCGGGACTACACCCTCGGGGTGTTCACGGCGATGACGTCGGTCGTGTTCCAGAACTGCTGCTCCGACCGCATGGTCGACGAACTCGTCGAGCACTGCCGCTCCTGGAAGCCCGACCTCGTCCTGTGGGACACGATGACCTTCGCCGGGGCGATCGCCGCGCTGGCCACCAGGACCGCCCACGGCCGGGTTCTCTTCGGCCTGGACCTGGCGGGCCGGATGCGGCAGACCTTCCTGGAGCAGCTCTCCTCGCTCCCGCCCGAGCTGCGGGACGACCCGCTGCGCGAGTGGCTCACCTGGAGCCTGGAGCGGCACGGCGCCGCCTTCGAGGAGTCCGCGGTGACCGGCGACTTCACGGTCTGCCCGCTGCCGGCGTCCATGCGCCTGCCCGTGGACCTGCACTACGTGCCCATGCGCTACGTGCCCTACAACGGCCAGTCCACGGTGCCGCGGTGGCTCCAGGAGCCGCCGAAGAAGGGCCGCCGGATCTGCATCACGCTGGGCGTGGCGCACCGCGAGGTGCTCGGCGCGGACCGGGCCTCCATCGGCGATCTGCTCGAGGCGGTCGCCGGACTCGACGACGTGGAGGTCGTCGCCACCCTCGACGAGAACCAGCTGAAGGACTTCGACACCCTCCCCGACAACGTGCGCGCCGTCGACTTCGTGCCGCTCGACGCGCTGCTGCCCAGCTGCGACGCGGTGATCCACCACGGCGGCTCCGGCAGCTTCGGCACCGCGATGATCCACGGCGTGCCCCAGCTGATCGTCGTCGACGGGGTCTGGGACACCATCAACAAGGCCCGCTACCTCGAGGAGCGTCAGGCGGGGCTCTACGTGCCGGGCAAGCTCAGCGCCAAGGGCCTGCGCGAACTCCTCGTCCGCCTGCTGGAGGAACCGGTCTTCCGGCGCAACGCCGGCGCCCTGCGGCAGGAGGCCCTCGCCGCCCCCGCCCCCGCCCAGGTCGTGCCCACGCTGGAGCGGCTGGCCGTCGAACACCGCCGGTGACCGGGGCCAGCGCACCCCGCCGCCGGCCGCGACCTACCCGACTACTTCCCGGAGGGTGAACCCAGCGATGCAGGTCCGAAAGCTCAACGTCGAGGGGGCGTACGAGTTCACCCCCCGGCAGTTCCGCGACCACCGCGGTCTGTTCGTCTCGCCCTTCCAGCAGGAGGCGTTCCAGCAGGCCCTGGGCCGGCCGCACTTCCCCGTCGCGCAGACCAACCACAGCGTCTCCCGCCGGGGCACGGTCCGCGGCATCCACTTCACCGTCACGCCGCCCGGCACCGCGAAGTACGTGTACTGCGCGCGCGGCCGGGCCCTGGACATCGTGGTCGACCTGCGGGTCGGCTCGCCCACCTTCGGCCGGTGGGACGCGGTCGAGATGGACCAGGTCCGCTTCCGCTCCTCCTACTTCCCGGTGGGGGTGGGCCACGCCTTCGTCGCGCTGGAGGACGACACCGTGATGTCGTACCTGCTCACCGGGGCGTACGTCGCGGAGCACGAGCTCGCCGTGGACGTCTTCGACCCGGAACTGGGCGTGCGCATCCCGCCGGGCATCGACCCGGTGCAGTCGGACCGCGACCGGGCGGCGCTCTCCTTCGCCGCGGCCCGCGCGCGGGGACTGCTGCCCGACTACGCGGCGTCGGCGGCGGTCGAGGAACGCCTCTGGCAGTCCTCCGGCACCGTCGCCACCCGCTGAGGGCCCGCGATGCCCACGACCACGAACGGCCGGCCGGCCGCGACCGTCGCCGTCCTCGGTGCCACCGGATGCGTCGGGCGCAGCGTCTGCGACGAGCTGCTCCGCTCGGGGCACCGGGTGCTCGCGGTGGCCCGGCGCCCCGCCCCGCACACGAACGCGTCCGCCTTCGCGGCCCTCGACGTCGCCGCCGCGGCGCCCGGGGAACTCGCCGCGCTCCTCGACCGCCACCGGGTGGACTCGGTGGTCAACGCCACCGGCGGCTGGGGCACCACCGCGCGCGAGATGCGGTACGCGCACATCGAGCTCCTCGAACGCCTCGTCGACGGCTGCGCGGCGACCTCGCGGCGGCTCAGGGTCGTCCAGATGGGGTCGATCCACGAGTACGGTCCCGTCCCCGAGGGCGTCCTCATCGACGAGCGGCACCAGCCGGGGCCGCTGACCCCCTACGGGCTGACCAAGCGGACCGGTTCCGAGCACCTGCTGGAGCAGACCCGGGCCGGCCGGGTGGACGGCGTCGTGCTGCGCGCGGTCAACGTCTGCGGACCGCACACCACCACGGCGAGCTTCCTCGGGGCCGTCGTGGCCCGCCTGCGCGCCCTCGGCCCGGGTGAGCCGCTCGCGCTCGACGTGGCCGACGCCCGCCGGGACTTCGTCGACGTGCGCGACCTGGCCCGGGCGGCCGTCGCCGCGCTGCACGCCCCGGCCGTCGGCCTGGCCGTCAACATCGGCCGCGGCGAGGCGGTGCCGATGCGCGACCTGGTCGAGGCCCTGTTCGACGTCGCCGGGGTGGACCCGGCGACCGTACGGCTCGAACCCGCCGAGGTGACCAGCAAGGGCGGCGGCTGGACCTGCGCGGACATCCGGCTGGCCGCCCGGACGCTCGGCTGGCGTCCCCGCGTCCCGCTCCGCGACTCCATCCGGGCGATGTGGGAAGCGGCCGCCGGCACCACGTCACTGGAGGTCTCATGAGCAACTCCGCCACGACGCGGGAACCCGCGCAGCGGCGCATCGACGCCTCGGCGCGGCTGCGCACCGGCCCGCTCGGCGACCTGTCCGACTTCCCCCAGTGGTTCGCCGAGCACGCGCGGCGGGCCTACACCCGGGTCGAGCACGTCCCCCTCGACGCGCTGGAGGGCTGGGTCACCGACCCCGCGACCGGTGATCTGCGGCACCGGACGGGCCGGTTCTTCACCGTGCACGGACTGGAGGTCGACCACCCCGGCGGACGCGTCCCGCGGTGGACGCAGCCGATCATCGACCAGCCGGAGATCGGCATCCTGGGCATCCTCGCCGCGCCCGTCGACGGTGTGCTGCACTACCTGATGCAGGCGAAGGTGGAGCCGGGCAACGTGGGCGGGCTCCAGCTCTCCCCCACCGTGCAGGCGACCCGCAGCAACTACACCCGGGTCCACCAGGGCCGGCCCGTGCCGTACCTGGAGCACTTCCTGGACATCCACAGCCGGCCGGGAGTGCTCGCGGACGTACGCCAGTCCGAGCAGGGGTCGTGGTTCCACCGCAAGCGCAACCGCAACATCGTCGTCGAACTGCCCGAACCCGTGCCTGCGCTGGACGGGTACCGGTGGCTGACGCTGGGTCAGATCCACGAGCTGCTGCACCGCGAGGACACCGTGAACATGGACGCGCGGACCGTCCTGTCCTGTCTGCCGTTCACCGGTGACGGCGTCGCCGAGGACGGCCGGACGGACGGCGACGGGTTCCGGGCGGCGCTGCGGCGCTCCGGCGATCCCCGGCAGGCGAGCGTGCACGGCACGGCGGAGCTGCTCGGCTGGATCACCGACCGGCGGACCGCGAGCGACATCGTGGTCCGCCGCATCCCGCTGAGGGAGCTGCGGGGCTGGTCCCGCACCGAGGACCGGATCCGCCACGACGAGGGCGCGTTCTTCGACGTGGTCGGGGTCCGGGTCGACGCCGGCGGCCGGGAGGTGCGCCGGTGGTGCCAGCCCATGATCGAACCGGTGGGACAGGGGGTCATCGCCTTCCTGGTCCGGCGGTTCGCCGGGGTGCTGCACGTCCTCGTGCACGCCCGTGTGGAGCCCGGTTTCCTCGACGTGGTGGAACTGGGCCCGACGGTGCAGTGCGTGGCGCGGAGCTACGCCCATCTGCCCGGCCCCGCCCCCTCGCCGTTCCTGTCCGAGGTCCTGGAGGCCGGCCCCGACCGGGTCCGGTTCGACACGCTGCTCTCCGAGGAGGGCGGCCGCTTCTACCACGCGCTCAACCGCTACATGATCGTGGAGACCTCCCAGGACGTCCCCGACGGCCACCCGGACTACCGCTGGATGACCCTGCACCAGCTCTCGGACCTGTTGCGGCACAGCCACTACGTCAACGTCCAGGCCCGCAGTCTGATCGCCTGCCTGCACAGCCTGTACCACGGGGGCTGACCGGCCGGCGCGACCGCGGAACGCCGTGCCCCGGGGAGGCGGTCGCCTCCCCGGGGCACGGCGTTCGCCGCTCACACCCCGCTCACAGCTCGGCGACGACCGTGCGGACCGCCTCGATCACCTTGTCCTGGACGTCCTGCGCGAGGGAGGGGTACATCGGCAGGGAGAAGATCTCCTTCGCCAGCCGCTCGGTCACCGGCAGGTCGCCCGTCCGGTAGGGCAGGTGCGCGAAGCCGGTCATCGTGTGCACGGGCCACGGGTAGCTGATGTTCAGCTCGATGCCGTAGGACTTGAGCCGCTCGATGATCCGGTCCCGCTCCGGGTGGCGGACCACGTAGACGTAGTGGACGTGATCGTTTCCCACCGCGTTCGCGGGCAGGACCAGGCCGGTGCCGTCCAGCCCGTCCGCATAGCGTCGCGCCACGCGCCGCCGGCCCTCGACGTACGCGTCCAGGCGCCGGAGCTTGCGGCGGAGGATCTCGGCCTGGACCTCGTCGAGGCGGCTGTTGTGTCCCGGGGTGCTGACAACGTAGTACCGGTCCTCCATGCCGTAGTAGCGCAGCCGGCGCAGGTTCGACGCGGTCTGCTCGTCCTCGGTGACGACCGCGCCGCCGTCGCCGTACGCCCCCAGCACCTTCGTCGGGTAGAAGGAGAAGGCCGCGGCGTCTCCCATGGTCCCGGCGAGCCGGCCGTGGTGGCGTGCGCCGTGCGCCTGCGCGCAGTCCTCCAGGACCTTCAGGCCGTGGCGCCCGGCGACCTCGGTCACCGCGGCCATGTCGACGCACTGCCCGTACAGGTGCACCGGCACGATGGCCCTGGTCCGTTCCGTGACGGCGTCGGCGAGCAGGTCGGTGCGCATGAGGTAGTCCTCCTCGCGCACGTCCACGAAGACCGGCGTGGCGCCGACGGCGTCGATGGCCAGGACGGTCGGGGCGGCCGTGTTGGACACCGTGATCACCTCGTCGCCCGGTTGCACGCCGAGCGCCTGGAGGCCGAGGACCAGGGCGTTGGTGCCGTTGTCCACGCCCACGCAGTGCGCCCGGCCGTGGTAGGCGGCGAACTCCTCCTCGAACCGGGACACGCTGGGGCCGAGCACGAGCCGGCCCGACCGGAACACCGTGTCGACGGCGTCGAGGATCTCCTCGCGCTCCTCCTCGTACTCCCGCAGGTAGTCCCAGACATACGTGGTCATCGCCCGTCCGCCTTCCGCTCCTTGACACCGACGAACAGGCCCCGCCCGGTCGGGGGGCCCGGCTGGTACGCGACGGAGCATCCGGCGTCGGTGAACGCCTGCTCGTACTCCTCGCGCGTGAACAGGGTCAGTACGTCGATCTCGGTGAAGGTGCGGATGCCCGTCGGCTCGCCGACGAGGAACCGGACCTCCATGCGGGTGGCCCGTCCCTGGAGGGTGGAGTGGGAGATCCGCGCCACCGTGCGGTCCCCGTCACGCGCGAAGTCCCCGGCGACGTAGCCCTCCACGAACTGCTCGGGGAACCACCAGGGTTCGACGACGAGCACTCCGCCCGGGACCAGGTGGCGGGCCATGGCCGCGACGGCGGAGCGCATCTCCGCCACGCTGCCCAGATAGCCGATGGCACAGAACATGCAGGTGACGACGGAGTACTGGCGGCCGAGGTCGAAGTCGCGCATGTCGCCCTCGTGCACGGTCAGGCCGGGCCGGCGGCGCAGCGCCAGCTCGCGCATCGGCGCGGCGATCTCCACGCCCTCCGCGACGGTGAAGAGCTTGCTGAAGGGACCGAGATGGGCGCCGGTGCCGCACGCGACGTCGAGCAGCGAGTCGGCGTCCGGCGCGTGAGAGCGGGCCAGCGCCGCGATGTCCTCGGCCTCGGCGGCCCAGTCCTTGCCGCGGCTGCGGTACACCGTCTCGTAGACCTCGGCGAGGTCCGTGCTGTACATGGGTTCTCCTCGGGTCGGCTGCTGATCGTGGCGCCAGAAGTCGCGCCGGTCCTCGGGTGCTCCCGGGACCGGCGGGCGTGCGTGCGGGCCGGCCTGTGCCGGCGGTCGGGCGGTCGGGCGGTCGGCGAAGGACGCGGGAGGTGCCGTGCGGAGGGCGGCCCCGGGGCCGGGCTGCCCGTACGGCCTTCCCTACTCGTCGACGAGGGCGACCGCGCGGGCCCAACCGGCCCCGGCACCGGCCACCTTCACCGGGAAGCAGGCCACCTGGAAGCCGTGGGGCGCGGGCAGGTCCTCCAGGTGCGCGAGCCGCTCGATCTGGCAGTACTCCCGGTGGCGTCCGGCCACGTGGGCGGGCCAGAGCACGCTGCGGTCCCCGGTCCGCCGGTACTCGGCGATGATGGTGGCGAACGGCGCGTCCAGGCTGAACGCGTCGGTGCCGACCACCCGGACGCCCGCGTCGAGCAGGAAGGCGATGGCGCTGGCGTCCAGGCCGACGAAGTCGGAGAAGTACCGGCTCGTCCCGGACCACTCGGCCGCCCCGGTGTGCAGGAGCACGATGTCGGACGGCTGGAGCGTGTGACCGATCCGGCCGAGTTCCTTGCGCAGGTCGGCGGCGTCGACCACACCGGCCGCGCGGCCCCGGACGTCCAGGACCACTCCGGGCGCGAGGAACCACTCCAGCGGCATGGCGTCGATGTGCCGGGGCACGCCGGTGCCGTACGAGGTGCGGGAACCGTAGTGCGAGGGCGCGTCGACATGCGTACCGGTGTGGGTCGTCAGACTCAGCCGGTCCAGCGAGAGGAACTCGCCGTCGGGCAGTTCGTCGGGGTCGAACTCGATCCCGAAATGGCGCCGCATCTCGTCGCGCATGTGGAGCGCGCCTTCTCGCGGGGACATCACGTCGTGGACCACCGGGTCCGGCTCGAAGGAGCCGGAGTCCACCGGCGAGGACAGGTCAATGATGCGCACGGTCACCTCCTGGACGTCACGGCTCAGCCTCTCGGCCGCCGCTCGGAAGGCATTGGAAGACCACTCGACGCGGGGGCGGGCCGCCTCGAGCGGGAATCGACGCGCATGCGCGAGGGTCGGTGCCCGGGAACGTCCCGGACCATCGGGGACCGACAGCGTCCACCACACGGGGAGGCCGGCTCGTGAAGCACACCGACAGCGTGGAGATACAGCAGTTCTACGCCCGCCACATGCACCTGCTCGACGGGGGTGCCGCCGAGGCGTGGGCCCGGACCTTCACGCCCGACGCCACCTTCGCCGCACCCTCGATGACGGAGCCGGTGCGGGGGCGGGAGGACATCGCCGCGGGTGCCCGGGCGGCCGTCGGCCGGCGCGCCGCCGACGCCGAGGTCCACCGGCACTGCGTGACCATGACGACCGCCCAGGAGACCGGCGACGGCATCGAGGCCGTCTCGTACGTGCAGATCCTCGCCACCCGGCGGCACGGCGCCCCACGGCTGCTTCTGTCGTGCGTGATGCGGGACCGCCTGGTCCGGCAGGACGGCGAACTGCTCGTCGCGCAGCGGCGGATCAGCCGCGACGACCGGCCGCACGGCTGAACCGCGACCCCGGTTCGAGCCGCCCTCCGTAGCGTCCTCGGCATGACACCTCGGACAGTCATCATCACCGGTGGAGGCACCGGCATCGGCCGCGCGGCGGCCCACCGCTTCGCCGCGCAGGGAGACCGGGTCCTGGTCGTGGGCCGCACCGCGGCCGCGCTGGAGGCGGCGGCCGACGGCCACGACCGCATCCGCACCCTGGTGGCGGACGTCACCGAACCGGGTGCCGGCGAGAAGGTGGTCGAGGCGGCCCTGCGGGCGTACGGACGCCTCGACGTCCTCGTCAACAACGCCGGGACCGGCACGTTCGCCCCGCTCGCCAAGCTCGACCGGGACGCCACGCAGCAGCAGCTGGCCACCAACCTGGTCGGGCCCGCCTTCCTGGCGCAGGCGGCGCTGGACGCCCTGGAGGCGGCCGGCGGCACGATCGTCAACGTCAGCTCCGCGGGCTCCCTCGGCATCCAGGGGTTCCCCGACAACTCGGTCTACTGGGCCACGAAGGCGGCGCTGAACCACTTCACCCGCACCTGGGCGGTCGAGCTCGCGCCCCGCGGCATCCGGGTCGTGTCGGTGGCGCCGGGCGTGACGGACACCGGCATCGGGGAACGGGTCGGCATGTCCGCCGACGAGTACCGGGCGTTCCTGGACCGGCTGGCCGAGCGGATCCCCCTGGGGCGCGTGGCCACCCCCGAGGACGTGGCGTGGTGGATCACCACGCTGGCGGACCCGGCCGGCCGGTACATGACGGGGGCGGTCGTCCCGGTCGACGGCGGGCTGTCCCTGACCTGATCCCGGCCGCTCGCGCCTGCGGGCCGCACCGCTCGGGGCGGTGCGGCCCGCAGGCATGTGGCGTGCGGAGTCAGACTCCGTCGTGCTCGACCCGGCGGTGCCGGACCAGCCAGCGGTCGCCGTGCGGCACCAGTACGTCCTCGCAGACCGCGCTGAGGTGCAGGGTGGCCGGTCCCCCGGGCGGGGTGGCCAGGACCTGTGCGTAGCAGCGGGTGCGGACGGTGCCGCCGCTCCCCGGTTCCACGGTGAGCATGGAGAACACGTGCCGCCGTTGCTGCGGGGTGTCCGCGAGCCGTTCCAGGTTCCGCAGCACCGCCCCGGCGATCGCCGCCCGGCCCCGCAGCGGCTCGGCCCCGGTGTTCTGGGCGAAGACGCCGTCCTCGGTGAAGGTCTCCGCCCACGGCTCGGCCCGCTGCTCGTCGAGGAGCCGCATCTGCTCGGCGTAGAAGCGCTGCACGGAGACGTACACCTCGGCGGGGACCGGCTCCGGTGCGCCGAGGCTCCGGGCGTGGTCCGCGGCGTGCCGCAGCGTCGCCCGGCTGTTGCGGCCGAGCGCCTCGCGGATCAGGGCACGTGCCCCGTCCACGTCGCCGTCCGGGCCGAGGACGCCGGTGATGGCGTCCGGTGCGATGCGGACGGTGTGGCGGGAGGTGACCGTGCAGCCGTCCGCGTCCTCCTCGAAGATCCACTCCCCGGTGTGCGCGGCCATCAGCGCGGGCGTCCGGATCTGCTTGTAGACGATGCGGTCGCCGGGGAAGCAGATGCGGACGGAGCGGGTGGTGTGCGTGTCGCCGTCGGCGGTGAGCGTGTCCATCTCCAGGATCTGCTCGCCCGGGGTGTCCTCGGTGAGGACGACCCGCGAGACGTGCGGCAGGCGCTCCGTCCACCGGTCGGCCGCGCGGATGAACTCGTAGGCGTCCTTGGCGGATCCCTCGACGCGCTCGGTGTCGTCGAAGGTGAAGGTGAGCCGGGGGTCCGCGTCCTCGGCGGAGCTGCGCAGCGCCTCGAGTTCGGCCCGGGTGTTGGTGTCGACGGCCCGGCGGATCCACTCCACGTGGCCGGGGTCGTCGTCGACGGCGGTGAAGGTGTGGGTGAAGCGCACGCGGGTGCGCTCGGCGGTGAGCGGCTCCAGGTGCCAGGCGCCGCTCATGCTCCGTACCGGCGCCTGGGACCGTTCCTGGTGGAACGTCACCTGCAGTGCGGCGCGGTCCAGTTCGCGGCGCGAGGTCCAGTTCTTCACCTCGCCGTTGGCCGTCGCCCAGATCCGCAGCCGCTCCTCGCGCCCGTCGCCCTCCAGCCGTTCGACGTGGACGCTGGGCGGGAAGTGCACCGGCCAGCGGGCGGCGTCGGCGACGAGGTCGTACACCACCCCGGCGGGGGCCGCCACCTCGATCTCGTGAACTGTCTCGTGCCCGGTCTCGTCCGACATGGCTCTCCTCAGTAGTTGCCCAGTCCCCCGCAGACGTTGATCGCCTGCGCGGTCACGGGTGCGGCCGCGTCGGTCAGCAGATAGCCGACCATGCCCGCGACCTCCTCGGGTGTGGTGTAGCGGCCGAGCGGGATCTTGGCCTGGAACCGGCCGAGCACGTCCTCCTCGGTGGTCTGCCAGGCGGCGGCGTAGCCCTGCCGGACCCGCACCGCCATGGGGGTCTCCACATAGCCGGGGCACACCGCGTTGACGGTGATGCCCGTCTTGGCCAGCTCCAGGCCCAGGGCTTTGGTGAAGCCGACGACCCCGTGCTTGGACGCGGAGTAGGGGGCGCCCAGCACCACGCCCTGCTTGCCGCCGGTGGAGGCGATGTTCACGATGCGTCCCCAGCTCCTCGCCCGCATCCCGCCGGCCGACAGCACGGTCCGGGTGAACCGGAAGACGCTGTCCAGGTTGGTGGCCATCACGTCGTCCCACAGCTCGTCGGTGAGGGTGTGCGTCTCCCCGCCCCCGCTGCGCCCGGCGTTGTTGACCAGCACCTCGACGGGTCCGTAGCGGGCCACGGCGGCCGACACCAGCGCCCCGATGCCCGCGGCGTCACGGACGTCGCAGGCGGCGCCGTCCACCTCGTACCCCTCGCCGCGCAGTTCCTTGACGGTGAGGGCCACCCGGTCGGCGTCACGCGCGCACAGGTACACGCGGTGTCCGGCCGCGGCCAGCGAGCGGGTGACGGCGAGGCCGATGCCGCTGGTGGCGCCGGTGACGACGGCGGTCCTGCTCGGTTGTGCGGACATGGCGTGATCAGCCCCTTCGGGTGCAGAACTCGGTGATGGACTCGACGACGTAGTCGAGCATTTCGTTGGTGAGCCCGGGATAGACGCCGATCCAGAAGGTGTCCTCCGTGACGGTGTCGCAGTTGGTCAGCTCGCCCACGACCCGGTAGCGGACGTCCTCGTAGGCGGGGTGGCGGGTGATGTTCCCGCCGAAGAGCCTGCGGGTGCCGATCCTGCGTCCTTCGAGGAAGTCGACGAGCTCCCTGCGGGTGTAGCCCGCGTCGGGCAGGACGGTGAGGGCGAAGCCGAACCAGCTCGGGTCACTTCCCGGGGTGGCCCGCGGCAGCAGCAGGCCGGGCACCCGGGCCAGACCGTCGTGCAGCCGCCGCCAGTTGCGCCGGCGGGCCGCCACGAAGTCGTCGACCTTCTGCAGCTGGCTCAGCGCCAGGGCCCCCTGGAGGTCGGTCGCCTTCAGGTTGTAGCCGACGTGGGAGAAGATGTACTTGTGGTCGTAGCCGGCCGGGAGTGTGCCGAGCTGGTACGAGAACCGCTTCAGGCAGGTGTTGTCCGTGCCCGGCTCGCACCAGCAGTCCCGGCCCCAGTCGCGCATCGACTCCACGATCCGGGCCAGTTCCAGGCTCGACGTCAGGACGCAGCCGCCCTCCCCGGCGGTGATGTGGTGGGCGGGGTAGAAGCTCACCGTGGTCAGGTCGCCGAAGGTGCCGGTGAGCCGGCCCTGGTAGGTGGAGCCGACGGCGTCGCAGTTGTCCTCGATGAGGAACAGGTCGTGCCTGCGGGCGAGTTCGGCGACCTCGGCGACCGGGAACGGGTTGCCCAGCGCGTGCGCGATCATGATGAGCCGGGTCCGCGGGGAGATCGCCGCCTCGATCTGCTCCAGCGAGGCGTTGTACGTGCCGAGCTCCACGTCCACGAAGACGGGGGTCAGGCCGTTCTGGACGAGCGGGTTGATCGTGGTCGGGAATCCGGCGCCGACCGTGATGGCCTCGTCGCCGGGGCGCAGCCGCACGTCCTTCAGCTTGGGTGAGGTGAGGGCACCGACCGCGAGCAGGTTGGCCGACGACCCCGAGTTCACCATGTGGGCCTTGCGCAGCCGGAAGTAGCGCGCGAACTCGCTCTCGAACCTCCGGGTGCGCACGCCGGCGGCGATCCGCATCTCCAGCGCCGCCTCGACCAGGGCGAGCCGGTCCTCCTCGTCGAGGACCGCGCCCGAGGACAGGATGGGCGTGACCCCGGGCTCGAAGCCGGGCGACGCCTGTTCCTTGTGGTACTTGCGCGCCAGCTCCAGCATCAGCGCCTTGGTGTCCGCCACCTCTGCATCCCTCACCTTCGGTCGGCCGATCCGCTCGTGCCGTGCTGCGCCGGTACGGGCCCGGGGTGGCCGCGGTGCTCGGCGACCAGCCGTTCCAGCACCGGTACGACCTCGTTGGGGCTGGGCGCGGCGAGCAGCTCCTCCTGGAGCCGGCGCGCCCCGTCCGCGAACGACGGCTCGGTGATCAGCCGCTGGACGTGCTTGCGCAGGACGTCCGGGGACAGGTCCGCGCTCGGCACGCAGATGCCGGCGCCGATGTCCTCCAGGCCCCGGCCCATGACCTCGGTGTCCCAGCCGAAGGCCAGGATCAGCTGCGGCACCGCGTGCAGCTCCGCCGTCGCCTTGGTGCCCACGCCTCCGTGGTGCACGACCGCCGCACAGGTGGGCAGCAGGTCGTTCAGCGGCACGAAGTCGACCAGGCGGACGTTGTCCGGCAGGTGCCGCGCCGCCCGGCGGGTCTCCTCGTCGACCGTGGCCACGATCTCGGCGTCCAGGTCGGCCAGGCCGGCCAGCAGTCCGGTCAGGTCGACGCCGACGTCGGAGGCGGAGGAGCCGAGCGTCACGCAGACCCGGCTGCGCCCCGGGTCGGCGCGCAGCCAGTCCGGCACCACGGAGGGGCCGTTGTACGCCACGTGCCGCACCTGGACGCTGGGCAGTCCGAGGGCGAGCTGAGTGCTGGGCGGGGTGGTGTTGACCGTCCACTGTCCCGTGACCATGTCCTCGTCGAACCCGGTGTCGCAGCCGAGGCGCCGCAGGGTCCGCTCCAGCCACTCGGCCGTGGGGTCCTCGCGGTGCTCCGGCTCCTGCCCGGCGGCGAGCCGCAGGAACTCCTTGCGGGCGCGGACACCGATGTCGGGGCCGGAGACCAGCCGGCAGTGCGCGGCCCCGGTGACCCGTGCGGCGACGGCCCCGGCGAGGGTGAAGGTCTCCCAGACCACGAGGTCGGGCTGCCAGGAGCGGGCGAAGCCGACGAGGGCGTCGACCATGGTGTCGTTGTTCAGGGCCCCGTAGAGCGTGGGCACCATGATGTTCTCCAGGGCCAGCAACTCCTCCCACGTCCACGGGTGGTCGCCGCGGGCGGCGTAGTCGAAGCCCTGCACGTGCGCGGACGCCTCGTCGTGCAGTCTGCCGAGCAGACCGAGGTCCTCGATGTCGCCGAGCGACCACTCCACGGGCACGGCGGTCAGCCCGGTGCCCGTGATGACGTCGGTCAGCTCGGGCTGGCTGGCGATCCGCACCTCGTGGCCGGCGGTGCGCAGCGCCCAGGCCAGCGGCACCAGGGGGTAGTAGTGGGTGTGGTGGGCCAGTGACGTGAACAGGACCTTCATCGGAGCTCCTCCCCACCGAGCCGGGCCGGCAGCCTGACCAGGCGCCGGGTCAGGGGAGCCCGGCGCATCCGCACCGGTGCTCCGTCCGGCCGCAAGCTCGAGAAGCGCGCGGCCAAGGTCGCGAGGGCCTGCTCGGCCTGTGCCCGCGCGGCCGGGAGCAGCAGCCCGCAGGGGCCGCCGGGCGGCGGGGCTTCGTCCCGGTGGGACCCGCCGGCCCCGGCGGTGACGACGCCGACGGTGTCGCCGGTGGCGATCCGTACGCCGCCCGCCTCGACGGGCGCCAGCGCCACCAGCGGGTGGATCCGCCAGGGCGAGCGGTCGCGCAGGACCTCGTCGATCACGTCGGCCGCGTGCGCCGGTTCCGCGCCCAGCCGCGTCCACTGCGCGGGCCGCTCGAGCAGCACCTCCAGCGCGTTGCCCAGCAGGTCGGCCGCGGCACGCCCGCCGGCCACCGCGAGCACGAGGTCGGCCTCGGCCCGCTCACGCCCGGCCAGGACGTCCTTGAGTCCGCGCACCGCCGCCGCCGTGCGCCGGGTCACCGCGGACGTCTGCGGGCACAGCAGCGCGTCCACGGCCGGGGCGGTGCCGGCCAGGCCGGCGGCGAAGTCCGCGTGGCGTGTCCCGGGAACGGCCAGGAGCCCGGCGTAGACGGCCGCGGTCAGCGGCGTCACGAAGTCCTCGACCAGGTCGGCCGGTCCCGGGGCAAGCCGTGCCACGGCCTGTTCCGTCCTCTCCCGCAGCGTCCCGGCGTACGCCCGGACGGCCCCGGGTCCGCCGCGCCGTGCCAGGTCGCGCACCGGCCCGCCCGTGCGTTGCCGCTCCGGGTCCGGCAGCCAGGGCTCCGCCTGCGGGACGGCGGCGGCCACCGCCAGGTCCGGGTGGTCCAGCAGCAGCCGCGCCGTTGGGCGGTCGGTGACGACCCAGGCGTCGAGCCGGCTGCGCCACACCGCTCCGCGCCGCGCGATCGAGGCGAGCACCGTCCCCGTGTCGTTGTCGTCGGTCTCGAATCCCCGTACCAGCCGCGCGTACGGGTCTCCGGCCCCCGGCACGAACGGCTCGCCGTTGTGCGCGTAGAGCCACTGGGCCGCATGCACCAACTGCAGTTCGTGTTCCAGGGCGTTCGTCGCCGCTGTCACCCCGCCACCTCCGTCGTCCGATTACTCCGGCAAGGTACGGGGCCGTATTAGAAGAACACTCGAACGGCCTTTTCCCGCGTCCAGCGTTCCTCAAGCGGTGTTTGAACCCGGGGTCGTAGGTTGAGGGCCCACTCGACTCCCGCAAGGTGATGAGGATCCCTATGCCAGAGCACCGTCAGCAACGGGCGCTCCGAATGGGCGTGATCGGCACCGCGAACATCGCGATCCGCCGGATTCTGCCCGTTCTCGCCGCGCACGACCGCGTCGACCTCGTCGCGGTGGCCAGCCGGGACAAGGCCAGGGCGGAGCGGGTCGGAGCCGTCTTCGGCTGCCGGGGAGTGGGGGACTACGCCGCCCTCCTGGAGTCGGAGGACCTGGACGCGGTCTATATTCCGCTGCCGCCCGGCATGCATCACGAGTGGGCCCTGCGGGCATTGCGTTCGGGAAAGCACGTGCTGGTCGAGAAACCGATGTCGGACGCCTATGAGAAAACGCTCGAACTGATCTCGACCGCGTCGGAACTCGGCCTCGTCCTGGCCGAGAACTTCATGTTCCTCCATCATTCCCAGCACGCGGCGGTGGCCGCCATGCTCGACGGCGCGGTGGGAGAACTGCGGCAGTTCTCGGGTACCTTCGCCGTGCCGCCGCTGGCCCCGGACTCGTTCCGGTACCAGGCCGGTCTGGGGGGCGGCGCGCTCCTGGACGTGGGGGTGTACCCGCTGCGGGCGGCGCAGCTGTACCTGGCCGGCGAGCTGGAGGTGCTCGGCGCCTGTCTGCGCGTGGACGAGGCGACCGGGGTCGACGTGGCGGGCAGTGTCCTGCTGAGCGACGCCCGGGGTGTGACGGCCCAGCTGGACTTCGGCTTCGAGCACTCCTACCGGTCGACCTACGCGCTCTGGGGCCGGCGGGGGCGGGTCAGCGTGCGGCGGGCCTTCACCCCGCCGGAACAGCTGAAGCCGGTGGTCAGGATCGAGCAGCAGGACGTGGTGACGGAACGGTCGCTGCCCGAGGACAACCAGGTCTTCAACGCCATGGACGCCTTCGTCCGCGCGGCGCTCGGGGAGGGCCCCGCCACCGGTGACACCTCGGCGACGCTGCGCCAGGCCCTGCTCGTCGACCGCGTCCGCCGCACGGCGAGGCTCGTCGGCTCCGGGGCCCGCGGACACGAGCTGCTGGGCGAGACTCCGGGAGTCCGCTGAGCGCGCCGTCCCGTTGCCTTGGGCGGTGCTGCCCCGCCGGAGCGTGTTCCGGCGGGGCGTCGGCGTGCGCGGGACCGGCCCTGCCGGCCGGTGGCCGGCCGGCAGAACCGCCGGGTCACCGGTCCAGGACCCGGCGCAGCACGTCGGTGAGGGTGCCCGCGGCGTCGGCCGGGGACTCGTCCGTGCGCCAGGCGACGATGCCGTCGGGACGGACCAGGCTGGCCCCCGCCTTGCCGATGTCGTAGCGGTCGGCCACCGTTTCCCCGGGGTCCGTCAGGTCGGCCCCCAGCCGGAACGCCCGTACGGGAACGCCCAGTCCGGCGGCGGCCGTCCCGGCGGCGTCGGCCCATTCCTCGCCCAGCTCGCCCGCCAGCAGCGTCCAGCCGTCGCCGAACAGGTCCACGGTGGAGACTCGCTCGCCGGCCCGGTCCACCTCGACGTGCGGCCCGCGGAAGCCGGGCCGGCCGCTCGGCTCCAGCGGGTTCTCCACGCGCGCCGGGTCGTCGTCGGTGGCCAGGACCGCGGCGGACCGGTAACGGAAGCCGAGCAGCGTCTCGGGATAGCCCACCGACTTGTCCCACACGTCCGCCATGTGCGGCGCCATCCGCTGTGCGTAGATGGCCAGCGCCTCGGCCACCACCAGCTCCGCCGCGACCTTGCGTTCGTCCTCGTAGGTGTCGAGGAGGCCGGGGCCGGCCTCGCCGTTCAGCACGGCCGCCAGCTTCCAGGCCAGGTCGAAGCCGTCGGCCACGGCCGCGTTGCCGCTCATGCCGCCGGTCGGCGGCGTCACCTTCGCCGCGTCGCCGACGAGGAACACCCGCCCGTCGCGCCACCGTTCGGCGATCCGGGCGGCCATCTCCCAGCTCTGGATGTCGATGAGCGCGGGCCGCAGGTCGGGGGCGTCCAGGGCGAGGCGGATGTAGTCGGTGCAGCGCTCCGGCGTGAAGTCCTCGGGACGCTCGCCCTTCTCGGGGTCGTACTCGACGAACAGGGTGTGCCGGTCGGGGCGGTCCGTCGGCCCGAAGGTGCCGGTGAACTGCGGGTGGTGCAGGTAGTACCAGCCGGTGGTGCCGGGCTCCATGATGCCGCTGAGGTCGGCGTCGAAGATGACCCCGACCATGCGGGTGAGCGTGCCGTGTCCGTAGCGTCCAATGCCGAGCGCTTCCCGGACCACGCTGCGGTTGCCGTCCGCGCCCACGAGGTACCGGGCGCGCAGGTCGTACTCCCCATCGGGGCCGCTGAGGCGGGCGGTGACCCCGCCCCCGTCCTGGCGGAAGGACAGCAGCCGGGTGTCGAAGCGGACGGCGCCGCCGTGCCGCTCCGCCTGGGCCAGGAGGATCGGCTCCAGTTTGTCCTGGGACAGCATCGCCCAGCCGGCGGGCGTGCAGGGCGCCGTGGCGGCCACCATGTCGTCGAAGCTCTCCGAGACGGTCCTGAGCACCTCGCCCCGCACGCTCTGGGCGAGCCGGATGACGAAGTCGCCCTGCCTGCCGCGGATGTCGTCGGCGCGGGTCACCTCCTCGGCGACGCCCCCGATCCGCAGCAGCTCCATGGTGCGCGGGTTCTGCCCCGCGGCCCGGGGGTAGGGCGACAGGCCGGCCCTGCGCTCCACGACGAGCACGCCGACACCCTGCCTGGCGAGGAACATCGCCGTCGACAGGCCGCCGAGGCCCGCTCCCACCACCAGGACGTCCACCTCGCGGTCGCTCATGCCACTCCTTTCCCGATTCCTTGTGATGTCCGCCGTCCGCGGGTGTGCCTCATGTGCGCACGCCGGCGAACAGGCCACGGCCCGAGGGCGCTTCGGCCAGGTAGTCGACCGTGAACCCGGCCTCCCGGAACGCCCGCTCGTACTCGGCGCGGCTGAACAGCGAGATGACGTGGGTGTCGACGAAGTGACGAGCGCCGGCCCCGGGTTCGGCGACGACGAAGTGCACGTCCATGTGCGAGGCGCTGCCCCTGCGCGCCGAGTGCGAGACGCGGGAGACCGTCACGCCGTCGACGGTGACGACGTCGGCCGACACGTGGCCGTCCCGGAACGTCTCGTAGAACCACCAGGGGTCCACCACGGCCACCCCGCCGGGTTCGAGGTGCCGGGCGAACATACGCAGGGCCTGCGTCAGTTCGGCGGTCGACGCCATGTAGCCGATGGAGCCGAACATGCAGGTCACCACGTCGAAGGTGGCTCCCAGGTCGAACGCGCGCATGTCGCCCGGGTGGATCGTCACCGCGGGCAGCCCGGCACGGGCCGCCGCCGCCATCGGCTCCGACAGCTCCAGTCCCTCGACGTGGTCGAAGAGCTCCGCCAGGTGGCGCAGATGGCCCCCCGTCCCGCAGGCGACGTCGAGCAGCCGGCCGGCGCCCGGGCAGCGTTCGCGGGCGGCCGCGGCGACCGACTCGGCCTCGGCGCGGTAGTCCTTGCCCCGCGCCCGGTGCACCAGGTCGTAGACCTGCGCGAGGTTCCCTCCGTACGTCGTCCGCTCCGTCTCCCGCGCGGCCGTCACGGTCGCTGCCCCGATCCGGTGTGCTCGAGCACGGCCTCGGCCACCGGCCCGTGCACCGACGACGGCAGGCCGTGTCCCATGCCGGGGATCTGCACCAGCCGCGCGGCCGGAAAGAGCCCGGCGAGGTGCTTGCCGTGCGGCGGCGGTGCGATGGGGTCGTTCTCGGCCTGGATCACCAGGGCCGGCGCGGTCACCCGGCGCAGCCCCGCGGCCCTGTCGGGCGGCGGCAGGGTGAGGGAGTAGTGGGCGTGCGGCTCGGTGAGGGCGCCGCCGGCGTGGTCGATGGCCCGTTCCTCCCAGCGCGCGTACTCCGCGTCGTCGAACGGCACGCCGGTCCCGGACAGCAGCCGCCACTTGCGTACGCGCTTGGCGACCTCCGCCTCGCGTCCCTCGGCGGGCTCGGCCATGAGGGCCAGCGCCTCCATGAACTCCGGACGTGGACCGGGCAGTCCGTCGGGCGTGGGCTCGCCGCGCATCGTCAGCTCGATGTTGGCGTCGAAGTCGATGTCGAGCCCGCCGCCGAGCATCATGGTCAGACTGCTCACGCGCTCGGGGTGGTTCAGCGCGAGGACCTGGACGATGGTGGCGCCCATGGACAGGCCGACGACGTGGGCGCGTTCCACACCCCAGCCGTCGAGGACGGCGACCGCGTCCGCGGCCAGTTCGTCGAATCCGTAGGGGTGTTCCGCGAAGTCGCGGGTGGTGGACCGGCCGGTGTCGCGGTGGTCGTAGCGGATGACGTGCCGGCCGCCGTCGGCGAGCCGGCGGGCGAACTCGTCGGGCCAGCCGAAGGCGGACAGGTTGCCGCCCATGACGAGCAGCAGGGCCGGGTCGGCGGGGTCGCCGAAGTCGTCGCTCCACAGCTCGACGTCCCCGCTGGGCACGGTGCGTACGGACATGGGCGGCTACTCCTTGGCTGAGGCCGGTGTGGCGGCGGCGACGAACTCGAGGATCGAGAAGTCGAACGGGAGGGTCTTCGAGCGGCTGGTGTGCCGGGCGGCCTCGGTGAGGCCGACGGAGGCCACGAGCCGCACCACCTCGTCGCGGGTGCGGACCCTTCCGCCCATGAACGTCAGCATCCGCAGGTCGAGAAGGGTGCTGAAGAAGCGGTCGGCTCCGTCCCCGGCGCTGTCGGCGCGGTCCAGGACGAGGAGTCGGCCACCGGGTTCCAGGGCCTGGACGCAGCCTCGCAGGATGGCCAGGGCATCCTCGTCGGACCAGTTCAGCAGGACGAACGACAGGACGACGACGTCGGCGGTGACGGGCAGCGGCTTGAAGAAGTCGCCCTCCACGACCGTGAGCCGGTCGCCGAGGCCGGCGTCCGCGAAGCGCCGCCGGGCCTGCTCGGCGGGGCCGGCCAGCTCCACCAGCGTGCCCCGTACGCCGGGGGCCTCCCGCGCGACGGCCGCGAGCAGGGCGCCGTTGCCGCCGCCGACGTCCAGGACGTGCCGGACGCCGGACCAGTCGTACGCGGCGGCCGGTCCCTCGTAGGCCAGGTCCTCGTCGCAGGACATCAGCGCGTCGAAGGAGTCGGCCAGCGCCCGGTCCGCGGAGAGGTCCTCCCAGAACGGCCTGCCGTACCGGTCCGGGTAGGCGGGGCGGCCGGTGCGCACCACGTCGAGGAGTCCCGTGAAGGCGAGGTCGGCGCGGGCGACGGTGCCGTCGAGGTCCAGCCAGGCGCGCTGCTGGGCCGGGTGGTCGTCGGCGAGGAGCAGTCCGAGGCGGGTGGGGCGCAACGGCCCGCCCTCCTCGCCGCCCTCCAGGACGCCCACGACGACCAGGTGGCGGACGAGGCGGGCGAGGGCCGGGGGGTGGGTGCCGGTGCGGGCGGCCAGTCCGGCGATGTCGTGGACCCCGTCGCGGAGGTGGTCGACGAGGCGGAGCGTGGCCGCCACCCGGACGGCCATGGGGGTCAGGAGGTTGCCGAGCTGCTTGAGCAGGACGTCGAGGTCGGCGTCGGTGGGGGTGTCGGAGGCGGTGTTCCCGTGGGGCTGCGCGGGTGAGGATGCGCTCACCATGTTCCTTCCTTGGGCGATGGGCTGCCGGAACGCCTCGGTCAGGGGCGCCAGCCCTCCTCCTTGGGCCAGGGCTCGCCGAGCTGGCGGTAGGTCCCGAGGTAGTCGGGCCAGTCGCGGTGGTCGCGGATCTTGCCGTCGACGATCCGGATGAGGTGGATCTGCTCGCCGGAGAAGGGGCGGCCGGTGGCGGGCATCCCCACGAGTTCGCCGACCTGGCGGCCGTAGAGGGCGAGTTTGGCCCGGACCCAGCTGCCGTTCTCCTCGTAGCCGATCTCCTCGAGGCGGGCGTCCTCGGAGAAGGTGAGTTTCAACCACTTCACGGCGAGTGCGAAGGCTTCGGGGCCGCGCAGTTCCGGCATGTGTTCCAGGGCGCCGGGGTTCAGGTACTCGTCGTGGATGAATTCCGCGACGTCGTCCGTGTTTCCGGTGTTGTAGGAATTCACCATACGGCGAACAATGTCGATCCGGTCGCTCACGATCGGCTCCTCCCGCTGGTTCGGCGATAGCCTCATCCTTGCTTCCGGATCTGTTCCGGAACAATGCGCTGCCAGGGCCTCTCGACCCAAGGGCAAGCCAGGTTCGAGCAGCCGACGAGTATCGTCCGACCCATTTTTCAGAGTCACTGGACAGGGTTGTCCGGTCGGGCCATCGCAATCCGGAGGACTCATGGACGAAACGAAGTACAAGGCGACGGTCGCCGAGGCGTTCAATGACGCGGCGGCCACCTATGACCAATTGGGTGTCGAGTTCTTCACGCCGATGGGCCGGCGGCTCGTGGAACGGGCCGATCCGCAGCGCGGGCAGCGGGTCCTCGACGTGGGCTGCGGGCGGGGAGCCGCGCTGTTCGTGGCGGCGGAGCGGGTCGGCCCGTCCGGTCACGTGCTCGGGATCGACATCGCGCCGGCCATGGTGGAGGCGGCGCGGCAGCGGGCCGAGGCGCTCGGTACCGGCCATGTCGAGGTCCGGGTCATGGACGGCGAGCGCCCCGGCCTCGAGCCGGCCTCCTTCGACGTGGTGACCGGAAGCTACAGCCTGATCTTCCTGCCGGACGCACCGGCCGCGCTGCCCCGCTACGCGCGCCTGCTGCGGCCGGGCGGACGGATCGCGTTCACCAGCCCGGTGTTCCTGGAGGGCACGTTCCCCTTCCTGCCCCCGGTGTTCACCGAGCTGATCCCGCAGCGGCTGCTGCGCAACCTGCCCGTCGAGTGGCGTCCCGAGGCGCTCAAGCGCCGGTTCAACAGCTGGCTCTCGGACACGGGGGACCTGACCCGCACGATGATCCGTGCCGGCTTCGAGGACGTCGAGATCGCCGACGAGCACGTCGGTCTCGTCGCGCCGGACGGCACGACCTGGGTGGACTGGTCGCACACGCAGGGCATGCGGCTGCTGTGGCAGCACCTTCCGGCCTACGAGAGCGAGCAGCTGCGCAAGCGGCTGATCACCGAGCTGGACCGGCTGCGCGGTGACGGACCGCTGCGGCTGCCGACGCCGGTGCGGTACGTGGTGGCCTCGGTCGCGGCCTGAGTCCCGCCGGTTCCGCGGCCGGCGGAAGAGGCAGGCCCGGGCCGGCGCGGTCTGCGACCGCTCCGGCCCGGGCCGTTGTCACCTTCCGTGCGGCGTCACGCCGCGTCAGTACACGCGGGCCGCGCCCGAGGAGGACATGCGGACGATGTCCCCGGTGGGCCGGCGCAGGCCGCCCTGGGCATCGATGGGCTCCGCGTTGAGGATGGACCGGTGCAGGTCCTGGGCCAGCGGGCCGGGGTCCAGCCCGAGGTGGTTGACCAGGTTGACCCGCAGCCGCTGGAAGACCTCCAGCGCCTGCGCCCGCCGCCCGTTGAGGTAGAGGGCCCTCATGTACTGGGCGTGCAGGCCCTCGTGGTACGGGTTGTCGGCGGTCAGTGCCGCCAGCTCGGTGAGCACCTCGCGGTACATGCCGAGCCTCAGCTGGGTGTCGACGAGGTACTCGAGGACCACCAGCCGGGACTCCTCGAACTGCTGGCGCCGCCCTTCGAGGATGCGCCCGGCGACCACGTCGACGAGGGCCGGGCCCCGCCAGAGCTGAAGGGCGTCGGAGAGGGTGGACAGGGCGGTTTCGTCGTCGCCGGAGGACAGCGCCCTGCGCCCGTCGGCGACGAGTTGGTGGAACCGGTGGACGTCCAGGTCCCCCCGGCCGGTCCGGAAGAGGTACCCACCGGACCGGGTGACGAGCATGTCGGCCGCGACCTGACGGGCGGTCAACCCCGTGGCGGTCGCGAGCAGTTTGCGCAGGTTGAGGATGTAGGTCTGCAGCGTGGTCAGGCAGCTGACCGGAGGATCCTCGTCCCACAGTTCGCGTATCAGCGACGAAACGGGCACCACCTGATCGGCGTGCACGAGGAGGGTCGCCAGTACGCTTCTCATCTTCGGTGCGCTCGGAGTGTGCAAGTCACCTTCGACCTGCACGGAAAGCGGGCCTAAAACACCCAGCTTCACGATGTTTCCCCCATGGTTGCAGACAGCCAGTGGTCTACCGTGCCTCAACTATGCAAACGTAGCAGGCGCTTCACAGGTTCCCGCTGGGATACGGAGGAGGACCTGGATTCCGGATCACGGAACGCGCCGGATGCAACGGCGGATGCGGGCCGTCGACAAGTTTCCTTCCCGTCCGACGATGAAGACCATGTTCTCTCAGGCCGCGGACAGCCGCGTGTTGACGGCGGCCACGAACGCGGCCGGCGTCTTCACGTCGGCGAGGTCCTCCTCGGGGATCTCCACGCCGTATTCGCGTGAAACGCGCGCGGTGGTCTCCAGCAGGGCCAGCGAGTCGTAACCGAGCGCCGAGAATTCGGTTTCGGCCACTTCTGCCGCCCCGCCGGCCACTTCCTCCTCCCCCGCGCACTCGCGCAGGATGGAGAAAAGCCTTTCCATCGTCAGTTCCGTCGCCATCGTGCTGCCTTCCTTGTGGTCGTTCACTCCTCGTTCCGTTCACCGTCGGTCACCGATACCGATCGATCATGTACAACTTCGGTCGACCACGGCCACGAAGTGCACTCTATGCAGCTTCGGAAGCGGAAGACTCGAGAACCGATCGAGCGGAGCCGCCAGGAATGCACCACAACGCCCCACGACCTCGGATCGCGGTCAATATCCGCCAGACGATTATTGTCCCCGGAGCCCCTCCCGCCTACTGTCACCAAAGAATGCCCAGACCAAGGAGGAACCGTGAAAGGAATTGTCCTGGCGGGCGGCTACGGCAGCCGATTGCATCCGATCACCCTGGCGGTGTCGAAGCAATTGCTTCCCGTCAACGACAAACCGTTGATCTACTACCCGCTGTCGGCGCTGATGCTGGCCGACGTCCGGGACATCCTGATCATCGCGCTGCCCGGCGACATCCCTCAACTGCAACGACTCCTGGGAGACGGCAGCCAGCTGGGGATCTCGCTCACGTACGCGGAGCAGCCCGTCCCCAACGGGCTGGCGCAAGCCTTCATCACGGGAGCCGACCATATCGGCGATGATTCGGTGGCCCTCGTCCTCGGCGACAACATCTTTCACGGAAACGGTTTCTACGATCTCCTCGCGGAGCACACCCGGAACGTCGACGGCTGCGTCCTCTTCGGATATCCGGTCAACGACCCCGAGCGATACGGAGTCGGCGAAGTGGACGAATCGGGGCGTCTTGTATCTCTGGCCGAAAAGCCCGAAAAGCCGCGTTCGAATCTGGCCATCACGGGTCTCTATCTGTATGACAACGACGTGGTCGAAATCGCCCGTCGGATACGTCCGTCAGCGCGCGGGGAACTGGAGATCACCGACGTCAACCAGGTCTATCTCGAAGCCGGCAGGGCGAAACTCGTCACCTTCGGCCGCGGATTCGCCTGGCTGGATGCCGGCACCCCGCAGTCGCTGCTCCAGGCCGGCCAGTACGTGCAGACCCTGGAGGACCGCCAGGGGGTGCGGATCGCCTGCCTGGAAGAGGTCGCCCTGCGGATGGGCTTCATCGACGCCGACGCCTGCCACCGGCTCGGGGCGAAGCTCTCGCGCTCCGGGTACGGCGAGTACGTGATGGCCGTCGCCGGCGAGATGGGTGCCTGACCCGGGTGCGCGGCGGGGGCCGGCGGGTGCTGCTCGCCGGCCCCCGCCGCGCTCCCGGCGTCCTCCGTCTCACTCCTCGTTCAGGAGGGCGAGCTGCTCGTCGGTGAGGGCGATGCCGGCCGCCGCCATGTTGGCCCTCAGGTGGGACATCGAGGCGGTGCCGGGAATGGGCAGCAGCACCGGGGAGCGGTGCAGCAGCCAGGCGAGTGCCACCTGCGTGGTCGTGGCCCCCACCTCGGCGGCGACCCGGGCCAGGGCGCTGTCCGGCGCCGGCCGCACCGTCCCGGCCAGCGGCTTCCAGGCGATGAACGCGATCCCCTGCTGCGCGCAGTGGTCCAGCACCTTCTCGTGGCGCCGGTCGTAGAGGCTGTACTTGTTCTGCACGCTCACCACCGGGACGATCTCCCGGGCCCGCTCGAGCTGGTCCACCGTGACCTCGGAGAGGCCGATGTGCCGGACCTTCCCCTCCTCCTGGAGCTGCTTGAGCGCACCGACCTGGTCCTCCAGCGGAACCTGGGGGTCGACGCGGTGCAGCTGGAAGAGCTCGACGCACTCCAGCCGCAGCCGGCGCAGGCTCAGCTCCGCCTGCTGGCGCAGGTAATCGGGCCTGCCGAGGGCCCGCCACTGGTGCGGGCCGGGCCTGACCTCGCCGGCCTTGGTCGAGACGACCAGCCCCGGTGCGTAGGGGTGCAGCGCGGAGGCGAGCAGCTCCTCGTTGGCACCGAGGCCGTAGACGTCCGCGGTGTCGATGAACGTCACGCCGAGCTCGACCGCGCGCCGTGCGACCTCCATGGCCTTGTCCGGCCGGGCCGGCGGGCCCCAGTGGTGGGGCCCGGTGAGCCGCAGCGCGCCGAAGCCCAGCCGGCCGACGGTGAGGTCCTCTCCCAGGGTGACGTGTGTGCCGACGGATCGGGCGGAGTCCACGGTGGCGCGTTTCCTTCCGGATTCGGGGTCAGGGGAGCCGGACGGAGAGCGGGTGGCGGAAGACACCGCGGGGGTCCCACTCCGCCTTGACCTGCTGCAGACGGCGGTAGCCCGCCTTGTAGTAGAGGGTGTGCCAGGGCACGCCGGAGGTGTTCCAGCGCGGGTCGGCCAGATCGGTGTCGGGGTAGTTGATGTAGCAGCCGTCGTGGTCGGCGTTCGGCACGGGGACGCCGCCGGTGTCGGCGAAGACGTCCCGGTAGAGTTCGCGGATCCAGCGCAGGTGCAACTCGTCCAGCTCCGGGTCCATCCAGGTGACGGAGAACCACGCCTTGAGGATGGAGTCGCGCTGCGGCAGGGCGGTGGCGTCGGCCGCCACGGTGTTGACCTTCCCCCCGTACGAGTAGAGGTCCACGGCGCCCCAGCCGTCGAAAGCGGCGTCGGTCAGGTGCTTGTGGACGACCGCGATGCGCTCGGGTGTCCACGTCCGCCGGAGGTAGGCACTCTTCGACTTGTGCCGGTCGTATCCGCCGGTGTCGAATCGGGCACCGAGGGTGGCCTGGAGCCAGAGGTCGTCCTGGTGCTCGACCGCCGGTTCCAGTCCGGTCCCCTCGTTGACCGCCGCGACGTACCGCTCGATCAGCTCGGCCGCGTCGGGGCGACCGCCGTCGAACCGGGCCTCCAGGGACACGGCGCCGATCGCGTGGGTGTTCAGGTGCAGCGTGCTGTAGAGACTGGCGTAGCGGGGGTCGGAGCCGTTCTCCTCGTACCAGCGGCTGAAGTTGGTGACCAGCCGGGTGAAGCGCGCGAGGTTCAGGTCGGCCCACGGCCAGGTCACATAGGTGCTGCGCAGACGGGTCGGCGGCTTGGGCAGCAGGGCCGACGGGTCGCCCCCCTCGGCTCCGGGGGTGCGGAAGAGGTAGCGGGTGACGATGCCGAAGTTGCCTCCGCCTCCCCCGGTGTGCGCCCACCACAGCTCGCGGTTGGGGTCGTCGGGTTCGCGGGTGGCCGTCACCACGCGGGCGTTGCCGCCGGCCTTCACGACGACGACCTCGACGCCGTACAGGTGGTCGACCACGGTCCCGTCCCGGCGGGTCAGCGGCCCGTACCCACCGCCGGCGACGTGCCCGCCGGCGCCGACCTGCGGACAGACACCGGCCGGCAGGGTGACCCCCCAGTCGTGGAACAGGGTGCGGTAGACCTCGCCCAGGGTGGCCGCGGGCTGCACCGCGAACGCCCGGTGCCGCTCGTCGTAGTACACGGCGCGCATCGGAGAGGTGTCGATCAGCGCGCGGACGTCGCGGTGGTCGACGAAGTTCTCGAAGCAGTGGCCTCCGCTGCGCACCGCGAGCTGCCGGCCCGCCTTCACGGTCTCCGTGACCACGTCCGCCGTCTGCTCGGCCGAGTGCACCACGTGCACCCGGTCGGGCGTGGCCGCGAAGCGGGCGTTGAAGCCCCGGTGCACCAGCTCCTGGTACCGCGGATCGCCGCCGGCGACGGTCGTGACCCCCGGCTGGGGAACGCACGACGTGCCCTTCTTCCCGGCCGGCGCGGCCGAAGCCGCGCCCCCCGTCGTGGCCACCGCGGCTCCCGCGGTGGTGGCGGCCAGGAACCCCCGGCGACTGAATCGGCCCACGACACAACACCCAACCCTTCGACGATGAGAACGAGTGGGTGGGACGGCACGTCGGCCCGTCCCCCCACGGCACGGCTCTTTGCTGTCCGCGCCACGGTTCCGGCCGGTCGGGCCGTCGACCGTGGCGCGTTCCCCCGAGCACCGCCGTCGCCGCCTCCCTCATCGGAGGCGTCGGGCAGCCGTCATCCGTGTGCCGCGCTCCGTGGTTCGAGCACGACGACGGGGATCTTCCGGCTGGTCTTCTTCTGGTAGCTCTTGTACTGCGGGAAGATCTCGGTCATCGCCTGCCACAGGCGCGCCCGTTCCTCCCCTTCGGCCTCTCTGGCGACCGCGTCGAACGTCTCCGCGGCCACCTGCACCCTGGCCCGTGGCTCCGCCAGCAGGTTCAGGTACCAGTGGGGGTGGTGGTCGGACCCGGCGTTGGATCCGACGACGACGTAGTTCCCGTCGTCCTCCCCGTAGATCAGCCCGGTCCGCCGCAGGGCCCCGGACCTGCGGCCCCGGGTGGTCAGCAGCAGCGTGGGCTTGCCGTACCAGATGTGTCCGTTCGCGCCCGCGCTGGACACGTACCGCCGCACGTGGGTCGCGACCCAGCCGGTCGGGCTGTCGAGCACGTCGTCCTGTTCGTCCATGCACTGCCTCCGTCCGCCGGAGCGACACCGTACCACCCGATACTCCAATTTGAGTATCGATCACCGATTCCCCCGACTGGCGGAAGAGAAAGGGGAGTTGGACGCCGGGCGGTGAGGCGGTGGCTCCGCCGTCCGCTGCCCTGACGGACGCGTACGAGCATGCGCGACGGCCCCACCCCGCGCAACGCGCTCCGAGCCGTTCTCGAGGTCTTCTCGAGCGCGCCGTCGGTCGCGTCCGCCCGGCAGGCGGCGATGCCGTGCCTGGTGGAGGGCGGCGGCCCGCGTGCCCGTCGCCGCGGTGGGGCCGGGTGACGTTCGGAGCCGCGGCACCGGCGCGCGGGGTGCGCGCCGGTGGCGGGTCTCAGTCCTCGTGGCCCAGTTGGAGGTCGCGTTCCGTGCGTCCGCCGCCGGCGACCTGGAGCACCGTGGCGACGGGCGGGTAACCGGCGGCGATGACGGTGTACTCGCCGGACGACAGGTCGACGAACCGGAAGGTGCCGTCGGGCCCGGTGGTCAGCGTGTCCACGACGTTGCCGGCCGCGTCGAGCAGCGTCACGCGCGCGTCCTCCACGACCCGCCCGCCGCCGGCCCGTACGGTGCCGCGCAGCACGGCGCCCCCGGCCAGCTCGACGTCCTGGCGGGTCTCCCGGGCGGCCTGGACGCTGACGGGCAGGGCTGCCGGACGGAAGGCGGGCGCGCTGGCGGCGAGGGTGTACTCGCCGGCCACCAGCTCGGTGATGACGTAGCCGCCCTCGCGGCCGCTGCGGGTGGTGGCCACGACCTCGCCGTGGACGTTGGTGAGGGTGACGGTCGCGTCCCGTACGGGGCTGCCGTCGGCGGTGAGCACGCTGCCGGCGAGGCGCCCGGCGCCGCCGAGCACCACGTCCAGTTCCACCGGACGTTCGCCGACGGTGACGGACACCGCCTGCGGCTGGTGGCCGCCGGCCGCGGCGATCAGGACGTAGGACCCAGAGCCGGGCGTGGCCAGCGCGTACCGCCCGTCGTCGCCGCTGGCGCCGCGGCCGATCTGCTGCCCGGCGACGTCGATGAGGGTGAGCGCCGCACGGGGCACGACGGTGCCGTCGGGGTGCTGCACCGTGCCGCAGACCGGGATGCCGGCGGCGTACGGCGAACGGCCGTGCGGGACCGCGGCGGTGGGGCGCGCGGTCCCCGTCTCGGTGGCGGGGGCGCTGGGGGACGCTGCACTGTTCAACAGGGGGATCTCCTTGAGGAAGAAGGCGATGAGCAGGCCGAGGACGAGTACCGGCACCAGGTAGAGGAAGATCCGCGGCATGGCGTCGGCGTACGCCCCGATGTAGGCGTCGCGCAGCGCCGGGGGCAGGGTGTGGACGAGTTCTGGGGTGATGGACTCCGCGTCGGGCAGCCCGGTGCCCGCCTCGGCGGGCAGGCGGTCGGCCAGTGCGTCGGTGAGCCGGTCGGCGAAGAGCGTGCCGAAGATGGCCGCGCCGACGCTCCCGCCGATCTGGCGGAAGTAGTTGTTGGCGCTGGTGGCCGTGCCGAGGTCGGAGGGACGCACCGAGTTCTGCACGGCGAGGATCAGGACGGGCATCACCATGCCGATGCCGGCGCCGAGGACGGCCATCCAGATGCTGTAGTGCAGCCGGGGCGTGTCGGCGTCGAGCCGGGACAGGAGCCACATGCCGACGACGGAGAGGATCCCGCCGAGGATCGGGTGGATCCGGTAGCGGCCGGTACGGCTGATGAGCTGCCCGGAGACGATCGAGGCGCCGACGATGCCGCCCATCATCGGCAGCATCAGCAGGCCGGACTCGGTGGCGGAGGCGCCGTCGACCATCTGCAGGAAGGTCGGCAGATAGCTGGCGGCGCCGAACAGGGCGACGCCGACGACGAGACCGACCAGACCGGTGATGTTGAAGACGGAGTCGCGGAACAGCCTGAGCGGGATCAGGGGCTCGGGCGCGAAGTGCTCGGCGACGAGGAAGAGCACGGTGGACACCGCGGCCCCGGCGCCGAGGCCGAGGATCGTCGTCGAGCCCCAGGCGTACTCGGTGCCGCCCCAGCTGGTCAGCAGCACCAGGCAGGTGGAGGCCGCGGCGAGCAGCAGCGCGCCGAGGATGTCCAGCCGGGGCTTGGCCTGCGGCTTGGGCAGCTTCAGGACGAGGGCGACGACGGCCATGGTGAGCAGCCCGAAGGGCACGTTGATGTAGAAGCACCAGCGCCAGGAGAGGTGGTCGGTGAAATACCCGCCGAGCAGCGGGCCGGCCACCGATGCCAGGCCGAACGCGGCGCCGATCAGGCCCATGAACCGGCCCCGGTCCCGGGGCGGCACGATGTCCGCGATGATCGCCTGCACGCCGATCATCAGTCCGCCCGCGCCCACGCCCTGTACGGCGCGGAAGGCGATCAGCTGGTCCATCGTCTGCGCCCGGCCGGCGAGCGCGGAGCCGACGACGAAGACCAGGATCGCGAACTGGAAGACGCCCTTGCGGCCGAAGAGGTCACCGAGCTTGCCGTAGATCGGGAGTCCGACCGTGGAGGTGAGCAGATAGGCGGTGATCGCCCACGACATCTTCTCCAGGCCGTGCAGCTCGCCGACGATCTTCGGCAGCGCCGTGGCGACGATCATCTGCTCGAGCGCGGCGAGCAGCAGCGCCAGCATCAGCCCGAAGAAGACCAGCCGCACCCGTCGTGGGCCGAGCCCCGCGTCCCGCTCCGGCTCGGGCAGGGGAACGCTGGGGGGTGCGGCGACCGGTTCGTCCTGCACCAGAGTGATCCCGCCCACGTACCGCTCCCCTCGTCGCACTGCCGCATTTCCCGCATTAAGCGACAACTGCGAAGAACTACGACGAGTTACGCCACAAGGCGCATACGTGAGCAGATCACTCGAACCGGTGAGGGCCTCAACAGCCCTCGGAGAGCGGGCTCTTGACTACTTCTCCACCTCGGCGGCGAGCCTGGCGAGCATCGCGTCGTAGATCCGGGCGAGACCCTTGGGTGCGAACGTCTTCTCGAAGAAGCCGCCGATGCCGCCCGCGCCCTGCCAGGTGGTGGTGACGACGACACGGGACCTGCCCTCACCGGCCGGGGTGACCCGCCAGGTGGTGACCATGGAGGAGTTGCGGTCCTTCTCGACCAGTTCGCCGTCGGTCGGCTCGCTCACCTCCAGCAGGCAGTCGCGGACGCGCTTGCTGGTGGCCTGGAGCTTCCAGTGCACGAGGGTGCCCTCGCCGTCGCCGCCCTCGCGGACCTCGTACTCGCTGAACTGCTCGGGCAGCAGTCGCGCGCGCGTGCCGCTGTAGTCGGCGAGGGTGTCGAACACCGTCTCCGCGTCCGCCGTGACGATCCGCTCCGTCGTGGCCTCGACCTGCGCCATCGGGGTTCCTCCAGGGCCTGGTTCCTCGGGGTCGGAGCAAGCCAACCACCCCGCCGCCCGGCCACCAAATCGGGGGGCGCGAAGCGGATCGACGCAGCGGCCGACGGCCGGCGAAGCGGCAGGTCCGCACGATCAAGGGAACAAGTGTTCTATTGTGGGCCCAGCACTACCGAGGAGGCGTCATGCGCTGGGAGAACCTCACCGACTCCGGTCACGGCCGGGCGGCCGACGCCGCCCTGTTCGGCGCGGACGCGGTGACCACCCGCACCTTCGACATGCCGGAGTTCCGCGGCATCACCTTCCACGAGGTGCGGGCCCGCTCGATCCTCAACCGGGTGCCGGGAGCCTCCCGCATGCCGTTCGAATGGACGGTCAACCCCTACCGGGGATGCACGCACGCGTGCGTGTACTGCTTCGCGAGGAAGACGCACAGCTACCTCGACCTCGACACCGGCCTCGGCTTCGACAGCCAGATCGTCGTCAAGGTGAACGCGCCGGAGCTGCTGCGCCGCCAGCTCGCGTCGCGCCGCTGGCAGG
Organism: Streptomyces viridiviolaceus; assembly: GCF_014650995.1. Classification (GTDB taxonomy): domain Bacteria; phylum Actinomycetota; class Actinomycetes; order Streptomycetales; family Streptomycetaceae; genus Streptomyces; species Streptomyces viridiviolaceus. The sequence goes on from NZ_BMWA01000001.1 coordinate 386,080, forward strand.
GCGAGCACGTGGCGATGGGCACCAACGTCGACTGCTACCAGCGCGCCGAGGGACGCTACCGGCTGATGCCGGGCATCATCGCGGCGCTGAGCGACCGGGCGAACCCCTTCTCGATCCTCACCAAGGGCACGCTGATCCTGCGTGACCTGGACCTGCTGACGCGGGCCGCGCGGGTGACGGACGTGGGCATCTCCGTCTCGGTCGGCTTCACCGACGCCGACCTGTGGCGCACCGTCGAACCGGGCACGCCGGCACCGGAACGCCGGCTGGAGGTCGTACGGACGCTCGGCGAGCACGGCATCGGCTGCGGTGTGCTGATGGCGCCGGTGATCCCGTTCCTGGGCGACCAGCCGGCCCAACTGCGCGCGACCGTAAGGGCGATCGCGGCCTCCGGGGCCACGTCGGTCACGCCGCTGGTGCTGCATCTGCGGCCCGGCGCCCGGGAGTGGTTCATGGCATGGCTCGCCGCCCACCACCCGCACCTGGTCCGCCGCTACGAACGGCTCTACGCGGAGGGCGCCTACGCCCCGAAGTGGTATCAGCGCCGGATCACGCGCCAGGTGCACGACCTGGCCCGGGAGTACGGCATCGGCCCCGCCCGCGCGGGAATGCCGCGCCGGATCGGGGAGCCGGAGCCGGCCGAACCCGTGGCGCCGGAGCCGACGCAACTCTCCCTCCTCTGAGTGCATTCGAGGGCATCTGGCGACGCAACCGGGTCAACTCTGGACAGAATACGTTCTTTCCGGCGCGCTTCCCGGGACGATGCGGCGTGGACCGTGATCCTCACGGTCCGACACCCCGTGGTCCTGGGAGGACTCCATGAGACACCGCGCAGTCGCGCTGTGCGGCGCCGCCGTCGTCGTCGTGGCCGGGGCCTTCACGGCCGCCACCGCCGAGGCGAGCACAGCGCACTCCGCGCAGGCCCCGCACGCCGCGAAACCGAGCTGGAAGAAGTGCGGCACCACCGACTATCCGACGCTCCAGTGCGCGTCCCTCACGGTCCCGCTCGACCACTCCCGCCCGGACGGCAAGCGGATCACGCTCGCCCTGTCCCGCATCCCGCACACCGCCGCCAAGTCCCAGGGTCCGCTGCTGGTCAACCCGGGCGGGCCCGGCGGCAGCGGTCTGACGCTGGCCGGGTTCGTGGCGTCCTCGCTCCCGAAGAAGGTGGCCGCGCAGTACGACGTCATCGGCTTCGACCCGCGGGGCGTCGGCAAGAGCGAGCCCGCCCTGGACTGCCGGCCGGGCCACTTCGCCCCGGTGCGCCCGGACTCGCTGCCGACGACGCCGGCCGTGGAGAAGGCCAACATCGCGCGCGCGAAGTCCTTCGCCGACGCCTGCGGCACGAAGTACGCGGACGTGCTGCCGTACATCGACACGGTCAGCGCCGCACGGGACATGGAGGCGATCCGGACGGCGCTGGGGGCCCGGAAGATCAACTACTTCGGCTACTCGTACGGCACCTACCTGGGCGCCGTCTACGCCAAGCTCCACCCCGAGCGGGTGCGGCGCCTGGTGCTGGACTCCGTCGTCGACCCGACCGACGTCTGGTACGACGCCAACATCAACCAGGACCACGCCTTCAACGACCGGCACCGTGCCCTGATGGCCTGGATCGCCGACCACGACACGACGTACCGGCTCGGCACCGACCCGGAACGGATCGAGGCCCAGTGGTACGCGATGCGTACGGCGCTGGCGAAGAAGCCCGCCGACGGCAGGGTCGGCGCCGCCGAACTGGAGGACACCTTCCTCCCCGGCGGCTACTACAACGGCTACTGGCCCTACCTGGCGGAGGCGTTCTCGGCCTTCGTGAACGACGGGAACGCCGGCCCGCTCGTCGAGGCGTACGAGAACTTCGGGGCCACCGACGCCTCGGGGGAGAACAGCTACAGCGTCTACACCGCGGTGCAGTGCCGGGACACCGCCTGGCTGCGCGACTGGGAGACGTGGCGCGCGGACCACTGGAAGGTGTACGAGAAGGCGCCGTTCATGGCGTGGAACAACGCCTGGTTCAACGCGCCGTGCGCCTTCTGGCCGACGGACTCGCTGCGTCCGGTGGACGTCACCAACCGAAAGCTGCCCCCGGCGCTGCTGTTCCAGGCGACCGGTGACGCGGCCACCCCGTACGAGGGCGGCGTCACGGTCCACCGAATGCTGCACAACTCCAGCCTGGTGGTGGAGCAGGGCGGCGGGAACCACGGCATCACGCTGAGCGGCAACGCCTGCCTGGACAAGCACCTGGCGGCGTACCTGACGGACGGGACCGTGCCGCGCGGCGCCGGTGAGGCGGACGCGGTGTGCTCGCCGTCGCCCCGGCCGAAGCCGCTGGAGTCGAAGGCCGCGTCGATGTCCTCCCGCGGATCCACGCTGCACGGACTGCTCGGCTTCCGCAGCTAGGCCGGCCCCGCCTGACGGCCCGTCGGGGGCGTTGTCGGACCCGTGGTCCACCATGGACGCATGAGTGAGCTGACCAGGATCCCCGCCCCCGACGGCGTCGCCCCCGCCGCCCAGTACTCCCACGTCGTCCTCGGCACCGGACGTTTCGTGGCCGTCTCGGGCCAGCTCGCCCTGGACGAGGACGGCCGGGTCGTCGGCGAGGGCGACCCGGCGGCCCAGGCCCGCCAGGTCTTCGAGAACCTGCGCCGCTGTCTGTCCGCGGCCGGCGCGACCTTCGACGACGTGGTCAAACTGACCTTCTTCGTCACGGACATGGCGCACATGCCCGCGATCCGCGCGGCCCGCGCCGAGCACCTGCCCGACGACCGACTGCCGGCCGCCTCGGCGGTTCAGGTCGCCGCACTGGTCCGGCCCGAGTTCCTGATGGAGATCGAGGCGTTCGCGGTGGTCCCGCAGTGACCGGGCCCCGGGTGCGCGAGATGACCCTCGCCGACTGCGACCGCGTGTCCGCGATACGCGTCGGGGGCTGGCGGTCCGCCTACCGGGGCCTGATGCCGCAGCCGTACCTCGACGGGCTCAGCGTCGCGGGGGACGCCGCACGACGCCGCACCCTCTTCACCCGGGCCCCGGACGGCGTGGTGAACCTGGTCGCCGAGGACGACGGCGGCGAGATCGTGGGCTGGGCCTGCCACGGCCCCTACCGCGACGGCGACCTGCGCACCGCCGACGCCGAGCTGTACGCCCTCTACGTCGACGCCTCACGGCTCGGCGGCGGAATCGGGCGGGCCCTGCTGACCGAGTCGGTACGCCGGTGCACGACCGCCGGGCACACGCGCATGCTCCTGTGGGTGCTCGAGGGCAACGCCCGCGCCCGGCGCTTCTACGAGAAGGCGGGATTCCACGCCGACGGCGCCGAGGAGCCGTTCGACGTGGACGGGGTCGCCGTGCCCGAGGTGCGGTACGCCCGGGCACTGACCGGCTGACGGCTCACCGCGGGCCCGGGATGCGCGCCAGGGCCCGCACCGCCGCCTCCGCCAGCGCAGGGTGGGCGAGGGCGTCGTTCAGCACCGGTCTGGCCCGGTCGTCGCCGAGCGAGCCGAGCCCGTCGACGCAGGCGAGCGCGACCCGGCGGTAGGGGTCGTGCGGGCGCAGCCGCCGTTCCAGCGTGGTGATCAGCGCGGGCACGGCCTCCGGGGCGCGCAGCTCGACGAGCAGCCGCACGGGGTACAGGGCGTAGGCGACGCGCAGCTCGTTGGTGGCGAGCGCGGCGGCGGCGCGGGCGGTACGGGGGTCGCCGAGGCGGGCCAGGGCGTGGGCGGCCAAGGCGCAGCGCGGCGGGTCACGGTGGTTCAGCAGCAGCACTAGGGCCTCGAACGCCCGGCGGTCCCCCGCGACGCCCAGCCGGAAGGCGGCCAGCTCGCGCGCCCACAAAGGCTGTGCGGGCTCGATCAGCACCGCTGCCAGCTCGTCCCGGTCCTCGGTGGCCACGAGGCGGTCGTACGCCGCCGAACCGCCCGCGGCGGCCGACTCGCCCCGCAAACGCTCCGTGAGCGCTCGCAACTCTTCGTCCATGACACCGAGGTTAGGGGCCTTGCCGGTCGTGTGGGACGTACATCACGAACACCAAGGGCTGGCGCGCTCGTTACCCGGCAGTTAAGCTCAGACGAGCGAGTTACCCACTCGCTGCACTCCTCACGGCGGTTTGGTGACGCAGCCGCTGTGAGAGCAGTCGGTTCGGTACATCAGGTACCGCAGTGCGACTCGGCCTCGGGACAGGGCCGGTCGGTCACCGCCGCAGCGGCGGGCGTGTGCACGCCCTCCCCGACGGCTCCGGGCGTGTGCGCCAGTCAGCCCGGCAACACCCGCACTCCTTCCGCACGCACCCGGTGCGCCCCTCGGCGTACCCGGGCGTGTCTCCCGTCGTCACCCTCATTCTCCTGGAGTCCGCGATGGCCACTCCCCTGTCCGACACCCCTCTGTCCCCGCTCCGGACCGTCGCCGTGGTCGGCCTCGGCACCATGGGCACCGGTATCGCCGAGGTGCTGGCCAAGGCCGGCCGTGACGTCGTCGGCATCGACGTCAGCGAGGCGCAGGCCGCGAAGGCCGTCGCCGCCCTGGAGTCCTCCACCGCCCGTGCCGTCGAGCGCGGCCGGCTGACCGAGCGCGAGCGCGCGGACGCCCTCGCCCGGTTCCGTACCTCCACCGATCTGCGGGCGGCGTCCGGCGCCGACCTGGTGATCGAGGTGGCTCCGGAGTCGTACGAGGTCAAGCAGCAGATCTTCCGGGAGCTCGACGGGATCGTGCCGCCGGAGACGATCCTGGCCACCGGCACCAACGCCCTGTCCGTCACCCGCCTCGCCGCCGACTCGGCCCGCCCGGAGCGGGTGCTGGGCCTGCACTTCTTCAATCCGGCCCCGGCGATGAAGCTGGTCGAGGTCGTCTCCTCCGTGCTGACCGCGCCCGCGGCCGTCACGGCGGTCACCAACCTCGCCCTCGACCTCGGCAAGGAGCCCGTCGCGGTCGGTGACCGGCCCGGGTTCGTCGCCGACGGGCTGCTGTTCGGCTACCTCAACCAGGCCGCGGCGATGTACGAGGCGCGCTACGCCTCCCGGGAGGACATCGACGCCGCGATGCGGCTGGGCTGCGGCCTGCCCATGGGGCCGCTGGCCCTGCTGGACCTGATCGGTGTCGACACCGCGCGCACGGTCCTGGAGGCCATGTACGCGGCCTCCCACGACCGTCTGCACGCCCCCGCCCCGATCCTGAAGCAGCTCAGCGAGGCGGGCCTGACCGGCCGCAAGTCCGGGCGCGGCTTCTACACCTACGAGGCACCGGGCAGCGCGGTCGTCGTGCCGGACGCGCTGACGCCGCGGAAGAGCGACACCCCGGTCCCCGGCCGCCCCGTCCGCTCGGTGGGCGTCGCCGGCTCGGGCACCATGGCCTCCGGCATCGCCGAGGTGTTCGCCAAGGCCGGGTACGAGGTCGTGCTCGCCGCCCGCAGCGCGGAGAAGGCGCAGACGGCGAAGGCCCGGATCGGCAAGTCCCTCGCGCGCAGCGTCGACAAGGGCCGGATGACCGCCGAGGCCGCCGCCGAGACCCTGGAGCGGATCGTTCCGACCGGCACGTACGACGACTTCGCCGACGTCGACCTGGCCGTGGAGGCGGTCGCCGAGGACCTGGAGGTCAAGCGGCAGCTGTTCGGCACGCTGGACAAGGTCTGCAAGCCCGGCGCGGTCCTGGCCACCACCACCTCCTCCCTGCCCGTCGTCGCCTGCGCCCGCGCCACCTCGCGCCCGCAGGACGTGATCGGCATGCACTTCTTCAACCCGGCGCCGGCCATGAAGCTGGTCGAGGTGGTCCGCACGGTGCTGACGGCCGACGACGTCCACGCCACCGTCCGTGAGGTGTGCGCCAAGGTCAGGAAGCACGCCGTGGACTGCGGTGACCGGGCCGGGTTCATCGTCAACGCGCTGCTGTTCCCGTACCTGAACAACGCGGTGAAGATGGTGCAGGAGCACTACGCGACGCTCGACGACATCGACGCGGCGATGAAGCTGGGCGGCGGTTACCCGATGGGCCCGTTCGAGCTGCTGGACGTCGTCGGGCTCGATGTCTCGCTGGCCATCGAGAAGGTGCTCCACCGCGAGTTCCGCGACCCCGGCCTCGCACCCGCGCCGCTCCTGGAGCACCTGGTGGCCGCGGGCTGCCTCGGCCGCAAGACGGGCCGCGGTTTCCGCGAATATGCCCGGCGCTGAACGTCCGGGCGACTGGTTCCGGTCCGAAGAGGACTGGGGCGGACTGCTGGATCCCGCCGGGTCTCCCCCGCCCTCCCGGGGCGGGGGAATCCCCGGTCATGCGCATCAAGCTGCGCACATGCAGTACGTTCGGGTCATGCCCCAGCCCGCCAAGTCCTCACGTACACCAGCTACGCCCGACGCTCCGGAGAGCGCCGCCGGCAGCCGAGCCGCCGCCCAGCGGCTGAAAATGCGCCGGGAATTGGCAGCCGCGGCGATGGAGCTGTTCGCGACCAAGGGGTACGAGGCGACCACGGTCGACGAGATCGCGGCCGCGGCAGGCGTTGCCCGCCGCACCTTCTTCCGCCACTTCCGCTCCAAGGAAGAGGCCATCTTCCCGGACCACGACGACACCCTCGTCCGCGCCGAGGCGGTGCTCAACGCCGCGCCCGCGCACGAGCACCCGCTCGACACGGTGTGCCGCGGCATCAAGGAAGTCATGAAGATGTACGCGGCCCGGCCGGAGATCTCGGTCGCCCGTTACAAGCTGACGCGTGAGGTGCCCACCCTGCGCGAGGCGGAGATCGCGTCGGTGGCCCGCTACGAGCGCCTGTTCACCCGCTATCTGCTGGGCCACTTCGACGAGCACGCGCACGACGACGACGCCAACGACGACCCGCTGCTCGCGGAGGTCGCCGCGTCCGCCGTGGTCACCGCCCACAACCACGTGCTGCGCCGCTGGCTGCGGGCGGGCGGGCAGGGCGACGTGGAGGCCCAGCTCGACCACGCCTTCGCGATCGTGCGGAAGACGTTCGGCACGGGTATCGGCGCCGGACGCAGCGGCTCGGCCACGCGCCCGCCGGCCGCCTCGGCCTCCGCGCAGGGCGAGGTGCTGGTGACGGTCGCCCGCACCGACGCGCCGCTGCACGAGGTCATGCGGACCATCGAGCAGGCCCTGAAGGAGCGCTGAGCCACTCCTACTCCCGTGATCCTCCTGTGAGAACGGCCACCCCCCGGGTGGCCGTTTTGGCATGTCAGGGGCCGTTTTCCGCCGTCTCCGAGGACCGCTTCGATCGATCATCGCTCATTTGTTACGTAAAGATTTCATCTGAGGCCAATTTCTGGCACGCAGTGCCTTGCGGGGTGACACGCGGTGCCATACGTTGAAGGAGTCCGGGCGGCCGGCGCGCAGAGACCATTCGCGCGTCGGCTGTCCCAGCAAGCCAATGGCCTGCGCGCCCGGACGCCTGCGTCACAGGCACCCTCCCGCGCCACAAAGCGCTGCCGAAGCACCACCCACCGCCGAACCGACGGCAGACCAGCAACCCGACCCTCAGCAGCACCGACGTAACCCTCAGCGCCCCTCCCTCAGGGCGCTCGACGCCGGAGGCAACACCGTGACCATGAAGGACATCCTGGCCGCGATCCAGGCGCCCGAGACCACCTCGGCCGACTTCGCCGCTCTCCCGCTCCCCGAGTCGTACCGCGCGATCACCGTGCACAAGGACGAGACGGAGATGTTCGCGGGCCTCGAGACCCGCGACAAGGACCCCCGCAAGTCCATCCACCTGGACGAGGTCCCGCTGCCCGAACTGGGACCGGGCGAGGCCCTGGTGGCCGTCATGGCCTCCTCGGTCAACTACAACTCGGTGTGGACCTCGATCTTCGAGCCGCTGTCCACCTTCGGCTTCCTGGAGCGCTACGGCCGCACCAGCGAGCTGGCCAAGCGCCACGACCTGCCGTACCACATCATCGGCTCCGACCTGGCGGGCGTCGTGCTGCGCACCGGCCCCGGCGTCAACTCCTGGCAGCCCGGTGACGAGGTCGTCGCGCACTGCCTCTCCGTGGAGCTGGAGTCGTCCGACGGCCACAACGACACGATGCTCGACCCCGAGCAGCGCATCTGGGGCTTCGAGACCAACTTCGGCGGGCTCGCGGAGGTCGCGCTCGTCAAGTCCAACCAGCTGATGCCCAAGCCCGGCCACCTCAGCTGGGAGGAGGCCGCGGCCCCGGGCCTGGTGAACTCCACCGCCTACCGCCAGCTCGTCTCCCGCAACGGCGCCGGAATGAAGCAGGGCGACAACGTCCTCATCTGGGGCGCTTCCGGCGGTCTCGGCTCCTACGCCACCCAGTTCGCGCTGGCCGGCGGCGCCAACCCGATCTGTGTCGTCTCCAGCGAGCAGAAGGCGGACATCTGCCGGTCCATGGGCGCGGAGGCGATCATCGACCGCAGCGCCGAGGGCTACAAGTTCTGGAAGGACGAGAACACCCAGGACCCGAAGGAGTGGAAGCGCTTCGGCAAGCGCATCCGCGAACTCACGGGCGGCGAGGACATCGACATCGTCTTCGAGCACCCCGGCCGCGAGACCTTCGGCGCGAGCGTCTACGTCACCCGCAAGGGCGGCACCATCACCACCTGCGCCTCGACCTCGGGCTACATGCACCAGTACGACAACCGCTACCTGTGGATGTCCCTGAAGCGCATCATCGGCTCCCACTTCGCCAACTACCGCGAGGCCTGGGAGGCCAACCGCCTCATCGCCAAGGGCAAGATCCACCCGACGCTCTCCAAGGTGTACTCCCTGGAGGACACCGGCCAGGCGGCGTACGACGTCCACCGCAACCTCCACCAGGGCAAGGTCGGTGTGCTCTGCCTGGCACCCGAGGAGGGCCTCGGCGTGCGCGACGAGGAGATGCGCGCCCAGCACGTCGACGCCATCAACCGCTTCCGGAACGTCTGAGGAGCACGGCATGACTGAGCGTCAGAAGGACCGGCCGTGGTTGATGCGGACCTACGCCGGCCACTCCACGGCCGAGGCGTCCAACGAGCTGTACCGACGCAACCTCGCCAAGGGCCAGACGGGTCTGTCGGTGGCGTTCGACCTGCCGACGCAGACCGGCTACGACTCCGACCACGTCCTCGCCCGCGGCGAGGTCGGCCGGGTCGGGGTGCCGGTCGCACACCTCGGTGACATGCGCCGGCTGTTCCAGGACATCCCCCTGGAGCAGATGAACACCTCGATGACCATCAACGCCACGGCCATGTGGCTGCTGGCGCTCTACCAGGTCGTGGCGGAGGAGCAGGGTGCGGACATCACCAAGCTCCAGGGCACGACCCAGAACGACATCGTCAAGGAGTACCTGTCCCGGGGCACGCACGTGTTCCCGCCGGGACCGTCGCTCCGCCTGACGACGGACATGATCGCGTACACGGTCTCCCACATGCCCAAGTGGAACCCGATCAACATCTGCAGCTACCACCTGCAGGAGGCGGGCGCCACGCCGGTGCAGGAGATCGCGTACGCGATGTCCACCGCCATCGCCGTGCTCGACGCCGTGCGCGACAGCGGCCAGGTGCCCCAGGAGCGCATGGGTGACGTCGTCGGGCGCATCTCCTTCTTCGTGAACGCGGGTGTCCGCTTCATCGAGGAGATGTGCAAGATGCGGGCCTTCGGCCGCATCTGGGACAAGGTCACGCGCGAGCGGTACGGCATCGAGAACCCCAAGCACCGCCGCTTCCGCTACGGCGTCCAGGTCAACTCCCTCGGGCTGACCGAGGCGCAGCCGGAGAACAACGTCCAGCGGATCGTGCTGGAGATGCTGGCCGTCACCCTCTCCAAGGACGCACGCGCGCGTGCCGTGCAGCTGCCCGCCTGGAACGAGGCCCTGGGCCTTCCCCGCCCCTGGGACCAGCAGTGGTCGCTGCGCATCCAGCAGGTGCTGGCGTACGAGAGCGACCTGCTGGAGTACGACGACATCTTCGACGGCTCGAAGGTGATCGAGGCGAAGGTGGACGAGCTGGTCGCCGAGGCGCTCGCCGAGATCGACCGGATCCAGGAGATGGGCGGCGCCATGGCGGCCGTCGAGTCCGGCTACCTCAAGTCGCAGCTGGTCGCCTCGCACGCCGAGCGCCGGGCCCGGATCGAGTCGGGCGAGGAGAAGATCATCGGCGTCAACGCCTTCGAGGGCACCGAGCCGAACCCGCTCACCGCCGACCTGGACACCGCGATCCAGACGGTCGACCCGGCGGTGGAGGCGCGCGTGATCGCCTCGCTGCAGAACTGGCGGGACACCCGCTACCAGCCGCCGTTCAACCACCCCCGCCCCTGCAAGGCGCTGGAGCGGCTGAAGGAGGCCGCGAAGGGCACCGAGAACCTCATGGAGGCCACCCTGGAGTGCGCCCGCGCCGGGGTCACGACCGGCGAGTGGGCCGGGGCGCTGCGCGAGGTGTTCGGCGAGTTCCGCGCGCCGACGGGCGTGTCGTCGGCGCCGGTCGCGGTCGCCGCCGAGGAGGGCAGCTCCCTGGCCCTGGTACGCCGGAAGGTGGATCTGACGGCGAAGGACCTCGGCGTCGGCAAGCTGCGCTTCCTGGTCGGCAAGCCGGGCCTGGACGGTCACTCCAACGGCGCCGAGCAGATCGCCGTGCGTGCCCGCGACGCCGGCTTCGAGGTGGTCTACCAGGGCATCCGGCTCACCCCGGAGCAGATCGTGGACGCCGCCCTCGCCGAGGACGTCCACGCGGTGGGCCTGTCGATCCTCTCCGGCTCGCACGCCCAGCTGGTGCCGGACGTGCTGGACAGGCTCCGTGTGGCCGGTGCCACAGATATACCGGTGATCGCCGGTGGCATCATCCCGAACGGTGACGCCGAACAGCTGCGGGCCGCGGGAGTGGCCGCGGTCTTCACTCCGAAGGACTTCGACATCACCGGAATCATCGGCCGGATCGTCGACGAGATCCGGACAGCGAACAAGCTCGACCCCCTGGAGGTCCCCGCATGACCACGGTCAACCGCCTTCGCCCCCGGCGCTCCTGCCTGGCGGTACCGGGCTCGAACCCGCGCTTCCTGGAGAAGGCCCAGGGCCTCCCGGCGGACCAGGTCTTCCTGGACCTGGAGGACGCGTGCGCCCCGCTGGCCAAGCCCGAGGCCCGGCACACCATCGTCAAGTTCCTCAACGAGGGCGACTGGACGGGCAAGACCCGCGTCGTGCGCGTCAACGACTGGACGACCGAATGGACGTACCGCGACGTCGTCACGGTCGTCGAGGGGGCCGGCCAGAACCTGGACTGCATCATGCTGCCGAAGGTCCAGGACGCCCAGCAGATCGTCGCCCTCGACCTGCTGCTGACCCAGATCGAGAAGACGATGGGCTTCGAGGTCGGCCGGATCGGCATCGAGGCGCAGATCGAGAACGCGCAGGGCCTGAACAACGTCAACGAGATCGCGCAGGCCTCCCCGCGCGTCGAGACCATCATCTTCGGCCCGGCCGACTTCATGGCGTCCATCAACATGAAGTCCCTCGTCGTGGGCGAGCAGCCGCCCGGCTACCCGGCGGACGCCTACCACTACATCCTCATGAAGATCCTGATGGCCGCCCGCGCCAACGACCTCCAGGCGATCGACGGCCCCTACCTCCAGATCCGCAACATCGACGGCTACCGCGAGGTCGCCCGGCGCGCCGCCGCCCTCGGCTTCGACGGCAAGTGGGTGCTGCACCCGGGCCAGGTCGAGGCGTCCAACGAGATCTTCTCGCCCTCGCAGGAGGACTACGACCACGCCGAGCTGATCCTGGACGCGTACGACTACTACACGTCCGAGGCGGGCGGCAAGAAGGGCTCCGCGATGCTCGGCGACGAGATGATCGACGAGGCCAGCCGCAAGATGGCCCTCGTCATCTCCGGCAAGGGCCGCGCGGCCGGCATGCAGCGCACCAGCAAGTTCGAGATCCCGGAGGCCTGAGCCCGATGCAGTTCGGACGCACCTACGAGGAGTTCGAGGTCGGGGCGACGTACAAGCACTGGCCGGGCAAGACGGTCACGGAGTACGACGACCATCTCTTCTGTCTCCTCACCATGAACCACCACCCGCTCCACATGGACACGAACTACGCCGAGAAGACGACGGACTTCGGCAAGAACGTGGTGGTCGGGAACTACATCTACTCCCTCCTGCTCGGCATGTCGGTGCCGGACATCTCCGGCAAGGCGATCGCCAACCTGGAGATCGAGTCGCTCAAGCACGTGGCGCCGACCTTCCACGGCGACACCATCTACGGCCAGACGACCGTGCTCGACAAGTGGCCGTCGAAGTCCAAGAACGACCGCGGCATCGTCCACGTCGAGACCAAGGGCTACAAGCAGGACGGCACGCTCGTGTGCGTCTTCCGCCGCAAGGTGATGGTGCCCACCGAGACGTACATCAAGGAACGCGGCGGCGAGCAGCCCGGCCGTCCCGAGCTCAAGTCCCAGGAGAAGTGAGGCAGCAATGAGCCGACTCGCACAGACCCACGGCCTCACGGACGTCCAGCAGGAGATCCTCTCCACCGTCCGGGACTTCGTGGACAAGGAGATCATCCCAGTCGCGACGGAGCTGGAGCACCGCGACGAGTACCCGCAAGCGATCGTCGACGGGCTCAAGGAGCTGGGCCTGTTCGGACTGATGATCCCCGAGGAGTACGGGGGCCTGGGCGAGTCGCTGCTGACCTACGCCCTGTGTGTGGAGGAGATCGCCCGCGGGTGGATGTCGGTGTCCGGCATCATCAACACGCACTTCATCGTGGCGTACATGCTCAAGCAGCACGGCACGCAGGAGCAGAAGGACCACTTCCTGCCCCGTATGGCGGCCGGCGACATCCGGGGCGCCTTCTCGATGTCGGAGCCGGGCCTGGGCTCGGACGTGTCGGCGATCACGTCGAAGGCGGTGAAGGACGGCGACGAGTACGTCCTGAACGGCCAGAAGATGTGGCTGACGAACGGCGGCACGTCGTCGCTGGTGGCCGTACTGGTCCGCAGTGACGAGGGTCACCCCGAGGGCACCGCGCCGCACAAGTCGATGACGACCTTCCTGGTGGAGAAGGAGCCCGGCTTCGGCGAGGTCCGCCCCGGCCTGACCATCCCGGGCAAGATCGACAAGATGGGCTACAAGGGCGTCGACACCACCGAGCTCATCATGGACGGCCTGCGCATTCCGGCCGACCGGGTGCTCGGCGGCGTCACCGGCCGAGGTTTTTACCAAATGATGGACGGCGTGGAGGTCGGCCGCGTCAACGTCGCGGCGCGTGGCTGCGGCGTCGCTCAGCGTGCCTTCGAGCTCGGTGTCCAGTACGCCCAGCAGCGTCACACTTTCGGCAAGGCGATCGCCCAGCACCAGGCCATTCAGTTCAAGCTCGCCGAGATGGCTACCAAGGTGGAGGCGGCGCATGCCATGATGGTGAACGCTGCGCGCAAAAAGGACTCCGGCGAACGAAACGACCTGGAAGCGGGTATGGCCAAGTACCTCGCCTCCGAGTACTGCAAGGAGGTCGTGGAGGACGCCTTCCGGATCCACGGCGGCTACGGCTTCTCCAAGGAGTACGAGATCGAGCGCCTCTATCGCGAGGCTCCGATGCTCCTGATCGGTGAAGGCACCGCCGAGATCCAGAAAATGATCATCGGCCGCCGACTGCTCGAAGAGTATCGATTCCAGGGTTAGATGTCCGGATACGGGGTGTTTTCTTGGAGAAGAAGGTCACACCCCGTAGGCACTGTTCGGCCGCCGACTCGGCTTCCTGGCTTACCCAGTTGCGGCCCGGAGCCGCTACGATCGCCGGAAAGCCGCCGTCCCCCGTCAGAGCGCGGCATCATCCGCTACGAAGGTCATCCATGCCCCACAGCCAAACCTCTGCACCACGCGACAGCATCGCTGGCGTACGCCTCGCGCGCGGAGCATCGCCGTGGCTCCTCCCGACCGTCGCCACGGCGGCCCTCAGCCTGGCCCGCGCACGTCGCTCCGGCGCCGCCAAGGCCGTCGCCGTCCCCGCCACCGCGCTCGCGGCGGGGATGCTGTGGTTCTTCCGCGACCCCGAGCGCGAGATCGCCCAGGGCCGGGTCATCTCGCCCGCCGACGGCGTGGTGCAGAGCATCATGCCGTGGAAGGACGGCCGCACCCGGGTCGCGATCTTCATGAGCCCGCTCAACGTCCACGTCAACCGCGCCCCGCTGTCCGGCACGGTGACGTCGGTGGAGCACGTGCCCGGTGGCTTCGTTCCCGCCTTCAACAAGGAGAGCGAGAACAACGAGCGGGTCGTGTGGCACTTCGACACCGAGCTCGGCGACATCGAGATGATCCAGATCGCCGGCGCGGTGGCCCGCCGCATCGTCCCGTACCTGCCCCAGGGCACCAAGGTCGAGCAGGGCGACCGGATCGGTCTGATCCGCTTCGGCTCGCGTGTCGACCTCTACCTGCCGGAGGGCGTGGAGGTGGCGGTCGAAGTGGGGCAGAAGACCGTGGCTGGGGTGACTCGCATTGACCGTGATTGATCCACAGACGCAGGCGGGCTGGGTGCCCGAGGCCGACGAGGTGGACGACGAGGAGGAGATGCCCCTCTCGCTCCGCCTGTCGATAGCCGACACCCTCACCCTCGGCAACGCCACGTGCGGCTTCATGGCGGTGTACTTCACCACCACCGGCATCCTGATCCCGCACCTCACGGGCAGCGAGGAGTCGGGCATGGCCCGGCACAGCGCGGCCACGGCGGTCATCCTGATGCTGTGCGCGGCGATCTTCGACCTGTTCGACGGCCTGGTGGCGCGCAAGCTGCGCTCCTCCCCCATGGGCGCCGAGCTGGACAACCTCTCCGACCTGATCAGCTTCGGGCTGGCGCCGGCGTACTTCGTCCTGGTCTACGGCATGGTCGCGCACGACGCGTATCAGCGGGTCGCGGCGGTCGGGGCGATCGTGGTGCTGCTGGCGGTGGTGCTGAGGCTTGCGAGATTCTCCTGCGTCACCGTGAAGGACGGCACGTTCCAGGGCATGCCGTCGCCGTTCGGCGCGCTGACGGTGGTGTCGATCGTGCTGCTGGAGCTGCCCTTCGTGGCGACGCTCCTCGCGATCATCGGCACGGCCTGGCTGATGGTGAGCCGGGTCGAGTACCCCAAGCCCCGGGGCCGCCTCGCCGTGGCGATGCTGTCCTGGATCGTCCTGTCCATGGGCCTGCTGGCCGCCTGGGCCTTCGACGCCCCGAGCGGCCAGCTGCTGCTGCAGACGGGGTGTGCGCTGCAGCTGGTGATGGGTGCGGTGATCCCCCTGTTCGCCACGGCTCGCCGGGTGAACAACTTCCGTGACAATCGGCGGGAGGCGCGGGCGGCGCAATTGCCGTAGCGCTCCGCTGAGTGGGGCCCCGGACCCGGGTCGGGTTCGGGGCCCTTCGCTTGTCCGCGCCCGGCGTGTGTGCGGGCCTCGCCGGGGGCCCCGCCCCCGGACCCCCGGGCCTGTGCCCACCCACCACCCGACTCGGTCGGATGGAATGCGGCCGTCGCGGGCGATTTCCGCCCGACCCGGGCGAATGGATGCGGCCGTCGCGGGCGCATTCAGCCCGACTGTCATCCGCCCGAGTCCGGCGGATGACAGTCGGCCGAGACAGGCGAATCCAGCCCGCCCGGCGACCGTCCGACCCGGGCGGATGACAGTCGGCCGAGGCGAGGAATTCGGCCCGTCCGGCGTTCGAGGACGAGGCCCGTCAGGGCCGAAGCGGGGGTCCGGGGGCGGCAGCCCCCGGGTCTGGACCGGGTAGGGGCGGCGGGGGCGAGAACCCTCAGGCCAGGAAATCCCGCGCGATGCGCTCCGCGACCCGCTCCAGGATCGGCCCCGCCTCCGCGATGCACTTCGCCACGTCCGGCTCGACGTCCGTCAGCGGGTACGCACGCCGGATCCCGGCCCGCCCCAGCGTCTCCGGCGGCAGGGCGAGCCGCCCGCACACCGCGACGACCTCCTTGCCCGCGGCCCGTGCGGCGGCGGCGACGCCCGCCGGGGCCTTGCCGTGCAGGGTCTGCTCGTCCAGCGAGCCCTCGCCGGTGATCACCAGGTCCGCCCGCTCCAGCGCCGGGGCGAAGCCCAGGACGTCCAGCATCACCTCGATGCCCGGCCGGAACCGCGCGCCGAGCAGCAGGGCACCGTATCCGATGCCGCCCGCGGCACCGGCTCCCGGGGCGGCGGCGAACTCGGCGGCCCGCGCACCCACGGCCTGCTCCAGCACCTTCGCGAAGTGCGCCAGGGCCGCGTCCAGCGACCGCACGTCCTCCGGCGAGGCGCCCTTCTGCGGCCCGTAGACGGCCGGGGCACCCTTCGGCCCGGTCAGCGGATTGTCGACGTCGCTGGCGAGCACCAGCTCGACGCCGGACAGCCGCGGGTCCAGACCCGACAGGTCGGCCGAGGCGAGACTCGCGAGACCGCCTCCGCCCGGTGCCACCGGCTCCCCGTCCGCGTCCAGGAACCGCGCGCCCAGCGCGGACAGCATCCCGGCGCCGCCGTCCGTGGTCGCGCTGCCGCCGACCCCGAACACGATGGTCCGCGCGCCCGCGTCCAGGGCGGCCCGCAGCAGCTCACCGGAGCCGTACGTGGACGCCGTCAGCGGTGCGAGCACCCCGGCGGGCAGCCGCTGCAGCCCGCTGGCCTCGGCCATCTCCACGACCGCTGTGTCACCGCGCACCGCGAACGCCGCGGTCACCTCGTCGCCGAGGGGCCCGGCGACCCGGACCTCCCGCCGGTCGAACCCGGCCGCGACCGCCGCGGCCACGGTGCCGTCACCGCCGTCGGCCACGGGCAGCGCCTCGACGCCGAGGTCCGGCACGACCCGGCGCAGTCCGGCCGCCACCCGCTCGGCGACCTCGACGGCCGTCAGCGACCCCTTGAACTTGTCCGCGGCGACGAGCACCCGGCGGGCCCCGTCCACTGCAGCGTCAGCCACCTTGCTATCCCCTTGCTCTCCGAGCCTTGCGCACGTCAAGGCAGTCGCGCCGCTGCGACCTTAACCGGACGACACCCGCTCCGTCATGCCCCTGCCCGCACCCTGGAACGCCCCCGGAAGTGGGTACACCGCAACCATGACTGCTGTGAGCACCGGACCGGAACTCGCCGACCGCCTCCTAGGGGGGTGGCTGGGCCGGATCGCGGGCAACATGCTCGGCAAGCCGGTCGAGCAGGGCGAGGTGTGGACGCGCGACCGCATCGACCGCTATCTGCGGCGGGCCGACGCCCTGCCCCTGACCGACTACCTGCCCGAGCCGGCCGGCGACTCCGACGACGCCGAGCTGCTGCGGCCCGAGTGGCGTGCCTGTGTCCGCGGCCGGGTCGACGGCAGCTGCCGCGACGACGACGTGGACTACGCCATCCTCGGTCTCGACCTGCTGGAGACCCACGGCTTCGGCTTCGGCACCGAGCAGGTCGGCGACCTGTGGCTGCTGCGGCTGCCGTACCGGCAGACGTTCACCGCGGAGCGGGTGGCGTACCGGAACCTCGCGAACGGGCTCAGACCGCCCCTCACCGCGACGTACGAGAACCCCTACCAGGAGTGGATCGGCGCCCTGATCCGCGCCGACATCCACGGCTGGACGCGCCCCGGCGACCCGCACGGCGCCGCGTCGGCCGCCCGCCGGGACGCGGTGCTGTCGCACACCGGCAACGGGGTGTACGGCGCGATGTGGGCGGCGGCGCTGATCTCGGCGGCGTTCACGGCGCCGACCGTGCGGCACGCCGTGGACGAGGCGCTGACGGTCGTCCCGGCGAGCAGCCGGCTCGCCCGCACCGTGCGCCGGGTGGTCTCGCTGTACGACACCCGGATGACCTGGGAGGACACGCTCGCCACCGTCTCCGCGGAGACCGCCGGGTTCGGCTGGATCCACGTCGTCCCGAACGTCGCCGTCCTCACCGCCGGGCTGCTGTACGGCGACGGCGACTTCACCCGGACCATCGCGCTCACCGTGCGCGGCGGTCTGGACACCGACTCCAACGGGGCGACGGCGGGCTCGGTGGCGGGGGTGTCCGGTGGCGCGTCCGCGATCCCCGGCCAGTGGACGGAGCCGCTGCGGGACACGGTGCGCAGCGCGGTGTTCGGCTTCGACGGCATCCGGGTCAGCGAGCTGACGGAGCGGACGCTGCGGCTGGCCGAGACCGGGGCGTGAGCCGCCCGGGTCCCGTTAGGCTTCCAGGATGACCACGCCCGACTACGCCACGTACATCGCCGGTCTGCCCCGCGTCCTCGCCGGTGCCGCCGCGCTCTTCCGCGACGCCGAGGGCCGGGTGCTGCTCGTCGAGCCGAACTACCGGGAGGGGTGGGCGCTGCCCGGCGGGACGATCGAGTCCGAGGACGGGGAGACCCCGCGCCAGGGCGCGTGGCGGGAGACCCTGGAGGAGATCGGGCTGGACGTCCGGCTCGGCCGGCTGCTCGCGGTGGACTGGGTGCACGGGCCGGGCCGGCCGCCGATCGTGGCGTACCTGTACGACGGCGGGGTGCTCGGCGAGGACGATCTCAAGGCGATCCGGCTGCAGGAGGAGGAGCTGGTGTCCTGGCGGCTGGTGCCGCGCGAGGAACTGGCCGGCCATCTGCTGGGCGCCCTGCACGGCCGCGTCCTGGCCGCGCTGGACGTGCTGGCGGAGGGTTCGGGGACGGCGGAGCTGGAGAACGGCCGCCGCGTCGACCGGTAACCCGTTCGCCCGGCGGGCGCGGGGTCCCTACTCTCGACCGCATGACCACCAGCAAGCCCCTCGTCGCCATCCTCAGCGGCGCCGGTGTCTCGACCGACTCCGGCATCCCCGACTACCGCGGTCCGAACGGGCTGTGGCGGCGGGACCCGGAGGCCGAGAAGCTCGTCACGTACGAGTACTACATGGGCGATCCGGAGATCCGGCGCCGGTCGTGGCAGATGCGGCGGAAGAACCGGACGCTCGAGGCCGAGCCGAACGCCGCGCACCGCGCGGTGGCCGAGCTGGAGCGGTCCGGGGTGCCGGTCCGGGTGATCACGCAGAACGTGGACGGGCTGCACCAGCTCGCCGGGATGCCGGCCCGCAAGGTCCTCGAGCTGCACGGCAGCGCGCGGAGCTACGTGTGCACCGGGTGCCGTGCCCGGGGTCCGATGGAGGACGCCCTCGCCCGCGTCGAGGCCGGAGAGGACGATCCGCCGTGCCTGGAGTGCGGCGGCATCCTGAAGTCGGCGACCGTGATGTTCGGCGAGCGCCTGGACCCGGTGGTCCTCGGTGAGGCGGCCGCGATCAGCAAGGCGTGCCAGGTGTTCCTCGCGGTCGGCACCAGCCTCCAGGTCCAGCCGGCGGCCGGGCTGGCGGGTGTCGCCGCCGACCACGGGGCGCGGCTGGTCATCGTCAACGCCGAGCCGACACCGTACGACGACCTGGCCGACGACGTCGTCCGCGAGCCCATCGGGACCGCCCTGCCCGCGCTGTTGCGCGGCCTGATCCCCGAGGGCGACTGACCCGTGGACGAGGAGGTCGTCCCGGTCCTGCGTGTGGCCGACGCCGCGGCGGCCGTGCGCTGGTACGCGTCCGGGCTTCGCCGGGCAGTGGGAGCACCGCTTCGAGCCTGGCCTTCCGGCCTTCGTCGAGGTCGCGCGTGGAGAGGTGCGGCCGTTCCCGTCGGAACACACCGGGGACGCCCGGCCGGACACGCTGGTCGAGGAGGCTTGCTGGGCCCGCGGGATCGAGCTGCGCGATCCCGACGGCGACCGCCTGCGCGCCGGCACACCGAGCGGGTGAGGTGACCAGACCGTGACGGGAGGGCTGTCGCCCCGCCTCGCCGAGATCGTGGACGCGCTGCCGCTCACGCCCCGGACGCGCGTCCTGGAGATCGGATGCGGTCCGGGGGCCGCCGCACGGGCCGTGGCGGCGCGGCTGACCTCCGGGCACATCCTCGCGATCGACCGTTCCGAGCGGGCGATCGCGCAGGCCGGGGCCGGGTCCGCCCGGGAGATCGCCTCGGGGCGGATGCGTGTGCGGTGCGTCGCGGCGGAGGACTTCGTGCGGGAGCCCGGCGAGGGGCCTTTCGACATCGTCTTCGCGGTGCGTGTCGGCGCGCTCGACGGCCGCTGTCCCGAGGCGGGCCGTCGCGCGCTGGAGCGCATCGCCGCCGCGCTCGCACCCGGCGGCCGGCTGTTCGTCGACGGGGGCCGGCCGTTGCGGGAGATCCCCCTCGCGCCGGGCGGCGGGATCTCCCCGGGCGGCTAGAACAGCGCCGATCCCCTCTCGAGGTCCAGCAGCCGCTGCTTGCGCTCCAGACCGCCGCCGTAGCCGGTGAGGCTGCCGCTCGCTCCGATGACGCGGTGGCAGGGGACGATGATGCCGATCGGGTTGCGGCCGTTGGCGAGGCCGACCGCGCGGGAGGCGGCCGGGTTGCCGAGGGCGTCGGCGAGTTCGCCGTAGGTGCGGGTCTCGCCGTACGGGATCTTCCGGAGCTGGTCCCAGACGCTGCGCTGGAACGGGGTTCCGTTCAGGCGCAGGTCGAGCGTGAAGTCCTTCAGGTCGCCGGCGAAGTACGCGGCCAGTTGTTCCTGTGCCTCGGCGAACGGGCTGTCGTCCGGCGCGCCGAAGGTCTCCTCCGGCGGGCGGTGGCGCTGGTCGGTCATGTACAGGCCGCACAGGACGCCGTCCTCGGCGACCAGGGTGAGGGGGCCGTAGGGGCTGTCGGTCACGGTGTGCTGCTTCACGGGAGTCCCTCACACGGGCAGGAAGTTGATCGGGTGGCTGTCGGTCGCCCACAGGTACTGGACCGCGTACGCCCGCCAGGGCCGCCAGGCCGCCGCGCGGGCGGTGAGCGCCGCGGGCGTGGAGGGCAGGCCCAGTTCCCGGGCGGCGCGGCGGATGCCGAGGTCGGTGGGGAGGAAGGCGTCGGGGTCGCCGAGGGCGCGCATCGCGATGACGTCGACCGTCCAGGGGCCGAAGCCGGGGAGGGCGAGGAGCCGGGCACGGGTCTCGGACCAGTCGCTCTCGACCCCGAGGCTGACGGAGCCGTCGGCGAGGTGGCGTACGAGGGTGGTGAAGGTGGTGCGGCGGGTGCGGGGCATCGCCAGGGCGTCCGGGTCCGCCTCGGCCAGCGCCAGGGCCGAGGGGAAGAGGTGGGTGAGGCCGCCCTCGGGGTCGTCGATCGCCTCGCCGTGCGCCGTGACCAGGCGGGCCGCGTGGGTGCGGGCGGCCGCCGTGGAGACCTGCTGGCCGAGTACGGCCCGTACGGCGAACTCCGCCTCGTCGACCGTGCGCGGGACCCGGCGGCCCGGCGCCTTGTCGACGAGCGGCGCGAGCAGCGGGTCCGTGCGCAGCTGGTCGTCGATCGCGGCGGGATCCGCGTCCAGGTCGAGCAGGCGGCGGCAGCGGCTGATGGCGACGGTCAGATCGCGCAGGTCGCTCAGGGTGAGGCGGCAGGCGATGTGGTCGGGGCGCGGGCTGAGGGCGGCGATGCCGTGGCCGTAGGGCAGGCGCAGCGTGCGGCGGTAGGCGCCGTCGCGCCACTCCTCCACGCCCGGGACCGCGGTGGCCGCGAGGTGGCCGAAGAGGTTGTCGGGGTTGAGCGGGGCGCGGAACGGCAGGCGCAGGGTCAGTGCGCCGCCGGGGGCGCCGGCGGCGCGGCCCTTCGGCACGCGGGTGCGCAGCTCGCTGGGGCTGAGGGCGAAGACCTCGCGGACGGTGTCGTTGAAGGTCCGGACGGAGGAGAAGCCGGCGGCGAAGGCGATGTCCGCCATCGGCAGCGGGGTCGTCTCGATGAGCAGGCGGGCGGTCTGGGCGCGCTGGGCGCGGGCCAGGGCGAGCGGCCCGGCACCGAGCTCGGCGAGCAGCAGGCGTTCTATCTGCCGGGTGCTGTAGCCGAGCCGGGCGGCGAGACCGGGTACGCCGTCGCGGTCCACGACGCCGTCGGCGATCAGCCGCATGGCGCGGGCCGTGAGGTCGGCCCGCTGGTTCCACTCCGGGGAGCCGGAGCTGGTGTCCGGGCGGCAGCGCTTGCACGCCCGGAACCCGGCCTGCTGGCAGGCCGCCGCACTCGGGTAGAAGGTCATGTTCTCCGCCTTGGGCGGCACCACCGGGCAGCTGGGCCGGCAGTAGATGCGGGTCGTCAGGACGGCCGTGAAGAACCAGCCGTCGAACCGCGCGTCCTTGGACCGGACGGCGCGCACGCAGCGCTCGGTGTCGGTGTGCATCCCCATCTGCATGCGTCCAGCATGGTCCACCCGGGCGGCCGGGGCTGGCGAGAATCCGACATCGACCTCACGCTTCCTGGGCCCCGGCGGATCGCCAGGCGGACTCGCGCAGCAGCCGCAGCCCGTTGAGACCGACCAGCACGGTGGAGCCCTCGTGCCCGGCGACGCCGAGCGGCAGCGGCAGGTGTCCGATGAGATCCCACAGGACGAGCACCGTGATGAACGCTCCCGCGATGACCAGGTTCTGCACCACGAGCCGGCGCGCGGACCGGGACAGGCGTACGACCGCGGGGACGGCCGTCAGCTCGTCGCGCACCACGACCGCGTCGGCCGTCTCCAGCGCCAGGTCGGAGCCCGCGCGGCCCATGGCGACACCGGCGTGGGCGGCGGCGAGGGCGGGGGCGTCGTTGACGCCGTCGCCGACGAAGAGCACCTTGCGGCCGGTGCGCTCCAGCTCCCGTACGGCCTCCACCTTGCCCTCGGGCAGCAGGTCCGCGCGGACGTCGGTGATGCCGGTGGCGGCGGCCACGCGGGCGGCGGCGGGTGCGTTGTCGCCGGTGAGCAGGGTGGGGGCGGTGCCCGTGAGGGTGGTGAGCGAGGCGGTGGCCGGGGCGGCGTCGGCACGGAGCCGGTCGGCGAGGGCGAGGGTGCCGACGGGGGTGCCGTCGCGGGTGACCTGGACGGTGGTCCGGTCGTCGTCGGGGGTGTCCGCGCGGCCGACGTGCACCTCGTGGCCGTCGACGACCGCGGTGACGCCGCGTCCCGGGGTGGCGGTGAAGTCCTGCGCGGGTGCGACGGCGAGGCCGCGGGCGCGGGCGGCGGCGACGACGGCGCGGGCCAGCGGGTGCTCGCTGGGGTGCTCGGCCGCGGCGGCCAGCGCGAGGAGGCCGTCCTCGTCGAGTCCGGAGCCGGGCAGTGGCCGTACGGCCGTGACCTCGGGGGCGCCTTCGGTGAGGGTGCCGGTCTTGTCCAGGGCGGCGGTGTCGATCTCGCCGAGGCGTTCCATCGCGACCGCCGACTTCACCAGGACGCCGTGGCGGCCGGCGTTGGCGATGGCGGACAGCAGGGGCGGCATGGTGGCGAGGACGACCGCGCAGGGAGAGGCGACGATCATGAAGGTCATGGCCCGCAGCAGGGCGTCGGTGAGTCCGGCGCCGAAGGCGAGCGGGATGCCGAACACCGCGAGGGTGGCGACCACCACGCCGACCGCGTAACGCTGCTCGATCTTCTCGATGAACAGCTGCGTCGGCGCCTTGGTGCGGGACGCCTCCTCGACCAGGGTGACGATCCGGGCGATCACCGAGTCGGCGGGGTCGCGCCCGACGCGGACGCGCAGGGCCCCGGTGCCGTTGAGGGTGCCGGCGAAGACCTCGTCGCCGGGGGTCTTGAGGACGGGGAGCGATTCGCCGGTGATGGTGGCCTGGTCGACCTCGCCGGCGCCGTCGACGACGGTGCCGTCGGCGCCGATCCGCTCGCCCGGCCGGACCAGCAGGACGTCGCCGACGCTCAGGTCGGCGGTGGGAACGGTCTCCTCGCGCTCCGCGGTCACCCGGGTCGCGGTGGTGGGGGCGAGGTCGAGCAGGCCGCGCACGGAGTCGGCGGTGCGGGCGGTGGCCAGCGCCTCCAGGGCGCCGGAGGTGGCGAAGATGACGATCAGCAGGGCGCCGTCGAGGACCTGTCCGATCGCGGCGGCGCCGAGCGCGGCGACGATCATCAGCAGGTCGACGTCCAGGGTCTTCTCGCGCAGCGCCCGCAGGCCCTCCAGCGCCGGCTCCCAGCCGCCTGCGGCGTAGGCGACGGCGTACAGCGGGCCGTACGCCCAAGCGGGGGCGCCGCCGAGGTCGAGGGCGAGGGCCGCCAGGAACGCCACCAGTGCGGCGAGCGCCCAGCGGGCCTCGGGCAGGGCGAGGATGCGGGTGCGCCGGCGGGGTGCCGGGCGGGCGGATGAGCGGACGGGTGCGGGAGCGAGGGTGGTGGACACGCGGCCACCATACAGGAACACATGAAGACTCATTCATTCGTTCATCTGTTCATGTCCCTGAGGGCGGTGCGTAAGATGACCGCATGGGTCACGGAGCCGCCACCGCCACGCAGGACGCCGCCGAGCGCGTGCGCCTGGACGCGGACAACGTCGCCAAGGTCGCCACCACGCTCCAGGCCCTCTCCACCCCCTCGCGGCTGCTGATCCTGGCGCGACTGCGCGAAGGACCCCTGCCCGCCACCGAGTTGGCGGCGGAGGTCGGCATGGAGCAGTCGGCGTGCTCGCACCAGCTGCGCCTGCTGCGCAACCTGGGCCTCGTGGTCGGCGAACGCCGCGGCCGGTCGGTGGTGTACGCCCTGCACGACCACCATGTCGCCGAGTTGCTCGACCAGGCCGTGTACCACGTGGAGCACCTGCGGCTGGGGATCAGCGACGCGGCCGGCTGAGCAGCCGCCCCATGGTCTCGGCCGCGCGCACGGCGGCGTCCGCGCAGCAGTTGTTGAACAGTACGTGCAGCTCGTCCGTCCGCCGGGCCGCGCGCCGCAGCCGGGGGACCCAGGCGGCGAGTTCGGTCACGTCGTAGTCGTACCGGAACCGGTCCTCCTTGCTCCCCCTCCCCCAGGCCGCGCTGCGGCCGTGGAACCGTACGACGGCGAGGGAGCGCCGGGTGACGGGAACGACGGGCGGCAGTGATCCGGCCAGTCCCTGGCCCGTGTCCACTCCGACGGCGCCGGCCCCCAGCCCGGCCAGCAACGCGCGGGTCCCGTCGGCGTGTTCGGCCGCCCACCAGCCCGGGTGCCGGAACTCGACCGCGATCGGCAGGCCCGCCGTGCGCTCCACGCGGGCCAGGAGGGTGTCCTCGGACTCGGTGCCGGGCGCGAACCAGGGCGGGAACTGGAACAGCACCGTTCCGAGCCGCCCGGCCGCCCGCAGCGGCTCGACCGCCTCGGCGAACCGGCCCCACACCTCGTCCAGCAGCCCGGGGCTCGCCTGCCCGCGCCGCAGCAGACCGCGCCCGTCGCCGCCGAGCCCGGCCCGCAGGTCGGCCGGGAGTGCCTCCACACGCGTGGGATGCCCGGTGAGCAACGAGAAGACCTTGACGTCGAACCGGAAGCCGTCCGGCGTGCGCTCGACCCACAGCCGGCTGTTGCGGGCGCTCGGCAACGCGTAGTACCCGGCGTCCACTTCCACGACCGGCAGCCGGGAGGCGTAGTGCCGCAGCCGCCCCTCGGCGTCCCGTCGCCCGCGCGGGTACCAGCCGCTCGCGACGAGTTGCCGGTCCGTCCACGAGCAGGTCCCCACCAGAACGTTTCCCATGGGAGCCCGGTTACCCCGGGCTCCCCGTTCGTCCCACCGTCTACCCGGTCGCCGTCGGCCGCCGCGAGAGAGCCGTCGCCTCGCGCACGTCGGTCAGCGGGCGCAGCCGGTAGGTGTAGGCGTAGTCGCGGTCGGCGAAGAGCTTGAACTCGTCGTGCGTGTGCGCGCCCCAGCTGTTGTCGCCGCCGACACCCATCTGACGGTGGTTCAGCCTGAGGACGATCTCGTCGCGCGGCGTCAGCTGGTAGTCGTGGCGCACGCCGGCCGACAGGTCCTCCGGTGTGAAGCGGGAGGCGTTGACCTCCAGCAGGGGTTCGCCGGAGGCCAGCAGCCCCACGCCGCGCGCGTCGGTGAGGGCCGCCCAGCGGACGTCGGTCTTGTTGCCGTTCTCCTGCGGGCGGATGTAGGGCGTCCACTGTTCGGCGACGGTGCCGGAGTACAGGCCGACGTCGGTGCCGGTGTTGCGGTCCCAGTGGTTCTCCTCGGGGCCCCGGCCGTAGTAGTGCAGGCGGTCCAGGCGGCGCGGCAGGAACAGCAGGGTGCCGACCTCCGGGATGTACGGCAGGTTCGCGGCGCCCGGGTGCAGGGTGTTGTCGACCTTGATCTCGCCGTTGCCGAACACGGTGTACGTGGTGGTGTACGCCGACTCCACCGTGGTGGGCAGCGTGCCGCTGACCTTGATCTCGACGGCCCGGTCGCCCAGGGTCCGCACGGCGACGTCCGTCACCTTGCGCCGGGCGCCGGCGTCGCGCCAGGTCTGGTTGCGGGTGTGCTGGCCGTTGCCCTTGTCGTTGTCGGTGGGCGCCCGCCAGAAGTTGGGCACGGGCCCGGAGGTGATCAGGCGGACGCCCTTCGCCTCGTAGGACGTGATGGTCCCGGAGCGCTTGTCGACGGTGACCGAGAAGTCGCCGCCGCGCACCGTGACGTCCTTCTCGCGGTCGTCGTGCCGCAGTGCCGGGACGCTCGCCAGACGTACGGGGGTGACGGCCGGGCTGCCGGCGTCGAGCGGGAGCTGGTGCCGTGCCACCTCGAAGCCCGCCTCGGCCCACTTGGTGGACTCCTTGGTGGTGAAGGAGAGCTGGAGGAAGTACTCGGTGCCCGGGTCCGGGTCGTCCGGCAGGCGGACCGGCACCGTGATGTCCTTCTGCGACAGCGGCGGCACGTCCAGCTGGTCGCGGGTCAGCCGTCCCCGGCCGACGACACGGCCGTCGGCGACGAGCTCCCACCGGCCGTCGAACTCGCGGAGGCCGGTGAACAGGTACTCGTTGGTGAGGGTGACCGCGCCGGGGGCGCCGCCGGAGGACCGGGCGGCGTCGATCGCCTGGTAGACCCGCTTGACCTCGGCGGCCTTGCCGGTGTGGCCGCGGTCGGCGGTGACGACGCCGTCGGCGACGAACGCGCCGTCGTTGGGGTTGTCGCCCCAGTCTCCGCCGTAGGCGAGGAACGTCCTCTCCTTCGGGCGCTTCTCGGTGACCTCGGCGGTCGCGGCGTCGAACCAGAACCGTACGCCGTCGCCGTCGGGGCCGCGGTCGCCCTCGGCCAGTTCCGCCGCGGAGAGGGCGCGGGCGTAGACGCGGGCGCGGCGGACGGTGCCGCTGAACTCGCGGGTCTGGTTGTCGGCGTCGGTGGCGAGGGCGAGGGGCGCGGTGTTCACCGAGGGCCGCCGGGTGGTGGTGCGGGTCGCTCTCGGCTCGCCGTCGACGTACAGGGTGAGGGTGCCGGCGTCCGCGTCGAAGACGCCCGCGACATGGTGCTCACGGCCGGTCCAGTCACCCGGGAGCGCCCAGCTCGCGGTGACCCACTGACCGCCGGAATGGATGAAGAACTCCAGGTTCCGGTTGGTCTGTTTCAGGGCGTACTGGGTGTCGCCCTTGGCGAGGATGGGCTGGTGGTAGCCCGTCACGTGCGGGGTGACCCAGGCCTCCAGGGTCAGGGAGCCGGTGAGGTCCAGGCGCTCGTCGCGGGCGAAGACCGTGCCGCCGGTCAGGCCCTTGCCGGGGTCGAAGGTGCCGCTCGGGGCGAGGATCTCGCCGCGCAGCCGGCCCGGGCCGGTCTCGGTCACGAGCGTGCGGGCCGGGACCGGCCAGGTCAGGGACTGGTCTACGAAGTCCCAGATCCAGCCGCCCTGGAGCACGTCGTACCGGCGGACGATGTCCCAGTACTTCTTGAAGTTGCCGGTGGAGTTCCCCATCGAGTGGGCGTACTCGATCATGACGTACGGCCGGGTGTCGGAGGTGTCCTTCGCCCGCTGCTCGACACGCTGGGGCGTGTCGTACATCTCGGAGCGGATGTCGCTGATGCCGGGGCGGTCGTCGCCCTCGTACTGGATGACGCGGGTGGGGTCGTAGGAGCGGATCCAGTCGTGCATCGCGGTGAACGTGCTGCCGCCGCCGGCCTCGTTGCCGAGCGACCAGATGACGACCGAGGCGTGGTTCTTGTCGCGGTGCACCATGTTCTGGGCGCGGGCCACGCACGCCTCGGTCCACTCGGGACGGTCGCCCGGGTACTCGCTCCGGATGCCGTGGGTCTCGAGGTTGGTCTCGTCGACGAGGTAGAGGCCGTATTCGTCGGCGAGTTCGTACCACAGCGGGTTGTTGGGGTAGTGCGAGGTGCGGACGCTGTTCATGTTCATCCGCTTGATGATCCCGATGTCCTCGACCAGGTCCTCGCGGGTGAGCGCGGTGCCGCGGGCGGGGTGCATCTCGTGGCGGTTGGTGCCGCGGAAGGAGACGGGCCTGCCGTTGATGCGCATCAGGCCGTCCTTCAGCGCGAACTCGCGGAAGCCGACGCGGTGCGAGAGAGTCTCGATCACCTTGCCCGACGGGTCGCGCAGGCGCAGCACGGCGGTGTAGAGGTCCGGGTGCTCGGCCGACCACAGCTTCGGGGCCCGTACGGCCTTGGCGGAGCGCACGGTGACGTCCTGGCCGACGCGGACCGTGCCGAGGTCGGCGGACTGCTCCAGCGGGCGGGACCAGACGGCGTGGCCGCGCGCGTCGTACAGCTGGGTCTCCACCGTGTAGCGTCCGCCGTCGCCGCCGCCATAGGCGCGCACGCTCGCGGTCACCGCCAGTTCGGCGTCGGTGTACGTGTCGTTCAGCGGGGTGTCCAGCTTGAAGTCGCGCAGGTGCACGGCGGGGGTGGAGTACAGGTAGACCGAGCGGAAGATGCCGCTCAGCCGGATCATGTCCTGGTCCTCCAGCCAGTCGCCGTCGGAGTAGCGGTACACCTCCACCGCGATCTGGTTGGTGCCGGGCTTCAGGTGCTCGGTGACGTCGTACTCGCTCGGGGTGTAGGAGTCCTCGTCGTAGCCGACCAGCTCCCCGTTGATCCACACGTAGTGCGCGGACTTGACGCCCTCGAAGTGCAGGAAGGTCCGTCGTCCCGACCACTCGCGCGGGACGGTGAACGTGCGCCGGTACTGGCCCACCGGGTTGTAGCGGGTCGGGGCGGCGGGCGGCTGCGGGTCCTCGCCCCGGCCGTTGGGGCCCCAGTACGGGTAGGTGATGTTCAGGTAGATGGGGAAGTCATGGCCGTGCAGCTGCCAGACGGACGGGACCGGGATGGTCTCCCAGTCGCTGTCGTCGGTGTCGGTGCGGTGGAAGTCGGCGTCCCGGTCGTCGGGGCGGTCGGCATAGGCGAACTTCCAGGTGCCGTCGAGGCTCAGCCGGTAGGGGGAGCGGGTGCGGTCGCCCACCAGTGCCTGTTCGACGTCGGCGTAGGGCATGAGCGTGGTGTGGGGCGGCTCGGTGCCGAGCCGGAAGACGCCGAAGTCGTTCCACGCGGGGGCGTCCTCCGCCGCCGCGCGCCGGCCGGCCGCGTGCGCGGCGAGGGGCGAGGCGGACAGGGCGAGGGCGCCGAACACGACGGCACCGCCCTCCAGGAGGCGGCGGCGGCTGACGAGCGGCCGGGGGCGGGCCGGGGCTTCGGCGGGTGACACGGGCGAGTGCGGCATGACCGTGGCCTTCCGTGGGCTTCGGGGGCGGCTCAACGCTCGGTGCTGGGACGGCAGTTGCCGGAGGGTTGGCACACAACTGCCGGTGACGGGGCGACTACTGAGTCAGGCTCACCCTAGGACCCGAACACAACCGAATCAATTACCCCGTCGGACTTTGTCGGTTCCTGATGGGGAGCGCGGCCGGTCCTCGCCTCCCCCGCCCACGAGCCGCCGGAGTGCCACGCCGTGGGCGGACAGCGCCTCGGGCAGCGCGGACAGCGCGGGGAGCTGGTCGATGTGGTGGACGCCCGGCGGGGCCGACCCGGTCAGCAGTTCCCGGGTGGCGTGCGCCGCCACCAGTCCCGTGACCCGGCTCTGTTCACGACCGGTCAGCGCGTACGCCGTGTGCCGGTCGCCGCGCCACGCGTCCACCCGGACCGCGAAGCCGTCGCCGCCCAGGTGGATCCGCTGCAGGGCGCCGGTCAGCGACCTCAGCGCACGCGGCCGGCCCACGGCCTTGAGCAGTCCGGTGCGGCGCAGGGCGAACAGCGCCGCAGTCAGCGGCCGGGAGTCGAGGCAGAGCCGGGTGGTGACGTCCGGGACACCCAGGGTGCGGGGCAGGGTGTGCTGGTCGGAGAACGGGAACGGGTACGCGGTCCGGGCGCCGTGTCCCGGCAGTTCCGTCCTGCGCGGGGATGCCGTGGCGCCCTCGCCGAATCCGGCCAGGGTCCAGCGCAGGGCGTCGGCGCCGTGCCGTTCTCCGGTGCCGAACAGCAGGGTGATGTCGAGGCGTTCGGCGCCGCCCACGGCCTCGTGGGCGCGGCGGGCGAGCAGGTTGGTCAGGCCCGGGGCGACGCCCACGCTGAGCAGGGCGGCGGCTCCGGTGGCCATGGCAGTCGCGGACAGGTCCGCCACCGCGTCCAGGAGACGGGCGGTGGCTCCCACGTCGACCAGGCGCACGCCGCGTTCCAGACAGATCCGCGCGACTGCGGCGTCCGGCGGCTCGACGCACAGCACCACGGCGGCCACGTCGCCCAGGCCGTCCAGTACGTGGCGGAAGCCGTCCGGGTCGGTGACGTCGACGCGCACTCCGCCGAGTCGCCGGGCCCTGGCCCGGTCCCGTCCGCCGGGCACCACCCGGCCGGGGAACCAGGCACCGAGGGTGGAGGACACGGTGGCGCCGACCGCGCCGTAGCCGCCGGCGACCAGGATCCGCCCCGCGGTGCCGGCGGACTTCACTGTAGTCATGCTCCAGTGACTACACTGTAGTGACACTACAGTCAAAGCACCTGCCGCACCGGGCGGCGGAAAGGAGCGGCATGGCGCCCCCCACCACCCGGGCCGAGAAGGCGCGCCGCACCCGGCAGCGGATGCTGGACGCCGCCGCGCGGCTGTTCACCGAGCGCGGCTGGGCCGGTACGACCGTCGAGGGCATCGCCCGTGCCGCCGAAGTCGGCGTCCAGACCGTCTACTTCACCTTCGGCTCCAAGCGCGCGGTGCTCAAGGAGCTGCTGGACACCGCCGTCGCCGGTGACCTGGATCCGGTGGCCACGCTGGACCGCCCGTGGGCCCGGGAGGTGCTCGGCACCCCGGATCCCGCCGCCCAGCTGGCGCTGCAGGCGGCGGGTGCCCGGGCCGTCCTGGAGCGTGCCGCCCCCGTCCTGGAGGTGGTGCACGCGGCCGCCGCCGCCGACCGGGAGCTGGCCGAGCTGTGGCAGCTCAACCGGCGGCAGCGGCACACCGTGCAGCTCCGTTTCGCCGAGGCCCTGGTGACCAAGGCCGGCGGCACCCTGCGCGACGGCCACAACGCCGCCTCGGCCGCCGACGTCGCCCTGGCCGTCCTCGGCCCGGAGACCTACGGCCTGCTGGTCACCGGGCGCGGCTGGACCCCGGCGCGCTGGGAGCACTGGGCTGCGGACGCGCTGGTACGGCAGCTGCTGCCCGGGTGACCGGGCCGGTCCTCAGGCCTGCTGGACCCCCGGCACGCCCGCCTCGATCACGAACGACTTGTCGGTGCGGACCGGGGCGTCGGGGCGGCTGACGTAGTCGACCACCCGGTAGTCGGCGGTGTACCGGTCCCGGGAGACGGTGCAGTGCACGTAGCCACGGCGGTTGCTGTAGTACTTCAGGTGCGGGTTCTCGTCCCAGTACACCCGGCCCGGGTCGTGGGAGTCGGTGCCGTCGCCGTTCGACGTGATCGACGTGGTGACGAACTCGCTGCCCACCAGCCGTGTCTCGGGGCGCTCGAAGTCACGCCGCAGGTCGTTGGTCCAGTTGCTGTGCACGTCTCCGGTGAGCACCACGAAGTTGTCGATGCCGCGTTCCTCGACGTAGCCGAGCACCCGGTCGCGCGAGACGCGGTAGCCGTCCCAGCCGTCGTTGTAGCCGCCGTCGTCCGGCCCGGCCACGGCGTCCCAGTTGGCGAAGTAGATCTGCTGCGGGAGCACGTTCCAGGCGGACTGCGACCGCGCCAGGCTCCGCTCCAGCCACGCGTGCTGCTCGTCGCCGAGGATGGTGGCGTTCGGGTCCCACTGCTCCGGACCGGAGACCTGCCACTTGTCGCCGTACGGCTGGTTCGTGCGGTACTGGCGGGTGTCCAGCACGCTGAAGGTGGCGGTGGCGCCGAACTCGAACCGGCGGTACAGCGGCAGTGCCGTGTCCACCGGCTTGCGGAACCGGCGCAGCGGCATGTGTTCCCAGTAGGCCTGGTAGGCGGCCCTGCGGCGGGCGGCGAAGTGCCCGGTGGTGTCGTTGCCCTGGCCCGCGTCGTTGTTCTCCGGGCTCAGGTCGGCGTAGTTGTTGTCGGTCTCGTGGTCGTCCCAGGTGACGACGAAGGGCGCCGTCGCGTGCAGCAGTTGCAGGTCGGTGTCGGTCTTGTACTGGGCGTGCCGCTGCCGGTACTCGTCGAGGGTGTTCATCTCGTCGCCGATGTGCGTGCGCACGTCGCCGTTGACCCCGGCCGCGTACTCGTAGAGGTAGTCGCCGAGGTGGAAGACCACGTCGGGCCGCTCCTCGGCCATGTGCCGGTACGCGGTGAAGTACCCCATCTCCCAGTTGGCGCAGGACGCGAACGCGAAGTCCACGGTGGGGGCGGTGCCGGGAGCCGGGGCGGTGCGGGTGCGGCCGACCGGCGAGATCGCGTTGCCGGCGCGGAAGCGGTAGTGGTACTCGTGGTGCGGCCTCAGGCCCCGCACATCGGCGTGGACGGTGTGCGCCTCCTCGGGCAGGGCGTGCTCCACACCGCGCCCCACGACCTTCCGGAAGCGCTCGTCGAGCGCGATCTCCCAGTGCACCGGCACCGGGCGCGCGGGCATGCCGCCGCCGAATTCGAGCGGCTTCGGCGCGAGGCGGGTCCACAGGACGACGGCGTCGGGAAGCGGATCGCCGGATGCGACACCGAGCCGGAACGGGTCGCCCGGGACGCGGGCGGGTGCGGCCGCGGCGGGTGCGGCACCGGTGCCGAGGAGCACCGCACCGGCACCGGCGGCACCCGCGATTCCGAGAAATCCCCTTCTCTTCAGGGAGTTGTCCATGCTGATGCGCGGCGGGGTCATCGAGCCTCCAGACGCCGGATGGTCGGACCAAGCCAGCCAAACGGCGCCGGATGAACCCCGACTGGTGCCCCCGTGGACCTAATTTGACGGATACATGTCGGCTAACCGGAGGACGTCCCGGCGCCCGCGGCCGCGGCGGTCAGCGCCGTCCAGTGGACGGTGCGGTCGCACCAGCGGTCCAGCAGGGCGCGGTCGTGACCGACGGCCAGCAGACCCGCGCCGGTGGCGGCGCGGTAGTCCTCCACCACCCGGACCAGGGCCGCGGTCGTCGACGCGTCGAGCATCGCCGTCATCTCGTCGCACACCAGCCAGCGCGGGCGCAGCACGAGGGCACGGGCGAGGCAGGCCCGCTGGAGCTGGCCGTCGCTGACCTCGTGCGGGCGCCGGCCGAGCAGGTCGGCGGTCAGCCCCACGGTGGCGGCCAGTTCGCCGACCCGGTCGGCGGCGCCCTCGCGCCGGCCGGTGGCGCGCAGCGGTTCGGCGATCAGGTCGCTGAGCGCCAGCCGCGGGTCGGCGGAGAGCCTGGCCTGCTGGAAGACGACGCCGAAGGCGGTGCGCTGCTCCCGCGGGGCCCGGTGGCGCCACCGTCGTACGGGCTCGCCGTCGAGCACGAGGGTTCCGGCGTCGGGGCGGTGCAGCAGGGCCGCGACGCGCGCGAGCGTGGACTTGCCGCAGCCGCTGGGGCCGAGCAGTCCGACGGCCTCGCCCGGCGCGACGGTCAGGGAGACGTCCCGGATCACCGGTGCGTTCCTCGCGTATCCGGCGGTGATGTCACGCAGTTCGAGCACGGTCGGCGGCCTCCGTGAGAGCGGCGTGCGGGTGGTGGCAGGCGACCGTGCCGGTCAGCGGCGGCAGCACGGCGCAGGTGTCGGTGGCCCGGTCGCAGCGGGCGGCGAAGGCACAGCCGTCGGGGAGCGCGCCGAGTTCGGGCGGCAGGCCGGGGATGGGGGTGAAGGCCCGGTCGGGGAGGGCGTCGAGCAGGCCCCGGCTGTACGGGTGGCGGGGGCCGGGGGCGCCGAAGAAGGCGGCGGCCTCGGCCAGTTCGACGATCCGGCCGGCGTACATCACGGCGACCCGGTCGGCGATGCGTTCGGCCGCTGCCAGGTCGTGGGTGATCATCAGCAGGGCCCGGCCCTCACCGCCGTCGCCCCCTGAGTCGACATGTCGACGCAGCTCGTCGACGGTGCGGTCCACCAGGTCGCGGTCGAGCCCGGTGGTCGGTTCGTCGGCGAGCAGCAGCGGGGCGTCCCCGACGAGGGCGAGGGCGGTGGCGGCGCGCTGGGCGAGGCCGCCGGACAGCTCGTGCGGGTGGTGGTCGAGGTGGTCCGCCGGGAACGCGGCGCGTTCGGCGGCGGCCTCGGCCGCGGCACGCAGGGCGGCGCGCCCCCGGGCCGGGGTCAGCGCGGCGACCGTCTCCTGAAGCTGGGAGCGGATCGTGCGCACGGGGGTGAGGTGGGCGGCCGGGCTCTGCGGGACGAGGCCGACCAGCCGGCCCCGTACGGTGCGGGAGAGGGTTCGTTCGTCGGCGGTGAGCAGGTCGAGATCGCCCAGCAGCGCGCTGCCGGCGGTCTGCGCGTTGCCGGGGAGCAGGCCGAGGAGGGCGGAGGCGAGGACGGACTTGCCGCAGCCGCTCTCGCCGATCAGGGCCAGGCACTCGCCGGCCCGCACCTCGAAGTGCGCGTCGGTGACGGCGGCGACCCGCCGTCCGCCCGGCATGAGGAAGCGCACCGACAGTCCGCGGACCGACAGCACGGGGGCTCGCCCGGTCACAGCATCAGCTCCGATCGGCGGCGGGGGTTGATCCGCTCCCGCCAGGCGCCGGCGAGGCCCGCGATGGCGAGGGTGGGGACGATGATGAACAGGCCCGGGAAGAGGGTCGGCCACCACTGCCCGGCGAGCAGCGAGCCGCGCGCGCTCTGGATGAGGTTGCCGAGGCTCGCCATGTGGGTGGGCAGGCCGAGCCCGAGGAAGGACAGTGCCGACTCGTGCCACATGGCGTGCGGCACCATCAGCACGGCCGCCAGCGCCGCCTGGGGCAGCACGCCGGGCAGCAGATGGCGGACCGCCACCCGCCACCGGGACGCGCCGCCGGAGACCGCCGCGTCGACGTAGGGGCGCGAGCGCAGGGACAGCACCTCGGCCCGGACGATGCGCGCGGTCGACAGCCAGTGGGTGAGCGCCACCGACACCACCACCGGCCAGACGCCCGGCCGGAACATGGCGACGACGAAGATGCCGAGCAGCAGGTGAGGCACGGACGAGAACGCGTCGACCACCCGCATGACGCCCCGGTCGACCCAGCCGCCCAGGGCCCCGGCCGCGGCGCCCACGGCGGTGCCGACCACGGTCGCCGTCAGCGC
Source organism: Streptomyces viridiviolaceus (assembly GCF_014650995.1). Classification (GTDB taxonomy): domain Bacteria; phylum Actinomycetota; class Actinomycetes; order Streptomycetales; family Streptomycetaceae; genus Streptomyces; species Streptomyces viridiviolaceus. The sequence continues at coordinate 421,309 of NZ_BMWA01000001.1, forward strand.
CGCCGCCACCCCGACGAGCAGCGAGACGCGCAGCCCGTACACGCAGCGCAGCAGCAGGTCCCGGCCGACGTCGTCGGTGCCGAAGGGGTGCTGCCGGCTGGGCGGTTGCAGCTTGGCGGCCAGGTCGACGGCCTGCTGGTCGAGCTGGACCAGCGGCGGCACGACCAGGACGGCGAGGACGGTCAGGGCGACCAGCGCGGCGGAGGTGCGCAGGCGCAGGGCGCGGGTGGAGCGCCGCTTCGCGCCGTACGACCGCCAGGCGGTGGCGGGCCGTGCGGCCTTCTCGGCCGCGGCCTCAGCCATGGGAGTCACATTTCACTGAGCTTCACCCTCGGGTCGAACAGTCCGTAGAGCAGGTCCGCGAGCAGGTTGCCGACGAGGACGGCGGCGGTGGCGAGCGTGGTCAGGGCGGCCAGCAGCGGGAAGTCGACGGCGGTGGCCGCCTCGACGGTGGCCGCGGCGATGCCCGGCCAGCTGAAGACGCTCTCCACCAGCAGGGCCCCGGTGATGAGTTCGGGCACCCGGGAGCCGATCAGGGTGAGCACCGGCAGCAGCCCGGACCGCAGGGCGTGACCGAGCAGGACGGTGCCTTCGCCGATGCCGCGGGCGCGGGCACCGCGTACCGGGTCCTCCGCCAGGGCGTCGGCGACACCCTGGCGCACGTACAGCGTGAACCAGGGCAGCTGGGAGACGGCGAGCACACCGGCGGGCAGGACGATGTGGCTCGCGACCTGTCCGGCGGTGACCCGCTCGCTCGCGGTGTCGGTCAGGCCGCCCGCGGGGAGGACGTCCCACTGCAGCGCGAACAGCCAGACGGCGAGCAGCGCGATCCAGAACACCGGTGCCGCCTCCAGGGAGTAGGCGAGCGAGGTGACGGCGCGGTCGAGCACCGAACCGGGACGGCGGGCGGCCAGCACCCCGAGCAGGGTGCCGACGAGTACGGCTACGGCGAAGGCGACGGCGCACAGCAGCGCGGACCACACGAGGCGTTCGGCGATGACCTGCGCCACCGGCTGCCGCATCACCCCCGAGTGGCCCAGGTCGCCGGTGACCGCGTCCGTCAGCCAGTTCCACCAGCGGACGACGAAGGACTGGTCCACCCCGAGGTTGTCCCGCAGCCGGTCCAGGGTCTCCCGGTCGGCGCCGAGCGCGGCGGTGCCGGCGTACGCCTTGACGGGGTCGAACGGGGAGGCGGCGGCGACGGCGAACACGCCGAAGGTGACGACGAGGACGACGGGGACGGCGGACAGGGCCCGCCGCCCGGCGAGGCGCGCCATCGCTCCCCAGGGGAGAGGCCTCATTTCTCGGGCTTCCAGTCCTCGATGTTCCACCAGGGGCCGCTGGCGAAGCCGTGCTCGTGCGGTTCCAGCTGGGTGGTCAGCCCGTCCCAGCGGTCGGCGAGCACGTAGAGGTGGTCGATGTGGGTGAGGAAGGTGTAGCCGGGGTTGTCGACCAGTTCCTTCTGGAGCTTGTCGTAGGCGGCGCCGCGCTTGTCGGGGTCCTGGCTGCGGCGGCCGGCCTCGAGCGCTTCGTCCACCCCCGGGTCGTCGTAGTGCGCCATGTTGTTGAAGCCGTCGCCGGCCAGGGAGGAGTGCAGCAGGGTGTAGAGGCCGAAGTCCGGGTCGCCGACGCTGCCGAAGCCGGCCAGGACCGCGTCGCTCTTCATGCGCGGCTCGATGACCTCCCAGGTGGCGCCCTCCACCTTCACCTCGATGCCGGCCTTCTTGGCGTCGGAGGCGTAGGCGAGCGCGTGGTCCTGGCGGACCTTGTCGCCGGACGGGTAGTACAGCGTGAACGTGGCGCGCTGTCCGTCCTTGGCACGGATGCCGTCCGAACCGGGCTTCCAGCCCGCGTCGTCCAGGATCCTCTTGGCCTTGGCGAGGTCGTGGGGGCGTTCGATGCTCCGCTCGTACCACGGGTCGTCGGTGGGCAGCGGGCCGTAGGCGGGCGTGCCCGCCCCGTCGAGGATCTTGTCGACCATGGCCTGGCGGTCCACGGCGGCGTCCAGGGCCTGCCGGACGGCGCGGTCGCCGGTGACCTCGTTCCCGGTGGGCAGGGTGACGGCCCGGAAGTCGTAGGACTTCGCCTCGTAGGTGCGCTTGCCGTCCTCCTTCTCGAAGGTGGCGGCGAGGTTGGGCGGGAGGACGGCGCCGTCGAGGTCGCCGGAGCGCAGCCGGGTGGCGCGGACGTTGTCGTCGGCGACGATCGCCATGGTGAAGGACTTCACCTCGGGCTCGCCGCCCCAGTAGTGCGGGTTGGCCTTGAAGGTGAGCTTCTCGCCCTTGCTCCAGCCTGTGAGGACGTACGGTCCGGTGCCGACCGGCTCGGTGTTGAAGGAGCCGGTGTTGGGGTCCTGCTCGCCCGCGATGTGCTCGGGGACGATGGGCAGCACGGTCCGCGCGGCGAAGGGGGCGTACGGGTACTTGAGCGTGAAGACGACCTTGTCGTCGCCGCTCGCCCGGACGTCCTCGACGGCGTCCAGTTCGCTCCGTGCGGTGTTGTTGGTCTCGGCGTCGAGGACGGTTCTGTAGGTGAAGACCACGTCGGCGGGCGTCAGCGGTTCGCCGTCGCTGAACTTCACGCCCTTGCGCAGGGTGTACGTGTAGGTGCGGCCGCCGTCGCCGACCTCGGGCAGCGCGGTCGCCAGGGCGGGCTTCAGCTTCAGGTCGGTGTCGCGGGCGAGCAGCCCGTCGAAGATCTTGGAGTTCCCGTCCTTGCCGTAGCCGAGCAGCGGGCTGAGCGTGTCCGGCTCGGAGGCCACGCCGATCACGACGGAACCGGCGTTCTCGGCGTCGTCCGTTCCGCCCCCGGGCGCCGAGCAGGCGGCGAGGCCGGCGGCCAGCGCCGTCGCGACGGCGGCAGTTCGTATCGGACGGGTCGTCATGTCTCCCCCACACTTGTTGCTGTCGACAGGCTATTGCACATCATTCGCAATTGAAGCGTCAAGCCTGGTGGGAGCGCACATCGACCGCCGCCCGTGACGAGACGCCGTCCGGCCGGGGCGCACCGGCGCGCGCCGGCCCGTCGCCCCGGGGAGCGGTGCCGAGGATGTGTCACCGGCGCGGGACGGACGCAGTTCGCACCTGCCGGACGCCGAGCGGGTGCACGGACTCATCCGGGACACCGGGGACGTCGGAGTCCGCCGGCCGGCCGTCCGCCGGTCCGCGGGACGCATGCCCTGTCCGCGGGACGCACGCCCTGTTCACGGGCGATCAGGCGGACGCGAGGGCCGGCGCGGAGAAGGACGTCGGGCTCACTCGCCCGCGAGATCAGCGGGGCGCGGGCGCACGCGCTCCCGCACCGGCGAGGGCACGGTCACCCGCGTCCGTCAGCCGACCTGCGCGGCGAACGCCTCGTACGCCCGGTCGTCGAAGAGGACGAACCGGACCTCCTCCATCGAGGTCCCGGCGCTCCGCACCGTCTCGACGGCGATGCGGGCGCCGTCGTCGATCGGCCAGCCGTAGACACCGGTGGAGATGGCGGGGAAGGCGATCGTGCGGGCGCCCAGGTCGTCGGCGACCCGCAGGGACTCGCGGTAGCAGGAGGCCAGCAGGCCGGAACGGTCCTCCGTGGCCGACCAGACCGGGCCCACGGTGTGGATCACCCAGCGGGCGTCCAGGTCGCCCGCCGTGGTGGCGACGGCCTGGCCGGTGGGCAGGCCCTTGCCGACGGGGGTCCCCCCGCTCGAGCGAAGCCGAGAGTGGGGGAGCCCGGCGCGCAGCCTGCGGCACTCGTCGAGGATCGCGGGGCCGCCGCGCCGGTGGATGGCGCCGTCGACGCCGCCTCCGCCGAGGAGGGAGGAGTTGGCCGCGTTGACGATCGCGTCGGCGCTCTCGCGCGTGATGTCGCCCTTGACCAGCGTGATGGTGGTCATGTCTGCCTCAGTCTCCGCCAGACGGCCTTCGCCGCGTTGTGTCCGGACATGCCGTGCACCCCGGGGCCCGGCGGGGTGGCCGAGGAGCAGATGAAGACGGCCGGGTGGGGGGTGGTGTACGGAAACAGGGACAGCTTGGGGCGCAGCAGGACCTGCAGACCGGAGACCGCGCCGGAGGCGATGTCCCCGCCGACGTAGTTGGCGTTGCGGGCGGCGACCTCGGGCGGCCCGGCGGTCGCGCGGGCCAGGACGCGGTCGCGGAAGCCGGGGGCGAAGCGCTCCAGCTGGCGTTCTATGGCGTCGGTGAGGTCACCGGTCCAGCCGCTGGGCACGTGGCCGTACGCCCAGAAGACGTGCTTGCCGGCCGGGGCCCGGGTCGGGTCGGCGACGCTGGGCTGCACGGTGATCAGGAACGGCGGGTCGGGTGCGCGGCCCTCGCGGGAGGCCGCGCGCAGGGCGGCGCCGATCTCCCTGCTGTCGGCGCCGACCTGCACGGTGCTCGCGGCGCGTGCCTCCTGCGCGGTCCAAGGGACCGGGCCGTCCAGCGCGTAGTCGATCTTGAAGACGCCGGGGCCGTACCGGTAGTGCCGGTAGTAGTCGCCGAAGCCGGCGATGCGGGCCAGGGCGGTGGGTGAGGTGTCGAAGACGTACGCGCGCGCGGGCGGCAGGTCGTCGAGGCGCTTGACCTCGAAGTCGGTGTGGACGGTGCCGCCGAGGTCCTTCAGGTGGGCGGCGAGCGCGTCGGAGACGGCCTGGGAGCCGCCGCGGGCCACGGGCCAGCCGCGGGCGTGCGCGGCGAGGGCGAAGACCAGGCCGATGGCGCCGGTGGCGAAGCCGCCGAGCGGCGCCATCACGTGCGCGACGAGGCCGGCGAACAGGGTCTTGGCCTTCTCGTCCCGGAAGCGGCGCGTCAGCCAGGTCGACGGGGGCAGGCCGACGAGGCCGAACCGGGCGAGGGTGACCGGGTCCCGGGGCAGCGCGGTGAGCGGCAGGGACATGAAGTCCCGGGCCAGGGTGTCCCACCTGGCGAGGAAGGGCTCGACCAGCCTGCGGTAGGTGCCCGCGTCGCGCGGTCCGAACGAGGCGGCCGTCGCGCCGACGGACCGGGCCAGCACGGCGGCGGAGCCGTCCGGGAACGGGTGGGCCATGGGCAGCTCGGCGTGCAGCCACTCCAGTCCGTACCGCTCCAGCGGCAGGGCGCGGAAGGCGGGCGAGTTGATGGCGAGCGGGTGCGCGGCGGAGCACGGGTCGTGCCGGAAGCCCGGCAGGGTCAGTTCCTCGGTGCGGGCGCCGCCGCCCACGGTGTCCCGGGCCTCGAAGACGGCGACGGAGAAGCCGCGGCGGGCCAGCTCCACGGCAGCCGTCAGCCCGTTCGGCCCCGCACCCACCACGACCGCATCGAGCATCGACGGCACCTTCGGACCCCTTCGTCAGCCGATGGCCACTGGGGATCAGGATATGCCGGGGCGCCGACACCGTCCGGCCGCGGGTGGCGGGAGGGCGGGCGCCGGGCCCCCGGCGGTCAGGCGCCCTCGCCCGACAGCAGCGCCACCACGCGGCGGGCCGTGGCCGCGTCGCGGGCCGCGGTGAACGGCAGCTCGTTGCCGCCCGTGATGCGGAAGGGCTCGCCGGTGCGGGTCAGGTGGGTGCCGCCCGCCTCCTCGACCAGGAGGAGGCCCGCGGCGTGGTCCCAGGCCGCTTCCCAGGAGAACGCCGTGGCGTCCGACTCGCCGCGGGCGACGGCGAGGTACTCCAGGCCCGCCGAGCCGCAGGGGCGGGGGGCGACGCCCGGGGTGCGCAGGGCGAGCAGGGCCCGCTTCTGCTCGTCCGTCGTGTAGTCCGGGTGGGAGGTGGCGACGTCGAGGTCGCGGCCGGGCTCCGGCGGGCCGGCGAGCAGCCGCTCGCCGTTCAGGAAGGCGCCCTGGTCCCGTACCGCCGTGGCGAGTTGGTCGAGAGCCGGCGCGTAGGTCCAGGAGGCCCGCAGGACTCCGTGGTGGGCGAGCGCGACCAGGGTGCAGAAGCCGGGGTCGCCCTGCACGAACTGCCGTGTCCCGTCGACCGGGTCGACGATCCACACCGGCGCCTCGCCCCGTATCGCCTCGTACGAGGCCGGGTTGGCGTGCACCGCCTCCTCGCCGACCACCACGGAACCGGGCAGCAGGTCCGCCAGGGCCTCGGTCAGGTACTGCTCGGCCTGGCGGTCGGCGTCCGTCACCAGGTCGTGCGGGCCGGCCTTCTGGTCGACCTCGTGTGCCGCGAGCCGGCGCCAGCGCGGCATGATCTCCTGGGCGGCCGCCTTGCGAACGGCTTCCTCCACGCCGTCGGCGTGCCGGGTGAGAAACTCGTCGATGGTTTCGATGTCTTCGATCATGGGTCCATGAGAGCACGCGCCACTGACAATCCCCGCCCGGCCCGTGCACTCCGGGTGGAATCGGCATGAATTCCCGGTTCCGCTGGTCACGGCGCGCGGGACGGCGCCACTGGGCACGGCCGGCGACGCGACAGCGAGTGACCGCGCCAGCGCGTCGGCGCCACACCCCGACGGCGGGCCACCACCCCACAGCGCCGGCACCCGACCGGAACAGCACGTCGGCACCCCTCCACGACAACGGGCCACCACCCCACAGCGCCGACACCCGACCGGGACAGCACGTCGGCACCCTTCCGCGGCGGCGCGTGACCGCGACGGGGGGACGCCGCCACCACATCCTGCGGCAGCGGGACACACGCCACATCCCGCCACAGCGCGACAGCGCCTCGTCGCGTCGGCCGCCGCACCGCCTCAGCGGCCGACCGCGTACCCCTGCATGCCGCGCGGATTGGCCGCCGCCGACAGGATGCCCGTCTCCGGGTCCCGCGCGACCGCGCACAGCCGCCCCTCCGACCAGGCGTCGCCCACGACGACGTCGTGGCCCCGGCGGCGCAGTTCCGCGACGACGGCCGGGTCCGTGCGGGACTCCACGGTCACGCTGCCCGGCCGCATGCCGCGCGGGAAGAAGGAACCGGGGAAGCCGTCGTTGTGCCAGTTCGGGGCGTCGATGGCGCCCTGCAGGTCGAGGCCCCCGCGCACCTTCGCGCGCAGCGCGACGGCCAGGAGGAAGTGCAGCTGCCACTGGTCCTGCTGGTCCCCGCCGGGCGTCCCGAACGCCATGACGGGCACACCGTCGCGCAGGGCGATCGAGGGGGTGAGCGTGGTGCGCGGCCGGCGTCCCGGCGTGAGCGCGTTCGGCAGGCCCTCCTCCAGCCAGGTCATCTGCAGCCGGGTGCCGAGCGGGAAGCCGAGTTCGGGCACGACGGGGTTGGACTGGAGCCAGCCGCCGCTGGGCGTGGCCGCGACCATGTTGCCCCAGCGGTCCACGACGTCGAGGTGGCAGGTGTCCCCGCGGGTGCCCCCGTCGGCGGCGACGTCCGGTTCGCCCGGGACCGGTGACACCGGGCTCTTCGCGACCGTGGGCTCGCCGATGCCCAGGGCGTCGAACCCGGCCCCCTCGACGGCCGCCACGCGCGCGTGGGCACTCAGTCGCGGGGTGCGCCCGCCCGGGCTCCCGGGCCGCAGCTCGTAGGACGCCTTGTCGCCGACGAGCTCCCGCCGCGCCGCGTTGTACTCCGGCGACAGCAGGTCGTCGAGCGGCACCTCGGCCGCGTCCCCGTACCAGGCCTCCCGGTCGGCCATGGCGAGTTTGCAGCCCTCGATCAGCAGGTGGACGTAGTCGGCGGAGCCGTACCGGGGCAGTTCGGGCGGGAGCAGCGCCAGTTGCTGGAGCAGGACGGGGCCCTGGCTCCAGGGGCCGGCCTTGCACACGGTCCAGCCGTTCCAGTCGTACGTGACCGGGCTCTCGTAGGCCGCGGACCAGCCGGCGAGGTCGGCGGCCGTGAGGGTGCCGGCATGGCGCTCGCCGCTGGTGTCCATGGTGGGGCGCCCCGCCTGCCGTACCAGGGCCTCGGCGACGAACCCGGTGCGCCAGACCTCGCGGGCCGCCTCGATCCGGGCCTCCCGGTCCCCCGCACCGGCGACCTCGGCGAGGAGCCGCTTCCAGGTGGCGGCGAGGGCGGGGTTGCGGAAGAGGGTGCCGGGCCTCGGCGGGCGTCCGTCCGGCAGGTAGACCTCCGCGGAGGACGTCCACTCCTTCGCGAACAGCCCCCGCACGGTCTCCACGGTCTCGCAGAAGCGCTCCACGGGCGCGTGGCCGTGCTCGGCGTAGCCGATCGCGTATTTCAGGACGTCGGCGAGGGACTTGGTGCCGTGGTCGCGCAGCAGCAGCATCCAGGCGTCGAAGGCACCGGGCACGGCGGCGGCGAGCGGCCCCGTGCCGGGCACGAGGTCCAGGCCGAGCCCCCGGTAGTGCGCGACGGTCGCGCCCGCCGGTGCGACGCCCTGTCCGCACAGCACCCGCACGTCGCCACCCGCCGGGGCGAGCAGGATCGGCACCTCGCCCGCCGGTCCGTTCAGGTGCGGTTCGACGACGTGCAGCACGAAGGCGCCCGCCACGGCGGCGTCGTAGGCGTTGCCCCCGTCCTCCAGGACGGCCATCGCCGACTGCGAGGCCAGCCAGTGGGTGGAGGACACCATGCCGAAGGTGCCCTGGAGCGTCGGGCGGGTCGTGAACATGCCGGTCTCACCTCGTTGTCGTGCGCGCCACTCGGTCCGGTCGGCCGGCGGGGCCCGTGCCGGGCCGGCTCCCGGGAGTCCGCGCCGGCCAGGCCCCGGGGAGGGTTCGCGCCGGGCACCTGCCGGGAGTCCGCGCCGGGGTCACCGTCGTCCGGTCACCGGCAGGCTACCGATCGTCTCCGGCTCCCCGACAGGTGCCCGAGCACCCCGCCCCTCCGCTGGTCCCCGTCCCGCGTCGGCGCGCGGCCTGCCCGGTCCAACGCGCCGCGCGTCCACGGCTGTTCGCGTGCCCGTGGCCGACCGCACCCCTGCTCCACGCCCCGGCGCCACCTGCCCTGACGATCATGCTCCCGCCCGGTGGCCGTGCGGGGCACCGCGGGGACCGCACGGCCTCAAGTCGCCGCCCTCCCGGTGCCGGTGCCCAGGACCACCGTGCGCCAGGCGCCGTCCAGTCCCGCGGTCCTCCGTCATGAAGGGACTCCACCCGTGGAGATCAGCAGACGCCGCCTGCTCGGCACCGCCGGCGTGACCACCGCCGCTCTCGGCCTGTTCAGCGCGGGCCTGAGCGGCGGCGCCGCCTGGGCCACCCCGCGCTACGCCGACGACCCGTACCGGCTCGGGGTCGCGGCCGGCGACCCGACCGCGGACGGCTTCGTGCTGTGGACCAGGCTGGCACCCGACCCGCTGGCCCTCGACAGCCGGGGCGGCATGCCCGAGCGCAAGGTGTCCGTCGCGTGGCAGGTGGCGACCGACGAGCACTTCCGCCACGTGGTCCGCTCGGGACGCACCTGGGCCGTGCCCGAGCTCGCCCACTCGGTGCACGCCGAGGTCACCGGGCTGAGGCCGGACCGCGAGTACTTCTACCGGTTCCGCACCGGCGGGGCGATCAGCCCGGTCGGCCGCGCCCGCACCGCTCCCGACCCGCGCGGCCACGGCCGCCTCGCCGCCACCAGCTTCGCCTTCGCGTCCTGCCAGTGCTGGTACGAGGGCTTCTACACGGCGTACCGGCACATGGCCGCGGAGGACCTGGACTTCGTCGTGCACCTCGGCGACTACCTCTACGAGAACGGGGTGGGCGCCACCGCCGGCGTGCGCGGCATGACGCTCGACGCCTCCTTCCAGCGCGAGACCTACACCCTGGCCGAGTACCGCAACCGCTACGCCCTCACCAAGCTGGACACCGACCTGCAGGCCGCGCACGCCGCCTTCGCGTGGATCCTCACCTGGGACGACCACGAGATCGAGAACAACTGGGCCGGCGACGTGGCGCAGATCGACGGCGACGGCTTCCCCGACGCGGACACGGCCGCCTTCAAGGCGCGCAAGGCGTCCGCGATGCAGGCCTACTACGAGCACCTCCCGCTGCGTCTGCCGCAGAAGCCCCAGGGCGACCGGGCGCGCATGTACCGGCGGCTCGGCTTCGGTTCCCTGCTGGACCTGCACGTCCTGGACAGCCGCTCCCACCGTGACGACCAGGTCGGCGGGGACGGCACCAAGCCCGGCTTCGACGCGGAGCGGCGCGACCCGTCGCGCACCATGCTCGGCGCGGAGCAGGAGCGGTGGCTGCTGGACGGCGCCGGCCGCTCCCGCGCCACCTGGAACGTGCTCGCCAACCAGACGCTCGTCGCCCAGGTCGACCAGAACCCGGACCCGGAGATCCTCTCCTCCGGGCTGGACATGTGGGACGGCTACACCGCGGCCCGCGACCGGCTGCTCACCGGTTTCCACGAGCGCGGTGTGAACAACCCGGTGGTGCTGACCGGCGACATCCACCGCAGCGTGGTCGCCGACCTCAAGCTGGACTTCGACGATCCCGCCTCCCCGGTCGTCGCGACCGAGTTCGCCGGCACGTCCCTCACCTCCGGCAAGGACGGCGCGGCCATGGACACGGTGGGCCGCAACTGGCTGACGGACGGGGTCAATCCGCACCTCAAGTGGCACAACGCCCAGCGCGGCTACACCCGGATACGGCTGACCCACCGGGAACTGCGCGCGGACTACCGCGTGGTGCCGTACGTGACCTCACCGGGCGCGCCGGTCGAGACGGCCGGGTCCTTCCTGGTGGAGGCCGGCCGCGCCGGAGCCCTACAGCTCTGAGACACATGAGCCGCGGGACGGGTGGAACGGGGTCTGCCGCCCCCGCTCCACCGGTCCCCCCGGATTTCCCCCGGCCTTAATGATCACGACGCCCCGCCGTCGGCGTGCCCTCCTAGCGTTCGCCGACATGACGTCCCAGACCAAGTCCGCGCCCGGCAGATTCGCCACGGCCCTGGCCGCCGCAGGCTCCCTCACGCTGCTGTCCCTCGCCCCGGCCGCCCACGCCGAGACCACCGCCGAACCGGGAGACGTGGTCGTCTCCGAGAACTTCGACTCCGGCTCGATGCCCGCCGGCTGGCGTGCCGTCGACGGAGACTGGCAGGTGGAGGACGGCCGGCTGGTCGGCACGGCGGCCTCCGGGACCAAGAAGCTCACCTTCGGCCCGCACCTGAAGGACTACCGGTTCGAGGCGACCGCGCGCTTCGAGCGCGTCAACGAGGCCACGCGCTGGTTCGCGCTGGGCCTGGACGTGCCCGCCTCCGGCGCCACGCCGTGGTGGATCGCGACGCTGCGCAGCGGCAGCACCGCCTCCAACGGCGTGGAGTTCGCCCAGCTGACCCCGGCCGGCGCGTGGAACGTCACCAACACCGCCTCCGCGCCCTCCGCCGCCGCCACCGGACGGGACGTGAAGGTGCGCATCGAGGTCCACGGCCATCAGGCCGCCTGGTTCCTCGACGGCAAGCAGCTGATGAAGACGAACCAGCTCCAGCGTTCCGCCGACGGTGGCCTCGCCCTGGTCGTGAACGGCGCGCGGGTCTCCTTCGACGACGTGAAGGTGACGGCCCTCGGCCCCAACGGCCACCTGCGTCCCGAAGGCGCCCCGGTCACCGTCATCGCGCACCGCGGGGCCTCGTCCGCGGCCCCCGAGAACACGATGTACGCCCAGGAGGTCGGCCGCCGCGCGGGAGCCGACCTCATCGAGAACGACGTCCAGCTCAGCAAGGACGGCGTGCCCTACCTGATGCACGACAACACCGTCGACCGCACCACCGACGGCACCGGTGACATCACCACGCTCACCTCGGCCCAGCTCGACCGGCTCGACGCCGGGTCCTGGTTCGCCCCGTCGTTCGCCGGCGCGCGCGTTCCCACCCTGGCCCGGCAGCTGGCCGACCTGCGCACCCGCGGCGGTGACCTGCTGCTGGAGGTCAAGCGGGCGCACAGCAGGGAGGAGGTAGCGGCGATGATCGACGTCGTGCGCGCCGAGCGGATGACCGACCGCGTGTTCGTGCAGAGCTTCAGCCGCGACCACCTGCGCTGGGTGCACGAACTGGCGCCGGAGCTGCCGCTGGGCCTGCTGGTCGGCACCCTGGACGCCGACCCCGTGGCGGTCGCCGAGGAGCTGCACCTGTCGTCGTACAACCCGAGCGGCGGCGCCCTCGACACGCGGCCGGGGATCGTCGCCGACCTGCACGAGGCGGGCGTGGCCACAATGGTGTGGACGATCGACTCGGCGGCGCAGTGGAAGCGGTACGACGGCTACGGCGTCGACGCCGTCATCACCAACCGGCCCGCCGAACTCGTCGGCTGGAACCAGGCCCGCGCGCAGGGCGAGACGGTGCCCGCGCCGACCGCGGCGGTCACCTCCCCGGCCGACGGAGCTGTCCTCGACCGCGCCCAGCGCCCGGTGGTCGCCGTGGACACCGAGCACGCGGACGCCGCGAAGACGGAGATCACGGTGGACGGCCGGCCGCACAAGGCCGGGGAGGCGCTCGACCTGACGCGGCTGACCGCCGGTGAGCACACCGTGCGGGTGACCGCGACCGGCGCCTCGGGCAGCGCCGTCGCCACCGCCACTTTCACCGTCGGGGCCGACCGGGCGGGCCTCGGCCACCTGATCCTGACCTCCGGCGGCACGCCGCAGACCGTCGCCGACCTGCTCGGCAGGCTCGCCCGCGGCAAGTACGACCAGCTGGCGAACGCGGCGGTGAAGGCCGGCCGGACCGGCGACCTGCCGGCCGGGGCGGCTGAGCTGATCGCCGCCGACGCCCGGCAGCTCCAGCAGGACGCGGACACGCGCTGACCCCGGGTTCCCGGTCCGGCACGCCCCGGCGGCCCCGTGCCCCCGGTGCCCGGGCCGGGAACACCCCGTTCCTCCCCGTTGTTGCCCGTTCCGTACGGGAACGGAGGCGGATCGGTGCACGGTGAGTACAAGGTCCCCGGCGGCAAGCTCGTCGTCGTGGACGTGGAGGTCGAGGACGGTGTGCTGCGTCACGTGCGCGTGGCGGGCGATTTCTTCCTCGAACCGGACGAGGCGCTCGACGCCGTGAACCGTGCGCTGGAGGGTGCCCCGGCGGACACCGACGCGGCGGGGCTGGCCGCGCGGATCGACGCGGCCCTTCCCGGGGGCACCGTGATGTACGGGCTGACCCCGGAGGGCGTCGGCATCGCCGTGCGCCGGGCGCTCGCCCACGCCACCGACTGGACCGACTACGACTGGCAGCTGATCCACGAGGGTCCGCAGCCCCCCGCCCTGCACATGGCGCTGGACGAGGTGCTGACGGGCGAGGTGGCCGCCGGCCGGCGCCCGCCGACGCTGCGTGTGTGGGAGTGGGGCGCCCCGGCGGTGATCATCGGAAGCTTCCAGTCCCTGCGCAACGAGGTGGACCCCGAGGGCGCCGCCCGCCACGGCATCGAGGTGGTGCGCCGGATCTCCGGCGGCGGCGCCATGTTCGTGGAGCCCGGCAACACGATCACCTACTCGCTCTCCGTACCGGAGGCGTTGGTCCAGGGGCTCTCCTTCCAGGACAGCTACGCCTATCTCGACGACTGGGTGCTCGGCGCGCTCGGCGACATGGGCATCCGGGCCTGGTACCAGCCGCTGAACGACATCGCCACCGACCAGGGCAAGATCGCGGGCGCCGCGCAGAAGCGGATCGTGGGCCACGCCGGCCGTCCCGGTGCCGTGCTGCACCACGTGACCATGTCCTACGACATCGACGCCGAGAAGATGCTGGAAGTGCTGCGCATCGGGCGGGAGAAGCTGTCCGACAAGGGCATCGGGAGCGCGAAGAAGCGCGTGGATCCGCTGCGCCGGCAGACCGGCCTGCCGCGCGAGGCCGTGATCGAGCGGATGATCGCCTCCTTCGGCGGTCGCTACGGGCTGACCCAGGGCAAGGTGACGGACGAGGAGCTGGCGCGGGCGGAGGAACTGGCACGCGCCAAGTTCTCCTCGCCGGAGTGGACCGCCCGGGTGCCGTGACCGCCCCCGCACGCCGGCTATCGGTCGCCGCGCGCCTTGACCAGTCCCGACTCGTAGGCGAACACGACCAGTTGGGCCCGGTCCCGGGCGCCGAGCTTGGTCATGGCCCGGCTGATGTGGGTCTTGGCGGTCAGCGGGCTGATGACCATGTGGGCGGCGATCTCCTCGTTGGTCAGGCCCCGGGCGGCGAGCGCGGTGACCTCGCGTTCGCGGCGGGTGAGGCGGTCCAGGCCGGGGGCCGTCGCCCGGTCGGGGGGACGGGAGACGAACTCGCCGATCAGGGTGCGGGTGACCGACGGCGACAGCAGGGCCTCTCCGCGCGCGACCACCTCGATGGCCTGGAGCAGATCGGCGGGTTCGGTGTCCTTCAGCAGGAACCCGCCTGCGCCCGCCCGCAGGGCCTCGAAGACGTACTCGTCCAGGCCGTAGTTGGTGAGGATGACCACGCGGACGGCTGCCAGCTCCGGGTCGGCCGCGATCCGGCGGGTCGCCTCGATGCCCGACATCACCGGCATCTGCACGTCGATCAGCGCGACGTCGGGTACCTGCTCGCGCACCAGTGCCAGGCCCTGCTCCCCGTCGGCCGCCTCACCGACGACCTCGATGCCGTCCTCGGCGTCGAGGAGCGCCCGGAAACCGGCGCGCATCAGCGCCTGGTCGTCGACGAGCGCGACTCGGATCGTCCCGCTCACGGTGCCTCCCCCAGCGGCAGCCGGGCCCGCACCGAGAACCCGCCCTCCGTGCGCGGGGCGGCGTGCAGGGTGCCGCCGAGGGCCGTGACGCGTTCGCGCATGCCGGTCAGGCCGGTGCCGTGCGCCGGCGGGCGGGCCGGGTCGGCGGCCCCGTCATCGTCCACGCCGATCGTCAACTCCCCCTCGCCGTAGTCGATGCGGACCGTCACCTCGGCCGGTCCGGCGTGCCGCGCCGCGTTGGTGAGGCCCTCCTGGACGATGCGGTAGGCGGCCCGGTGCACCGCGTCCGGCAGGGCGCGCTCGGCGCCGCTGACCGTCAGCTCGACGGCCAGGCCGGCCGCGCGGGCACGCTCCACGAGCAGGGCGGGCGTGCCGGAGGGTTCGTCGGCGCGCAGCACCTGGAGGGCGGAGCGCAGTTCGCGCATCGCCTCGCCGCTCGCCTCCTGGATGGCGAGCAGCGCCGGCGGCACCTCCTCGCCCCGTTTGCGGGCCAGGTGGACGGCGACGCCCGCCTGGAGTTTGACGATGGAGATGCTGTGCGTCAGCGAGTCGTGCAACTCCCGGGCGATGCGCAGGCGTTCCTCCCCGGCCCGGCGCAGGGCGGCCTCCTCCCGGGTGCGCTCCGCCTCCGCGGCGCGCTGCTCGGTCTGGCGCAGATAGGCCTGCCAGTTGCGGTCGGCGAGGCCGGTCACGACCGCGCACAGGAACCAGCCGGCGAGCAGCCCGGCACGCTCGGCCGCCGCCTGGGTCCCGGGGCCCGTCGCCACGTACCCGGCGAGGAACACCGCGCTGCCGGCCGCCGCGACGCCCCGGTGGCCGACGCGGGCCGCGGTGTGCACGGCGCCCAGGACGGGGAGGGCGGACAGTGGCCCCGGGTGGGCGTGCAGGACGTACGCCGTACCGAGGGCGGTGGTGACGGCCAGCACGGCGCGCGGGGCGGTGCGGTGGAAGGCCAGGGGCGCCGAGGCGAGGGCGATGAGCGCGTGGTCGAGCGCGGTCGTGTCGTCGTCGAAGGCGGCGGTGGTCATGACGAGGGCGCCGACGACGACCGCGAGGACCGCGTCGGCGAGCCGCCCGCGTGTGACCTGACGTCCGCTCATGTCCGCACCATAGACGCCTGCGACGGCCGCGGCGTCAGCCCTGTGGACGGATCCCGGAGTACTCCCCGCGAAGTAGTGACCGGCCCGGCCCGGCCCCCTCGGCGCAGCGCGGACCGCATCCGGCCGTACGACGACGGGGAACGTCCCGGCACCGCACGCTGGCGTCCATGACCACATCCTTCCGTCACACCGAACCGCTTCCGCCCAAGGCGGCCACCGGCCGCGTCGCGGAGGTCTACGAGCAGATCGCGCGCGACTTCGGCATCGCCGGGCCGCCCACCTTCGTGGTCCTCTCCTCCGCTCCCGCACTGCTCGCCCCCGCCTGGGCGCTGATGCGGGAGTCCCTGATCGCCGGGCCCGGCAGCCGGACCGGCAAGGAGGTCGCCGCCTTCGGGGTGTCGGCCGCCAACAAGTGCCCGTTCTGCGTGGACGCGCACACCGTGCTGCTGCACGCCACCGGCGACCACGCCCTGGCCGAGCGGCTGGTCCGGGGCCAGGAGCCGGAGGACGCCGGGCACGCGCGCGTGCTCGACTGGGGGCGGCGCACCCGGGTGCCGGGCGCCGCCGGCGAGCCGTACCCGTTCCCCCGCGAGGAGGCTCCCGGTTATCTGGGGACCGCGCTCGCCTTCCACTTCATCAACCGGATCGTGTCGGCGCTGCTGACCGAGAACCTGTTCCCGGCCGACGCGCAGCGCCTGCGCCCGGTGCGCAGCCTGGCGGGCCGTTCGCTGTCACGCGTCGTGCGCCGCCCCGCCGTGCCGGGGGCGTCGCTGGCCCTGCTGGACGAGCCGGGACCGGGTCCCGAGTGGGCGGGCGGGACGGCCGTCGGCCCCGCGTACGCGGCGCTGCGCTCCGCGGCCCTGGCCGGCGGGGGCCTCCTGGACGCCGACGAGCAGGCCCTCGTACGCCGGGCCGTGGGCGCGTGGGACGGGGCCCATCCGCCGCTCGCCCCGGACGGGTTCCCGGACCGGCGTGAGCGGCCCGGCGCGCGGCTGGCGCTGCTGGCCGCGCTCGCGCCGTACCGGATCACGGACGAGGACGTGGCGGCGTGGCGCCGCCCGGAGCACACCGACCACTGCCTGGTGCACCTCGTCGCGTACGGCGCGTTCGCCGCCGTCGACCGCATCGAGACCGCCCTGTCCGCGCGCACCGCCCGGGAGGCATCGTGAGCCGCGCCGCCGACCCCCCTCGTGCGGAGGCCTGGAACGGCCCCGTCGGCAACCACTGGGCCAGGCACCAGGCGCGCTACGACGCGATGCCGGCCGGCGTGAACGGCGCCCTGTTCGACGCCGCGGCCGTCGCGCCCGGCGACCGCGTGCTCGACGTGGGCTGCGGTGCCGGCGCGACGACACGGATCGCGGCCCGGCCGGCCGCGCCGGGGCACGCGGTCGGCGTCGACATCTCGGCGCCGCTGCTGGAGCGCGCCCGCGCGAGCACCGCTGCCGAGGGGGTCGGGAACGCGGCGTACGAGTGCGGCGACGCGCAGGTGCATCCCTTCCCGCCCGCCTGATACGACGTCGTCGTCAGCCGGGGCGGGGTGATGTTCTTCGCCGACCACGCCGCCACGTTCCGCAATCCGGCACGCGCGCTGCGGCCGGGGGGACGGCTGGCGTTCGTCTGCCCGCAGCCGCCGGGTTCGGACTCGGAGGAGGCGCGGGCGCTGGGGGTGTTCGCACGGCTCGTCGACGCCGAGCCCGATCCGGACACGGTGGCCGCGCGGACCGCGATGGCCTCGCTGTCGGACCCGGAGCGCATCCGGGAAGTCCTCGCCCGTTTCGCGGAGGTGACGGTCACTCCGGTCACCACGGAGGCGGTCTGGGGCAAGGACGTCGGGGACGCCGTCGACTTCCTGCTGCCCGCGTCCCTGACGGGGCGGTCTCCGCCGAGCGGCGCGCGGAGTTGGAGGGGGTCCTGCTCCCGTACGCGTCCGACGCGGGGGTGCGGATGCGGGCGGGCGTGTGGCTGGTGACCGCCGTGCGGCCGTGAGGAGTCGGGTACGGCTCCGTCACCGCGTGCGCACGCAGCGAGTTGGCACTTCCGCCCCACAGGGACTCGTGTGACACTGGCGTCCCGTCCGCAGTGCGGACCCCCTCCGCACCGTCCCCCACGAAAAGTGCGCCGTGCGTTCTCTCCCCCTGCCGCTCGCCCTGACCGCGCGCCTGGCCCCGGTCGCCGTGCTCGCCACGGCGGGCTGGGCGCTGTCGTCCGGTCCGGACACGGCCCCGGCCGCCCAGGACAGGAAGCCGCCCGCGACCGGTGACCGGTCCCCCTCCGCCCCGGCGACGCAGGCGGTGACGAAGACGTACGCCGCCGCCCCGGCGCCCTGCGAGAGCCTGGCCGGCAAGACGGTCACGTCGCTCGTGCCGGGCGCCGAGGCGGCCGGCAAGGAAATACCGTCGACCGACACCGAGGTGCGCCGCACCTGCTCCTGGAACGCGCTCAAGGGGTACGACTACCGCTGGCTCGACGTCTCCTTCGAGGTGATGGAGTCGGACGAGGCGGCGCAGAAGTCGTACAAGGAGCGCGTCGCCGACAAGAGCGGCGGGGGCGAGGTCCCGG
Organism: Streptomyces viridiviolaceus; assembly: GCF_014650995.1. GTDB lineage: Bacteria > Actinomycetota > Actinomycetes > Streptomycetales > Streptomycetaceae > Streptomyces > Streptomyces viridiviolaceus. Next base: position 439,442 of record NZ_BMWA01000001.1, read on the forward strand.
GGCTCGGGGACGCCGCCTACTCGGTCGTGAACCTCGCCACCGAGGACAAGCAGCAGACGCGTGAGGGCACCGTGGTGGTGCGCGCGTCCAACGCGCTGGTGGTCATCACGTACAACGGCAGCGACTTCGAGAACCGGACGGCGCCCAGTACGGACGAGATCAACAAGGGGGCCATCAAGGCCGCCAAGGAGGCGGTGGCGGCGCTGGAGGGCGGACGGGGCTGACCCCGAGACGCCGATCCGGAATCCCTGGTTCCGTGACATCCGTCACACCACTTACCGATCTATGTGTGCTTCTTAGTAGGACCCTCCACAGCGACATATCGGACTTTGTCCGGCTTGCCGTGCGCGGAGAGCGGGCCGGCTGCGGTGGCGGTCCGGCCCGTGCGGGCTGGTCGTCGGTTGTTCGCGAGCCGGGGGCTTCTGACGAGACGGCAGGAACGGCGAGAGGCCGACGAAGGCGCGTCGGCACGCCCCTCCGTCCGCCGCAAGGGCTCCTCGGGCCTACTAGCCGCATTAGTACTACGGGCCTTTGCCCTGCGTGTCGGCCCGTCCCAAGAATGACCAACCTCAGGATGTCGCAACCGAGTGAGGTCACGCATGGGAAAGCATCGCCACAAGCAGCACTACCGGCGGCCGGTCGTTGCGGCACTCGCCGTGGGCGCCATAGGCATACCCACCGTCGCCATGGCCTGTACCGACTGGCCCGGCGGCGAGGGCCGCGAGCACCGGAGCACCACGGTCGCCGCCGAGGACAGGTGGGGCGACGCCGACTGGTACCGCGAGTGGAGCAGCCAGCAGGGCGGTGAGCCCGAGGCGGCCGCGTCGCGGACGCCGACCGCCACCGCGAGCGCCTCGCCGTCCGGCGCGCCGAAGCACAGGGGCGGCACGCCGTCCCACAAGCCGAAGACGACGGCCCCCAGGACCACCGCCCCCACGCCCGAGGCCGCCGCCTCCAAGCCCGCCGCGGGTGCCTCCAAGCCCACCGCGGGTGCCTCCCGCCCCACCGCGAAGCCTGCCCCCTCCGGCTCCGCGACCCCCTCCTCCCCGAGCACCCCGACGGCCGCCGCTCCCGCCTCCGGAGCCGTCGCGAAGGTCGTGGAGCTCGTCAACGCCGAGCGCAGCAAGGCCGGTTGCTCCCCGGTGACGGTGAACGCCACCCTGACCAAGGCCGCGCAGGCGCACAGCGAGGACATGGCGGCCCACCGCAACATGTCGCACTCCGGCTCGGACGGCTCCTCCCCCGCCGACCGCATCACGAGCGCCGGTTACAACTGGAGGACCTACGGCGAGAACGTCGCCTACGGCTACGAAACGCCCGAAAAGGTGATGGCGGGCTGGATGTCCAGCCCCGGCCACCGGGAGAACATCCTCAACTGCGAGTTCAAGGAGATCGGCGTCGGTCTCGCGCAGCCCGACTCCTACTGGACCCAGGACTTCGGCACGGCCCGGTAGGCAGGTGGGGCCGCAGGCGCGCTCACGTGCGCCTGCGGCCCGCCGTCAGCGCGACGTACACGACGAGCGACGCCGCCAGCCCCACGGCCCAGCCGTAGTCCGCGAGGGGCTCGAGGAAGGGGATCAGCCCGTCCTCGGGGAACGGCCCCTTGCCCGGGGCCGAGTGGGAGCCGCCGACCGCGAGCACACCGCCGACCACGAAGGCGGCCACGGCGCGCAGGTTCCAGCCGGACGTGTACCAGTACCGTCCGCCGGGCGTGTACAGGGCGGGCAGGTCCAGGGCGGTGCGGCGGATCAACCAGTAGTCGGCGATGAGGATGCCGGCCACGGTGCCGAGGAGCCCGCCGACCAGGCCGAGCCAGGTGAAGATGTACAGCTCGGGGGTCTCGGTCAGCTTCCACGGCATGATCAGCACGCCGACCACGCCCGTGATCAGCGCACCGGTGCGGAAGTTGATCAGTCGCGGCGCCAGGTTCGCCAGGTCGTACGCCGGTGAGACGACGTTCGCCGCGATGTTCACCGAGATGGTGGCGACGAGCACCGTCACGAGGGCGAAGAGAAGTCCGAAGACGTTGTCGGTCCTGGCGGCGAGCGCGACCGGGTCCCACACCGCGGCCCCGTACACCGCCTGCGAGCCGGAGGTGACGAACACCGACAGCAGCGCGAACAGCGTCATGGTGGTGGGCAGCCCGAGCGTCTGGCCCCAGACCTGGGCGCGCTGGCCCGCGCCGAAGCGGGTGAAGTCGGGGATGTTCAGGCTCAGGGTCGACCAGAAGGCGATCATCCCCATGAGCGACGGGAAGAACACCGGCCAGAAGTCCGCGCCCCAGCCGAGTTTCGACGGCTGGTCGAGCAGCGGTCCGAGGCCGCCGGCCTTGTTCGCGATCCACGCCAGCAGCACCAGCGCGCCGACGATGACGAACGGCGCGGCCCAGTTCTCGAACCGGCGCAGCGCCTCCATCCCCCGGTAGATGATGGCCAGTTCGAGGGCCCAGAACGCGACGAAGCACACCCACAGCGTCCAGGGCTGGCCGCCGACCTCCGACGCCTCGGCCCAGCCGCCGAACAGTTTGCCGAGCAGCACGAAGATGCCCTGGCCGCCGATCCAGGTCTGGATGCCGAACCAGGCGCACGCCACCCCGGCCCGGATCATCGCCGGCAGGTTGGCGCCGCGCAGCCCGAACGAGGCGCGGGCCAGCACCGGGAACGGGATGCCGTACTTGGGGCCGGCGTGGCCGGTCAGCAGCATCGGCGCGAGCACGATCACATTGGCGAGCGCGATGGTGAACACGGCCTGCTTCCAGTCCATGCCGAGCGCGACGAGTCCGGAGGCCAGGAGCCAGGAGGGGATGTTGTGGGCCATCCCCACCCACAGCGCAGCGAAGTTGTACGTCGTCCAGCGGCGGCGGGCCAGCGGGACGGGCAGCAGGTCGTCGTTGACGAAGCGGTGGTCGGTGAGGACGGTGCCGGGCGGGAGCTCGACGCGTCCCGCCGGGTCGGGTATGGGGCCGTCGGAGGGCATGGGCGGGACGGTCGCGGTCATGGGCGTGGCCCTTCGGCAGAGGGATCCGGTCAGCGGTCGAGTGCCGGGATGATCTCCGCGCCGTACGCGTCGATCGTCGTTTCCTGCGCGTCGTGCATGTCGTACACGGCGAACTGGTCGACGCCCAGCTCGCGCAGTGCCCTCAGCTTCTCGATGTGTGCCTCGACCGGGCCGAGCAGGCAGAACCGGTCGACGATCTCGTCGGGAACGAAGTCCGTGGACGGGTTGCCGGCCCGCCCGTGGTGGCTGTAGTCGTAGCCGTGCCGTCCCTTGATGTACGCCGTGAGGGCCTCGGGGACCATGCCCGAGTGTTCGCCGTAGCGGGAGACGAGGTCGGCGACGTGGTTGCCGACCATGCCGCCGAACCAACGGCACTGCTCGCGTGCGTGCGCCAGATCGTCACCGACGTACGCCGGGGCGGCGACGCAGATGGTGACGGAGGCGGGATCGCGGCCCGCCTCCGCGGCCGCGTCGCGCACCGCCTTCACCATCCACTCGGTCAGGTACGGGTCGGCGAGCTGGAGGATGAAGCCGTCGGCCTTCTGCCCGGCGAGGGCGAGCGCCTTCGGCCCGTACGCCGCCATCCAGACGGGCAGGTTCCCGTCCTTCACCCACGGGATCCGCAGCGGCTGCCCGTCGACCTCGGCCTCGCGCCCCTCGGCGAGGTCGCGGATCGCGTCGATCGCCTGGCCCAGGCGGGCGAGGGTGTTGGGCTTGCGGCCGGCGACGCGCATGGCGGAGTCGCCGCGGCCGATGCCGCACACGGTCCGGTTGCCGAACATGTCGTTGAGGGTGGCGAAGGTGGAGGCGGTCACCTCCCAGGTGCGGGTGCCCGGGTTGGTGACCATCGGGCCGACCCTCAGTGTCGTGGTGTTGGCCAGGATCTGGCTGTAGATCACGAACGGCTCCTGCCACAGCACGGCGGAGTCGAAGGTCCAGCCGTACCGGAAGCCGTTGCGTTCGGCCCGTTGCATCAGGCTGACGACACGGGAGGCCGGCGGGTCGGTCTGCAGGACGAGTCCGAAGTCCATCTGCACCGCTCCTAGGTGAGGTACTGACAGGTGGAGCGCGGGGTGTAGACGCCGTGACCCGCGCGTCCGGTGTACTCCCGCTCGGTGATCACCGGCTCGCCGCGCGAGAACACGGTCTCGACGCGGCCGGTGACGCGTTTGCCCTCGTACGCCGAGTAGTCGACGTTCATGTGGTGGGTCTCGGCGGAGATGACCTGCTCCGCGTGCGGGTCGTAGATCACGACGTCGGCGTCGGCGCCCGGCGCGATGGTGCCCTTCTTCGGGTACAGGCCGAACATGCGGGCCGGGGTGGCGCAGGCGATCTCGATCCAGCGGCGGCGGGTGATGTGCCCGTCGACGACGGCCTGGTGGAGCAGGTCCATGCGGTTCTCGACGCCCGGCATGCCGTTGGGGATCTTGGAGAAGTCGCCGCGGCCCAGCTCCTTCTGGCCCGTGAAACAGAAGGGGCAGTGGTCGGTGGAGACGACCTGGAGGTCGTTGGACCTGAGGCCCTTCCACAGCGCCGCCTGGTGCTCGCGCGGGCGCAGCGGCGTGCTGCACACGTACTTGGCGCCCTCGAAGTCGGGCTCGGCGAGGTTGTCGGTGGACAGGAACAGGTACTGCGGGCAGGTCTCGCCGAAGACGTTCAGCCCGTCGTCGCGGGCCCGGGTCAGCTCGGCGACCGCTTCCCGCGCGGAGACGTGCACGACGTACAGCGGGGCCCCGGCCACCTGGGCGAGCCGGATGGCGCGGTGGGTGGCCTCGGCTTCCAGCAGGGCCTTGCGGACCTCGCCGTGGTGGCGCGGGTCGGTCTCGCCCCGGGCCAGCGCCTGCTCGACGAGGACGTCGATCGCGATGCCGTTCTCGGCGTGCATCATGATCAGCCCGCCGTTCTCGGCGGCGCGCTGCATGGCCCGCAGGATCTGGCCGTCGTCGCTGTAGAAGACGCCCGGATAGGCCATGAACTGCTTGAAGGAGGTCACGCCCTCCTCGACCAGCAGGTCCATCTCCTTCAGCGTCTCCTGGTTCACGTCGGAGACGATCATGTGGAAGCCGTAGTCGATGGCGCAGTTGCCCTCGGCCTTGGCGTGCCAGGCGTCCAGGCCCTCGCGCAGGGAGTGGCCGACGCTCTGGACCGCGAAGTCGACGATCGTGGTCGTACCGCCCCAGGCGGCCGCACGGGTGCCGGTCTCGAAGGTGTCCGAGGCGAAGGTGCCGCCGAACGGCATCTCCATGTGGGTGTGTCCGTCGACGCCGCCCGGGATGACGTACTTGCCGGTGGCGTCGACGACCCGCTCGGCCGCGAACGCCCCGGCGGCCGGGGTGCCGGTCGCGGCCAGCGCGGCGATGCGGCCGTCCTCGATCAGGACGTCGGCGTGGATCTCGTCGGACGCGGTGACGACGAGGCCACCGCGGATGACGGTACGGCTGCTCATGCTGTTCCCTCCTGTCAGGGCGCGGTCAGCGGCGCGTAGGCGCCCGGTGCCCGGTCGCGGTAGAACTGCCAGCGGTCGCGGACCTCGCGCAGCTTGGCCATGTCGAGGTCCCTGACGACGAGTTCGGTCTCCTTGTCGCTCGCGACCTCGCCGACGAACTGCGCCTCCGGGTCGACGAAGTACGAGGTCCCGTAGAAGTCGTTGTCCCCGTACTCCTCCACGCCGACCCGGTTGATGGCGCCGACGAAGTACTCGTTGGCGACGGCCGCCGCCGGCTGCTCCAGTTGCCACAGGTATCCCGACAGGCCGCGCGAGGTCGCCGACGGGTTGAAGACGACCTCGGCGCCCGCGAGGCCGAGCGCCCGCCAGCCCTCGGGGAAGTGCCGGTCGTAGCAGATGTAGACGCCGATCTTCCCGACGGCCGTGTCGAAGACCGGCCAGCCGCTGTTGCCGGGCCGGAAGTAGAACTTCTCCCAGAAGCCGTGGACCTGCGGCAGGTGGGTCTTGCGGTACTTGCCGAGGTAGGAGCCGTCCGCGTCGATCACGGCGGCCGTGTTGTAGAGGACGCCGGGCTGTTCCTGCTCGTACATCGGCAGCACCAGGACGATGCCGTGCTCGCGGGCGAGCCGCCGGAAGCGCTCGACGACCGGGCCGTCGGGGATGCGCTCGGCGTACGCGTAGAACTGGGGGTCCTGCACCTGGCAGAAGTACGGGCCGTAGAACAGCTCCTGGAAGCAGAGGACCCCGGCGCCCTGGGCGGCGGCGTCGCGCACGGCCTGCTCGTGGACCCGGATCATCGATTCCTTGTCGCCGGTCCAGGCGGTCTGGAAGAGGGCGGCACGGATCACTCGGCTCATCGTCAGCCTCCACTCGCTGGGTGTGGGCCGAGCGTAGGAAGTCCCGGTGGCCGGATTGAGTGGCACGGTGTCACGTCTGCGGGCGTGCGGCGTGCCACGGTGTCACTGCGGTCCTGGTCCATGGGTCATCCCCGTTGTGCGTCGTGGGCGAGGAGTGCGATGTGCACGGACGCGGCCTGCTCGAAGTCGTCGAGGTCGACGCCGAGCCGGCCCTGTATCGCCTCCAGGCGGCGGTAGAGGGCGGGCCGGGACACGTGGTGGAGCTGGGCGGTGCGGGACTTGTTGCGGCCGGTGGCGAGGTAGGTCCGCAGCACGGACAGCAGGTCGTCGTCGGGGCCCCGCAGCAGGCCGTCCAGCTCGCGTTCGGCGAAGGACTGCACGTGCGGGTCGTCGCGCAGCAACCGGACGAGGCCGCGCAGGTGGATGTCCCGCAGGCGTACGACGGGCGGCAGGTCCAGGGCGGCCGAGGAGCCGGCGACGGCGTCGGCGACGTGCCGGGCCTCGCGCAGGCCGGCGGGCACGTCGTCCCAGCCGGCGCGGGCGTCGGCCGCGGCCACCACGGTGGAGGACGCCCCCGGCTCCGACCGCAGCCGGGCCGCGAAGTGGGCGGTCAGTGCCCGGTCGTCCTGGTCGGGGGCGAGACTGAGCAGTACGGCGGTGGTGCCGTCGGCGAGTTCCGCGACGATCCCCGGCAGGCCCAGCAGCCGCAGCACCCGGTCCGGGCGGGCGGGACCCGGATCGCGGACGACCAGGGGAACGAAGGTGCGCCGGCCCACGGGCAGGCCCGCCGCCCGGGCCCGGGGCAGCAGTTGCCGTGCCGGTACGGCGCCGCCGATCAGGTCGGTGAGCAGGCTCCGCGTGGCCTGCCGCTCCCAGGACTGCGCCTCGTGGCCGCCGAGCATGCGGTGCAGGACGAGCGCTTCGGCGGCGCGGTCGGCGAGCAGCCGCCCGGTGGCCCGGTCGCCGCGGTAGCCGCAGAGCACCAGCCGCCCCCAGCGCTCGCCGCGGCAGCTGAGCTCGGCGCGGATCCAGCCGTCGCCCGGCCCGGCCCCGGCCTGGCGGGCGATGCGCTCCCAGTCGCGCAGCACGTCGTCCACGGCGGCCCGCTCCCCCGCCGTGGCCAGGACACGGTGGGCGAGATTGGTGACGACGACCGGGCAGCCGCCGTGCCGGGCCACCTCGTCGAGCAGCCGCTGCACCGGGGCGCCGGCGGTGATCAGTCCGGTCAGCTCGGTGCGCACGGCCTCGGAGAGGCTGACGGCGGCGAACTTGCGCCGCAGCAGCCGGGACTGCACCTCCTCGGTCAGCTCGGCGAACGGGAACGGGCGGTGCAGGACCACCATGGGCAGCCCGCACCGCTCGGCCGTGCGGCACATCACGTCGGGCGGGCTGGGGAAGGCGCGGCCGAGCCCGAGGACGACGGCCGCGGCCTCCGCGCGGTGCAGGGAGCGGATGTACTCGGTCTGCTTGCCGTCGTCGCCGGCGAGCAGCACCCCGGTGGTGAGCACCATCTCGCCGCCGCTGAGCATCACGCCGACGTCGGCGGCCTCGGCGACGTGCACCCAGCGCACGGGCCGGTCGAGCCGGCCGGCCCCGGCCACCACCTCGGGCTCCCCGGCCAGCACCCGCTCCAGAGCGAGGACCTGGCGGACCGACAGGGCGGGCTCCCAGGGCTGCTTCCAGGTGGTGGTCATGGCGGCGGTCCCTCCGCTCGGTGCGCGGCCGTCAGATGCTCCGCAGAGCGCGTTCCAGGATCGCGGCGCCCTCCTCGGCCTCCGCGACGGTGAGGGACAGCGGCGGCGCGATACGCAGGGCGCTGGTGCTGTGGCCGCCGCCCTTGCCGATCAGCAGCCCGCCCGCGCGGGCGTCCTCCAGTACGGCGGACGCCGCCTGCGGGTCGGCCTCGTCGGTGCCGGGTCTGGTCAGCTCGATGCCGATCATCAGGCCTCGTCCGCGCACCTCCCGTACGTGCGGCACCTGGGCGGCGACCGCCCGCAGCCGCTCGATGAGCATCCCGCCGACCCGCCGGGCGTTGCCCTGGAGGTCGTGCTCCAGCAGGTGGTTGAGGTTGGCGAGGCCGGCCGCCATGGTGACCTGGGTGCCGCCGAAGGTGGAGATGCTGTTGGCGTCCAGGCAGTTCATGACCTCCGCGCGGGCGATGACACCCCCGATGGACATGCCGTTGCCGATGCCCTTGGCGAAGGTCACGATGTCCGGCGGGCCGCTGCGGCCGTGGGCCTGCCAGCCCCAGAAGTGGTCGCCGGTGCGGCCCCAGCCGGTCTGCACCTCGTCGGCGATCCACAGGATGCCCCGCTCGTGCAGCACCTCGCGGAACGCGGCGTACAGGCCGTCCGGCGGGGAGGTGAAGCCGCCGACGCCCTGGATCGGCTCGGCGATCAGCGCGGCCGGCGCGCGGGTGTGGCCGAGCAGGTCCTCGAGGTCGTCGACGCAGGCCGCGACGAAGTCACGGTCGTCCAGGTGGGCGTAGGGTCCGCGGGTGCGGACGCCGCCGTGGACGTAGAGCGTCTGGAGCGGGGACAGGGAGGTCGGGGACCAGCCGCGGTTGCCGGTGATGCCGACGGCGCTGAAGGAACGGCCGTGGTAGCTGTTGCGCATGGCCAGGACGGTGTTGCTGCGCCGGTAGGCCGTCGCCAGCAGCAGGGCGGTGTCGTTGGCCTCGGTGCCGGAGGTGGTGAAGAAGACGCGGGCGTCGGGGATGCCGGACAACTGGGCGATGCGTTCGGCGAGTTCGACCATCGGCCGGTTGAGGTAAAGGGTCGAGGAGTGGATGATCCGCCCGGCCTGCTCGCTCACCGCCTTGGTCACCTCGGGCAGGGCGTGCGCGGTCATCGTGGTGAGGATGCCGCCGAAGAAGTCGAGGTACTTGTTGCCCGCGGCGTCCCAGACGTGGCGGCCCTCGCCGTGCGTGATCTCCAGCGGGTCCTCGTAGTACAGGGCGAGCCAGTCGGGCAGGACCGAGCGATGCCGGCCGAGCAGGTCCTTCGTCACGGGCGCACCAGCCCTTCGTAGGCGTCGGGACGGCGGTCGCGGTAGAAGGCCCACTGCTGCCGCACTTCCTCGATGAGGTCGAAGTCCAGGTCGCGGACGAGCAGTTCCTCCTTGGTGTCGCTGGCGAGGTCGCCGACGAACTGTCCGCGCGGGTCGACGAAGTACGACGTCCCGTAGAAGTCGTTGTCGCCGTACTCCTCCTGCCCGACGCGGTTGATCGCGGCGACGAAGTACTCGTTGGCGACGGCCGCCGCGGGCTGCTCCAGGCGCCACAGGTGGGCGGACAGACCCCGGTGGGTGGCGGACGGGTTGTACACGAGCTGGGCGCCGCCGAGCCCGAGTTGACGCCAGCCCTCCGGGAAGTGCCGGTCGTAGCAGATGTAGACGCCGACCTTGCCGACGGCCGTGTCGAAGACGGGCCAGCCGAGGTTTCCGGGCCGGAAGTAGTACTTCTCCCAGAAGCCCTTGACCTGCGGGATGTGGTGCTTGCGGTACGTGCCGAGGACGGTGCCGTCGGCGTCGATCACGGCGGCGGTGTTGTAGTAGAAGCCCGACTGCTCGACCTCGAACACGGGGACGACGACCACCATGCCGGTCTCGCGCGCGAGTGCCTGCATGCGGCGGGTGGTCGGCCCGTCGGGCACGGGCTCGGCCCAGCGGTAGTGCTCCGGCTCCTGGACCTGGCAGAAGTAGGGTGCGTTGAAGACTTCCTGGAACCCGATGATCCTCGCGCCCTGCCTGGCCGCCTCGCGGGCGTGCTCCTCGTGTTTCGCCACCATGGACTCGGTGTCGCCGGTCCAGGTCGCCTGGACCAGAGCGGCACGTACGACGTTGGCCATGAGCTGCTCCTTCGACGGGACGTCAGAGCCTCTACGCCCGTAGAAGCGGGTCGTAGAGGGTCGAAAGTAAGCCTCCCGGACGGGCTTGCCAAGACCATCGTCGCCGAGCCGGGGTGTCGATGCCGTTTCGCACTCCTGTGGGTGAGTGGTGGGGCTGTTGGGGCTGATGAGGCTCGGTCAGGTGGTGAATCCGGCGACGCGGAGGGCGTGGACGAGGTCCCATCGGCGTTCCTCGGAGACGCCCCGCGCCGCCTCCAGCAGCAGCGGCACGAGCACCTGCGGGCCGGGCTCGGCGCAGCGGGCGGCCTCCTCGGGGGTGCGGGCGCGGACGCAGGCGTCGAGGAGCGCGCGTGCCTCGCGGTGGCGGCCCTCGGCGACGAGGGCGAGCACGGCCCGGCCGATCTCGGCGGCGGACCGTACGACGCCCTGGCGCAGCATCTGCTCGCCGTCGTCTCCTCGCCCGGCCGCGAGCAGCGCGTCTGCGGCGGCGACCAGCCGGTCGGCGGGCAGGGATGCCGCCTCCCACAGCAGGGTCGCCCAGTCGGCGCCCAGCCCGGCCCGCTCCATGGCGGGGGCGAGCAGCGGGAAGCGGACGGCGGGCCAGTGGGCGGCCTCGGCCAGCAGGGCGTGCGCCTCCCCGGTGCGGCCCTCGGCGCGCAGCGCCGCCAGCGCCTCGACGAGCCGGGCGACCTCGCGCCCGTCCGCCCGGGCCGGCGACTCGGGCGGCGGCTCCGCCGGCTGCGCGGCCCCGGCGAACCGGGCCCCGCGCGGGGAGCGGCCGCCGGCGGCGGAGGGTACGGGCGGGGCGGGTGCGTCCCCGGGCGGTACGGCGACGGGGGCGGCGTCCTCCTCGACGATCCCGGCGAAGCGCGCGCTTCCCCGACGCCGTCTGCGCTGCTTGCGGTCGGGCCCGGTGTCGTGCGGTGGGGCGGTCGCTTCCTGCGCCGGGGCGGGCGCCGCTTGCCGAGGGGCGGCGACGGACGCCGATCGCTGCCCCGGGTGGGGCCGGGCCCCAGGGGCCACCGGCCTCCCGGCACCGGGCCCGTCGGGGGTGACACCGGCACCGGTCCCGCCGGACACCGGCTGCTGCAGCCACCCGGTACCCTGCACGCCGGCCTCCACGGAACGGCTTTCCGGCCACGAACCGCCACCGCCACCAGACCCGACGACAGGCGAACGTCCCACCCCGCCAGGCGCGACACCAGCACCGGCCTCGCCGGACACCGGGCGGCGCAGCCCACCGGCACCCTCCACGCCCGCCTCCACGGAACGGCTTTCCGGCCACGAACCGCCACCGCCACCAGACCCGACGACAGGCGAACACCCCACCCCGCCAGACGCGACCCCAGCACCAGCCTCGCCGGACACCGGGCGGCGCAGCCCACCGGCACCATCCACGCCCGCTTCCACGGTGCCCGACCACGAGCCATCGCCGCCACCAGGCCCGACGACAGCAGAACGCCCCACCCCGCCAGACGCGACCCCAGCACCGGCCTCGCCGGACACCGGGTGGTCCGGGCTGCCGGCACCATCCGCGCCGGCCCCCGCGGAGAAGTCCCCCGGCCACGAACCGCCACCGCCACCAGGCGTCTGCCCCGTCCCGTGGGTGCCGGCGTCCGGCTGTGCGGGGAACCGTCCCGGTGGCGGCGCGCCGTTCTCGTCGGGGGCGGCGGCTGCGGCGGGGCTCTGGGGTCCGGGCCCGTCGGCCCTGTCGGTGGCGGCGCCGTGGCCGCTCCGCGCCGCGCCGCGCGCGGGACTCTCGCCCCCCGTCGGGCCGAAGGGCACGGCCCCGGTCCGGCCGCCGGAAGCGTGCCGGTCCAGCTCCGCCATGCGGGCCCGGAGCTCGGCGCACCGGGCGGTCGCCCGTACGTGGTCGTCGCGCGCCCAGGCGAGGTCGAGCCGGAGGGCGTCGGCCGCCTCCGCGGTGGTGGCCGAGGCGAGCAGCCGGCCCAGTTCCGCCAGCCGCTCGGCGGCGTACCGCTGCTCGCGGAGCATGACGTCGAGCCGGTCCCCCAGGGCGTCCCGGGCGCCGGGGAGGGCATCGTGAGCGGTGAGCGCCGCGGCGTGCAGGGCACGGGCGTGGTCCGTCTCCGCCGCGGCGGCCGCGGGATCGTACCCGGCGAGGTCCTGGAGGAGCGCCTCCAGCACGTCCCAGGGCGGCATCTCCCGCCCGTCCAGACAGGCCCGCATGCCGTCCGGGTCGCGCTGCCAGAACACCCCGCACCAGCCCGCGCCCTGGTCCAGGCGTGCCAGCAGGCCGGTCAGGTAGTGCGTGAACTCCCGCACCCGACCCGGCAGCTGTTCCACGGCCATCGCTCAACTCCCGCCCGACTGGAGCACTCCGGTCCGGTCGTAGGGAACACCAGCCGTGTTACGGCGTCGCTACAGGGAGTTTTCAGGGGCGGGCGTCACACAGCCCTCACACCGGCGTGAGCACGCACTGCCCCGCCAGTTCGTCCATGGACAGCCCGAGGGCGCGGGCCAGCGCGGCCACCGTGAAGAACGCCGGGGTCGGCGCCCGTCCGGTCTCGATCTTGCGCAGCGTCTCGGCGGAGATGCCGGCGCTCGCCGCGATCTCCGTCATGCTGCGCTCGCCGCGGGCCGCGCGGAGCAGCCGCCCGAGCCGCTCGCCGCGCTCGCGCTCTTCGGGGGTCAGGGGGTTCCGCACCATGCCGTCATTCTAATACCGGTATAGTAATTGGCATGGTGGAACTGAAGACGGACACATCGATCGACGCCATGCACGAGGCCGGCCAGGTCGTCGCGCGGGCCCTGACCGCCGTACGGCAGGCCGCGGACGTGGGCGTTTCCCTGCTGGAGCTGGACGCGGTGGCGCGCGAGGTGCTGCGCGAGGCCGGAGCCGGCTCGCCGTTCCTCGGCTACCGGCCCTCCTTCGCACAGACGCCCTTCCCCGCCGTGATCTGCGCCTCGGTGAACGACGCGATCGTGCACGGCATCCCGGACGGCTACCGGCTGCGCGACGGCGACCTCGTCTCCATCGACTGCGGTGCCCAGCTGGACGGCTGGGCCGGCGACTCGGCGATCAGCTTCGTCGTCGGCACCCCGCGCCCGGCGGACGTGTCCCTGATCCAGACCGCCGAGCGGGCGCTCGCGGCCGGCATCGAGGCGGCCGTCGTCGGCAACCGCATCGGCGACATCGCGCACGCCATCGGCTCGGTCTGCCGGGCGGGCGGCTACGGAATCATGGAGGACTTCGGCGGCCACGGCATCGGCCGGCGCATGCACGAGGACCCGGGGGTGCCCAACGAGGGACGGCCGGGCCGCGGACTCCCCCTGCGCCACGGCATGGTCCTCGCCATCGAGCCGATGCTGATCGGCGGCGGCCGGGACGACTACCACTGCGCCCCGGACGGCTGGACCCTGCGCACGAACGACGGCTCCCGGGCCGCCCACGTGGAGCACACGGTGGCGATCACGGAGACCGGTCCGCGCGTGCTGACGGCGAGGGACGGCCTCTGAGAGTGCCCCCTCCCCGGCGCTCCTGAACATGCCCGCAGGAACAGAACGTGTCATGTTGGGCATGACCGGCGCCCGGCCGGGTTACCCGGCCCCGGCACGTCGAGCAGCGGAGCAGCGGAGGACCCGAGACGATGACAAGCGGCTACATGGGCCCGGAGGGCGACCCGTTCGCGGAATTTCTCGCACGCTTCTTCGGCGGCCCTCGCCCGAGGCAGATCGACATCGGCCGGCTGCTGAGCCAGCCGGCCAGGGAGCTCGTGCGCGGGGCCGCCCAGTACGCCGCCGAGCACGGAAGCCGGGACCTCGACACCGAGCACCTGCTCCGGGCCGCGCTCGCCACCGAGCCGACCCGGAGCCTGCTCAGCCGGGCCGGCGCGGACCCCGACACGCTGGCGTCGCAGATCGACGAGCGGACCGGCCCGGTCCAGCACCCCCCGGGCGAGGCCCCGCCGCCGACCTCGCTCTCCCTGACTCCGGCCGTCAAGCGCGCCCTGCTGGACGCGCACGAACTGGCCCGCGCGTCGGGCACCGGGTACATCAGCCCGGAGCACGTGCTCAGCGCCCTCGCGGCGAACCCCGACTCGGCCGCCGGGCACATCCTGAACGCGGCCCGGTTCGCCCCCTCCGGCCTCCCGCCCGAGGCCCCCGACGCCACGAAGGCCCGCGCGGAGAAGCCGCGGACCACCAACACGCCGACCCTGGACAAGTACGGCCGCGACCTGACCGATCTGGCCCGGCAGGGCATGATCGACCCGGTCATCGGACGCGACGACGAGATCGAGCAGACCGTCGAGGTCCTCTCCCGCCGCGGCAAGAACAACCCGGTGCTGATCGGTGACGCGGGCGTCGGCAAGACCGCCATCGTGGAGGGACTGGCGCAGCGCATCACCGACGGGGACGTGCCCGACGTGCTGGTCGGGCGGCGGGTGGTCACCCTGGACCTGACGGGCGTGGTCGCGGGCACCCGCTACCGGGGCGACTTCGAGGAGCGTCTGAACAACATCGTGGGCGAGATCCGCGCCCACTCCGGCGAGCTGATCATCTTCATCGACGAGCTGCACACCGTGGTCGGTGCGGGCGGCGGCGGCGAGAGCGGGTCGATGGACGCCGGGAACATCCTCAAGCCGGCCCTGGCCCGCGGCGAGCTGCACATCGTGGGCGCCACCACGCTGGAGGAGTACCGCCGGATCGAGAAGGACGCGGCGCTCGCCCGGCGCTTCCAGCCGATCCTGGTGCCCGAGCCGACCGTCACGGACGCCATCGAGATCCTGCGCGGTCTGCGCGACCGCTACGAGGCCCACCACCAGGTCCGCTACACCGACGAGGCGCTGGTGGCGGCCGTGGAGATGTCCGACCGCTACCTCACCGACCGGCGGCTGCCGGACAAGGCCATCGACCTGATCGACCAGGCCGGTGCCCGGGTGCGGCTCCAGGCCCGTACCAAGGGCACGGACGTACGGGCCATGGAGCGCGAGGTCGAGCAGCTGACCCGGGACAAGGACCAGGCCGTCGCCGACGAACAGTACGAGCAGGCCTTGCAGCTGCGCGACCGGATCACCGAACTGAAGCAGCGGCTCTCCGAGACCGCCGGCGACGGCGAGGCCGACGAGGGACAGAATCTCGTGGTCGGCACCGAGGCCATCGCGGAGGTGGTGTCCCGGCAGACCGGCATCCCCGTCAGCAGCCTCACCCAGGAGGAGAAGGACCGCCTGCTGCGCCTGGAGGAGCACCTGCACGAGCGGGTCGTCGGCCAGGACGAGGCCGTCCGGGTCGTCTCCGACGCCGTTCTGCGCTCCCGCGCCGGGCTCGCGAGCCCCGACCGGCCGATCGGCAGCTTCCTCTTCCTCGGCCCGACCGGCGTCGGCAAGACCGAGCTGGCGCGGGCGCTGGCGGAGTCCCTGTTCGGCAGCGAGGACCGCATGGTCCGGCTGGACATGAGCGAGTACCAGGAACGGCACACGGTCAGCCGCCTGGTGGGCGCGCCACCCGGGTACGTCGGGCACGAGGAGGCCGGCCAGCTCACCGAGGTGGTGCGCCGGCACCCGTACTCGCTGCTGCTGCTTGACGAGGTGGAGAAGGCGCACCCGGACGTCTTCAACGTCCTCCTGCAGGTCCTCGACGACGGGCGGCTGACCGACTCCCAGGGCCGGACGGTGGACTTCACCAACACGGTCGTCGTGATGACCAGCAACCTCGGCTCCGACGTGATCATCCGGCGCGGCGCCGGCATCGGCTTCGGGGCGGGCGGCGCGGAGGCGGACGAGGAGGCCCGGCGCGAGCAGGTGCTGCGCCCGCTGCGCGAGCACTTCCGGCCGGAGTTCCTCAACCGCATCGACGAGATCGTCGTCTTCCGCCAGCTCAGCGGCGACCAGCTGCGGCAGATCACCAGCCTGCTGCTGGAGCAGACCCGCCGCATGGTGAGCGCGCAGGGCATCACCGTGGACTTCACCGGCCCGGCGGTGGACTGGCTCGCCGAGCGCGGCTACCAGCCCGAGTACGGTGCCCGTCCGCTGCGCCGCACCATCCAGCGCGAGGTCGACAACGAGCTGTCCCGGCTGCTGCTGGACGGCCGCGTCACGGAGGGCGGCCGGGTGACGGTGGACGTCGAGGACGGGCGGCTCGCGTTCCGTACGCAGGAGCGGCCCGCCCCCGAACTGTGACCGTCCCGCCGCTATCGCGCCGGGCGCACCACCATCGCCGAGCCGCCCCCGCGCCGCTCCTTCTCGGCGGCGGCCAGCCACCTGCCGTCCGGCAGGCGCTGCACGCCGGTCGCGGCGCCGATCTCCGGGTTGGACTTGAAGGAGTGCCCGATGGCCTCCAGCTGCCCGCGCAGTCCGCTGTCGTAGAGGCCGGGTTCGAGCTCGGTCTGGGCGGCGTTGCGCTGGCTGGCGCGCGGCGCGGCGATCGCGTCGACGAGCGGGAGGCCGCGGTCGAGGAACCCGGTCAGGGTCTGCAGCACGGTCGTGATGATGGTCGCGCCGCCGGGCGTGCCGACCGCCACGACCGGCCTGTCGTGCCGGTCCAGCACGATGGTGGGCGCGATCGACGACCGGGGGCGCTTGCCGGGACCGGGCAGGTTCGGGTCGTGCACGGCCGGGTTGGCCGGGGCGAAGGAGAAGTCCGTCAGCTCGTTGTTGAGCAGGAAGCCCCGGCCGGGCACGGTGATGCCGCTGCCGCCGGTCTGCTCGATGGTGAGCGTGTAGGCGACGACGTTCCCCCACTTGTCGGCCACCGTGAGGTGGGTGGTGCTGTCGCCCTCGTACGTCGTCGGGGCCGCCTTGCCGCCGCCCGCGCAGGACGCCGGGCGCCGCGGGTCGCCGGGGGCGAGGGGGCTGGTGAGCACCGCGTCGTCCTTGATCAGGCACGCGCGGGAGTCGGCGTACCGCTGCGACAGCAGCTCCTTCGTGGGGACGTCCTCGAAGGCGGGGTCGCCGACCCAGCGCCCGCGGTCGGCGAAGGCGATGCGGCTCGCCTCGATGAGGCGGTGCAGGTAGCCCGCCTTGCCCGCGTTCGACAGGTCGGTGCGCTCGAGGATGTTGAGGGCCTCACCGACCGTGGTGCCGCCGGAGGAGGACGGGGCGATGGAGTAGACGTCCAGTCCGCGGTAGGACGTCCTCGTGGGCGGCTGGAGCTTGGCACGGTAGGCCGCGAGGTCCTCGGCGGACAGGTCGCCGGGGCGGGCGTTCCAGCCGGAGTCCGGGTCGACGGGCGGCTTGTTGACGGTGGCGACGATGTCCTCGCCGAGGTCGCCGTGGTAGATCGCGCCGACTCCCTCGCGGGCCAGCTCGCGGTAGGTGCGGGCGAGGTCGGGGTTCTTGAACGTGGAACCGACGACCGGGAGTTCGCCGTTCGGCAGGAACAGCTCGGCGGTGTCGGGGAAGTACCTGAACCGCTTCTCGTTGGCCGCGGTCTGGGAGCGGAAGGTGTCGTCGACGGTGAAGCCGTCGCGGGCCAGCCGCTCGGCGGGCGCGAGCACGGAGGAGAGCTTCCTGCTGCCCCACTTGTCGAGGGCGGTCTGCCAGGTGGCGGGCGTGCCGGGGGTGCCGACGGCGAGGCCGCTGCTGACGGCGTCGGCGAAGGCGAGCGGCTTGCCGTTCTCCGTGAAGAGCTTGCCGTCGGCGGTGAGCGGCGCGGTCTCGCGGCCGTCGACGGTGCGCACCGTGCGGGACTTGGCGTCGTAGTACACGAAGTAGCCGCCCCCGCCGATGCCCGCGGAGTAGGGCTCGGTGACGCCGAGCGCGGCGGCGGTGGCTACGGCGGCGTCGACGGCGTTGCCGCCCTTGCGCAGGACCTCGATGCCGGCGGCGGAGGCGTCCGGGTCGACGCTGGCGACCGCGCCGCCGTACCCGACGGCGACCGGGGTTTTCGGGGTGGGACCGCTCTCGGGGCCGGGTGGGGCCGCCGCGCCCACCGACACCACGGCGGCCGAGACCGCCAGGACCGTCAGATTCCGTGCGACAGGGCGACGCATCCGCACCTCCAGGGAAAGGCCGTCCGGGCAGCTTAATTCATCGTCATGGCCGCGTCAGGGACCTGTCGAACACCGGTCCGCTCCGGGCCGCTAGCATGCGCGCCCATGAATGACGACGTGCGCAACATCGTCCTGGGAGTGATGGCGGCGGGCATCAGCGCCTCGCTGGGCTGGCTCGCCCGTACGTATCTGTGGAGGCGGAAGCTCCGGCGCAAGCAGGCGTTCCTCGGGCTGCCGGAGAACTCGGAGTCGCTGCTCGTCGTCAACCGCGATCCGGCCGCCTCCGAACCGGCGGTCCACCGTTTCGACGTGTTCGCGCTGCTGGAGCTGTCCGCGTTGATCAAGGACTGCAAAGCCCACGTCCAGGTGGTCACGCAGGACTCGGTGCACCAGGGTTTCGGCGAGCGCACCGAGTTCTGCGTGGGCGGCCCCGCATCGAACCGGCGCATGATGGCCCACATGTCAGCCATGCTCCCCGGGGTGCGCGTCAACGTCGACCCGGAGCCGGGCCCGGACCGCGGCGCCTTCCAGATCGGCGGCGAGCGCTACCGGCTGGAGTCCGGTGTCACGGAGTACGTCATGCTGGCCCGGCTGACGGCCGGCGACCGCCGCGAGGCCCGGCCGGTGTTCCTCTTCTGCGGCCAGCGCGCGATCACCAACCAGGCCGCCACCCGCTACCTCGCCCGCCATCACGAACGGTTGGCCCGCAAGCACGGCAACAACTCGTTCGTCCTGCTGCTGAAGGTGATCAACTCCCAGGCGTACGGCCCCGACGTGGTCGAACTCGTCGCAGACGTCACCCGGGCGGCGACGAGCCCGCTGCCGGCGGCGGCACCGGCTCCCCGCAGCTCCCACCGGGCCTAGGACCTGTCCGACGGTTCCCGTCGTCGCCCGGAGGGCGGCCCCGCGGCGTCGGGTGCGGCGAGTGGGGGTGCCCCCTGTGGGGAGCGTGCATGGCTCGAGGGGCGGACGGGAATGGTCGGACAGGCCCTGGGTGCCCCACCGTCACGCCTCGGCGACTTCCGCGTACAGCTGCGACAGCTCGGGCACACCGGCCGTGGCCCACTCGTGGCCGGCGGCCACGACGTCGAACTCCCGTCCGGATGCGAGCCGGACGACGAGCCTGCCGTCCGGCCACAGGTGCCAGGCGGCACCGGGCACGGTGCGGACGATGACGGTGCCCAGGTACAGCCCGGCGTCGTTGCCGAGCCAGGGGAGGATCTCCGCGTCGTCCCGCCAGCGCGGCAGCACCTGGTCGAGCGCCTCCAGGGAGGCCGCGGAGTCGTCGAGTCGGACGCCCTCCCTGGACGCCTGCGAGCGGAGCAGTTCGCACTCGGCGAGCAGGTCGGCGATTCCCTCGGGGTCGGGGGCCCGGGGACTGTCGCGCCGCTTTCCCAGGAAGGGGATGTTCATACCTCCAGCCTGTCATTCGTACCACCGTGCGCACCACAGGCGCGCGTACGGTACTTGCCCGGCGGTCGGCAGGTGACTACACGTCCAGGTCCACCACGACCGGCGCGTGGTCCGAGGCGCCCTTGCCCTTGCGCTCCTCGCGGTCCACGTAGGCGTCGGTGACCGCCTTCGCGAACGGCTCGTTGCCGTACACCAGGTCGATGCGCATGCCGCGGTTCTTGGGGAAGCAGAGCTGGCGGTAGTCCCAGTACGTGAACGGGTGGTCGTACTTCAGCGGGCGCGGGACCACGTCGGACAGGCCGGCCTCCCGCAGGGAGAGGAGGGCGGCGCGCTCGGCGGGGGTGACGTGGGTGGAGCCTTCGAAGGCGGCCGGGTCGTAGACGTCGTCGTCGGTCGGCGCGACGTTGTAGTCGCCCATCACCGCGAACGGGCGGCTGCCGGTCGCGTCGCCCGCGACGGCCGCGCGCAGGGCCTCGAACCACTGGAGCTTGTAGGCGTAGTGGGCGTGCTCCACCTCGCGGCCGTTGGGCACGTACACCGACCAGACGCGGACCGGGCCGCAGGTCGCGGAGATGGCCCGGGGCTCCTGCACGCCCTCGAAGCCGGGGTCGCCGGGCAGGCCCTTGACCACGTCCTGGATGCCGACGCGGGAGAGCACCGCGACGCCGTTCCACCTGCCGGTGGCGTGCACCGCCGCCTCGTAGCCCTTCTCGCGCAGCTCGTCGAAGGGGAACTGCTCCTCGGCGACCTTGGCCTCCTGCAGGCACAGCACGTCGGTGCCGCTGCTCTCCAGCCAGGCGAGCAGCCTGGGCAGGCGGGCGGTGATCGAGTTCACGTTCCAGGTCGCGATACGCATGTCCCACAACCTACCGGGCGGGACTGACAACCCGGTCCCGCCCGGGTGCCGGGCTGCTCACACCTGCGCGGAGTCCCCGGGGTTCAGGCGCAGGTGCTCCGAGCCGCCCAGCTGTCCGATCTGGCGGTCGTAGATCGGGCGGGCGAGGTCGGTGAGGAGGGCGTCGTGGATGTCGTACGCGCGCTGCGGCTTCACCTCGCGGACGTAGTCGATCACCTCGGAGATCTTGTTCCAGGGAGCCATGACGGGCAGCATCAGCGTCTCGACCGGGTGGTCGGGGACGGTGAGGGCGTCGCCGGGGTGGAAGACCTTGCCGCCGTCGACGAGGTAGCCGACGTTGGTGATGCGCGGGATGTCCGGGTGGATCACCGCGTGCAGCTCGCCGTGGACCTGCACGTCGAAGCCCGCGGCGGTGAACGTGTCGCCGTGACCGACGGTGTGCACGCGCCCCGGGAAGGCCGCGGAGATCTTCTCCGCGACCGCCCGGAGGGTCCAGATCTGCGCGGCCGGGTTGGCCTCCATGCCGGCGCGCAGCCGCAGCTCGTCGAAGTGGTCGGGGTGCTCGTGGGTGATGAGGACGGCGTCCGCGCCGACCGCGGCGTCCTCCTCGCTGAATCCGCCGGGGTCGAGGACGAGCACCTGCCCGTCCTTCTCGATGCGGACGCAGGCATGCGACTTCTTGGTGAGCTTCATGGCTCCATCCTGCCCCCGGCGCTCCGGCGGTCCGGCCGGGGCTCACTCCTGCGGCGTGGTCTCCTCGCGGATGACCTGCTGCGCCACCCGGAAGGCGCTGTTCGCCGCCGGTACTCCGCAGTAGACGGCCGTCTGGAGCAGCACCTCCTTGATCTCGTCGGGGGTGAGACCGTTGCGCAGGGCGGCCCGGGTGTGGGAGGCGAGCTCGTCCAGGTGACCGCCGGCGACGAGGGCGGTGAGGGTGACGCAGCTGCGGGTGCGGCGGTCCAGGCCGGGGCGGTCCCAGACCTCGCCCCAGGCGTAGCGGGTGAGGAACTCCTGGAAGTCCCCGGAGAACTCGTCGGCCCCCGTCAGCGCCTGGTCGACATGCGCGTCGCCGAGCACCTCGCGCCGCACCTTGAGCCCCGCGTCGTACGGATCGGGACGCCCCTGGGGCTGCGGCGGCACGACGGCCGGGGCGATCTCCGCGATGGGCGCGGCCTGCGGCGGCACGGCGGCCAGTGCGGGCTGGACGGGGGCGGCGGCGACGGCCGGTACGGCGGTCTGGCCGGTGGTGGAGTCGTGGGCGGGCTGCCAGGCTGTGTCGAAGTGCCGGACCAGCAGGTCGGTGACGGCCGCGGGCTGCTCGACCGGGACGAGGTGGGAGGCGCCGGGGACGACGGCGAGGCGGGCGTCGGGGATGCCGGCGACCAGGGTGCGGGCCTCGGCGGGGCCGGTGACCTGGTCGTCGGAGCCGACGAGGACCAGGGTCGGCACGCCGACGCGGCCGAGCTCGCTGCGCACGTCGAACGCTGCGAGCGCCTCGCAGGAAGCGATGTAGCAGCCCGGGTCGGTGGTCCGCACCATCTGCACGGCCCACTCGGTGATCGCGGGCTGGGCGGCGGCGAACCCGCCGGTGAACCATCTGTCGGGCGAGGTGCGGGCGATGGGGTCGAGCCCGTTCGTCCGGACGATCACGCCGCGCTGCCGGAACTCGTCGGCCGTGCCGAAGCGCGGCGACGCCGCGATCAGCGCCAGGGAGGCGAGGCGCTCGGGGTGGCGCAGCGCCAGCTCGATGCCGACCGCGCCGCCGAGCGCGCAGCCCGCGTAGCCGAAGCGCTGCACGCCGAGTCCGTCGAGTGTGGCGAGCAGGCGGACGGTGAGTTCGGCGACGGAGCCCGCCGGGCGGGCCGGGGCGCCACCGTGTCCGGGCAGGTCGAACCGGAAGACCCGCCACTGCTGAGCCAGCTCCGGGACCTGCCGGTCCCACATGTGCCAGGTAGCTCCGAGGGACGGTCCCATGACCAGGACCGGAGCCTGTTCCGGCCCGTCAAAGCGGTATTGCAGGGTTTCGACGTTCTTCTCACTCACCCGTTCACGCTCCCACATCTCACATTCCCTTCGTGAACGGGGGCGCAGTCACTCGCCAGACCTCCCCAGGTGTCCGCCGCCGGCCGCAGGTCGTCCACGTCCGGTTTCACGTACCAGCGCTTCGTGGTCCGGGCGTTGGCGTGGCCGGCCCACCGGGCGAGGAGGTGGTCCGGGACCCCGTGGTACGCCAGGTACGTCAGACAGCTCGCCCGGGCGTCGTACAAACGGACCCGACGCAGCCCGCTGCGGTCCATGACCTTGTAGGCCCGCTCACGCAGCTGACGTCCGTTGAGCGCCCTGCCCCGAGCGTCTACGAGAACGTAGCCGCTGTCTTCGTACCCCTGCCCCGCCGCCATCTTCTCGTCTGCCTGAGCAGACCTGAACGCAAAAGCTCTGGCGTTGCCCAGCCCGGCCAGTTCCTCCCCCAGCTACGGATCGGCACGGATGAGGACGGCGTTGAGCTGGTAGGTCACCTCCCTTGACCGCCGAGTCTTTGGCCGGCTTGTACATGCGGGCGCTCTCCACTGAGCGACCGCCTTGGCCTGGGCGCGCCCGCGCGCTCAGCACCGACCGGGCCGCGTTCTCGGCATCAAGCGGGTCCGTCTTGCCGCGCCGAGGGCGGTCGGCCCGACGAAAGCGCGAAGCGGAGGCTGTGCCGATCAGGCTCGTTCCCCTTCAGGCCGACGGCGTATCGCTAGCCAGCAAGGAGCCGTGCGGACGGTCAGAATCGTGAAGACGCTCTTCCGGCAAGCCCCTATCGAGACATGCCCGGTCAGCCCGAGACCAGCAACGCACCGTACCCGGCCGGTGGTCGATACATCTCAGCTCCTCCCCCGGCCCCCCACCGATCTAGCGGATTCACGCGATGTGCCGAATCAGGGGTGGCTGGCACGGTGTTCTGGAAGGAACACCGGTTCTTCGGTGACCCGGGAGTCCGGTGACCGGATCCGAACCGCTTGCCGATAACGCTTTCAAGGGGCCAGATGTCCGTCGTCCTTTCCACCGCAGAGCTGTCCTCAGCCGACCGTAGCGAGCGCTGGCATGAAGCAGTGTCGCAGACATTTGTACCACTCAATGTTAATATCCTGGAAGAAGATCCGTCACCAGGAAGAATCGTCACCCATCATTTGGGTGCCATGCAGATATCGGACGTCCAGGCCGGCTCTCAAGAGGTGACGCGCAGCAAGCGCCTGATAGCCCGGGATGGCAAAGAATACCTTATACTCACGCTTCAGCGCCGAGGAAGCGCCGTCAAGGAGCAGGACGGGAGGGAGTGCCTGATAGAGCCGGGAAGTTTCTCAATCTCGGATTCTTCTCGCCCTTTCAGGAAGAAAGTCGAAAGCAAGTTCCATTTCACCTCCTTTCATTTCCCTCGAAAGGAGCTTCGCGTGCGGGACGAGGACCTGCACGCGTTGACCGCGAGAGCGTTCTCGAGTCATGACGGAAGTGCCGCACTGGTGGCGACCTATTTCGCGCAGATGGCGCGCGAAGGAGCAGCATTCGACGAAGTCATCAGCCGTCAGTTCGTCGCCACCGGGCTCGACCTGCTGGCGCTCTTCATCAACGAGCAGCGTGGCCGCTTCAGGCCTCAGCCTCCTGAAACCGCCACGGCCATGGTGGTACGAGTGAAGGGTCACATCTTGCAGAACCTCTCCGACCCGGACCTGTCACCCACCACGATCGCCGCCGCTCACTTCATTTCGGTGCGTTACCTGCACAAGCTGTTCCAGCTGGAGGGAACCACCGTCGGCGAGTGGATCCGGGCGGAGCGACTGGAGCGATGCCGTCGGGACCTTCTGCGGTCCCCGGCTCTGGGACTCGGGGTGGCGACCATCGCCCGACGCTGGGGGTTCGTGAGCCCAAGCCATTTCAGCCGTGTTTTCCGTGCCGCTTACGGCGTAGCGCCTCGTGACTGGCAGGCTCACGGCCTGTCCTGTGGGCGACGCACGGACGAGTAACGTTTTCCTGGCGGAACGCCCTCTCGCGGAGCGGCTCGTTACAGAGCCAGCGCCGACCCGCCCTCCCCTCAGCCTGCTCTGACGGCTCCGCTCGTGGCGCCGGCCGTGACATGCCGCTGTGCGACGGCGAGCAGCAGGACTGCGGGGACGGATGCCATGACCGTGGTGGCCATGACGGCGTTCCACTGCTCCGTATGTGCACCGAGGTACTGGTAGATGCCCAGGGTGATTGGCTGAACGGTCGGCGTGGTGGTCAGTGTGAGGGCGAAGAGGAAGTCGCTCCAGGTGAAGAGGAAAGTGAAGACGGCAGCAGTGATCAACGCGTTGGAGCTCAACGGAAGCACCATGGAGCGGAAGACACGGACTCGGCCGGCTCCGTCTACACGGGCAGCTTCGATGATCTCCCTGGGAATGGTTCTCATGAACGAATGCAGGATGATGATGGCGAAGGGGGTTCCGGCGGTGGAGTCGGCGAGGATCAGCCCGACGTGGGAGTTCAGGAGCCCTAGGTCGGTGTAAGCGCTGTAGAGCGCGTTGGCCACGACGATGCTCGGCACCATCTGTGTGATCAGGACACCGAGAAGGACGAGGTTGGTTCCGCGGAGGGAGAACTGAGCCAGCGCGTAAGCCGCCGGCGCAGCCAGCCCGAGGCTGAGAGCCACGCTGCCGAGGGCGATGACGAGGCTGGTGAGTAGGTTGGAGCCCTGATCGCGCAGCGCGATGACGTATCCACTGACGTCCGGGGGGAGGGGGAACAAGTCTCCCCCGAGTAAGTTGCCCGCCGGCTGGAGGGAGGCGTTCACCATCCAGTAGACGGGAAACAGCATCAGTGCGAGCAGGACGATCCCAACGACGGTGGAGGACAGTCGGCCACGGCTCGGTGAGGGCTTCATGGGATCGCCTCTCAGACGGTCAGCGCACGCCGGCTGGCGCGCAGATGGAGGAGGGCGAACGCGAGCGAGAAGACGATGAGCACGTTGCTCAGTACGGCACCGCGCCCGAACTCGAACTGCTGAAAGGACAGCTCGTAGGCCCGCGTGGCGATGGTCTCCGTGGCCCCCGCCGGTCCTCCACCCGTCACCACGAGGATGATGTCCAGCACTTTGACCGTGTAGACGACGCCCAGCACCAGGACGACGCTCACCACAGGCCGCAGCAGCGGCCACGTGACATACCGGAACGACATCACCGGTCCGGCGCCGTCCAGCTTCGCCGCCTCGTACAGGTGCGTGGGAATGTTCAGCAGGCCGCCGTACAGGATCGCGGTGTTGAAGGGGATTCCCACCCAGATGTTGATGAGGATCACCGACACCAACGCCTGCGATGTGCCGGTGAGCCAGGGGACACCCGACGACGACAGGTGGAGGCCGCGCAGCGCCGCATTGACGACTCCCGTGTCAGGGTCGAGCATCCACCTCCACGTCGTTCCGGAGACGACCAGTGGCAGCAGCCACGGCAGCAACAGGAGCGATCGCAGAGCGCGGCTGAGCGGGAAACGATGCTGGAAGAACAGTGCCATGGCCAGGCCGAGTACGAACTGTCCGCAGATCGATCCGACCGTGAACAGGACCGTCGTGATCACGGCCTGGGAGAACAGGTTCGCCGAAAGCACTTTTGAGTAATTCTGCAGTCCCACGAACGGGGCCTCCCCCGTGTAGAACGTGGTGGTCGTGTACTGCTGAAAACTCATCGCGATGTTCTTGACGAGCGGGTATCCGAAGAACAGCAGCAGGTATGCCCCGGCGGGTACGACAAACATCCACTGGGCCAGCCCGAAGCGTGCCCGGGGTGCCCTCCGTGCCCTCGCGTCGACACCACCGTCGTCCCGGCCGGTGCCCGTCCGGAAATTGAGAGACCGGTCAGTCACTAGTCGCGATCTCTTGCGCATGCCTGAGAGCTTCCTCCGGTGTCTGTTCCCCCGTCAGCGCGGACTGGATCGCGGTGTAGATCCCGGTCGCCGCCTTGGGCCACCTGACGCCGAGTTCGCCGGTACGGACGCGTGCTCCTTCCACGCTCTTGACGAAGACGGCCATCGTCGGGTCCTGTTCGGCGTACCGGGCGGCGACCGCGGTGCGGGACGGCACGGTGAAGTGCTGCTCTGCCAGGGTGAGCGTGTTGGGGGCGCTGTTCAGGCATGCGAGGACCTCAGCAGCCTTCTTCTGCCGGTCCTTGGAAGAGCTCTGCGGGACCGTCCACACCTCTCCGCCCAGGGGCGTGACCGGGACCTGTCCCACTCGGGGAACGGGAACGGGGGCCACCCCCCAGTTCATGTTCCTGTCGTTGTTCAGGGCAGCAATCCGCCAGGGCCCGTTGATCATCATCGCCGTCCGGCCGGCGGCGAACTGATCGTGGACGTCGGCCTGTGTCCAGTTCAGCACCGACTTCGACATGGATCCGTTCTTCACCAGGTCGACCCACAGTTGGAGCG
This sequence comes from Streptomyces viridiviolaceus, assembly GCF_014650995.1. Lineage (GTDB taxonomy): Bacteria > Actinomycetota > Actinomycetes > Streptomycetales > Streptomycetaceae > Streptomyces > Streptomyces viridiviolaceus. The sequence goes on from NZ_BMWA01000001.1 coordinate 466,239, forward strand.
CTTGCGCGGCCTGCGGAGTGTCCAACCGCTTCTCGTGCCCGCCGTTGGACCACAGGAAGGGCAGGAACTGCCAGCTGCTTTCAAAGGTGGCACTCGCGTCGACCGCCATGCCGTAGCGCCCCTGCCGGGTCAGCCCGGCGGCCGCCTCCTTCAGTTCGTCCCAGGTTCTCGGCACGGCGACACCGGCCTCGGCGAGCATGTCCTTGCTGTAGAAGAGGGCGACCGTGCTGACGTAGGGGGCCAGCCCGTACACCTTTCCCTCGTACGTGCCCGCCGACAGGATGCCCTCGGCGAAACCGTTGGTGTCGATGCCGTACTGGTCCAGCGGGGTCAACGCGCCGGTCTGGGCGATCTGCTGAAGGTCGGCGTTGTCCAGCATCAAAAGGTCGGGAAGGGTCCGAGACGATGCCTGCCGCAGGACCCTGGGGATGAGGGATGCCGGTGGAACGCTGGTGTGCTCGACCGTGACACCGGCGGTCTTGCCGCACGCGGTGAGCACTTCGTTCCACTGGGTGTGCTCGGACCGCTGAGTGTAGTAATCGAGCACGGTGATGGAGGTGACCTTGCCGGTGGCGGAGCCCGTACCGGCTCCCCCGACGCACCCGGTGGTGGCCAGTACCAAGGCCATGGCCCCGGCCAGGCGGGCGGCGATGCGACGCACGGGCCGTCCAGCCGGTGAGATCATGTGATTGCCTTTGCAGTGGGACGGTGTGCGAGCCGGGGACGGTGTCGCAAGGACTGCGGACTCGTAGGGCGGCGGTCAGGGTGGCCCGAACCGGCGGCTTCTGTTCGAATGCATCTTAAACACCCCGCTGGACCGTGCCGCGGGGCACACTGACGATTGACTGCCGCGCAGGGTTTTCGGCAGCGGTTCCCGAGCCCGCGCAGATGTGTGATCCGCTGTTCGCCATTCAGCGTCTCCGCTCGAGGCCGTCGCCGCCTCGGTCATTGTCCCTGTTCCGCCGCTTCCCGGATCATCGCCACCACGGCATCGGGCTGCGACAGCACAACGGCGTGCGACCCATCCAGCACGTGCTCGTTGGCCGCCATGCGTTGCGCCATGAAGCGCTGGGCGGTGGGATTGAGCATCCGGTCTGCGTTCGCGATGGCGTACCAGGAAGGCATGGCGGCCCATGCGGGCGGACCCGATCGGCTGGTCAGTGCGTTGCAGGCGATCGGGCGTTGCGTCACGGACATCAGCTTCGTGGCTGTGGGCGTCAGATCAGCGGCGTAGACCTGAGGGAACAGCTCCTTGCGGATGTACAGCTCGCTGTCCGGGTCGCCGGGAGTCCGAGTTGGCAGAGCGACGGTGCATGTCGCGTCGGCGACGGGCGCTGGGGCGAATCGGTTCATGATGTCCAGGACGCACTCGCCTGCGTCGAGACCGAACGCTGCGACATAGCACAGAGCCACGACGTTGTCGGCGTCGGCGGCGGCTTGGGTGATGACCGCACCGCCGTAGTCGTGGCCGACCAGAACGACAGGCGTGTCGATGTCCCGCAGCGTGCTCCTGACCGAGGCGGCGTCCTGCGCCAGACCGCGCAGCGGATTCGCCGGAGCCCGAACGGTCAGTCCGTCGGTTTGAAGCAGACTGATGACGCCCGCCCACGACGAGGCGTCCGTGAACGCACCGTGCACGAGCACGATGGTCGGGAGTGAGGAACTGTGTGCGTGCATGCCGGTGGCCTCCGACTGTGTGGGGATGCCCCAGTCGTACGCGTCCAGGCCCGGCACTGCATCGCGTGAACGTACCAATGTATTACTCAGCTGTCGGGCAGGGCCATGACCACGTTGGCCAGCTGCACCCGGGAGTTGATCTCCAGTTTGCGGAAGACGGATGTCAGGTGGGTGTTGACCGTGTGCGGGGAGACCACGAGCAGTTCTGCGGCCGACCGATTGGTGTGGCCCTGAGCGATGAGGCGCGCGATCTTCTTCTCCGAGGCCGTGAGAGAGCCCCATCCCTGCACGGGGCGCTGGACGGGCGCTGTCCTGCCGCCGGCGGCACCAGCGCCCTTCAAAGCCTGGCGGACACGTGCCGCGGCGGCGTGGGCGCCCGACTCGGCGTACGTGTCACGGGCGTGGGTCAGTGCGGCCACAGCCTGCTGCTTCCGGCCCGCCGACAGGAGTGCCCTTCCGAGGTCCGCGGACGCGGCTGCGCGGACCAGCGCGCGGGGGCTGGCGTTGAGCAGTTCCACGGAGCGTTCGAGCATGGCGAGATCGTTCTTCACGAGCCCGAGGGCTTGTGCTGCGATACCCGTGGCGGTCGGCACGGCAGGGTTGCGTCCGGCATGGGCTTCGGCCTGTGCGGCGAGGTCCTCGGCCAGCTCGTGGTCCGCGGCGCTCAAAGCCATGCGTATCGCGGAGTCGACCCAGTCGCGCAGGAGCCGCCAGCGCATGAAGGCTCCTACCTGCTGCACTTGCCGGACTTTGGCGACGGAAAGGCCCGCGTCCCCGTCCGCCTCGGCGTGAACCGCTTCCAGAAAGAGCACGGCGGCGGTGTTACCCGGGTTCGGCTTGGCCGCCAGTCTTTCCCGCGCCGCGCTCAGATGCTCCCGCGCCGCTTCCTGGTCACCTCGCAGGAGCGCGATGCGCGAGCGGATCACGCGTCCGTTCACCTGCTGGACGGGGACCTGCACCTCGTCTTCCAGGTGTTCCATGGTCAGGAAATCGGCGTCGGCGTCGTCGAGCCGGCCGAGGCCGAGATCGTGCTGGCCCTGGGCCCACAGCATCATCGCCTGACGCGGCGCCCCCGCCTGCGTCGCCTGCAGGAGCAGCCGTTGCCCGGTCTCGAAGTCGTCCACGTGCAGGCGGGCGACGATCTCTTCCGGCAGGAAGGCGGGATCGATGGCACTCAACGCGGCGAAACGTTCCAGCGCGAGCGCGTTCTCACCGGCGTTCTGCGCGATCTCACCGAGCCCGGACAGGGCCAGGACGTGTGCCTCCCGGTCACCGATCGCGGTGGCGTCACGCAGTGCGCTCTCGCCGGCCTCGCGCGCTGCGGCCAGATCGTGCTCACGGGACAGGGCAAGGGTACGCAGGGCGGCCAGCCTCGCCGCGATCTCCGGGAGGGCGCCGCCCAGGGCAAGGGCGGCTTCGGTCCGGCGGCGCAGTTCACCGGCGAGGTCCATGCTCCACAGCGTCCCGCCGAGGGCGGCCTGCAGCCGACTGAATACCTCCAGCGGTGGCCGGGCGGCCAGTAGCTCGTCACCCGTGGACAGGGCGTCCCGGCTCCTGCCGGCTCGGGTCAGGACGAGTATCGTCTGCTCACCCACTGCGAACCTCAGCGGCCGTACCGACGGCACCAGGGCCAGGGCACGGGTCATGAGGTCGGCCGCGAGGTCCGGGGTGACCGCCAGTACGTCATCAGCCGCGCGCTGTAGCAGCGCCACGGCTTCCTCGTCTCCGGGCAGGGCACCCCGCAGAACGTGGGGCACCGCGTCGATCGGCTGGTGTCCCGCGGCGACCAGGACACGTGCGGCTTCTCGGTGCAGTGTTTTACGGGCCGACGGCAGAATGTCGGCGTAGACCGCCTGGCGCAGGAGATCATGCCTGAAGGCCAGGCGCTCACCGTCATCGTCGAGGAGCCCCGCGCGCACGGCTTCCTCAAGCGCTGCGATGAGTGTGGCGGGCGCCCGGTCGCAGAGTGCGGCGGCGTCCTGCAAGCCGAAGGTGCGTCCCAAGACCGCGCCCATCTGGAGGAAGCGCAGTGTGTCGGGTTTCATGGACCTGAGTCTGCTGCGGACGCCCACCACGAGTCCCGGGGGCACGAAGTTGTCCGTCGCCTCGGCGGTGCGCAGGCCCGCGAGCATCTCGACGGCCAGAAACGGGTTGCCGCCCGCTCCGTCGAGCAGTTCACGGACCCGCTCGTCGACCGCTGCCCCGAGTGCGTCGTCGGCCAGTTGAGTGATGGCCTCGCCGGTCAGGGGGCCCAGGGGCACGGTGACTGTCGTGCAGCTTCCGGCCGCGGCCGCGACGATCTCCTCTGCCGGGCCCGCAGGCTCCCGTCGCTCGGTCAGTATCCACAGCACCGGCGAGGTTCGCAGACGCGTCGGAAGCTGCTGCAGGGCGAATCGGCTCAGCGGGTCGGCCCATTGCACGTCGTCCAGACCGATCAGTACGGGCACGTCGCCCGCTCTGGCTTCAATCACTTCGGCGAGGCGTTCCACCAGCCAGATCCGCTGGTCGTAATTGCGGGCGAGGTCGGCGAAGACATCGCCGGACAGCAGCGGCTGTTCACCTTGCAGGATGCATGCTGCCAACGACGACAGCGGCACGATGTGATGCAGTTCATCGGCCTTGCCGACGCTGACGGAGAACCCTGTGGCCCTGGCCTGGGCGACGACTTCGGCGAGCAGCGTGGTCTTGCCGATACCGGGTTCGCCCTGAATGAGTGCCATCCCGGCGCTTCCGGCGCGGGCCACAGAGTTGATCAGTGCCTCGAGCTCTGCGAGCTCGGCCTCCCGTCCGCGCAGACCGCTACGGGACAGTGGACCGCCTGCTCCTGCCATCCTCAGAACCCACTCCGTGCGCACCAGCCTGCCGAAGCCGGTCTTCCACCACGCCGACGGCTGGCTTCGTTCTTCCGCAGGCCATGACGTTCGGTCACCCGGCCTCGGGTGACCGCAGTCCCGTCCGAGGCATTCGCCGGCTCCCCGGGCGCGGCGAGAGATCGCGTCCTGCGGCGACCTCTGTCCCCGTCGGCCGGGAACCGGACCGTCTCGATCACAAGGGTCACAGGCACCTCCAGCCGGTCGCGTGTCAAGACCGACGGCCACTGCACAGACTGCCGAGCCGACACCGCATCCAGCCAGGCACACGGGACGCCTCACGCCGTCGCCACGATGACTGCAGAGCGACTGCAGGCATGCGTTGTGCGGTGGACACTTGTCTCTCCGTGCACTCTAGCTGTTCCCTGTGCGCACCCGGACGGCTGCACCACCATGGTCTCTCCGTTAGCGTCCAGGCAGCGTGAGAGACGACGGAGCCGAGCTCGGACACGGTGTCCCGGCCGAGGACCGGCATGACCTGTACCGCCATGTCGACTGTGAAGGGTTGGCGTGCATCATGTCGGACGCAGCGGCCAAGAGCGCGATCGGCAGACCCGGTATGGGAGGGGCCGTTCCGTGACCTGCGCCTGACCGCGACCATGCTCATCGTGATGGGCATCGTCCTGGGTGTCGCGGACCGCCGCGCCGCGAGCGACGAGCGCGGCGGTCGCCACCGCTCCCCCGTCCAGCGCAAGACCCTCTACGATCTCAACGCCAAGGACGGCCTCATCTACGGCCTGTGCCAGGCCATGGCGCTGCGCCCCCGGCGTATCCCGCTCCGGAGCCACCACCAGCGGAGGTCTCTTCATGGGCTACACCCGCGAGGCCGCCGCCCGCTCCTGCTTCCTGCTCGCCATCCCCGCCGTCCTCGCCTCCGGCATCTTCGAACTCAAGGATGCCCCTGAGGAGGGCGACATCGCCTGGGGTCCGACCTGGCTGGCCACCGTCATCGCCTTCGCGGTCGGCTATGCCGTCATCGCCTGGTTCATGAGGTTCATCGAAACGAAGAGCTTCATGCCCTTCGTGTACTACCGCATCGCTCTCGGTGTCGTGATCATCGCTTTCGTGACATTCGGCGTGCTCAGCCCACACGCCGCGGAATCGGCCGGGTGACACGGGCCGTCCGCTCCGACGTCCACGGCCACCCGCGGCACCGTGGAACTCGCGCGGTCGTCCGCACACTCCCCACGTGGGCTGTCGCCCGCTTCAGAGGCCGCCCGGTGTGTCCAGGCCCGTCAGGGCGCCCACCGGGTCGAGGTCGGGGGTGCCGCGGGGCCACCAGTCCTCGCGACCCGGTTCCGATTCGTAGGCGTACCACAGGCCGGTGCGGCCGAGGCGCAGTTGGACATGACCCTGGGGGTGGGTGAGGCGGTTGCGCCAGGGCCGGAAGGCGGGGAGGTCGGCGGCCAGGAGCAGGGGGCGGGCGCGGTCGAAGCGGCCGGCCGGCGGATCCCAGGATTCCTCCAGGGCGTTGAGGCCCTCCAGGCCGCCCTGGCGCCAGGCCGCCACCGCGCGCGCCAGCTCGGTCGTCGTGCGGCCGGCGGCCGAGGCGAGTGAGGTGTACAGCGCGCGGCTGCCGGCGGTGAGCCCGGAGCCGGGGCGGGCCGCGGCGAGACGGACGGCGTCCTGCCAGAACGTCAGCCCGCCGACCGGGTCCCGGCCCGTGGTCAGCAGGGCGTGGGCGCGGGCGGCGGCATCGGTGGCCAGCTGGTCCAGGGCGAAGGGGTCCGGGCCGCCGGGGGCGGCCGGGTAGGCCGGGGGCTGCTCGGGGTGCGGGGGCGCGGGCAGCGGCGCCGGGAGGGGCGGGAGAGAACGCGGGGTCAGCGCCTCACCGGCCCGGACGCCGGGCAGCGGTTCCGGCCCCTTGTCCTGTGCGGCGCGTGCCGCGCGGGCGGCGCTCAGCCGGGACAGGGCGTCCAGCAGCTCGCGTTCGCCCCGGCCGCGCAGCAGGAGCAGGACGAAGGGGTCGGCGTCGAGCAGGCGTGCCGTCTGGTAGCAGAGGGCGGCGGCGTGCTTGCAGGGGTGCCCGGAGTCGGGGCAGCTGCACTGCGGGGCGAGGTCGCCGGGGCCCGGGAGCAGCGGGACCCCGCAGTCCGCCAGGGAGTGGGGCAACTCCTTGTCCAGCAGGGCCGCGATGTGCCCGGGTCGCTCGGCGGCCGCGTCCAGGAAGCGCTCCCAGTCGGCGTCGTCGAGCGTGCGCAGCCGTACCTGCACACGGTACGGGCGGGGTCGGCTCCCCTGCACGTACGCCAGAACGAGCCCGGGCGTCACGGTGATGGCGTCGACGTGGCCCCGCCCGGCGTACCCACGACCACGGGCCAGCCGCTGCGGGTCGAGCGCGCCCTCCTCCAACGCGGTCACCCACGCGTTCCCCCACCACGTCTCGGCGATGCCCGAGTCCTCCCCCGACCGGGGCGGGAACGCGGGGAACGTACGACGCAGCTCGCCGTCGCGCCCGGGGGCGGCCATGGAGCGGGGTGCACGAGGGGGCGCGGGCTCGGCCTTCGATGCGTGCCGGTGGGGGACGGCCGGGGACTGCCGACGGGGGGTCGCGGACCGGGGCGGGTGCGACGGGCTCGACGGGCGCCCGGGCAACGGGGCTGCGAGGGGCGGGTCCGCCGGGGACTCGGCTTCGGGCGACGGATCCGCACCATGCGCCGAGGCCGCCGCGGAGGACGCACCCGCCGTACGCACCGGAGCGGGTGAGGAGAACGGGTCCACAGCACGCGCCGGACCGACTGAGGAGGACGGGTCCACAGCACGCGCCGGACCCGCTGCGGAGGACGCACCCTCAGCATGCGTGGGGACCGTCGCCGACGACGCACCCTCAACGCCCGCCGGAACCGCTGCCGACGACGAACCCTCAACACGCGCCGGACCCCCTGCCGACAACGCACCCTCAGCCGACGTCGAACCCGCCACAGATGACGCACCGTCAACGCCCACCGGACCCGCAGCAGAGGACACGCCCTCAACATGTGCCGGACCCGCCGCCGACCACACACCCTCAGCACCCGTCGAACCCGCCACGGACGACGCACCCCCAGCGCCCACCGGACCCGCCGCAGACGACCCGCCCTCAACACGCGCCGGACCAGCCAAGGACGACGCACCCTCAACGCCCGCCGAAGTGACTGAGGGAGCCTGCTCGACGGCGGGGATATCCGCTGCCGAGTCCGTGTCGGAGGGCAACCGGAAGGCGTCCGCGAGCAGTTCCCCGAGCTCGCGGACACGGGCGTCGGCGACGCGTGTGCCGGCGCGCGGCGAGGACGAGGTGCGGGCAGGCCGCCGAGCACCACCGGCCTGCCTCCCGGCGGAGTCCGTCCGCGGCTGCCGCGCCTCCTGACGAGCGGCCCGCAGCGCCTCGCGCGCCACGTCCGCGGGACGAGCCCCGCGTCCGTCGCCGATACCGGGTCGGCGCGTCGAGGAGCGGGCCGGACTCGCGGCCGGGTCCGGGCCGGCACCGGACGCCGGGCCGGGACCGGACGCCGGGCCGGGACCGGACGCCGGGCCGGGACCGGACGCCGGGGAGGGACCGGACGCCGGGCCGGGACCGGACGCTGAGGAGGGACCGGACGCCGGGCCGGGACCGGACGCCGGGCCGGGACCGGACGCTGAGGAGGGACCGGACGCCGGGGAGGGACCGGACGCCGGGGAGGGAGCCTGGGTCGGCTCGGAGCTGAGGCCGGAACGGGGCGGTCCCACTTCCGGGATGCCCGCCGCCCCTCCCCCGGCCCGGTCCACGAGCCCGTCGACCGCGCCGGACCCGGCCGTCGAGGACGGACCGGACACGTCGCCGGAACGGGCCGATTCCCCTCCCGGGGCGTCGGGTCGACCCGGCGACGACGGGTCGTCCCCGGCCCCGTCGGCGTCCGTCGGGTGGTCCGGCGCCTCCTCGGCCGTACCGCCCCCGGCCGCCGCGCGCCTGGCGGTCACCGCACGCCGCAGCGCCGCGCGTGCCACGTCGCCGGGGCGCGGCTCGGTGCGCCCGTCCGGCTCCCCCGCCGGTTCGCGCACCGTGGGCGCGGCGTCCGGCTCCGCGGCCGGCTCGGGCGTCGCGCCACCGCGCCCCCGTGCCGCGCGCAGGGCGCGGCGGGCCTCGTCGGCGGGGCGGGCGGTCATGACGGCCTCCGCAGGGACACCAGGTCGGACAGCTCACGGTCCGTCAGTTCGGTCAGGGCCGACTCGCCGGCACCGAGGACGGCGTCGGCCAGGGCTCGCTTGGACTGGAGCATCTCGGCGATGCGGTCCTCGACCGTGCCCTCGGTGATGAGCCGGTGGACCTGGACGGGCTGGGTCTGGCCGATGCGGTAGGCACGGTCGGTGGCCTGTTCCTCGACGGCCGGGTTCCACCAGCGGTCGAAGTGCACGACGTGGCCCGCGCGCGTCAGGTTCAGTCCGGTGCCGGCGGCCTTGAGGGAGAGGACGAGGACGGGGGTCGCCCCGCTCTGGAACCGGTCCACCATGCGCTCGCGCTCCGGCACCGGCGTACCGCCGTGCAGGAGGTCCACCGGGACGGCACGGACGGCCAGGTGGGAAGCGATGAGGCGGGCCATCCCCACGTACTGCGTGAAGACGAGCGCCGAGCCGTCCTCGGCGAGCAGTGTGTCCAGCAGTTCGTCCAGGAGGGCGAGCTTGCCCGAACGGGCGGCCAGGCGGTCGCCGGCGCCCGGCGGGTGCTCCTCCTTCAGGAACAGCGAGGGGTGGTCGCAGATCTGCTTCAGCGAGGTCAGGAGCTTGAGCACCAGGCCCCGGCGGGCCATGCCCTCGGCCGTCTCGATGGCGGCCATCGACTCGCGCACCACCGCCTCGTACAGCGCGGCCTGTTCGCGGGTGAGCGGGACCGGGTGGTCCGTCTCGGTCTTCGGCGGCAGCTCCGGGACGATGCCGGGGTCCGATTTCCGGCGGCGCAGCAGGAAGGGCCGGACGAGTCGGGCCAGGCGCTCGACGGCCTCCTCGTCCTCGCCGGTCTCCACCGCGCGGGCGTGCCGGGCGCGGAAGGACTTGAGGGAGCCGAGCAGCCCGGGGGTCGTCCAGTCGAGCAGGGCCCAGAGCTCGGAGAGGTTGTTCTCCACCGGTGTGCCGGTCAGGGCGACGCGCGCGGGGGACGGGATCGTGCGCAGCGCCCTGGCCGTCGCGGAGTACGGGTTCTTGACGTGCTGGGCCTCGTCGGCGACGACCATGCCCCAGCGCTGCTCGGCGAGCGTCGCGGCGGCCGACCGCATCGTGCCGTACGTGGTGAGGACGAAGCCGCCGGTGAGGCCGGCCAGGGTGCGGTCGGGGCCGTGGAAGCGGCGGACGGGGACGCCGGGCGCGAACCGGGTGATCTCCCGCTGCCAGTTGCCCAGCAGCGAGGCGGGGCAGACGACCAGGGTCGGTTCGGTGCGGGCCCGCTTCAGGTGCAGGGCGATGACGGTGACCGTCTTGCCGAGGCCCATGTCGTCGGCGAGGCAGCCACCGAGACCGAGCGAGGTCATGAGGTCGAGCCAGGCCAGGCCGCGGAGCTGGTAGTCGCGGAGGGTGGCGTGCAGGCCGGGCGGGTGCTCGGCGGGCCGGACACCCGCCGTCAGCCGGTCGCGCAGCGCGGCCAGCGCGCCCACCGGCACCACCTCGACGGTCTCGCCGTCCGCCTCGGTGCTGCCGGCGAGGGCGACGGACAGGGCGTCGACCGGGTCGAGCAGGCCCAGGTCGCGTTTGCGGGCCCGGCGGACGAGGGACGGGTCGACCAGCACCCACCGGTCCCGGAGCCGGACGACCGGGCGGTGGGCCTCGGCGAGGGTGTCCATCTCGGCCTCGGTGAGCGGGTCGCCGCCGATCGCCAGCTGCCAGCGGAACTGCAGCAGGTCCCCGCTCTCGAAGAAGCCCGTGCCGTCGGTGGCCGAACCGGGCGCGGGCCGGACCACGGCGGTCGCGGTGAGGTCCTGGGCCAGATCGCGCGGCCAGTGCACGGCGACACCGGCGGCGGCGAGCCGGGTGGCCGCCACGCCGAGCAGGTCGGTGACCTCGTCCTCGGACAGGCTGAGCACGTCGGGCACGTCCTGCTCGGTGAGCCGGTCGAGCGGCGGCCAGACCCGGGCCGCGCGCCGCACCGCGAGGGCCGCGTCCACGCGCGCGCGGGGACCGAACGCCGCGTCCGCCGTGCCCGACCACAGGTCCGCCGCGTCGGCCACGAGGGTGGGGTCGGCGAGGCTGTGCACCTGCACGAGCGCCGCTCCCGCACTGCGCACGGGGTCGGCGCCGTCCCCGTCGAACAGGTCGTACGCCGACAGGTCCAGGCGGAGCGAGATCCGCACGCCCGCGTCCATGCCGGCGGCGACCTCCGCGGCCCAGTCGTGGGCGTCGGGCAGGCGCTGGGCGTCGCGCGCGGCGAAGGGCCGGCCCGCGGCGTGGGGCGCGGCCGGGGTGCGGGGCAGGGTGTCGGCGACCGCGTCCAGGAAGGACCGCATCAGCGCTTCAGGTTCCGGCAGCCGGATCGGGCCCGGCCCATCCAGGGGGACCGCGTGGCCCTCCGGGGGCAGGGCGGCGGCCACCGCGCGCAGGTGCGCGATGTCGTCGGGGTCCAGGGGGCCTGCCCGCCAGGCGTCGTGCCCCGTCGCGGTCAGGCCGGGCAGCAGCCGGCCGCGCGCGGTGAGCCGCAGGGCGTGCAGGGCGGCGGCGCCCCAGCAGGCGGTGGCCGGGTGGGCGGCCGGATCGTGCCGGGCGCTCACCAGCAGGGGCAGCGCCTCGTCGAGCGGCAGCGACAGCGCGGGTGTGGTCCTGCGCCGCACTCCGGCCCCGTGCCTGCGGACCACGGTCAGCTCCGTGTGCCCGGCCGTGTCGGCCCCGGACCGGGGAGCGGCTTGTGCCGGCTGTCCGGCGGAGGCGGTCCCGTCGGCGGGAGCGGGGGTGAGGGACCCGCCCTCGGGGTCCCAGAAGGCGATCCGCCCGTCCCGGGGCAGGGGCGCGGGCAGGAAGACGGCGGCGAGCCGGACGGGGACGGGCGGACGGGACCGCCCCGGCTGCGCCGGCTCGCCCGCGCGCTCGGCCACCGGGGCCACCACGGCCATGTCGCTCATACGTCCTGTCACCTCCCGCCCGTGTGTCGGATCAGACGTCTTCGACTCTACGGGCGGGGTCTGACAATCGGCCCCGGCGCCGGCCGGCCCGGGCGGTCCGGCCGCGCGAGGCGTGGCCGGCCGGCCTCCTGCGCGGTCCTGTTGTGGATGGCGCTGCGCCATGACTCGACGGCGTACCCGACCTGCTCCGGGCTCGCTCCGTCGAACACGTGGTGCAGCCGTGAGTCGAGATGGCCGAGGGCGCCCAGGCTGCCGGCCACGACGAGCAGGCGGCCGCCCGGGTGCAGGACGGGGCCGAAGGAACGCAGGATCGCGTGCGTCGCGACATGGGAGACGTCGATGAACTCATCCGTCCGCTCCGCCTGCGACTCCTCGGGCAGCAAGCGGGCGACGGCGTTGGTGCGCGGGGGCACACGGGATCAGGGCACCGTGCGGGAGACGACGTACACCATCGGGTAGTCCGGATCGTTCAGGTCGACGACGATGTCCTGCGTGGGTGCCGGGTTCTTCTGCTCGTGGACCAGTCCCCACCAGGGGCCGGACCCGCCGAGGTCCCAGCCGGTGACCCGCTGGTCGCGCTCGCTGATGACGATCTTGTCGCGTTCCAGGTCTTCGCGGCCGACGCCCACGCCCGCCAGGAAGGCGTCGAGACCGGCGCCCGTGGTCTCGAACTGGACGTAGAGGCGGCTGGTCTTCCAGTTGTTCGTCTCGTAGTACGCGACCTCGTCGGACGGGACCGGGACGGGCACCTCGTAGATGCGTCGCTGGAGCTTGGACGGCCAGCCCTCGGTCAGACCGGTCGCCGCGTACTTCGCCTCCTTGTCCCTGCCGCTGTCGCGGCTCTGGTTGGCGGAGATCACGAGGTAGCCGGCCGGGACACCGATCAGCAGCACGATGATGATCAGCGTCAGCGTCCGGCGGCGGATCATGTGGCGGCGGTCCTCGGCCGGACGCCCGGGACGGTCCGGGCTCTCGGGCCGGTGCGGCAGGGTGTCCGTCACAGCGACTCCCGGGCCGTACGGCGGGCCTGCGCGTACCGTTCGTAGCGCTCGTACCTCTCCACCCGGCGCCGCTTGGCGCGCCGGAACCGGCGGGCGACCAGCCGGGCCAGGTCGGCGGCGCCCACCATGCCGGCCTCGGGGCCGAGCTGGGCGCGGACGATGCGGGCCTCGGGCCGGTAGCCGCGGCCGGTGAGCTGGCGCTTGAAGGCGTCCCGCGCGGGCCCGATCAGCAGGTCGTCGGCCGCGCTGACCCCGCCGCCGATGACGAAGCAGGACGGGTCCAGGGCCGCCGCGAGGTTGGCGATGCCGACGCCGAGCCACTGCCCGATGTCCTGGAGCAGCTCGATGCACATGGCGTCGCCCTCACGGGCCAGCTCGGTGATCATCGGGCCGGTGATGTCGGACACGTTGCCCTTGACGTGCTCGATGATCCCGTAGGCCACCGGCGAGTCGGCGGCGGCCAGCTCACGGGCCTCCCTGACCAGGGCGTTGCCGGAGCTGTACTGCTCCCAGCAGCCGCGGTTGCCGCACGGGCACCGGTGGCCGCCGGGGACGACCTGCATGTGGCCGAACTCGCCGGCGACGCCGTACTTGCCCCGCTTGACCTGGCCGTCCTCCAGGATGGCGCCGCCGATCCCGGTGCCGAGGGTGATCATGACGAGATGGTCCTCGCCGCGGCCGGCGCCGAAGCGCCACTCGGCCCAGGCGGCGGTGTTCGCGTCGTTGTCGACCAGGACGGGCACGGACAGCCGGCCGGAGATGCGGTCCCGCAGGGGTTCGTTGCGCCAGGACAGGTGGGGGGCGAACAGCACCCGGTTGCGGTCGGCGTCGACCCAGCCAGCCGCGCCGATGCCGACGGCGTGCACGTCGTGCCGGTCGGACAGGTCCAGCACCAGTTCGACGATGGTGTCCTCGACCACCTTGGGGCTCTTGGACTTGTCGGGGGTCTCCGTGCGGAGCTTCTCCAGGATGTTGCCGTCGGCGTCGACGACGCCCGCCATCACCTTCGTGCCGCCGATGTCGATGCCGACGGTCGGCACGCGGGGTGCCGTGAGGTGCGAGCGGCGTTCCCTCGTGCCCACGGTCCGCAGGACCGGGGCGCGGCGGGAGCCGATGGGGGCGGTGAAGTCGCGGTAGGTGCTCATCGGGTGCGATTCTGCCGCACGGGTGCGCCGGATGCGGTACGGGGCAGCGGCGGGGTGGTGCGGATCATTGCCGGGTGCAGGTGCGTCTCGGTTACTCGTGCCCACGCGGCGGAGCCGCACATTCACACAGCGCCGCTGCCCTGGGTGCGCTGCAGTTCATGGCGTAGGTCGTCGAGCTCGTTTCCGCCCGCCATCTGGCGCGTCAGCTCGTCCAGCGTGATCTCGTCCCGTTCGTGGTTGCCCACCATCGTGCCCCGCTTCAGGAGGACGAAGCGGTCGCCCACCAGGTACGCGTGGTGCGGGTTGTGGGTGATCAGAACGACACCCAGGCCCTGGTCCCGTGCCGCCGCCACATACTTCAGGACCACGCCGGACTGCTTCACGCCCAGTGCCGCCGTCGGCTCGTCCAGCACCAGGACCTTGGCGCCGAAGTACACCGCGCGGGCGATCGCCACGCACTGGCGTTCGCCGCCGGAGAGGGTGCCGATGGGCTGGTCGACGTCACGCAGGTCGATGCCCATGCGGAGCAGTTCGGCATGGGTGGTGCGGCGCATGAGGTCGACGTCCATGCGCTTGAACGGGCCGGCGCCCTTGCGCGGCTCGGAACCGAGGAAGAAGTTGCGCCACACCGGCATGAGCGGGACGACGGCCAGGTCCTGGTAGACGGTGGCGATGCCCCGGTCCAGTGCCTCGCGCGGGGAGGACAGACGGGTGTCCTCGCCCTCCAGGGCCAGCGTGCCGCCGTCGTGCTGGTGCAGCCCGGCAATGATCTTGATGAGGGTCGACTTGCCGGCGCCGTTGTCGCCCAGCACGCAGGTGATCTCGCCCGCGTGCACCTCCAGGGAGACGCCTTCGAGGGCGCGGACGTTGCCGTAGTGCTTGCTGACGTCGGACAGCTCCACGAGCGCCGTACGGCTTTCGGTCTGCGTCACTTGGTGGCCTCCGCGCGCTTGCGGACCCAGGCGTTGAGCAGGGTCGCGAGGAGCAGCATCGCTCCGAGGAAGAACTTGAACCAGTCGGGGTTCCACTCGGCGAAGACGATGCCCTTGCTTGTCATGCCGAAGATGAACGCGCCGACCGCCGAGCCGACGGCACTGCCGTAGCCGCCGGTGATCAGGCAGCCGCCGATGACGGCGGCGATGATGTAGATCAGCTCGTTGCCGACGCCCTCGCCGGACTGGACGACGTCGTAGGAGAAGAGCAGGTGCTGGCCCGCGATCCAGGCGCCGAAGGCGACGCCCATGTAGAGGCCGATCTTGGTCTTGGTGACCGGGACGCCGACCGCGCGGGCCGCGTCCTGGTTGCCGCCGACCGCGAAGATCCAGTTGCCGGCGCGGGTGCGCAGCAGGATCCAGCTGGCGACGGCGACCAGGGCGAGCCACCACAGGATGGTGATCTTGAAGCCGACGCCGCCGATCGTGAGCGTCGAGGCGAAGACGTCGCGGGCGGAGGGGAAGCCCTCCATGTCGGCGATCGTCTTGGTGGAGACGGTGCCGTCGATCAGCTTGGTGAAGCCGAGGTTCATGCCGGTCAGCATGAGGAAGGTGCCGAGCGTGATGATGAAGCTCGGCAGTTTCGTGCGGGTGAGCATGAAGCCGTTGAAGGCGCCGACGGCCAGCGTGACCAGGAGCGAGACGCCGACGCCGACCCAGACGTTGGCGGTCATCTGGTAGCTGAACATCGACGACACCAGGGCCGACGAGGTGACCATGACGCCCGCGGAGAGGTCAAACTCGCCGCCGATCATCAGCAGGGCGACGGGGACGGCCATGATGCCGATCGTGGAGGACGCGTAGAGCACCGTGCTGATGCTGGAGGCGCGCAGGAAGCTGTCGGCCGCGAAGGCGAAGAAGACGAAGACGGCGATCGCGCCGACCACCGAGCCCAGCTCGGGGCGCCCCAGGAGCTTCCGCAGCGGCGACGTCTGCAGAATCCTTTCGTCGGCAACCGTTCCCTCGGTGGCGCTCATCGGGTGCCCCGCTTCGTGTAGTCCGCCAGCGCGGCGGCGTCGTCCTTGGTGATGATCTGCGGTCCGGTGAGCACCGGCCGGCCGCCGCCGAGGACGTCGGCGTTGTACTTGTACAGCCACAGCAGGTCGACCGCCTGGTAGCCCTGCAGGTAGGGCTGCTGGTCGACGGCGAAGCCGAGGGTGCCGTCCTGGAGTCCGGCGGCCACCTTGGCGTTCAGGTCGAAGGTGTCGATCTCGGCCTTGCTGCCCGAGCCCTGCTTGGCCTTGACGGCGGTGTCGGCGTAGGGGGCGCCGAGGGTGACGACGGCGTCGAGGGCCTTGTCGGTCTGGAGCTTGGCCTCGATGGCGGACTGCACGTCCGGCATGCTCGTGCCGTTGACGTACAGCCGCTCCAGCTTCCCGTCGAAGGTCTTGTCCACGCCGTCGCAGCGCTGCTCGTGACCGACGTTGCCCTGCTCGTGCAGGACGCAGATCGCCTTCTTGCGGCCCCGCTCGTTCAGCTCATCGCCGACCGCCTCGCCGGCGATCGTCTCGTCCTGGCCGATGTGGGTGAGCGCGCCGAACTCCTTGGACTCCTCGGAGCCGGAGTTCACGGTGATCACCGGGATCCCCGCCTTCAGGGCGCGGGCGACGGCGGTCTTCATGGCGTCCGGCTTGGCGAGCGTGACGATGATCCCGTCGACCTTCTTGTCGACCGCGGCGTCCACGAGCTGCGCCTGCTGCTGGGCCTCGTCGTCGTGGGAGTACAGGAAGTTGATGTTGTCCTTGACGGCGGCCTGCTCGGCGCCGCTCTGGACGATGTCCCAGAAGGTGTCGCCATCACCGGAGTGAGTGATCATCGCGAACGTCCAGCGGGGCGTGTTCACCGCCGCCTTCCCCTGGGCCGCCGCGGCCTTGCGGGCGTCCTCGGCGCGCTTGCCGCCGGTGCTGCTGCATCCGGCGAGGGACACCGACAGTGCTCCTGCCAGCGCGATGCCTACCCAGGTCCGAAACCGTGCCACGAGGCCGTGCCCTTCTTGCCGTGTCCTGCTGCGTCTAGCTGTGCGTTCGGTGTGGTTCTTCCGTACGCAGGGGCTGATGACCTCACCAGACCCAAACGCCCCATTGTCCGACACGGAAGTCGATCACGTGCCGTCGGGGAGCAGGAGTCGGTCACATTGTCCGGACATTGCGACTAATGCGGACGGCCGGGCGGCCGGGGACGGTCAGGACCGGACGAGCAGCTGGAACTCGAAGGAGTAGCGGGACGGCCGGTAGGTGTGGGTGCCGAACTCCACGGCCCGGCCGGTGTCGTCGAACGTCGTCCGCTGCATGGTGAGCAGGGGGGCGCCCTCGCCCTCGTCCTCGCCGAGCCGCTCGGCCTCGGCCGCGCTGGCGGCACGGGCGCCGATGGACTGCCGGGCGCTGTGCAGCGTGATCCCGGCGGCGCGCATCAGCCGGTAGAGGCCGGTGGTCTCCAGTTGCTCCGTGTCCAGGTCGATCAGGCCGGGGGGCAGGTAGTTGCACAGGTACGCCATCGGCTCCCCGTGCGCGAGCCGCAGCCGCTCCACCCGGTGCACGTCGCTGCCCTCCTCCACCCCGAGCGCGGCGGCGACCTCGGCGCTCGCCGGGACGACCGTGTTGACCAGGACCTTCGTGGCCGGGCGCTGCCCCGCGGCCTCCAGGTCGTCGTAGAGACTGCTGAGCTCCAGCGGGCGCTTGACCTGGCTGTGCACGACCTGGGTGCCGACCCCGCGGCGGCGCACGAGCAGGCCCTTGTCGACGAGCGACTGGATGGCCTGGCGCACGGTGGGCCGGGACAGCCCGAGCCGCGCGGCCAGCTCGATCTCGTTGCCCAGCAGGCTGCCGGGGGTCAGCGCTCCGTGCTCGATGGCCGCCTCCAGCTGCTGCGACAGCTGGAAGTACAGCGGCACCGGGCTGCTGCGGTCCACCCTGAGATCGAGGGACACGGTCGGGTCCGTTTCTGGTTTCGGCACGGGCCCGAGCGTAGCTCCGTGAGCTGTTGACGGGAAGTTGTGTAGTTCGGTTGTCCGGACATACGCATTGACAGTGCGCGGGGGGTGCACCCACTTTGTTTCCATGCGCATCGGGGTCATCGGTACGGGCCGCATCGGCACCGTTCACGCCAACACGCTCAGCCGCCACCGCGACGTGGGATCCCTGATCCTCACGGACGCGGACGGGGCGCGGGCCCAGGAGCTGGCCCACCGGCTGGGCGAGACGGCGGCGCCGGGGGTGGACGAGATCTTCCGGTGGGGCGTGGACGCCGTGGTGATCACCACGGCGACCTCCGCGCACGCCGAACTGATCGGCCGGGCGGCGCGTTCGGGGCTGCCGGTGTTCTGCGAGAAGCCGATAGCGCTGGACCTGCCCGGCACCTTGCACGCGATCGCCGAGGTGGAGGCGGCCGGGACGATTCTGCAGATGGGGTTCCAGCGCCGCTTCGACGCGGGATACACCGGCGCCCGTGAGGCGGTGCGCTCCGGACGGCTGGGCCGGCTGCACACCGTCCGGGCGGTGACGAGCGACCAGGCGCCGCCGCCCGCCGCGTATCTGCCGCAGTCCGGCGGGCTGTACCGGGACACGCTGATCCACGACTTCGACATCCTGCGCTGGGTGACCGGGCGGGAGGTCGTCGACGTGTACGCCGCGGGGTCGGACGCCGGGCCGGGGATGTTCCGCGCCGCGGGCGACGTCGACACGGGCGCGGCGCTGCTCACCCTGGACGACGGCACGCTCGCCACGGTGACCGCGACGCGGCTGAACGGCGCCGGGTACGACGTCCGCATGGAGCTGGCCGGCGAGCTGGACCAGATCGTCGTCGGTCTGGACGACCGTACGCCGATCGCGTCGACCGAACCGACGGGGCCGCCCGCCGCCGACAGACCCTGGACCGGTTTCCTCGAGCGCTTCGGGCCTTCCTACGAGGCGGAGCTGATCGCGTTCATCGAGGTCGTGCGCGGCGAGCGGCCCAACCCGTGCGACGGGCGCGAGGCGCTGCAGGCGCTGCGGATCGCCGAGGCGTGCGAGGTGTCGCGGCGCAACCGCAGGCCGGTGCGGCTGGCGGAGATCCCGGGGGCCGCCGAGTCCGTGCCGGGGTGAGCGGGCGGCCGCGGCTCACCAGCGCACCGGCAGGCTGCGCACCCCCCGCATCAGCATGCCCGGCAGCCAGTCGCCGGGGGGACCGTCGAGGGCGAGGCCGGGAGCGCGTTCCACCAGGGACCGGATCGCCGTACGGGCCTCCAGGCGGGCCAGCGGGGCACCCAGGCAGTAGTGGACGCCGTGACCGAAGGCGAGGTGGCCGCGGGTGTCGCGGCGGATGTCGAAGCGGTCCGGGTCGGGGTAGCGGTCCGGGTCGCGGTCGGCGGCGGTGAGGCCGATCATCACCGAGTCGCCCCGCGCGATGGGGGTGCCGCCGATCTCCAGGGGCTCGGCGGCGTAGCGGAACGTCGCGTTCTCCACCGGGCCGTCCCAGCGCAGCGCCTCCTCCACCGCCCCGTCGATCAGGCTCATGTCGGCGCGCAGGGCTGCGAGCTGACCGGGATGGGTGAGCAGGGCGAGGACGCCGGTGGTGATGAGGTTGACCGTCGTCTCGTGGCCCGCGATCAGCAGCACGAAG
The DNA here is from genome assembly GCF_014650995.1 of Streptomyces viridiviolaceus. Classification (GTDB taxonomy): domain Bacteria; phylum Actinomycetota; class Actinomycetes; order Streptomycetales; family Streptomycetaceae; genus Streptomyces; species Streptomyces viridiviolaceus. Next base: position 485,575 of record NZ_BMWA01000001.1, read on the forward strand.
GCCATGCCGCGCAGCTCCTCGGGGGAGAGCCGGTCACCGTCCTCGGCGGTCGTGCGGATCAGGTCGCTCAGGAGATCTCCGCCCGGCCCGGCGCACCGCTTGTCCTCGATCAGGTCGGTGAGGTACCCGGCGAGTTCGACGACGGCGTCGTACTCGCTGTCCGCGCCTGTCGGCGCGACCACTTCCGTGGAGATCTTCCGGAACTCGGCGCGGTCCATCTCGGGCACGCCGAGCAGCTCGCAGATCACGGTGATCGGCAGGGGGTACGCGAGGGACTCCACGAGGTCCGCTCGGGACCGTGACAGCATCGCGTCGAGCAGGTCGTCGGTGATTTCCCGGATCCTCGGCCGCAGCTCCTCGACCCGGCGCACGGTGAAGGCGCGCGAGACGAGGGAGCGCAGCCGGGTGTGCCGGGGCGGGTCGGTGATCAGCAGGTACTTCCCGATCAGCTCCTCGTCCAGGAACGTCATGCCGACCCCGCCGGGGTCCTTGGCCAGGCGCGGGTCGGCCAGGGCCGCGCGGGCCTCCTCGTGGCCGACCACGAGCCAGGCCTCGTGCCGTGGGTCCGACGTCGGCGGGCGCACCCGGTGCACCGGGCCCCGGTCGCGCAGCCGGGCGTAGACCGGGTGCGGGTCACGCCGGAAGTCGTCGCCGAACTCTCCCAGGTCGATCACGTCCGTCATCGTGCCCCCGTCCAAGTGAACGTCCGTACGATCCTCGACGCACGGACCGCGTACCGGCCGCCCGCTGACCTCGATGAGGACCGCGTACACGGAGAACGCTCACCGCCCCGGGTCAGTGCCCGTCCTCCTGATGTTCCTCCAGAAGACCCGCGTCGTACGCCAACAGGGCGATCTGCACCCGGTTGTTGAGGCCGAGCCTGGCGAGGATGCGCGAGACGTGGGTCTTGACGGTGGCGACGCTCATGAACAGCGCCGCCGCGATCTCGGCGTTGGCCAGGCCGCCGCCGACCGCGACGGCGACCTCGCGCTCGCGGTCGTTGAGGGCGGCGATGCGCTCACGCGCGCGCGTGCGCCGGGTGTCGGCGGAGGTGCCGGCGGCGTGCTCCATCAGCCGGCGGGTCACGGTGGGGGACAGAACGGGGTCGCCGGACGCGACCTTGCGCACCGCGTCGACGATCTCGGCGGGCGGGGTGTCCTTAAGTACGAATCCCGCGGCGCCCGCGCGCAGGGCCCGCAGCACCTCCTCGTCGGCGTGGAAGGTGGTGAGCACCACGACCTGCGGGGCCTCGGGGCGCCCCCGCAGCCGCTCGGTGGCCGTCAGGCCGTCCACCGACGGCATGCGGATGTCCATGAGGACGACGTCCGGACGGGTGCGGTCGACGAGTGCCTCGACCTCGTCGCCGTCGGCGGCCTCGCCGACGATCTCGATGTCGTCGGCGCCGCCCATCATGAGGGACAGCCCGGCCCGCACCAGCGGGTCGTCGTCGACGAGGAGCACTCTGATCGCGGTCATGGGGCTTACGTAACCACGACCGGCGGACGCAGCGCTGCCCCAAGGCGGGGTGAGGAGAGTGGATACGGTCGCGCTGGATCTGTCGCCGGGGCGCACGGAACGCCTCACGGCCGAACTGGCCGCCGCGCGGGACTGATCCCCGCACGGCCACGGGGACGATCCTGCACACCCGCCCCCACACGGCCACCAACACGCACACCGAACGGCGCCAGTCGGCGGGCACCGTCGTTTTCGTGATGCGGCACCCCGGCCCGCGATGACGCGCGCGCCACCACGGGCGGGCGCGTTCACGCCCACGGCAGCCGTGCCCGTACCTCGAAGCCGCCGTCGGCCGTGGGGCCGTGCGCCAGAGTGCCCCCCGCGAGTATGGCGCGCTCGGTGAGTCCGATCAGGCCCTGCCCGGAGCCGGGGACGTGCGGTACGTCGCCGGCGGGCGGGGCGTTGCGCACGGTCACGGCGAGGCCGTCGCCGGCAGCGCCGGTGACGGAGACCGTGACGTCCATACCGGGGGCGTGCTTGCGGGCGTTGGTCAGGGCCTCCTGCACGATGCGGTAGGCGGTGCGGCCGACGGAGGCGGGGACCGCCCCGGGGTCGGTGACGCGGCCCTCGAGAGCGACCTTCATGCCGGCCTGCCGTGACTCGGCGACCAGCGCGTCGAGGGCCGCGAGCGTCGGCTGGGGCCGGCCGGCGTCGTCGGAGTCGGCCGCCCGCAGGACGCCGATGATCTCCCGCAGGTCCTGCAGGGCCTCGTGCGCGCTCTCACGGATGACGCCCGCCGCCCGCGCCACCTCCTCGCGGGGAGCGTCGGGCCGGAACTCCAGGGCGCCCGCGTGCACGCTCAGCAGTGTCAGCCGGTGCGCCAGGACGTCGTGCATCTCCCGGGCGATGGCCTCGCGGGCGAGCCGCTGCGCCTGCTCGGCCCGCAGCCGCGCCTCCGCCTCGGCGTGCCGTGCCCGGTCGCGCAGGCTGAGCAGCAGCTGCCGCCGGGACCTGGCGAGCATGCCCCACCCTCCCACCGCGGCGGTGAGCAGCACGCCGAAGAGGACCGCACCGGCGTACGGCAGCCCGGGCTCGGGGCGCAGCCAGTAGTAGACCGGCTGCAGCGCCGCGCTCGCGCCGCCCACCCACGCCACGTACCGGAAGGGCCGGTGCACGGCGAGGGTGAAGAGGGAGACCAGGACGGCGCCGCCCGCGGTGGCCGAGACGAACCCGACGGGCACCATCGCCACCGCGAGCCCGACCGGCCACCGGCGCCGGAGCCAGACGGCGGCGCAGGCGAGGGCGCCGATCAGCTGGTCGATGCCCTCCATCACCCGCGGAAGGTCCCGTTCCTGCTCGAGCGTGTCCGCGGCCACGAGGCCGATGAGCACGGCGAGCAGGAAGCAGCTGAAGTCGACGATCCAGTCGCGTGCGGTGCGCCGGGGCCGCTGCCCGGAGGGATCGGCCGCCGGGTCGAGCTGCTCGATCACCGCCGAGGGAAGCATCCAGCGCCGCTCCGGGAACGCCGGGGTCGTCCGCGCCGGCCTGTACTCGCTCACGATCGACAAATCTACGGAGCGCCCGGGGCCGTGGACGTCGCGAGCGCCGGATCGCCGACCGAAGTCGTACGGCCCGGGACTTTCGGCGGGGCGGAAGGACGGAACCGGGGTCTTCCGTCGCAACGGCCTCGCCCCGCGGCCGATGTGGGTGGGGGGTCCGCGGGGCGAGAGTCTGTGTCATGAAGCAGTTGCTGGAGTTCCTGGGATTCGTCGCCGTCGTGCAGGGCGTGGCGGGCCTGGTGCACGAGTTCACCGACTGGCACTGGGGTCTGGTCCAGCGGATCGGCTTCCTCGACGGTTACGAGATCTACGCGAGCGTCGCGCTGCTCGTGCTCGGCGGCGCCCTGTGCGCCGCCGCCCAGAGCCGGTGGCCCGGGTGCGGCTGATCGGCGGCCGGACCCGGCCGGGGATCAGCAGCCGTGGTCGACCAGGTCGAACGAGGCGTAGTGGTCGGCCGTGTAGTAGTCCTCCTGGTACTGCTCACCGGTCACGATGCGGCGCGCGCCGCGGGTGGAGGAGCCGGGCGTGATGACCGTGTACTCGTGGTAGTAGCCGGTGGACCGACTGGGCAGGATGCCCTCCCGGTTCTGGAAGACGGTCCCGTCCTGCTCGTACGGGAAGGGGCCGCCCTGCTCGATCAGGTCGAGCGTGTCGTGCGCCTGCGAGGGCAGGTCGCTGTAGCAGATGTCGCCGACCGCGGTGGCGGCGGCGCCTGCCGGGGTCGCGGAGACGGTGCCGCCGACGAGCAGGGCGGACAGGACTGCGGCTGCGGCGCCGATCCGAGCGGCGCGTGGGGGGAATCGCATGCCCTCATGATGACGCGCGTAGACGATGGCATGTCAATGACAAGTCGGTGGATTTTCCCGGGAAGTCCCGTGTGTTTTCGGCGAGTTCACCTGCCGCCCGGCCCCCGCACCCCGGGCGGCACGGCGTGTCGGGGCTAGGCGTTCTCCGGAAGCTCGTAGGAGCCGTACTCGGGGCGGCCGGCCGCGTCGTACGACTGGATGGACACGCCGGTGGACGTGACGCTCCCGGCGGTGTGCCGGAAAGCGGTCGGCAGGGCGCCCTCCGCGAACAGCCGGCGCCCGGCACCCAGCACCACCGGGAAGGTCAGCAGGTGCACGGTGTCGACGAGGCCGAGCGCCAGCAGGGACTGGGCGAGGGCACCACTGCCGTGGACCTGGAGCTCACCCTCGGTGCGTTCCACGATCGCGGTGACCTCCTTGGCGAGGTCGCCGCCGATCACGGTCGTGCCCTCCCACCCCGGCCGGTCGAAGGTGTTCGAGGCGACGTACTTCGGCAGGCGGTTCAGCTTGGAGGCGACCGGGTCGGCGGGATCGGTGACCTTGGGCCAGTACGAGGCGAAGATCTCGTACGTGCGCCGGCCGAGCAGGAAGGCACCGGCACGGTCGAAGACGCCGTTGATGAACCGGCCGAAGTCGTCGTCGCCGTACGGCACGCTCCAGCCGCCCTGCTCGAAGCCGTCGCGGGTGTCCTCCTGCGGGCCGCCGGGGGCCTGGTGGACGCCGTCGAGGGTGACGAAGGAGGTGAGGACGAGCTTTCCCATCGCGGGTGCCTGCTTTCCGATGCTCGGGAGCTTCTGCTGTCATCAGCTCAGACCCCGTAGGCACCCGCAACTCATCGCTCGCGGCGGCGGCACCTCGTCCGGCGTGTGTGCGGAACTGTCCGCCGGTCGGCCCTGCTTGCCGCCGCCCGGTGCCTTCTTCGGCCCCCAGGTCGACGTCCGATCGCCGCCGGTGCGCGGGGTTCACGGCCGCTGGAATGGACCCATGAACACGAACTCAGTCACCACGAACCCTTCGCGAACCCTGACCGGCAGGACGGCCCTGGTGACGGGCGGCAGCCGCGGAATCGGTGCGGCGACGGCGCTCCGGCTCGCCCGGGAGGGCGCGGACGTGGCCGTCACCTATGTGAACGGCAAGGAGGCGGCCGAGGACGTCGTACGGGCCGTCGAGGCGCTGGGGCGCCGGGCGGTCGCGCTGCGGGCGGACTCGGGCGACGCCGTCGAGGCGGCGGACGTCGTTGAGCGCGCGGCCATGGCACTCGGGGGCGGACCCGACGTGCTCGTGAACAACGTGGGCGTGGGGTTGCTCGGGCCGCTGGAGGGTCTGTCGCTCGCCGACGTCGACCGGGTCCTGGCCGTGAACGTCCGCGGGGTCTTCCTGACCTCCCAGGCGGCCGCGTCCCGCATGGTGGCCGGCGGCCGGATCATCACCGTGGGCACGTGCATGACCCAGCGCGTGCCCGGGCCGGGCGGCACGCTGTACGCGATGAGCAAGTCGGCCCTGACCGGGCTGACGAAGGCCCTGGCGAGGGAGCTGGGTCCGCGCGGGATCACGGCGAACATCGTCCACCCGGGTCCGGTCGACACCGACATGAACCCGGCGGACGGTCCCCATGCGGACGGCCAGGCGGCCATGACCGCGCTGGGCCGGTTCGGCACGGCCGACGAGGTCGCCTCGACGGTCGCGTACCTGGCGGGGGCGACGTACGTCACGGGGGCGGAGTTCTCGGTGGACGGCGGTCACGCCGCGTAGGGCGGGTGCGGGGGGCCACGTGCCCGGCGCCGGGGCCGGCCGGGGGTGGGTCGCGCTGCCCGGCGCCGACAAGAGCCACCCGCGCCCACCCGTGCCGCCCCAGCGGCACGAATGCCCGCAGGCTGCCCACAATTGCCCGCAGGCTGCGCACGTTTACCCGGAAGCTGCGCACGATTACCTGCAGGCTGCGCACGCTTACCCGCAGGCTGCGCGCGGGGCGCACCGGTGCTGTCCGGCCGGTGCGCCCCGCGGGTCCCGGTGGGTCAGCCGCCCAGTTCCTGGTGGCGGGCGGCCAGGTGGGCCGCGCCGTCCTCCGTCAAGGAGCCGAACAGGCGCAGGCGGGAGATGCCGCCGTCGGGGAAGATGTCCACGCGCGCGTGGGTGCCGACCGCCGGCTCGGGCAGCACGAAGCGGTGGTTGGTGTCGGGCTGCATCCGGGTGCGCGGCAGGACCTCGCGCCACTCGCCGTCCTCGCCGTCCTTCACGGACACCGACGCCCAGCCGGCCGAGTTGCCCTTCAGGTACGCCGTGTCGATCTCGATCGCGCGGATCTGGGAGCGGTCGACGAGCTGGTAGCGGATCCAGTCGTTGCCCTGGTCGCGGCGGCGGCGGGTCTCCCAGCCGTCGTCCATCTTGCGGGAGCGGCCCGGCTGGATGGTGTTGGTGGCCGGCGAGTAGAAGAGGTTGGAGGCGTCCTCGACCTGGCCGCCGTTCTCCAGGGCGACCACGTCGAAGGTGCCGAGGGCCGCCAGCCACGCCGGGTCCGGGACGACCTCGCCGTACACCCGCAGCCGGGCGATGCCGCCGTCGGGGTGCTGGTTGAGGCGCAGGTGGGTGAAGCGCTGCTCGGCGGAGACGGCGAAGCCGTTGGCCGCGTGGCCGCCGATCGGCGTGCGGGGTACGAGGGTCGTCCACTTCACGTCGCCGGCGAGCAGTTCCTCCGGCGACGGGGAGCCCGGCACCGAGGCGCCCTCGATGGACACCGCCTGCGGGTAGTTGCCGCGGAAGTGGGCCGTGTCGACGACGATGCCGCGGATCACGCCGGGCGCGCCGAGCCGGATCAGCGCCCAGTCGTGGTCGTCCTCGGTCGGCCAGGGGTGCTCGGCCGAGCTGCCTCGGCGGCGGCGGGTCTCCCAGCCGTCCATGATCTTGCCCTTGTGCCCGAAGTGCTCGGGGTCGAACTCGGCGCGCTCGGGCACCAGCAGGTTCTCGCGCTGGGCGAAGAACTCGTCGTTGGCGGCGACGACACCGGCGCCGAGCCGCCGGTCGGCGAGGTTGGCGTACTGGGTGAAGGGGAGGTCCGCGGTGCGGTAGTCCGCGTACGGGTCACCGCCTCCGTAGGGGTTCGCGTCGCCGGTGAAGCTGGCCAACGAGGAGTTCTGCTGGGCCGTCACGGTGATCAGGTGTTCCTTTCGGGGTCGTTCGACGATGAGTGGGTCAGGGGGCCGGACGCGTCAGGTCCGGGAGAGGAGCTGTCCCTTCGGCTCGGTGAACGCGCCGTCCGCCACGATGCGCTGTCCGCGCAGCCAGGTGGACTTCACGACGCCGTACAGGGTCTTGCCCGCGTACGCCGTGACGCGGTTGCGGTGCTGGAGGGCGGCCGGGTCGACGGTGAACGTCTCGTCGGGGGCGAGGACGGCGAAGTCGGCGTCGCATCCCGCCGCGATGGCGCCCTTGCGGGTGTCGAGGCCCACCAGCCGGGCCGTGTTCGACGACATCCAGCGCACGACGTCCTCCAGGCCGTGGCCCCGCTCGCGGGCCTCGGTCCACACGGCGGACAGGCTCAGCTGGAGGCCGGAGATGCCGCCCCAGGCGGTGGCGAAGTCGTCCGTCTTGAGGTCGGCGGTGGACGGCGAGTGGTCGGTGACCACACAGTCGATGGTGCCGTCCGCCAGCGCCTGCCACAGCAGGTCCTGGTTGGCGGCCTCACGGATGGGCGGGCAGCACTTGAACTCGCTGGCGCCGTCCGGGACCTCCTCGGCGGTGAGGGTGAGGTAGTGCGGGCAGGTCTCGACGGTGACGCGTACGCCGTCGGCCCTGGCCTCGGCGATCAGCGGCAGCGCGTCGCTGGAGGAGAGGTGGAGCACGTGCACGCGCGCGTCGAGACGCCTGGCCTGCGCGATGAGGGCCGCGATGGCGGTGTCCTCGGCGTCGCGGGGACGGCTGGCGAGGAAGTCGGTGTACTTGGGGCCGCCGTGCTGCGGGGCGGCGGCCAGGTGGTGCGGGTCCTCGGCGTGCACGATCAGCAGGCCGCCGAAGCCGGCGATCTCGGCGAGGGAGCGGGCGAGCTGCTCCTGGTCGAGGTGCGGGAACTCGTCCACGCCCGACGGCGACAGGAACGCCTTGAAACCGAAGACCCCGGCCTCGTGCAGCGGGCGCAGGTCGCCGACGTTGTCGGGCAGGGCGCCGCCCCAGAAGCCGACGTCGATGTGGGCCTTGTCGGCGGCGACCTTCTGCTTGGTGCGCAGGTGGTCGACCGTCGTGGTCGGCGGGAGGGAGTTGAGCGGCATGTCGACGAGGGTGGTGATGCCGCCGGCCGCCGCGGCGCGCGTGGCGGTCCAGAAGCCCTCCCACTCGGTGCGGCCGGGGTCGTTGACGTGCACGTGGGTGTCGACCAGGCCGGGCAGGACGACGTGGTCGCCGACGTCCTCCAGACGCGCGCCCGCCGGGACGGGGGCGTCGTACGGCAGGACGGCCGTGATCTTCTCCCCGGTCACCGCGACGGACGCGGCACGCGTCCCCTCGGGAGTGATGACACGCGTCGAGCGCAGCACCAGTTCAGCCTCGGACACCCGAACCCCTCTCTTGGCCGCCGTTCTGTCACCGGTTCACATCCGGGAAACGGGATCTACCGCCACGTAACGGATTTCAACGTTCTGTTGAAGGAGTCTTCACTCCCGGTTCCACGTCGTCAAGAGGCACCCTTTTCCGGGCATGCTCGACGACTCCGCTCTGGACGTTTCCACAAAGCGGAATTAGAATTCCAGCAAGCAGAACGTAGCTACGTACAAGCCAGGAGTCAACCGGCTGCCGGGTAGGCTTCTGCCCTCCCGCCAGCCCCGAAAGGAACGTGCCGTGCCGACGTCCAGCGCCAGCACCACCGACTCCGCCAGGTCCGCCACAGGTGGCGTCCAGTCCCTGGAGCGCGCCTTCGACCTGCTCGAACGGATGGCGGACGCGGGCGGCGAGGTCGGCCTGAGCGAGCTGTCCGCGAGCAGCGGGCTGCCTCTGCCCACCATCCACCGCCTGATGCGCACGCTCGTGGCCTGCGGATACGTACGCCAGCAGTCCAACCGCCGCTATGCGCTCGGCCCGCGCCTGATCCGCCTGGGCGAGTCGGCGTCCCGGCTGCTGGGCACCTGGGCGCGCCCGCATCTGGCCCGTCTGGTCGAGGAGACCGGCGAGACGGCGAACATGGCACTGCTCGACGGGGACGAGATCGTCTACGTGGCGCAGGTGCCCTCCAAGCACTCGATGCGCATGTTCACCGAGGTCGGCCGGCGTGTCCTGCCGCACTCCACGGGTGTGGGCAAGGCGCTGCTCGCCGGCTTCCCGCCGGAGGAGGTGCGGGCCCTGCTGCACCGGACCGGCATGCCGGCCGCGACCGAGAAGACGATCACCACACCCGACGGCTTCCTCGCGGCGCTGGAGGACGTCCGGCGCCAGGGGTACGCGATCGACGACAACGAGCAGGAGATCGGCGTCCGCTGCCTGGCCGTCCCCGTGCCCGACTCCCCCACCGCGGCGGCCATCTCGATCTCCGGTCCCGCGGGCCGGGTCACGGAGGCCGCGACCGACAAGATCGTTCCGGTGCTCCAGCAGGTGGCGGCGGAGCTCTCGGAGGCGCTGCTGACCTCGGGCGGCAGCCCGGCGGCCTGAGCCGCACCCCGCACCACCCGCAGCCCCCGGACCCGACACGGCCGGGGGCTGCGGTCGTCGCGCGTCAGCGCCTCACCGGGGCGGCGGGTCGCCGAAGAGCTCCACGGCGTGCCGGACGTCCGTCAGCCCTCGGGACAGGGCGCTCACGGAGCCGATCGCGCCGGCGATCAGCAGCAGGGATCGGTACAGCCGCGGCACCTCGGGGACGCCGTGTGCCGTCATCGCGGCGAGGCTGGCCAGTTCGTCCTCGGCGATGTCACGGTCCGGGAAGTCGGCCGGCAGCACGGCGAGTTGGCGTCGCAACCGGGACACCGCGATGCGCAGCGCCGCCACCCTCACGTCCTCGTCACCGACGGTCACTTGCCTCTGCCCCAAGCTCCGCAACGCAGCCTCCCCCTCGCACCCCGTTGTGCGCCCCTACGCAGTGAACGTGCCGAGCGCCCCCAGACACTGGTCGGGCGCCGGGGACGCGGGCCAGTAAACGCCACCGGATGCCGCGCGCGCCACCGCGCGGACCGAAATTCAGCCCCCGGAAACCCGGCGCACGCCGGAGCGTTCGGCGCGCACTCGGGTATGCAGGACGCATGACGGACAACGAAGACCAGGTCGCCGGACTGCTCCTGGCGGCAGGGGGCGGGCGGCGGCTCGGCGGGCGGCCCAAGGCGCTGCTCGAACATCGCGGACATCCACTCGTCGAACACGCGGTCGACACGCTCCGCGCGGCCGGCTGCACCCGCGTGCACGTGGTGCTGGGGGCGCGGGCCGAGGCCGTACGGGCCCGGGCGGCGCTGGAGGGGTGCGTCCTCGTGGACAACCCCGACTGGGAGCAGGGCATGGGGTCGTCGCTGCGCGCCGGGCTCGGCTCACTGACCGGTACGGGGGCGCGGGCCGCGCTGGTGTCGCTGGTGGACCAGCCGGGCATCGGGCCGGAGGCGGTGGCGCGGGTGCGCGCCGGGTACCGGGACGAGACGTCGCTCGTGGCGGCCGCGTACGAGGGGGTGCGCGGGCACCCGGTCCTCTTCGGCGCGGCCCACTGGGCGGGTGTCGCGGCGACCGCGACCGGGGACCGGGGGGCGCGTGCCTATCTCAAGGAGCACGAGGCGGGGATCACGCTCATCGAGTGCGGGGACGTGGCGCGGCCGTACGACATCGACACCGAGGCGGACCTGGTCCACCTTGAGTGAAGGGCGTGGCACCGAGCGCCACCTTCCCTCGACTCAGAGAATCTCGACATCAACAAACCATTGAAGTTCCACGATGAGGAAACTACTATCCACTGACCAGAAGCACTCGACCGCACAGCGAGTGCGCTATGCCCCATACGTGCCCCTTGGCACCCGGTGCCACCGCTGAAGGAAGTGACAGCTCATGTCCGCACCAGCGCCGTCCTCGCTGGCCATCGTCGACGCCGAGCCCCTGCCCCGGCAGGAGGAGGTCCTCACCGATGCGGCGCTCGCCTTCGTGGCCGAGCTGCACCGGCGGTTCACGCCCCGGCGTGACGAGCTCCTCGCCCGCCGTGCGGAGCGCCGCGCCGAGATCGCCCGCACCTCCACGCTCGACTTCCTCCCGGAGACCGCCGCCGTCCGCGCCGACGACTCCTGGAAGGTGGCCCCCGCTCCGGCCGCGCTGCAGGACCGCCGGGTCGAGATCACCGGCCCCACCGACCGCAAGATGACCATCAACGCCCTCAACTCGGGCGCGAAGGTCTGGCTCGCGGACTTCGAGGACGCCTCCGCGCCGACCTGGGAGAACGTCGTCCTGGGCCAGCTCAACCTGATCGACGCCTACTCCCGCACCATCGACTTCACCGACGAGCGCACCGGCAAGTCCTACGCCCTGCGCCCGGACGAGGAGCTGGCGACGGTCGTCATGCGCCCGCGCGGCTGGCACCTCGACGAGCGCCACCTCCAGGTGGACGGCCGCCCGGTCCCCGGCGCCCTGGTCGACTTCGGCCTGTACTTCTTCCACAACGCCCAGCGCCTGCTCGACCTCGGCAAGGGCCCGTACTTCTACCTCCCGAAGACGGAGTCGCACCTGGAGGCCCGCCTCTGGAACGAGGTCTTCGTCTTCGCTCAGGACCACGTCGGCATCCCGCAGGGCACCGTCCGCGCCACCGTCCTGATCGAGACGATCACGGCCGCGTACGAGATGGAGGAGATCCTCTACGAGCTGCGCGACCACGCCTCCGGGCTGAACGCCGGCCGCTGGGACTACCTGTTCTCCATCGTCAAGAACTTCCGCGACGGCGGGGAGAAGTTCGTGCTGCCGGACCGCAACGCGGTCACGATGACGGCCCCGTTCATGCGCGCGTACACCGAACTCCTCGTCCGCACCTGCCACAAGCGCGGCGCTCACGCCATCGGCGGCATGGCGGCCTTCATCCCGTCCCGCCGGGACGCCGAGGTGAACAAGGTGGCCTTCGAGAAGGTCCGCGCCGACAAGGACCGCGAGGCCGGCGACGGCTTCGACGGCTCCTGGGTCGCCCACCCCGACCTGGTCCCGATCGCCATGGAGTCCTTCGACAAGGTCCTCGGCGACAAGCCCCACCAGAAGGACCGGCTGCGCGAGGACGTCGACGTCAAGGCGGCCGACCTGATCGCGATCGACTCGCTCGACGCCAAGCCGACGTACGCGGGCCTGGTCAACGCCGTCCAGGTCGGCATCCGCTACATCGAGGCATGGCTGCGCGGCCTCGGCGCGGTCGCCATCTTCAACCTGATGGAGGACGCGGCCACCGCCGAGATCTCCCGCTCGCAGATCTGGCAGTGGATCAACGCGGGCGTCGTCCTCGACAACGGCGAGCAGGTCACCGCCGACCTCGCCCGCAAGGTGGCTGCCGAGGAGCTGGCGAACATCCGCGCCGAGATCGGCGACGAGGCGTTCGCGGCCGGCAACTGGCAGCAGGCCCACGACCTGCTGCTGACGGTCTCCCTCGACGAGGACTACGCCGACTTCCTGACCCTGCCGGCGTACGAGCAGCTCAAGGGCTGACACCGCCACGCACGCCCGCGCCCCCGGTACCGCACAGCACCGGGGGCGCGGGCGTGCCTCAGCCCAGGTGCACCGACCAGTCCTGCTCCGCGGCCGGCTTGCCGTGCAGATCGGGCACCCGCTTGAGCCAGTCCGGACGGCCCTGCTGGGTGCGCCGGGCGCGCCGGGCGTTCTCGGCGGCCAGCTCCTCGGGGCTGGGGAAGTCGGTGGGCAGCCAGGTCGCGGACGACCGCGCGCGGGCGAGGAGGAAGTCCACGTAGGCCCGGCGCACCTCGGCGGGCGTGTCGAACCCGGGTTCGTCGGCCAGCCAGGCGTCCGGTACCTCGTCCGTGATGGCCCGCAGCAGCTCCTCGGTCACCTTGGGCCGCAGCTCGGCGTCGGCCGCGCGCACATCGGGCCCGTAGTGGCCGAGGGCGTGGTGCCGGAAGTCGTAGGCCTTCGCCGGGTCGGTGGTGCCCCACCGGTGGTGGAAGACGAGCGCGGCGCCGTGGTCGATCAGCCACAGCTTCGGGGGTGCGACCCCGAGCGTCGGCCAGACCATCAGGTTGGAGCTGTGGACCGTGCGGTCCACGTTCACGGTGAGCGCGTCCAGCCAGACGACCCGTCCGGCCTCCAGCGGGTCGACGGGGAAGACCTGCGCGATCTCCGGGGTGAAGTCGCGCGCGCCCGGCAGCCAGTCCATGCCGAGGTTGACGCCGGCGCTGGCCTCGTGCAGCTCCCGGACCTCCTGGTGGGGCTCGTGCGCGGCGATCGCCGGATCGAAGTGGACCAGCACCAGCTCGGGGAAGCGCAGCCCGAGGGCGCGGGCCAGCTCCCCCACGATCACCTCGGCGACCAGCGCCTTGCGTCCCTGCGCGGAGCCGGTGAACTTCACGACGTAGGTGCCGAGGTCGTCGGCCTCGACGACTCCGGGGACGGAGCCGCCGGACCTCAGCGGCTCGATATAGCGGGTCGCGGTGACCTCTCTCATCATTTCTTAGGCCACCTTACTCTTCAGCCTTGTAATCCACGGTCGCCTCCGCAGGTGCCGAACAGTGCGAACTGCCCGTCGTCAGCGCTGGGGAGTATCTGGGGAGTTTCGACTGCGTGCGGATCTCCCCCGCCTGGCCAGCAGTCCGTCAATGGCCCCCCGCCCCGGCCTCCGGCATGAAGTGAGCATAGTAACCGAGGGTGATTGCCGATGAGGAATGCCCGAGCCACCGCGCCACGGTCACTACGGACTCTCCCGCCTCCAGCATGATTGAGGCATAGATGTGCCGCAGCACGTGGAAGCCGTCCTTCGGAGCCGCTTCCCACTGCCAGTCCTTTGCCTCGTTGGCACGTGGCGGGATGATGCCGGCCTTCGCCGACGCCGGCTTCCAGGTGTAGGTGTTCCACGTGTTCACCGCAATGGCGTTGTCGAATCGTGTGGTGAGCAGGAGGGAGAACTTCCTCCGCTACCCCTCTGCATCCGGCTTCCCCCACGGGAGCCCCACCTCCACCGGCGAAAACGCCTCGACATGGCGCTGCATCTCCTCGGCCACCGAGAGGGCACGTCGACGATACGGGTCTTCTTCCCCTTCGGCAGGGTGTAGCTGCATCGGGTTCCTGGCGAGCCGCTTGTCATCGACCGCCGCCTCCAGAATGGAGGACAACTCGGACAGGATGCCGCGTCGGTAGTCGACCGAGGAGGCGGTGGACTCCAACTTCGCTGTGTATCACGCAGATCCGCCGCCGTGATGTCGATCAGCAGGACACCGCTGCCATCGTCAGCGAGATCCGCATCGCGGATGCGCAGCAGCAGCGCTTCTTCCGGCCGCAGAGCCGCGAGAGCTATGGACGTCAGGGAGGCCGGCAGCATGAGTCCGTTCTGCGGCGCAGTCCAGCATCGAGCAACAGTTCCGATCGGTCAGAATAAACGCATCGCAAACAATAACTTCGGCCATTGACAAGCTTCTTGAGGGGGTAAGCCCCCGTGGGGGACGTGGCAGTCGGCTCGCCACATGTGCAATTGCGCAGCGGAGCCGAACATCTCCAATAGTCCGGACAATCGCCGGTTTTGCTGACCGGCGATCCCGGGCCATGTTCCGCGAGCCTCGCGCAGGATCTTCCGCAGACACCCGGCCGGTCCCTCCTCGTCGGCTGCGGCGGCCAGGAAGCAGGGGTTGGCGTCCTGGATGAGAGGCGGTAGCTCTCCGAGGCTGATGTGCGAGGTGAACGTCAGGTCTGTCGCTGCCGCCGAGGGCTGGTCGATGTCGCGAAGCCGGCCGTGTGCTGCGACGGCGCCGAGGACCAGATCGGGGCCGGCGAGCTGCACAGTGGGCTGGTCTCGGGCGCCGAGCGCGACGAGGAAGTCGGCCACCGCCTCGCCGGGGATGTCGCGACTGAAGTAGGCCGACCATTGAGCGAGCGGGCTGCTGACCCCGGCACGGGCGGAAATCTGCCAGGTGATCGGCAGCTCACCCAGGTGGAAAGGCTCGTCCGCCAGGCTCCACCGGGCCCAGCGCAGGGCGTCGGCACTGATGTGCAGGAAGGTGCTGCGCAGAACCTGGCGGCCCTCCAGCCCCCGTCCGGCTCATGCCGACCACGAACGATCGCTCGTCCAGCCCAGGCCGGTGAGCGTGTCGGCGACGGCGTCGTAGAGGCGTCCGTCGTCGCCGGCAAAGTCCCGGGGCGGGGCCCGCGGTTCACCGGGTGTCCAGTTCGGCGAGGCGTTCCCGGGCAACGGTGAGGCGGTTGGGATCGGCCGCCTCACCGAGGGCCAGACATCGCGAGAAGGCCTCTCGAGCCTCCTCGTGCCGCCCTGCGCTCAGGAGGGTGTTGCCCAGGTGCACCAGGTTGCGACTCCCCATGCCTGTGTTGCCGCTGACGCGGCAGAGGTCCACGGCCGTGCGCAGGTGGGCGGCGGCCTTCGACCAGTTCTTGAGGTCGGCGTGGGCCTGGCCGATGTACGACTGCAGGCTTGTCCGGGTCAAGTCGGCGATGTGCGGTTCGATGCGGTCACCGATCTTGTCGAGAAAGGCGAGCGTGCCCAGGTTCTCCGCGATGGATTCCTCAAGTCGGCCCGCTTCCCAAAGAGTCTGGCCGCGCCCAGACCTGGCCTGAAGGGCGCCGTGGAGGTCACCAGCGGCCTCGAAGAGCCTGGCCGCCTCACAGTTGTGATGCAGCGCCGCAGCGAAATCGCCAAGCCGCAAGAGCGTCCAATTGGTGTACTGGTGGGCCCAACCCTGTTGGGAGAGATCGCCGGCACGCTGGGCAGCGGCGAGGGCCTGGGTGGAGCGGTCGAGGCTGTCGTGGTGGCGGCCTTCGCAGGTGAGCAGGGCCCAGGCGTGGTAGTTGAGGTGGGTGGCTTCCAGAAGGGGGTCACCGAGAGCCTGGGCGGAGTGCGCGGCGGTGCGGAAGACCTCGGGCCAGTGCCCCCAGAAGATCCATTGGTCGGAGAACCAGTGCAGGGCCTCGGCGACCTCGACGACGGTCGCGTGGTCGCCCGCGGCGGCGGCCGCACGCAGGGCGGCGAGCCAGTTGGCACCTTCCGTCTGGAGCCAGACGCGGGCGTCTTCAGCGGTCGACAGGTCGACGGTGCCCTGCCAGGTCGGGGGTGGGGCACCGTGGTCGGGTTCGTACCAGCGGCCGGCCACGACCGCGGTCTCGAGCAGCCAGCGGTGCAGCGCCGAGCGGGCCGCCTCGGCGTCCTCGGCGGGCTCTTCGGCCTGCAGTCGGTTGCGGGCGTACAGGCGCATCAGGTCGTGGAGGCGGTATCGGTCCTGGTCGGTGCCGAGCAAGCCGGTCTCCACCAGTTCCTCGAGGGTGTCCTCGGCGTCGAACAGGGGCTGCCCGGTGAGCTGGGCGGCGCCGGCGGCGCTGGTGTCGGGGCCGTCGACCAGGGACAGCAGTCGGAACAGGCGGGCGGCCGTAGGAGTGAGCTGGCGGTAGGACAGGTCGAAGGCCGCCGACAGATGGAGGTCGCCGGCGATCAGGGTGTCCAGGCGGCGCTCTTCCAGCGCGAGACGGTCGGCCAGACGGCGCACGGACCAGCCGGTGCGGGTGGCCAGCCAGTTGCCCGCCACCCGCAGGGCCAGCGGCAGATGAGCGCAGCGGTCGGCGACCTCGGCCAGCGCGACCGGGTCCGCCTCCGCGCGCTCGCCTCCGACCAGGGCGGTCAGGAAAGCGGCGGCTTCGGCGGGGGAGAGTTCGCCGATCGGCAGGCGGTGGATGCTTTCCAGGCCGGTGAGCATCCGTCGGCTGGTGACCACCACCATCCCCGCACCCGCGCTGGGCAGCAGCGGGCGGACCTGGGCCTCGTTACGGGCGTTGTCCAGCACCAGCAGGCAGCACCGCTCGGCCAGCACCTGGCGGTACAACTCCGGATGACCCTGCGGGCCGGCCATGGCCAGGTCCCGGTCGGCCACCCCCAAGGCCTTGAGCACGCGCAGCAGCAGCTCGGCCGAATCGGGCGGGTCGTCGTCCATGCCACGCAGGTCGAGCAGCAGCTGCCCGTCGGGGAAGCGGTCGGCCAGCTCATGGGCGGCCTGCAGCGCCAGGGTGGTCTTGCCCGTTCCGGGCGGCCCGGACACCGCCACCACCACCGGCAGCCCGCGCGGGCCCGCCCGCCCGGCCAGAGTCGTCAGCCGTGCCAGCTCAGCCTTGCGGCCGACGAAATCGTCGATGCCCCGGGGGAAGGCAGACAGCCCCGCCGGATGGGGGCGCGGGTTGCGGCCGATCCGGGCGACGGCCAGCAGTCGCTCCCGCTCCGTCTTACCCAGTTGCAGCCCGTCAGCAAGCGCGGCCACCGTCCTGCGCCGAGGAGCCGTGACCCGTCCGCGCTCCAGATCCCCGATCCCGCGGACGCTCACCCCCGACGCCTCCGCCAATGCCTCCAACGTCAGCGACGCCGCTAGGCGCAATCGCCGCAGCAGCACACCGAAGTCCTCACCACCCACCTCGGCCACCCAACCCAACCTGTCCCTTGCACCGCCTGCACCTGCCGTACCGGGGATGACAGGCCCACCAGCGCGCCGACCGCTCTGTATCTCCGCCTGCCATGATCGACCATCAATGTGCCGCAGATCAGCGATCGAGGACGAGGGATTTCTCACGGCACTCGTTCAAAGCGATACAGAAAGGGCGCGTCCGGATCCCCGGCACGGCAGCAGGGGACCTTACGAGGCCTCGGCTTGGGTGAGACCGAGTATTCCCCCCTCCTCTCATGCCGTCGGCCTGGAGCAATGGCTCCTACGCTGTCGCCGTAGCCGTGGCCCGACGGGGTGTGCCTGCGGGATCCAGTCCAGTGGCCGGCACGCCCGCCGGTAGCCGACGCCGTCCCGGCAGCAGCACCGCGCCCGATGGGCAGGCGGGGCACAGCCGTCGGCAGCCGCGCCGATCGGTCATGCCCCGGCCGCATGCGCACACGAGGCGATCCCGCTTGCGCCGCTAACGTCCAGGTGACGCCGTCACAGGTTTGCCGCGCCCTGTTCCGCCGTCGAATGCTGTCGGCGCTCGGTGCTCCAGTAGAGGAGAGCGACGAGCGGGAGGGCGGCGCCGAGGGCGGTCAGGGCGGTCCAGCCTCCAGCGTGGTAGACGACGGAGCCGATTTGGGAGCCGGCGGCACCGCCGGCGAAGAACATGGCGATGAAGGCGCTGTTGAGGCGGGCGCGGGCCGCGGGGTCGAGTTGGTAGACGGTGTGCTGGCCGAGGATGAGGCTGGCCTGGACGGCCACGTCGATGAGTATCGCGGCCAGGGCGAGGAGAATGACGCTGTGTCCGCCGAACCCCGCCAGTGCGAAGGACAGGGCGGCCACCACGAAGGCGACGCCGGTCATGGGGCGCACGAGCCCTCGGTCGGCCCAGTGACCAGCCAACGGGGCGACGGCTGCGCCCGCGGCGCCGACGAGGGCGAACACACCCACTCCGACCGATGAGTAATGGAAATGCGGACCGGTCAGGACGAAGGAGACCGTGGTCCAGAACGCGCTGAAGGCGGCAAACATGGCTGCCTGGTAAAGGCCGCGGCGCACCAGCGCTGGGTGTGTGCGTACCAGTTGGAAGGTGGAGCGCAGCACATGATGGTACGGAAGGGTCGTGGTGGGTGCGTGCTGCGGCAAAGCGGCGCGCAGGGCCACGGCAAGCACGGCCATCAGGGCCGCGGATCCGAGAAAGACGACGCGCCAGCCGGCGAGGTCCGAGACCAGGCTGCTGAGTGTGCGGGAGAGCAGGATGCCGGTGAGCAGGCCGCTCATCACTCGGCCGACGACACGGCCCCGGGCATGGTCGGGAGCGAGGCTGGCGGCGAAGGGCACCAGGATCTGGGCGACGACCGAGGTGGCACCACTGACCAGCGATGCGATCAGCAGCATGGGGAAACTGGTGGCTAGTCCCGCCGTCAGGAGGGCGAGCGTCGTGACCGCCAGCAACACAGTGATCAGGCTGCGCTTCTCGAGCCGGTCACCGAGCGGAACCAGGAAGAGCATGCCGACCACGTAGCCGATCTGGGTGAGCGTGATCAGGGCGCCCGCCGTGGCCGTGCTGATGTGGAACACGCCGCTCAGCGTGGACAGCAGAGGCTGGGCGTAATAGAGGTTGGCGACCGTCATGCCGGAGGCGACGGCCAAGAGCGCAACCAGCCAGCCCGGCACCGCCTGAGGGACCTCGGTGGGCTCCCGCCGGCGCGGGCTCTTGGCGTCGGTTGATGCGGACATGTGCACCTTCTTGGCTGAGTGAGCCGGGAATCAGGCTCGGATGGAAGCGCTGTGCAGTGGCCGGCAGCCTCTTCGCTGCCGTCACGCAGGTGCAAGCGTCGGGCCGCCTCGCGCACTTCCTCACCTGGCGCGATGGTTCGTGAAGTCAGTCATCTCGACTGGAGATGAATCTGTTCCCGACGCCGCAACGGTTCCAGTCTCACCGGCGGGCCCTCCGTGCGTACCGGTGATCTCCCGTGCTGGGCACTTGCGGGCAACGGGCGGTGCGTTCCAGGACAAAGGAGGCCGGAGGCCGGCCCTAACCTGACGTCCAGGGAACGAAAGTTCCGGGCGGCGGACGCTTCGAAGGCCGACGCCGCCCGTAGGTGCCTGCCTCACCCGAGGCATGCGGGTTCCCGTTCCGCCGGCCATTCCAGACGAAGGAAGAGACCTTGCCGTACATCACCGTGGGTCAGGAAAACTCCACCACCATCGACCTCTACTACGAGGACCACGGGTCCGGCCAGGCCGTCGTCCTCATCCATGGCTTCCCGCTCGACGGCCACTCCTGGGAGCGGCAGAGTGCCGCTCTGCTCGATGCCGGCTACCGGGTGATCACCTACGACCGCCGCGGTTTCGGCCGGTCCAGCCAGCCGACGACCGGCTACGACTACGACACGTTCGCCGCCGACCTGAACACCGTCATGGAAACCCTCGACGTCCGGGACGCCGTCCTGGTCGGGTTCTCGATGGGCACCGGTGAGGTCGCCCGCTACGTCTCCACCTACGGCTCCGCCCGAGTGGCCAAGGTCGCCTTCCTCGCCTCACTGGAACCCTGCCTGCTCAAGACCGAGGACAACCCGGACGGCGTCGCCCCGCAGGAGTTCTTCGACGGCGTGGTCGCGGCCGTGAAGGCGGACCGCTACGCGTACTACACCGCCTTCTTCAAGGACTTCTACAACCTGGACGAGAACCTGGGCACCAGGATCAGCGAGGAGGCGGTCCGCAACAGCTGGAACGTCGCCGCAGGCGGCGGCTTCTTCGCCGCCGCCGCCGCTCCGTCGACGTGGTACACGGACTTCCGGGGCGACATCCCTGCCATCGATGTGCCGGCCCTGATCCTGCACGGCACGGCCGACCGGATCCTGCCGGCCGAGGGCACCGCGCGGCCCTTCCACAAGGCCCTCCCGTCCGCGGACTACATCGAGGTCGAGGGCGCCCCGCATGGCCTGCTGTGGACCCACGCGGAGGAAGTCAACGCCGCGCTCCTCACCTTCCTGGGGAAGTGACGCCGCAGCAGCCCTTCCCGAGAGGGCTGCTGCTCCGTACCAGTGCTTCAGCGCCGGTCAGATCTGGGCCACGGCGGTGCGGGTGTCGCCGTGTGCCTGTTCTATGCGCCGGGCGGCCTCCTCGACGGTGCTGCCGGTGAGCAGCATGACGATGGCCGTCTTCGCGTGCCCGCCGGCGGCACGCAGGGCCTCGGCGGCGGTGCCGGGATCCGATCAGGTGGCCTGGACCACGATGCGCTCCGCACGGTCGACGAGCTTGTCGTTTGTGGCACGGACATCGACCATGAGGTTTTCATAGACCTTGCCGAGCCGGACCATCGACGCGGTGGAGAGCATGTTGCAGACCATCTTCTCGGCGGTGCCGGCCTTGAGCCGGGTGGAGCCGGTGAGGATCTCGGGCCCGGTGGGGACCTCGATGGGGATGTCGGCGTAACGACTGACCACGGCGTTGCGGTTGCAGGCCACCGACACGGTGACGGCGCCGCGGGCCGCGGCGTGCTGGAGGCCGCCGATGACGTACGGGGTACGGCCGCTGGCGGCGAGGCCGACGACGGTGTCGCGGTCGTCCACACCGATCCCGTCGAGGTCGTCGACGGCCCTGGCGGGTTCGTCCTCGGCGCCCTCGACAGCCACGGCGAAGGCGCCGGGGCCGCCGGAGAGCAGGCCGACCACCTGCTCCGGCGCGGTACCGAAGGTCGGTGGGCACTCGACGGCGTCGAGGAGCCCGATCCGGCCGCTGGTGCCGGCGCCGAGGTAGACGAGCCGGCCGCCCCGGCGCAGGGAGCCGACGATGGCCTCGACGGCGGTGCCGATGTCGGGGAGTGCTTCTCGTACGGCGAGGGCGACGGTCCGGTCCTCCGCGTTCATCACGGAGAGGAGTTCGGAGACCGGCATCCGGTCCAGTTCTGTGGTCCGCTCGTTGCGAGTCTCGGTGCCGAGCGTGCTGAGGTCCACTGCCAGGCCGTCCTTTCGGTGATGCGGGGTGCGGTAGGGGGCCGGTTCAGTCGTCGGCCGGGATGCGCCGCTGGGACTGCGATCGCCTGCGGTGCTGCACGGCCCCGTAGGTCTTGTGCAGCGCGGCGGTTGTGGCGTCGTAGGAGCGCTGCGCAATGCCGACGAACAGGCAGTCGACGAGGGCGAGTTGTGCGATACGGCTGACGGTGGCGCCGGACCGGAAGGGTGTCTCCCGGGCACAGGTGGTCAGGACCAGGTCGGCACTGCCGGCGAGGGTGGAGCCGGGGACGTTGGTGAGTGCGACGGTGGTGGCGCCGTTCTCGGCGGCCGCCTGAAGGGGTTCGACGGTGTCCTCGGTCTCCCCGGAGTGGGAGATGGCCAGGGCCACGTCACCGGGGCCGAGGAGGGCCGCAGCGGTCAGGGCCGCGTGGCGATCGGTCCAGATGAACGCCAGGCGGCCGATGCGGTGCAGCTTCTGGTGCAGGTCCTGGCCGACGAAGGCGCTGGCGGCGACACCGAAGATGTCGATGCGCCGGGCAGCCGCGACGGCGTCGACCGCGCGGCGCAGCGCATCGACATCGAGATTGGCTCCGGAGTCCTCCAGGGCACGGACCTCGTTGTAGATGATCTTACTGACGACCTGTTCGAGGGTGTCGGTGGCACTGATGTCGGTGCCCTGCGCCGGGCGCTCGCCGCCGAGGGCGCGCTCCCGGGCGGCGGCCGCCGCCAGCGCGAGCCGCAGTTGCGGGTAGCTGCCCAGCTTCATTGTCCGGCAGAACCGCATGACCGTGGCTACGGAGGTCTCGGCCTGTTCGGCGAGGGCACTGATGGACAACTCCGAGGCGCGCGCCGGATCGGCCAGGACGGCGTCGGCCACCCGACGCTCCGAGGGGGCCAGGGACGGTCGGGCCGCGCGGATGCGCGACAGCGTGTCGGCCGGGGCGGCCGTCTCCTGTGCCGACCGCGCCGATGCGCGGTTGGGCTCCTGGCGGGTCATGGGTGGATTCCCTCCTGGTGGCGTGGCGTCAGCGTAACCGCGCCCCACGCGGAGCGTCAAAAATTTACGGCACCTAGCTTTGCAAGTCATTTATTGACATTCAGAGTTCCGTCTTCCAATACTCGCCTCATCGCGATCCCGTGCCGGTCACCGAATCCACCGTGACCACCCCGAGTGCCGGATCCATGACGCGAGGACATCCGAATGACAGCAGCAGTGGCGGTGGACCTGGGGAAGACCGGCTGCCGTGCGGTGCTCTGGAGGGGCCCGGACGGCCCGTCCAGCCTGGTCCGCGAGGTGCAGGGAGCTCCCGGGCTCGCCTCCGCCGACGGTGTCGAAGCGGCCCGTGTCGCCGTGCGCGCAGCCGTCCTCCCACTCATCACGGAACACGCCCCGGGCCGGCTGAGCGCCGTCTGCGTGGGCGCCGCCGGAGCCGCCGCGGCCCCCGAGGCCGCCCGCGCCCTGGCTGAGCTGCTCCTCGAGGACCTGCCCACGGACGAGGCCGCCGTCACCAGCGACGCCATCACCGCGCACGCGGGAGCCCTGGGCGCCCGTCCGGGCGTAGTGCTGGCGATCGGCACCGGTTCCGTCGCCATCGGCATCGGCGAGGACGGCTCGTACGCTCGTGTCGACGGCTGGGGCCCCTGGCTGGGCGACGAGGGCAGTGGTGCCTGGATCGGCACCGCCGGCCTGCGGGCCGCGCTACGCGCCCACGACGGACGCGGACCGGACACCGTACTGCTTGCCGCAGCCGCCCGCCGGTTCGGCTCCCTCGACGCGCTGCCGGCCGCCCTCGCCGCCGGAGGCAATCCCGCGCGCGTCGCAGCCTCCTTCGCCCCGGAAGTGGCCCGCGCGGCCGAGTCGGGTGACGCCGTCGCCGGCGTGGTCGTCCGGGACGCCGCCGCCGCGCTCGGTGAAACCGTGCTCGCCGCCGCGGGCCGGATCACCGGCGACGACCTGCCCGTCGCCGTCACCGGCGGTCTGACCGGCCTCGGCGAACCACTCATGGCGCCGCTGCGAACCGCGGTCGACGGCTCCGCCCGCACCCTGCGTCTGCAACCCCCTCTGGGAGACCCGCTGGACGGGGCGCGCCTGCTGGCACTGGCCTCCTCCGCGCCACAGGAACCCCACGTCGTCCGCGTCCGCCGGACGACGCCCCGACCCCCCGTCACCACCACGCCGGTATCGCCGCCGGCCGTTGCTTAGGAGCGAACGTGCGTCAACTCGACCTGGTCGTGGTCGTCGTCTACCTGGTCGCCATCGCCGTGATCGGCCTGCGGCTGGCCGGACGGCAGAAGACTGCGAAGGACTACTTCGTCGGCGAAGGGCAGATGCCCTGGTGGACCGTCTCGTTCTCCGTGGTGGCCACCGAGACCAGCGTGCTCACCGTCATCAGCGTGCCCGGCGGCGCCTACAGCGGGCAGGGTTTCGGTAACGTGGAACTCGCCATCGGCTACGTCATCGGCCGCGTCGTCGTCGCCACCGCGCTGATCCCCCTGTACAAGCGCGGCGGATTCGTCAGCGCCTACCAGTACCTGGGCAACAGGTTCGGGCTGAAACTGCAGGGGCTCGCCTCGGTCACCTTCGTCGTCACCCGCCTCCTGGCCGAAGGCGTCCGCCTGTTCGCCTCCGCCATCCCGATCAAGCTGCTGCTCGACGAATTCGGGGTGCACGCCGGCTACCGGGTCATCATCGTCGTCCTCACAGTGATCACCGTCGTCTACACCTACCTGGGCGGCATCAAGGCGGTCATCTGGACCGACGCCATCCAGATGGGCCTGTACCTCGGCGGCGCGATCCTCGCCATCGCGGTGCTCTCCGCTCACGTGGGCGGAGACGGCTACGTGCGTGCCCTGCACTCGGGCCACTTCACACTGTTCGACACGAACTTCGACCTCGCGCATGTCCTCACCAGCCCGTTCGCCCTCCCCACGGCGATCGTCGGCGGTGCGATCTTCGCCATGGCCAGTCACGGTTCGGACCAGCTGATCGTCCAGCGGGTGCTCGCCACCCAGTCCCTGCGCGACGGACAGAAGGCCATGATCGCCTCCGGTGTCTTCGTCACCCTCCAGTTCGCCGCGTTCTCCCTCGTCGGCGCGCTGCTGTGGTCGTACAACGAGGGCAAGAGCTTCACGGACCTGGGCCTGGCCAGCTCCGACAACCTCTACCCGAACTTCATCCTGCACGGGCTGCCCGTCGTGATCTCCGGCCTGCTCGTGGCCGGCATCCTCGGCGCCGCGATGGGCTCTCTGTCCTCGGCCCTGAACTCCATGTCCAACTCGACGGTCGCCGACATCATCCACAGCTTCTTCCGCAGCACCCCGTCCGAGCAGGCGCTGCTGAAGCTCGCCCGGGTGATGACCCTGGTGTGGGCCGTGTTGATGGCGGTCTTCGCCTGTGCCTTCAGCACCAGCACCGGCAACGTGTACCTGACCGGCCTGACCATCGCCGGCTACACCTACGGTGCACTGCTCGGTGCCTTCCTCCTCGGGCGGCTGGTCAAGCGCGCGAACGAGGTCGACTCCATGGTGGCCTTCCTGGTGACGGTCGCGTTGATGACCTACATCGTGCGCGAGGTGAAGATCGACGTCACGGTGGCGGGGGCGACGGTCCCGACCGCGATCGCCGCGCAGTGGCTGGTGCCGATCGGCGTGCTGGTCACCCTGGCGGTCGGCGGTGTGATGAGCTTGTTCCACCGGGCACCGGAGACCCGCGAAAGCCATACGGCCGAACTGCCCGACGCCGGGCCGGAATCCGGCCCGGGGCGTGTCCCGGCCGGTGCCGGCCGGGAGTGAGAGGGCCCGGGCGACGGGAGCCGTCGCCCGGGCCGTCCGCCCACCCTCGTAGGTCATCACTGGAGAAGCCATGCGTGTGATCGGACTGATGTCGGGCACCTCGTACGACGCCGTCGAGGCGGCCGCCGCCGACCTCACCCTGGAGGGTGACGTCCTCCTCATGCGGCCGCTCGGCCACCTGTCCGTCCCCTACGCCGACGACCTGAGAAACCTGATCGCCGCCACGCTGCCGCCCGCGACGACGACCGCCCGGGCCGTCTGCGTCCTCGACAACGGCATCGGACAGGCCTTCGCCGGTGTCGCCTCCCGCGCGCTCGACGAGCTGTGCGGGGGTGCCGCCGACCTCGTGGTGTCACACGGCCAGACCATGTACCACTGGGTGGACGACGGTGCCGTCCGCGGGACTCTGCAGCTGGGCCAGCCGGCGTGGATCGCCGAGGTCACCGGTGTCCCGGTCGTCTCCGACCTGCGCAGCCGGGACGTCGCCGCGGGAGGGCAAGGTGCCCCGCTGGTCGGGATGACCGACACCCTGCTCCTGCGAGGGCTCCCTGGCGTACCGGCGGCACTGAACCTCGGTGGCATCGCCAACATCACCGTGCTGGCGCCCGGTGCCGATCCCCTGGCGTTCGACACCGGCCCCGCCAACGCCCTGCTGGACGCGGCGACAGAACACTTCACCGGCGGCGCCGCGACCTACGACGAGGACGGCCGCCGGGCGGCGGCCGGACAGACCAGCCCCGACCTGCTCAAGGTCCTCCTCGATGATCCGTACTACCGCAGGCCCGCGCCGAAGACCACCGGCAAGGAGCACTTCCACCTGCCATACCTGCGGCGTGCGCTGTCCGCCGTGCCGACTCCCGCAGCGGACGACGTCCTCGCGACCCTGACCAGGCTCACGGCTGTCACCGTGGCCGACGCCTGCCGGGCGCACGGAGTGACCAGTCTGGTCGTGTCCGGCGGAGGTACCCGGAATCCGACCCTGATGCGCATGATCACCGAGGAGCTGCCCGGAGTGGCGCTGCGCCCCAGCGATGACCTGGGCCTGCCCTCCGGTGCCAAGGAGGCGCTGGCCTTCGCCGTTCTCGGCTTCCTCACCGTCCACGGCCTGCCCGGCACCCTGCCGTCGGGCACCGGTGCCCGCCGCGCCACGCTGCTGGGCAGCATCACTCCCGGCCTCGCACCCCTACGCCTGCCCGAGCCCGCTGCCCGACCGCCACGCCTGCTGCGCATCGCCGGACCCGCCGGCCGACCGACCACCACTGCCGTCGACGCAGCCGACCGCTCGGCGCGCAACAGGGCGAGAACGCGTGACTGCGCGCGCACATCACACGGCTGACAGTGCCCTTTCCCGACCTCCGCACCAGTACCCCGTCGGGCACAGGACGCTGGTCGGCACCCCACCGTAGTAGTGGGTCACCCACGGTGGGGTGTCGCTTGACTGGGGCGGGTCGGGTCAGGCGCCGTCGCCTGCCCGGAACGGACTCACTCGGGGGACTGACGCCTTGCCCGTGTTGGAGACTTCGCCACCGGTCCAGCGCACAGAGAGCCAGGCCGACTCCTCGGGCGGTGTGATGAGCAGGTACTTCGGCGTCACGGTGGTGACACGGGTGATGGCCGGATTCGCATACGTCATCGCCGACCATGCGCTGGCTCCGGGAGTGAGCGTTACGGTGCGGTGCTCCTGACCCATGGCCCGTTCGGGGTCCGGGGTGACCGCCTCGCCTTTGCCGTTGACGAACGCCACTGCAGGGAATCCGCGCACGGTACAGGTGCGGCGGGAGCCGTTGGTCAGGACGACGGCGAAGTTCGACTGACCGGCGCCGGGACGGTTGGCTCCGACGGATGCCCTCAGTTCGGAGGTGTGGCACCGGCGTCTCATCGCCGGTACGGCGGAGCCGGACGACGGCGTTGCGGATCCGAGGGACGTGCTCGGTGCCGGTTCACCGGAGGGGCTGGAGCGGCCGGTGTCGGCAGCTCCGGAGACGGTGGCGGCCTCGGTCGGCGACGAGCCGGGCGTACGGGTACTGTCTCCGGCAGCGCCGTCCGTGCCCTGGCCGGTGCACCCGGCCAGTACGGCGCAGCAGAGAAGAGTGCTGGCCAGGAGTATGCGGTGTTTCATGGTTTCCTTCGTCACTGACGTCGCGGCAGGTACTTGTGCTGGTCAGGAGGGCACGAGTTCATCGCGCTGATCGTGTTGGGTCCCGGCCGTCACCACGACACGGTTGTGGCCCCGTGCTTCCGGGCCGGCGACGGTGACGAAGACCTCGCCGGTGATGTGCGCGAACACGGTGGTGCCGGAGACGTTGGTTGTCGGCGGAGACGGTCCGGAAGGCTGCGGCTCGGGCATCTGTCCGGGGAGCGGGTGGTCGCTCGGATCACCTCGCCGACGCGCAGGTCCTCGAAAGGCCCGGGTCGGTGAGGCACTTACGGGCCGGCGCTGGGGCGGCTTCACTTGCCCGGGGTGATGCGAGCGGCGAGAAGATCAGGGGGTTCTCGGTGACGTAGGTGCCGCCGACGAGGCGAGGGGGACGGCGCTGTCGGCAAATCTCTGTCGCAGCTCGCCGATACCGCCCACGGAGCTGAGGAGTTCGTCGCCGGGGGCGAGCCAGCGTTGTGGCGTGCGGCCCAGGCCGACCCCGGCCGGAGTGCCGGTGAAGACGACGTCTCCGGGGAGCAACGGGAGGACGCCGGACAGCTTGGCGACAAGCGACGGCACGGAGAAGATCATCTGACGGGTGTGTCCGCGCTGCACCACCTCACCGTTGACGGAGCAGGTCAGCTCCAGGTCGTCGGGGTCGTCGAACTCGTCCGGGGTCACCAGCCAGGGACCTGTGGGAGCGAAGCCCGGGTACGACTTGCCGAGGCTGAACTGTGGCGCAGGTCCCTCCATCTGAAGGACACGCTCGGAGATGTCCTGTCCGACCGTCAGTCCCGCCACATGGCTCCAGGCATCCTCTTCGGAGACGTTGTGGGCCTTCTGGCCGATGACCACGACCAGTTCGACCTCCCAGTCGGTGTGGCCGCCCTGAGGCAGCGTCACCTCCGTCACCGGGCCGGTGAGAGCGGTCGCGTACTTGGTGAACACCGGTGGCATGCCTTCGGGTGTGGTGAAACCTGCCTCGGTCACGTGCTCCCGGTAGTTGAGCCCGATGGCGAAGATCTGCCTGGGAGACGGTGCGGGCGCACCGAGTTCCGCCGCGTCGACGGGCCTCCCGCCGGCGAGGTCGGCGCCGGCGACCCAGGTACGGAACTCGGCCCAGCGGGCGTAGACCGCTTGCGGGTCGGCCGAGAACACCCCACGGCTGGCTGTGTGGACATCGATCGCCCGGCCTTCGACGATCACGGTCAGCCGGCCGGCGAGGTTGGCTATGCGCAAGGTGATCTCCCTGGGGTGGCGCGGTGCACGGTGGTGGGGCCCGCTCCGCTGTGTGCGGGCCGGCTGGTGTTCAGTCGGTGGGGCGGGTCGCCCGTTCGAGCGCGAGAAGCACGGATTGGTAGGGGCGCCCCGTGGCGTGCTCCATGCCGATCTCGCATGTGCGATTGGCCGACAGATAGGCGTCGAACCTGCCGGTCGTCACCTCGGCGGCCTCGTGTGCCGTCGCCGCCTCGGTCAGCTCCCTGTGCAGCAGTCCACGGTCCCCGGCGAAGCCGCAGCACTCCGCGTAGACAGGCACGGTGACGTCGCCCGCCATGAACTCGGCGACGGTTTGCAGCTGCTCTACGTCCTTGAGGTGCCGCATGGAGCAGGTGGGATGGAGCACCACGCTGTCCAGTGGGTCGGTCACCTCCAGGTGCGGCAGCAACTCGGCAGCCCATGCGACAGAGTCCACCACGGTGAGGGCCTGGTGCTTGCGCAGGTTCTCCGGCGTGAGATAGGGGATCACTTCCTGCCCGATGCCGAGCGTGCAGGAGGAGGCGTCGACGATGAGCGGAAGGCGTCCCTTGTCGGTCCACTCCCAGGCTCGTTCGACGATACGGTTCGCCATGACGGTGTTGCCGGTGTCGTAGCCCTTGGAGTGCCAGATGGTCGCGCAGCACGATCCGGCAAGGTCCGGCGGTACCCAGACCGGTCGTCCGGCCCGACGGGAGACCGTGACGACCGCTTCGGGCAGGGAGAGCCCGGGTGCGCCGTCGGGACCCGCGAAGATGCGGTTGACGCAGGCCACGTAGTAGACGGCGACGGCGGTGCCCCGCTCGGTGGCGGGCAGCGGTGTACGGGCGGGGGACGGAACGGCGGGGATCCACTCGGGAACCAGGTCCGGTGAGATCGCGGTCCGTATGGCGGAGGTGACTCGGCCCAGGACGCGGTCGCTGATGTGGTCCGCGGCACCGAGGGCGGCCCGCACCGATGTCTCGGCCAGGGAGAACCGCCGCGCGAGGCGAGCCGCGTTGCGTTCTTCCCGTTCGGAGTTCCGCTGATGGCGAAAGGCCTTCATGAAGGCACCGGTGTCGATGCCGACGGGGCATGCCGTCTTGCAGGTGGCGTCGCCGGCGCAGGTGTCGACGGCGTCGTAACCGTAGGACTCCAGGAGGTTGTTCAGCGCAGCGGAGTCGTCGCTCTGGCGCAGCATCTCGCGACGCAGCACGATGCGTTGGCGAGGCGTCGTGGTGAGGTCGCGGCTCGGGCAGACCGGTTCGCAGAAACCGCACTCGATGCAGGCGTCGGCGACAGGCTCGATGGCGGGAATGGTTTTGAGGCCCCACAGGTGGGCGGTGGGGTCGCGGGTGAGGACCACGCCTGGGGCAAGCACGCCCTGGGGATCGAGGGTGTGCTTGATGCGCCACATCAGTTCGGTGGCGCGGCTGCCCCATTCGGTTTCGAGGAACGGTGCCATGTTGCGGCCAGTGGCGTGCTCCGCTTTGAGGGAGCCGTCGAAGCGGCTCACCACCATGGTGCAGAACTCGTCCATGAAGTCGGCGTACCGCTGGACGTCGTCCGGACTCGCTGCGTCGAGGGCGAGCAGGAAGTGCAGGTTGCCGTGGGCCGCATGGCCGGCGACGGCGGCGTCGTACCCGTGGCGGCGCTGGAGCTCCGACAGTGCCTCGCACGCCTCTGCCAAGCACGTGGGCGGTACCGCGAAGTCTTCGGTGATCAGTGTCGATCCGGCCGGCCGGGCTTTGCCGACTGCCGTCATGAAGGCCTCGCGGGCGTGCCAGTACGTACCAATGGTGGCTGGGTCGCCGATGAAGCGGTTGGTGACGGACGCCACCGGCGCGACCAGCGTCAGCCGTGCCAGTACGTCGGCGGCGGCCCGCTGGTTGGCTTCGTGCGTCGAGGCGTCCGGGGCGCGGAACTCCACCAGCAGGGCTGCGGTCTCCCGGGGAAGCTCGGCCCAGTCGGCGGGGACGCCGTCGACGCTCGCGCAGGCGCGGAGCGTGTTGCCGTCCATGATCTCCACCGCGCGGGCACCGGCCTCGTTGAACTGCGGCACCGCCGCCGCAGCCGTGGTGAGGTCGGGGAAGAACAGCAGCGCCGTGTGGGTGAGGCGGTCCAGGGACACCGTCCTGAACACGGTCTCGGCGATGAATCCGAGCGTGCCCTGGGAGCCGACCATCAGCCCCCGCAGGATCTCCACGGGGGTGGAGCCGTCGAGGAAGGCGTCAAGGCGGTAGCCATTGGTGTTCTTGAGTTCGTACTTGGCGCGGATCCGGGCCACGAGCGCGTTGTCGGCCTCGATGTCGGCCTTGATGGCCAGCAGACCCGCACACAGGTCGGGTTCCGCTGCCCGGAGCCGCTCGTCGGCGTCCGGGGCCGCGGTGTCGACGACCGTGCCGGATGGGAGGACGAGAGTGAGGGAAGAGAGCAGGCGGTAGGAGTTGCGGGTGACGCCGGCGGTCATGCCCGAGGCGTTGTTGGCGACGACGCCGCCGACGGTGCAGGCGCGGGAACTCGCCGGATCGGGTCCCATCAGCCTGCCGTACCGGGACAGCGCGACGTTGGCGCGTCCGAGGGTCGTACCCGGTCCGATGCGTGCCCTGAGGCCGTCGTCGAGGACCTCGAAGCCGGTCCAGTGGCGGCGCACGTCGACGAGGATGTCGGTGCCCTGTGCCTGCCCGTTCAGGGAGGTGCCCGCCGCGCGGAAGACGACAGCACGCCGGTGGTCACGAGCGTAGCTCAGTACCGCGGCGATGTCCTCGACGTTTTCCGCGATGACGACCACTTGTGGCACGAAGCGGTAGGGGCTGGCATCCGAGGCGTACTTCACGAGGTCGGACAGCGTGTGCAGCACTTTGTCCGGGCCCAGCAGGCGGACGAGGTCCTCGCGCAGGGCTTCGGGCGTGCCGGGCGCCCGTTCGTCGGGGACCCGATCGGCCGCAGGGCCCCGGTGCTGCTGCGGGCGCAACGCGTCAGGTTTTGGATCGAGCAGTGCCATGCGGCTCTCCGTTGCATTACGGGTGGTGGCCGGCCGACGGTGCCCGGGTTCTGCGCCTGGCGGGACGGGCCGGAGGGACGGGGGCCCCGCGGCCGGGCCGCGGGGCGCTGTCCACCGGTGGGACGTCGTTGTCCGGGCGGAAAGGAATGTCCGGCCCGCGTCAGTGACCGGAGCGAACGGAACGGGTGGCGCGCAGGATCAGGTCGGTGACGGGCCCGGGGTCGCTCACGGACACGGCGTGCGGGGCGCGGACGGTGACGGTGTGAGCCCGGGCGCGCTTGGCCATCCACCGCTCGGCGGTCGGCGGAATGTTGCGATCCTCGGTTGCGACGAGGTACCAGCTGGGGATCTTCTTCCAGGCGGCGGCCGTGGCGGGTTCCTGGAGCGCGGCGAGGGTGATCGGTCGCTGCCCCGCGGCCATGACCTGGGCGGTCCCGACGGGGACGCCCGCCGCGAACTGCTGGCGGAAGAGGTCCTTCTTGATGACCAGTTCCTCCCCCTGTCCGCCATCGGGCAGCGGGTAGTACTGAGTGGCGGTGGCCTGTCCCAGGGTGCTGCCGGGGAACTTGTCGGTGAGCTGGAGCGCGCTCTCCCCGACTTCGGGCACGAAGGCGGCGATGTAGACCAGGGCCTTGACGTGCGGGGCGTCGGCCGCGGCCTGGCTGATGACCGCTCCGCCGTAGGAGTGCCCCACCAGCACGATCGGGCCGGTGATGCTGTCCAGGACGCTGCGGATGTAGGCGGAGTCGCTCGCCAGGCCACGCAGGGGCAGGGCCGGTGCCAGAACGCGGTGACCGTGCCGCTGGAGGCGCTCGATCACTCCGCTCCAACTGGAGGCGTCGGCGAACGCTCCGTGGATCAGGACGATGGTGGGTGTGTCCCGCCGCTCGTGCGGTCTGCGCGGGTGGTCGGCTGCCGCCGCCGGCCCGGAGTACGCGACGCCTGCGGTGCTCAGCGCAGCAGCACCGGCCAGGAGAGACGCTGTCACGGTGCGGCGCGAGATGGGTGAGTTCATGGATTGCTCTCCGAGGGAGGGGAGGGTCGTTTCCGTCGTGGCCGGATGGGCGGGTGTGGCCGACAGCCGGTGGCTCAGGCCGAAGTCGCCTGGACGGCTTCCTCGATCAGCTCGACGACGCGCTCGGGGTGGGAGAGCATCACCAGGTGGGAGGAGTCGACCTCCACGGTCTTCATGCCGGCCCGCTGGTAGCCGTAACGCTCCACGTCCGGGTTGATGGTGTGGTCGGAGGAGGCGACCAGGCCCCAGGACGGCTTGGTCTTCCATGCGGCGGCCGGGGCCGCGTCGGCGAAGGCCTGGGCCGCGAGCGGGCGCTGGGAGACGGCGAGGACCTCGGCGAGGCGGGAGTCGACGTCGGCGGCGAAGATGGCGGGGAACTTGTCGGGCTGGACCGTCACATCGGTGCCGGTCTCGCTCGAACCCTCGATCGGGAAGGGGGTGTAGACGAGCGCGGCAGCGAGGTCGGAGTCCGGGAAACGGCCCTGCAGCTCGCCGAGGCTCTCGCCCTTCTCGAGGGCGTAACCGGCGAGGTAGACCAGTCCCTTCACGTTGTCCTCGGTGCCCGCGACCGTGATGACGGCGCCACCGTAGGAGTGGCCGACCAGGATGACGTCGCCCGGTATCTGGCGGACGATCGAGGCGATGTAGGCGGCGTCGCCGATCAGGCTGCGGTTGGGGACGGCCGGGGCGACCACGTCCAGACCGCGGGCGATCAGCCGCGGGATCACCTGCGCGAAGCTGGAGGCATCGGCGAACGCGCCGTGGATGAGGACGACGGTCGGCTTGGGGGAACGGGACATGAGAGAACTCCCTCTGAGGGTGATGGCAGGTGCGCGAGGCGGTCTGTCGGCGCAGACGGCGACGGTCGTCCGCTCGCCGGGGTTTCGGGTACTGCTCGGCGCTCGGTGGCGGCGTGGGGTCAGGCCGCCCCGGCTGGGCGATCGGCCTGTTCGACGCCCTTCGTGGAGCGCGCCGAGCTCGATGTTGCTGGTACGAAAGGAACCTTACTGAGGATCGGCGTGATGTGTTTGCCCGTCAGTGCCCTGATTGTGGACTTTCCGTGCTCACCGGTGACCTATGTCAGCCGTTCCAGTCGCTGAGGAAGTCCAGGAGTTCGCGGTTGACGACGTCGGGCCGCTCCTCCTGGCACAGGTGGCCGCACTGGGGGATCGGCACTCCGCGGACGTCGCGGGCGATCCCCTTCCACACGTCGAGGACGTCGTAGGCCTGTCCCACGGCACTGAAGTCCTCGCCCCACAGGGTGAGCACGGGGCACTCGATGAGCCGGTCGGCGTCCTCCTGGTCCTGGGCGACGTCCTGGGGCGCCGCGCGGTAGTCCATGCAGGAACCTCGCACGGCCCCGGGCTGTTGGTAGGCGCGCACGTAGACCGCGATCTCGTCGGGGGTGAGCATGTCCGGGTTGTAGGACCAGCTGCGGTAGAAGTGGGTGAGCCAGGTCTCCTCGCGGCCGGCGATCAGCGCCTCGGGAAGGTCGGGTACACCGAGGAAGGTGAAGAACCAGTAGCCCTGCCGGGCGAGGGCCACGTCGTAGGTCTCGGCGATGATCCGGGTGGGGATGTTGTCCATGGCCACGAACCGGTCGATGCGCTCGGGGTGGTCCTTGGCGAACCGGGTGCCGACACGGGCTCCGCGGTCGTGGCCGACCACGACGATCCGCTCGTGCCCGAGGTGGTCCATCAGTGCGACGACGTCGTTGGCCATGGTCCGCTTGTCGTAGCCGGATGCGGGTTTGTCCGTGTCGCCGTAGCCGCGCAGATCCGGTGCGACGACGGTGAACCGCTCCGCCAGCACGGGTATCTGCTTGCGCCAGCCGTACCAGGTCTCAGGGAAACCGTGCAGCAGGTAGACGGGGGGTCCCTGGCCCGCTGTGACCCAGTGCTGCTTGATTCCGTTGAGTACGGCTGTGTGGTGTGTGATACCTGTCAGGTCTGACATGGCGATGCCCGTTCGGATCAAAGGGAGTGGACAGAGGGGGTGCGCCTCCGCGCGAGGAGAGGGCCGCCGGATCGTGTGCGGTCACGGACGCGGAATGTTGCGGAGGTTTGCCCGGGCAAGGTCGATCATGCGTCCGACGCCGCCTGTGAGGACGGTGCGGCTCGCCGAGAGCGCGAAACCGGTGACCTGCTCGGTGGTGATCTTCGGCGGGAGCGCGAGGGCGTTGGGGTCGGTGACCACGTCGACCAGTGCCGGGCCGTCATGGGCGAACGCTTCCCGCAGGGCTTCTCGCACCTGCGTGGGCTTCTCGACCCGGATGCCGCGTGCGCCGGCCGCGGTGGCGATGGCCGCGAAGTCGGTGGGTGGGTAGTCGGTGCCGTGCGGTGGCAGTCCGTCGACCATCATCTCCAGGTCGACCATGCCCAGCGAGGAGTTGTTGAAGACAACAACCTTCACGGGCAGGTCGTGGTGAACGAGTGTCAGGAAGTCACCCATCAGCATCGAGAAGCCGCCGTCGCCGGAGAGCGACACCACCTGACGAGAGCGGTCGAGGAACTGTGCACCGATGGCCTGCGGCAGCGCGTTGGCCATGGAACCGTGGACGAAGGAGCCGAGGATGCGACGTCGGCCGTTCGGCGTCAGATAGCGGGCTGCCCACACGCAGCACATACCGGTGTCCACGGTGAACACCGCGTCGTCGGCCGCCTCCTCGTCGAGCACGGATGCCACGTACTCCGGATGGATCGGGGTGTGGTGGTCCACTCTGCTGGTGTAGGCACTGACGGCGCCCTCCAGGGCGTGGGCGTGCCGGTGCAGCATGCGGTCGAGGAACCGGCGCGACGGCTTGTCCCGTACGGCAGGGATCAGGCACCGGAGCGTCTCGCGGACGTCCCCCCACACGGCGAAGTCCAACTGCGTGCGCCGTCCCAGCCGTTCCGGCTGCACGTCGATCTGAACGGTCCGCACGTGGCGGGGCAGGAAATCCGTGTACGGGAAGTCCGTACCGAGGAGCAGCAGCAGATCGCACTCGTGCATCGCCTCGTAGGCGGCGCCGTAGCCCAGCAGGCCGGACATGCCCACGTCGTACGGGTTGTCGTACTGGATGTGCTCCTTGCCGCGGAGCGCGTGACCCACGGGAGCCTTGACCTTCTCGGCGAACGCCATCACCTCGGCGTGGGCTCCGGCGACACCGCGGCCGCAGAACACGGTGATCTTCTGTGCGGCGTCCACCATTTCGGTGAGCCGCGTCAGTTCCTCGTCGGCCGGCCTGATCGCGGGTCGGTCCAGCGGCATGGTGAGTTGTACCCCGTCACCTGGGGAGTCCTCGGCGGCGACGTCGCCGGGCAGAGCCACCACGGAGACACCGCGTCGGCCGACCGCGTGCTGGATCGCCGTCTGGACCACCCGCGGCATCTGCCGGGGTGAGGAGATCTGTTCCGAGTAATGACTGCACTCCTCGAACAGCCGGTCGGGGTGGGTCTCTTGGAAGTAGCCGGTGCCGATCTCGCCGCTCGGGATCTGCGCGGCCAGGGCGAGCACAGGTGCCATGGAACGGTGCGCGTCGAACAGGCCGTTGATCAAGTGCAGGTTGCCCGGTCCGCACGACCCCGCGCACGCGGCGAGCTTGCCCGTCAACTGGGCTTCGGCGCCGGCGGCGAAGGCTGCGACTTCCTCGTGACGAACCTGGATCCAGTCCAGAGCGTCGTGCCGTCTGACCGCGTCGACGACGGGGTTCAGGCTGTCACCGACCACCCCATAGATGCGGCGCACGCCGGCGCGGGCCAGGAGCTCGACGTACTGCTCGGCTACGGACTGTACGGCCATGGTGCTCCTCAACTGGTCGCTCACGGGGCCGTGGCCAGGCTACGGAGACGCCGGGCGGGCCAGTTGCTTCTCCGTGCACCGCTCGGAGCCCGGCAGCGCACCGGTCGTGACTCGGAGGAAGCGGCTTCGTCTGCGGGGCGTGGTCGACCCGGCGGGCGTGCCGCAGCTGGGCAGCGGCCCGGAAGCGACCGTGCGGGTGCGACCCGTGGATGCGGGTCGCACCCTGGGTGTGACGTCCAGTGCGGCGCAGGCGGCCTGCGGAGGTCGGCAGGTGGTGACACGAGCCGCACGGCGTGCCCAATGGCGCTCGAATCAGTGCTCGTTACCGGACTCGTGCTCAGGCGCCAGAAGTACGGCTATACGGCTGGTGTGAGCGACGGCGTCACTGACCCGGGGGTTGATGAGCGCTTCGAGCGATCCGCGATGGTGAGGGCTGAGGATCAGAAGGTCGGCCTCCCACTCCTCGGCGGCGGAGGAGATGGTGGTGGCTATCTGAGTCGTCAGCGCGTCGACCACGGTGCCCTCGGCCTCGACACCTGCGTCACGCAGGCGGGCGAGGGCCTCATCAAGGATGCCCTTGGCTTCGGCGTCGTCCTCCAGGGAGACCACGGCGGCAATCGTTGCGGTGGAAGGAGCGACGTGCAGAACACTGACCTTGGCCCCGGTCAGTCGTGCCATGTCACCGGCCAGGCCGATGACGGAGTGGCGGGCGGGGCTGGGATCGACTGCGACGAGAATGCGCTGAAACATGATCTTTCTTTCCTTTCAAGACACGCCTGGAGCTCAAGACCCCTGAGGGACGATCGAGCATCGTCCTGAACAACCGGTGGTGCTGCTGTGTTCCGCAGAGGGCCTGCGCTCAAGCGTGAGGCGTCTGAGCCGGCATCAGGCGTACAGCTACCGCACCTGAGCTTCCTCGTGGATCAGTGGATACCGGCATCGCCGCTCATGCGGGCGCAAGCGAGACAGAAGTACTTCCCTGGGCAACGCTCCGTGCGTTCCTCGGCAAGCCCCCAAGTCACCGGACCATAGGGTTTACGGGTAAGAAATTACGTTTCTGCATTATTCGGGGGGCATGATGGAACAGCACCTCAGTACCGTCACGTGCCAAACGACGGCACACGTGAGCGCTCCGAAGGGGCCGCCGCCGTTGCCCCTGCGGGCGGAATTGCATTACAGGGTCACTGACCCCTATGCCGTCCGACTCTCCCTCGGGCCGTCGACCGGGCCACTCACGACCTGGACCTTTGCCCGTGAACTGCTCGCTGAGGGCTTGAGACGTCCTGCTGGCCCCGGCGATGTCATGGTGATTCCCAGATACTGCCACCATCCACACTCCATACGCATCGTTCTGAGCAATTTGGCCGGCACGGCACTCATCGAGCTGGCTGCCGCGGAGGTGGATGCATTTCTTCAGCAGGCCTTCGCCCTGGTCCCTCTCGGAACTGAAAGTGATCACCTGGATGTCGACGGCGCCATAACTGTGCTCATGGGGCGAAGCCTCTGAGCAGAGCCCGATGCCCTGACGAATGCAAGATCGAGGGGAGTCCCTGGTGCCCAGAAGGACACCGCCCCGAGCATGCATGGTCGCCATCGTGCTGAAGGCCGAGGAGGTCGGCCTCGACGTCTTCGCGACCGGTGAGCACCACAACCCGCCGTCAGCGTCACCGGCCCCGACGCCCTCACCGGCGGCGTGTACGCCGCCTCCAGGGGCCGGGGCGCCGAAGGACTGAACGGGTGCATCGCACGGGCAGCAGGAGAACTGGTGGCCCTGATGCAACGCGTCGGCCGGGAACCCGCAGGGCAGAGTCCTGCACCAGTGCCCTACCCGCAGCATTTCGCCGCGCCGGACCAGCTCCCCAGCCGTAAACAGGCGTATCCCACCACAAGGCTGTAACGCTGCCGTATGGAAGGAGAGACCGATGAAGACTCGGACGAGGCCGCTTTTGGAGGACTGGGAATGGCAAGCCGACGCCGCGTGCCGCGGCATGGACAGCTCGGTCTTCTTCTCGCCTGCCGGTGAGCGTGGCCCAGCGCGCCGGCGGCGGGAGGAAGCGGCACGAGAAATCTGCCGTAGCTGCCCCGTCAGTGATCCATGCGCTCGCTTCGCTCAGGCGTCGCAGCAGTACTACGGAATTTGGGGCGGACATACCGAGACCGAGCGCCGTGCTGCGGCCCCCGTGAGGAACCGAAAGTAAAGGTACCGATCCCCTGCTCGGCCGCGCTCCGCTCATATGCCGGAGCTCCCACCCGCTCCCGGACGAGGGCGTACGAACACCAAGCGACGTCATCGCCGCGACTGTCACGACCAACTTGGTGACAGCAGTGCTCGACAGTCCCTCGCACCGGCCCTGTGCAACCGGGGCTGCACAGACCGTCCGGAATTGCTGCGTGGCAGTGCCGACTCAGCTCGGCTGACGTGGACGACACATGGATCGACTGGGCCATCCTCGTGCGGAGACTCCTCGGCGACCGCTGATCTTTGCGGTACGAGTTGGAGGCCAAGCCTTGTCGGGCGAACGCTTGTCGTCGGCTCGTTCCATCGTCGGCGCGGTAGCGGGTGTGTCGTGGTGTGCCTCTCAACGCGCCTGCCGGGTTCTTTCGGGGAAGGCGATGGTGGCATGATGGGCACCGTCGTAGACGATGTCTTCGTGGCTGCGGCCGATGGAGTTCCACCACATGTCGACCGGTTCCTGTAAGGAGTTCCGCTCAACCGCTGCCTGAACCGGGCGTTGCGTGTCGTTCGTCGGGATCAGCCTGTCGTGTCCGACGCCCCGCCAGCCCCGTTCCGCAAGGCCGAGCCGGTCATCAGATCGAGTTCACCGAGCCGCAAGGCCGATGGACGGATGGTGCAACGACCATGCCGCCGGTCCAGGTGAAGTCGTCAGGCCTGTGATGATCCGCGAAGCTCCAGGTGCCGATCAGCGTCCGCGCACGCCCCACCGACAGCGCTCGAGGGCCGCCCAGCGGCACGTCCCACGCGGAGATGACGACGACCTGCGGCACAGCAGCTCCCTGTGTGTTCAGCTCCCCCTCGGCTGAATGTGGGTCTGATGCAGGCCCTGCAGGGGCCGAGCGGAATCCGGCAGCCAGCCAGGTGTGGCCGAGGGCCACCGACTGCACCTGCTGCCTCCCGGCCGCGCTCCACGGCTCCGACCAGTCCGCGACACGGGCGCGTACTGCACGGCGAGTTCCCTCTGGGGCAAGACGACAGGGCGGCCGGGCACACCTGCTTATCTTTCATTGCGATGACGAGCGCCCCGACCCATCACGCCAGGCGCGTTAACGATCGGGGGGTCAGCACCCCGGACGCCGGGACGAAACGGGGACTTCCACGCCTGTGACCTGCACTGATACAACCCACGGTTCCCCTCTGCCGGGTCCTCGAGCGTCTCGTGGGCGGCTTGAAGGACAAGAGCCCAATCCTTCGGACAAGAACTCTCCAGGCATGGCATGCTGTGCCTGTCCGATTGTGCACTCACGATCATTGCCCTTCTTAGCGTAGAGGACTACGTTGGAACGCTTTCAGCAGCCGTTGACGCCGGCCCGTATCGGTGGCAGCGAGCCACCGATACGGGGTCGGGACGAGGAGTTGGCCTTCCTCGACGCACGGTTCGCCGCGCTGGCACGAGGACAGGGCGGCGTCGTGTGCATAGAAGGGTCTCCTGGCAGCGGCAAGAGCCGTCTCCTCACGGAGGCGCAGACCATGGCGACGCGCCACAGACTGAGGGTTTTCCAGGGCGGCGCCGACCCCGATGGCCAGTTCATCCCCTTGGGACCGTTGCTGGACGGTCTCCTGACGGGCACCGGGACCTTGTTCGACGTCGAGAAGCTGCGCGATCTGGCGACCGCACCGGAGCAGCGATTCTGGCTGTTGCAGGAGCTGCAGGACCGGCTGGAACGGGCAGCGCTCGACACCCCTCTGGTCATCGCGCTGGACGACGTTCAGTGGCTGGACGACGTCACGCTCCTCGCCCTGCGCACGCTCTCGGTCCGGCTGTCGTCCCACGCGATCCTGTGGCTGCTGGCTGTCCGCAGCAATGCCGGCGTGCCTGGTGTCCGCGCGACGTTGGACCAGCTCGAACAGCTCGGCGGCCGCCGGCTGGAACTCGGTCCGCTCGCGGACAGCGCTGTCGCCGAGATCACACAGGACGTTCTGGAAGCCGTCCCCGATTCCGGGACGCTGAAGGCGGCCCGTCGGGCAGAGGGCGTGCCACTGCTGCTGGTCGAATTGCTGCGCAGTATGCGCGACGAGCACTCAGTGGTCATCGAAGGCAATGTCGCGCGTCTGGCCGGTGAGGACCTGCCCGCCCGTTTCCAGGCCTCCGTGCGTCTCACTCTCGACCGGCTCGCCCCGCCCACCCGTGAGGTCGTCCAGACCGCGTCGGCGGTCGGCCGGACCGTCACCATCGGACTCCTGGCCGAACTGCTGGGCAAGCCGACGGCGACGCTGATAGCGCCGGTGCAGGAGGCACTCGACTCTCATCTGTTCGTCGAACGCAACGAACGGCTGCTGTTTCGCCATGACCTGTTCCGCGAGGCCGTCGAAAGCAGCCTTCCGATGTCGGTACGCCGCGCTGTGCGGCGTCATGCCGCTGACGCCCTGCTGGAACGTGGCGCCCCGGTGACGGAAGCAGCCGCTCTGCTCCTGGACACCGCCGAAGCCGGTGACCGCCGAGCCGTGGAACTGCTGAGGGCCGCCGCGGCAGAACTGTCCGCGTCCGCACCGTCATCGGCTCAGCAGCTCAGCCACCGGGCGCTGGAGCTGACCGCCGCCTCCTCACCGGAGCATCCGGCGATCGTTGCGGAAACGATGCTGCTGTTGTGGCAGACGGGTCAGGCGTCAGAGGCTCGATCGCTTGCCGCCGCCGTGCTGCCGGGGAGCATGCGACCGGAGGCGGAAGCGCAGCTGCGACTCGGTCTGGCGCGCATGTCCAGCCAGTACGACTTCACTGAAGCTGCCGCGCAGGCACGTATCGGCTCTGAGCTTCGTGGAATCTCACCCGGCTTGCGCGCCCAGCTGCTGGCGCTGAGATGCCTCAACCTGTCGATGATCGGCGACTTCGAGGCGACCGCCCGAGCCGTCGCCGACGCACTCGATGCGGCGGCACAGGCCCATGACAAAGCCGCTCAGGCCACCGCGATCGCTGTCGACTCCGTGGTGCAATTTTACCGCATGGACTGGCAGAAGGCCTTCGAGCTGGCCGACCGAGCGGCGTCTCTGGCGACCGAGGTGGGCTTCGCCCATTCACTGTGGGTCCCGGAGGCTCTCTGGAAAGCATTCCTGTTCAACGCGGCGGGTATGACGGCCGAGGCGCTCGCGGAGTCCGAAGCGGGAATCCGAGAGACCCAGAGGCAGGGGCAGGCCGCGGCCATGGGCCTGTGGATGAGTAACCGTTCCCGTGTCCTGTTCGACGCCGGCCTCCTGGAGGACGCGCGGGCAGAAGCCGAGGCCACCGCGGCGATAGCGGACGAGTTGGGCATGGGGAACTTCGCCGACGCGACGGCTCTGTACACACTGCTGCGTGTCGCCCTGCACACCAACGACCGGGAGGCGGTCCGGGCCTACACCGCGCAGGCGAAGCACATGGTCGACGACCCGGCGGTTCTTGTCCGCAACGTCGGCTCCTGGATGCTCGCCCTGGTCGCGGACGATGAAGGACGTCCTGACCGCGCCATGGAACTTCTGGACGAGTCCTTCAGCACGTTCGAGCTGACAGGCCCTTCCCTGGCCAGTCCCGATGATCCGGCTGACGCGCCTGTCTTCGTTCGCATGGCGCTGCGGGCGGGAGCGGGGGAACGTGCTGCTGCGGCTGTCTCCATCGCTGAGCGCCGAGCGGCCAGTAATCGCGATTTTCCGATCCTCGAAGCTGTCGCCGCTCATTCCCGGGGCCTGCTCGACAATGATCTCGCGCTGCTTCTGCGCGCTGTCGAGCTGTACGACGGCATTCCTCGGCTGCTCCCCCGGGCCTCCGCGCTCGAAGACGCGGGTCGAAAACTGGCCATACGCCGCGCCGCCGAAGCTGTGCCCCATCTTGATGCGGCACTCAACCTGTACATCGAAGCGGGCGCCGAACGGGACGCAGCGCGTGTCCGCCGTCAGCTCCGGGTCGTGGGGGCGCCTCGACGGCGAACCTCATCGAAGAAGTCCGCTACGGTCTGGCCGGAGCTGACCCCGTCCGAGGTAGCGGTCATCCGTCTCGTCGCGCAGGGGCTGACCAACCGAGAGGCCGCGGAACGCCTGGGGCTGTCACCGCACACCGTCAGCTCACACCTGCGGCATGCGTTCGCCAAGCTCGACATCACCTCCCGTGCCGAGCTGACGCAGCTGGCCATCACACGCCAACACGCAGAGTAGTCGCTTCGTATCCCACGTCTTCTCTCAAGATCTGTCGCTGTCGTGCGACGCGCAGTCGCACTGCCGGCAGCCAGGATCTGAGGGAAAGGGGGGAACGACTCTCATGACGACTGACACGACTGCCCACGGCGGCGTACGCGAAAGCATCTACACCACCGAATTGGTTCCCACTCAGGAAAGGCGGAGCTACTGGCGACAAGCTCTGTCCCAAGCGTTCGGGAAGGTGGACATCTCCGTGCCTACCGACGCGTACTCCGGCACCGTCCGTACGGCTTCCCTCGGCCGGCTCCGGGCGGTGACCGTGGAAGGCGACGGCATGGCCCTCCGTCGCACCCGCCGCCCTGCTGCCGGAGAAGGCGAGGAGGAGTGCGTCGTCCTCAAACTCCTGGAGACAGGCATCGCCCGGGTGGAGCAGGACGGGCGGGAGGGGCAGATCCAGCCGGGGGACATCTTCGTCTACAACACGACTCGCCCCGTCCGACTGGATCTTCCCCAGTCCTTCCGCATCAAGTCCCTCGTGCTGCCCCGGGGGATGCTGGGCTTGCGCGATCCCGAGGTGAACCAGATCACGGCTGCCCCTTTCGGGCCCGACTCCTCGCTCGGCGGGCTGCTGTCCCCCTTCATCACCGGGCTCGTGGACGATGCGGCGGCGTTCCCGCCCCACATCCAGGAGCTGATGGCCCTCAACGCGGCGGACCTGCTCGGGACGCTGGCCGATGAGTGGCTTGGCAGGACGAGGGCGCAGGCGCAGGAGAAGCCCCAGACCCTGTTGCTGAGGGTTCAGTCATTCATCGACGAGAAGCTCGCGGATCCGGCACTCTCCCCTGCGCAGATTGCGCGCGCCCACCACATCTCACTGCGTTATCTGCACAAGCTGTTCCAGGCCGAAGGCATCACCGTGAGCCGCTGGATCCTGCAGCAGCGCCTGGAGGCCTGCCGGCGTGATCTGCTGCGCCACCAGATGAAGGGCCTCACGATTGCCGCGGTGGCACATCAGCGTGGTTTCGCCAGTGCCGCCCACTTCAGCAGGTCGTTTCGAGCCGCCTACGGTATGTCCCCCAGTGAGTGGCGCAAGTCTCAGCAGCCCTCACCGGAGGCGGCCCGATGACGGGTCCGCGTGATGAACCGTTCAGGGCCCGCGCCGTCCTGGCAGGTGTCTCATGCGGTCCCGTGACGGCAGCCCGATGCTCGGGGCGATCCGGTACGTGATGGACACAGGCACCAGACCGTCGGCCGGCCTGGGTTCGAACACCAGGGGCCGAACGGTGGAACGACCCCTCGGCGTTGTTCAACGGCAGCGGAGCAGGCTCAGTGCACCGCCCACCGGCAGGCCGCGCCGGCCAGCAGAGGTTGTCAGTGCCTGCCCGCCCTGGAATACCACGAGGCAGACGGCGAGTCCCCGGCCTCTGACCCAGCCGGGAGCCGCTGCTGCGGGGCGGCGTTGAGGGTGGACGGCACACCGGTCCGGCCAGGCCCCCTGTGCCGGACAGCGGGCAGGGCGACGGCGCCGCCCGCCACACCGACACCGACGGCCTCAGTGTGAGCCCGTGTCCGCCCGACCCGAGGTCCGGGGAACGGCCGGCGCCGAGGGGAAGCAGCGACCGGAGCGCCGCTCCGCCCGGGATGAACAGGGCCGTGCGCTGCAGGACACGGCGGACGCCGGGAGCGTGCCGGAGGTAGCGTCTGCCGACCCACACAGCCGCCATGAGTTGTCCGCCCCGGGTGATGGTCCGGGGCATCGTCGGCCATCGCCACAGCAGCAGTACCGCCGCGATGCCCGGACAGGACAGGGCGTTGAAGGCGAAGACCCGGCCTGCGCCCGCCGCGGCGACCACCGCGCCGCCGAGGGCGGGGCACCCGGCGGCGGGCCAGGTTGATGTTCACGGTGCCCAGGGCGGCCGCCGCCCCGGTTGCCCGCGCTCCACGAGCTCGGGCTGGATGGCCGCCGCCGGCCTCGGCAGTGCGGTGCCGCA
The DNA here is from genome assembly GCF_014650995.1 of Streptomyces viridiviolaceus. Taxonomy (GTDB): domain Bacteria; phylum Actinomycetota; class Actinomycetes; order Streptomycetales; family Streptomycetaceae; genus Streptomyces; species Streptomyces viridiviolaceus. The sequence continues at coordinate 530,205 of NZ_BMWA01000001.1, forward strand.
CCCGAGACGACGAGCACGGCACCCAACCCGCTCCTCCGTGGTCCTCATGAGGGGGGCCTGGTCCAGGCGGGGGCGGAGGCGGACAGGCGGTGTGTGGCTGCTGAGGT
>NZ_BMWA01000002.1:0-203206 GCF_014650995.1 Streptomyces viridiviolaceus
GAAGCACCGTGAGGTGTGGAGGTGACTGGTACTAATAGGCCGAGGGCTTGTCCTCAGTTGCTCGCGTCCACTGTGTTGGTTCTGAAACCACGAACAATCGTTGCCGGTTGTTGATTGTTTCATAGTGTTTCGGTGGTCATAGCGTAGGGGAAACGCCCGGTTACATTCCGAACCCGGAAGCTAAGCCTTACAGCGCCGATGGTACTGCAGGGGGGACCCTGTGGGAGAGTAGGACGCCGCCGAACAATCATTCAAAGGGTTGGACCCCGAACTTCGGTTCCGGGTCCAACCCTTTTTTGTTCCGTGTCACTTGAAGTTCACGTCGCGCAACCACCATCCCCGGTATGGGTACTGCTGCAATGCTCAGGGCCGCCGGCGTCGGAGTGGGAGACGAGGTCGTCGTCCCGGCCTTCGGGAACGTTGAAGTGGCCGAGGCTGTCGCCCTGATCGGTGCGCTGCCGGTCTTCGCGGACATAGATCCCGTGTCGTACTGCCTCGACGCTGCCGCCGTGGAGGCGTCCCTGACGGCACGGACCGCGGCCGTGGTCGTCGTGCACCGGTTCGGTCGGCCGGCGGACATGGGACGGCTGCATGCGATGGGGCAGCGGCACGGACTGCTGGTGCTGGAGCACGGGGAGTCCGAGGCGCCGTACGACGAGATAGCGCAGCGCAGGCAACGAGTGGCCTATCTGGACGCCAAGTTGCGGGGAGTACGGACACCCGACGGGGGTGACGGGCACACCTACCAGCAGTACGTGGTGCGGGTGCCGGGGAACGGGCGGCCGGACCGCGACGCATTCGCCCGGGCCGTGCGCGGCAGGGGAATCGAGTGCCGGGTACCGGTGAAGACCCCTGTGCATCGGCTGCCGGGATTTCGCCGGTGCGTGTCGTTGCCCGAGACCGAGCGGGCCGCCGACGAGACGTTGGCCCTGCCGGTGGAAGCCGCGCTGACGAAGCGGGACATGCAGCGGATCGTCTCCGCGTGCAATGCGCTCGGGGGACTGCTGCAGCCCGCGTTCTGACGGACGTGGTGGTTGGGAGCACGGGCCCGGTCGGGGTATGATCTATTCCGTTGCCGCGAGGGAAACCTCAGGAAAGCAACAGGCCCCTATAGCTCAGTCGGCAGAGCGTCTCCATGGTAAGGAGAAGGTCAACGGTTCGATTCCGTTTGGGGGCTCCGACAGAAAGGCCCCGCCCATTCGGGCGGGGCCTTTTTTTCATGTCCTAGTCCTGGTGCGGTTCCGGCACGCGCATCGCCAGGATCGCCATGTCGTCGGACGGGGCGTCCGACGCGAAACGCTCCACCGCGCGCATGATGCGGGCCGCCACCGCGCCGGCCGTGAGGCCTGTGCAGGTCGTCAGGACGTCCGCGAGGCCGTCGTCGCCCAGCATGCGGGTGCCCTCGCGGCGTTCGGTGACCCCGTCCGTGACGCAGAGGAGGACGTCGCCGGGGTCGAGGGTCACGGTCTGCTCGTACAACTCCAGGTCCTCCAGGACGCCGAGGAGCGGCTGGGGTTCCGCAGCCGGTTCGACCGTGCCGTCCTGGCGGAGGCGGAGCGGAAGCGGGTGGCCGGCGCAGACGACCTTCAGTTCCGCGCTGCCGTCCTCCTGAGGGCGCATCTCGCCGTACAGAAGGGTGAGGAAGCGGCTGCGGGCGCCCTCGTCGAGGATCGCGGAGTTGAGGCGCTCCAGGACCGCCGGGCCGCTCAGTCCCTCGCGGGCGAGGAGACGCAGGGCGTGCCGGGCGAGGCCGGTGACCGCCGCCGCGTTCGGGCCCGTACCGCAGACGTCGCCGATGGCGAACCCGTATGCGCCGTCGCTGATGGGGAACAGGTCGTAGAAGTCACCGCCGACCTCGTTGCCCTCGCCGGCGGCGCGGTAGATGACCTCCACCTCCACCCCGTCGATCAGGGGCAGCTCGGGCGGCAGGAGGCTGCGCTGGAGGGACTGGCTGATGGCCGTGCGCTCCGAGTAGAGGCGGGCGTTGTCCAGGGCGAGGGCGGCCCGGCGGGACAAGTCCTCGGCCAGTTCCAGGATCTCCTGGCGGAAGTGCTCGTCGGTGGGCTTGCCGAGGGTCAGCATGCCGATGACGCGGTTGCGGGCGACGAGGGGCAGGACCACCGTCTCCCCACCGACCGCGGAGGCGGTGGCCAGGGTCGGGCCGATTCCCGGCGTCACCTGCTGCGTGGGGCCGCCGCTCAGGCCCAGGCTGCGCATGGAGGTGCGCAGCGCCGCCTGGTGGGCCACCTCGCCGGGTGCCGACCAGACGCGGGCGCCCGGGGTGGGTACCGGGTCGGGCGCGGGGACCTTCGCCAGCAGGGACTTGATGCCGTCGATGAGTTCCTCGTCCTCGTGCAGGACGTACGACAGGTACGGCTCCGACGCCTGGTCGGCGATGGTGTAGACGGCGCACCAGGTGGCCAGGGTGGGGACCGTCATCTGGGCCATCAGGGCCAGGGTCTGGTCGCGGTCCAGGGTGCCGGCGAGGAGGTCGGAGGCCTCGACGAGGAAGCTGAGGGAGCCGCGGCGCAGGCGTTCCAGTTCGCCCAGGCGGGCGGACTCGACGGCCAGGGCGATGCGGTCGGCGGCGAACTGAAGGCGCAGGGCCTCCTCGTTGGAGTAACGGCCGGCGGCCTCCGCGGCGACGCCGAGGGAGCCGGTGAGGCGGCCCTCGACCTTCAGGGGGACCGTGACGACCGAGCGCATGCCCGTGCCGTTCAGCAGCGGCACCGCGCCGGGGACGGCCGCCAGGTCGTCGTGGACGGCGGGCATGCGGGCGGAGCCGTAGCGGCCGGGGCCGGCCTCGACGGGGACGCGGGCGAAGCGCTGGCGGGCGGAGGGCAGTCCGGTGGAGGCGCGGACCTCCAACTCGGTTTCGTCGTCGGTCGCGAGCAGCAGGAAGGCGGCGTCGCCGTCGAGCATGTCGCGGGCGCGTTCGACCGTGCGCTGGAGGAGACCGTCGAGGTCGTCGGGGGCGGGGGAGCCGATGAACACCTCGAAGGGATCGGTGCTCTGGCCCTCGACGGATGCCGACGTGTCGGAGGCCGGGGTCCGCAACGGGGTCTGCAGAACAGCCCGTTCGGGGTCCCGGACGAGGAGGCAGACGGTTGACGGCTCCCCGCTGGTGTCGCGGACGCGGAGGTGGGAGGCGTACACCGGGGTGACGCGGCCGTTGGCGCCGCGGATGCCGTAGCTGCCCTCCCAGCGGGAGAGCTGGAGCGCCTCCGCGATGCCGGTGCTGGTGCCCGGCGTGTGCGGCCAGGCGGCGAGGTCGGTCAGGGGCTTGCCGGTGACCTGCTCGGCCGGGTACCCGAAGAGTTCCTCGGCGTCCTCGTTCCAGGCGGTGATGGTGCCGGTGCGGTCGATCTGGACGACGGCGACGCGGACGCGGCCGTCGGCGAGCGGCAGGAGGTCGGCCGGGAGGGAGGGCCCGGCGGTGCGGGTGCCGACCGGGCGTTCGGGGAGGGCGAGCTGGAACCAGACGTTCTTGTGGGTCGGGGTGTACTCGACGCCCCAGCGGCCCGCCAGGGCGGCGCACAGCTGGAGGCCGCGTCCGCCCTCGCGGTCGGGGCTGCCCATGTTGACGGCGGAGCCCTGGAGGGGGACCTCGCGTTCGGGGTAGCGGTCGGCCACCTCGATGCGTACCCCTTCGTCGGTGCGCAGGCAGACCACGTCGGCGGCGGTGCCGGCGTGCACCACGGCGTTGGTGACCAGTTCACTGGTGAGCACCACGGCGTCGTCGACGATGTCGGCGTAGCCCCAGCCCTGAAGGGTGTCGCGGACGAAGGAGCGGGCGCTCGCCACCGATCGTCCGACGGGCTCGAAGCTGGCGGCCGCGCGCGCGGTGATCACAGAACTCCTCGACCCTCTCTCCCCGTGCACGGCCTCGTGGCCGACCGGCTCGTGCCGCTGCTGCGGCAGATCCCCCGTCGGCCCGGGGTCCGGGGGCTGTTCCCCCGGGATCAGTCCGGTGGTCATGTTTCCGGCCGCCCCTCCGATGCCCGCTCGTCTCCGTGCCACCGCCCAGGCCGGGCAAACCGGCATGGCTGGACAGCCGCATGCAAGGTTACTTACCTTCGCCGTCCATGCTGATGCCGGTCCGCAGTGTTTCCGCCCGGAGGGTGTGCGGACGATGTGCGAAGCTGCCGAACTGTTATGGCCTGGTTCGGCCGGGGTGAAACACTGGGCAAGCTTCCTGTGAAGGTCCGGGCGGACCGATTGGTCGCGGCGTACGGCGGGCAGCAGCGCTGGAGCGGCCCGGCGCGTGGCCAGGAATGCGCGACGGAACGGGAAGTACGCGGCAGTAACCGGTACGCCGAGCGGTGGTACCCGGGCACAGCAGTAATGGTCGACCCCTGCGGGAGGGACACAGTGGAGTCTGGCGCAGCGACGCGGGGCACGAAGGCGCGCGCGAAGGGCGGACAGTCCCCGAACAACCAGGGCAGGGCGCGGGGTGGCACCACCACGGTGGACACGGCCGCGCTGAACCGGCTGCTGGCGGCTCTCGTGGCCATGCGTGAGGGGAACTTCCGCCGGCGGCTCACGGTGTCCGGGGACGGCGTGATGTCGGAGATCGCGGCGGTCTTCAACGAGGTGGCCGACCGCAATCTGCATCTCACCGGCGAGCTGGCGCGGGTGCGGCGCATGGTCGGACGTGAGGGGAAGCTCACGGAGCGGCTGGAGACGGGGGCCTGCGAGGGCTCCTGGGCGGCGGCGATCGACAACTCGAACGCGCTCGTGGACGACCTCGTACGACCCGTCTCCGAGGTCAGCCGGGTGCTGTCGGCGGTGGCGGACGGTGATCTGTCACCCCGGATGGAGCTACGGTCGCCGGCGCCGGAGGGCCCCGGGCATCCGCTGCGCGGCGAGTTCCTGAAGGTCTCGCGGACCGTGAACAACCTGGTGGACCAGCTGTCGACGTTCACCGACGAGGTCACGCGCGTGGCCAGCGAGGTCGGTACCGAGGGCAAGCTGGGCGGACAGGCCCAGGTGCGCGGGATGTCGGGTTCCTGGAAGGACCTCACGGACTCGGTCAACACGATGGCGTACCGGCTGACGGCCCAGGTGCGGGACATCGCGCTGGTGACGACGGCGGTCGCCAAGGGCGATCTGTCACGCAAGGTCACGGTTCACGTGGCCGGCGAGATGCTGGAGCTGAAGAACACCGTCAACACGATGGTGGACCAGCTCTCCGCCTTCTCCTCCGAGGTGACGCGCGTCGCCCGTGAGGTGGGCACCGAGGGTGCGCTGGGCGGGCAGGCCCAGGTGCCGGGTGTGGCCGGTGTGTGGAAGGAGCTGACGGATTCCGTCAACACCATGGCCGGGAACCTCACCGCCCAGGTGCGCGGGATCTCCGAGGTGACGACCGCGGTGGCCAACGGCGACCTGTCGCGGAAGGTGACCGTGCCGGCCCGCGGCGAGGTCGCGCAGCTCGCCGAGACGATCAACCAGATGACCGAGACGCTGCGGATCTTCGCGGACGAGGTCACGCGCGTGGCCAACGAGGTCGGTGCCGAGGGGCGGCTCGGTGGCCAGGCGAACGTGCCGGGAGCGGCGGGTACGTGGAAGGACCTCACCGATTCGGTGAACACGGTGTTCCGGAACCTGACCACTCAGGTGCGGGACATCGCCGCCGTGACGACGGCCGTGGCCAACGGCGACCTGTCGCAGAAGGTCACCGTCGACGTGGCCGGCGAGATGCTGGAGCTGAAGAACACGGTCAACACGATGGTGGACCAGCTGTCCGCCTTCGGTGCCGAGGTCACGCGGGTGGCCCGGGAAGTCGGTGTCGAGGGCGAGCTGGGCGGTCAGGCGCAGGTGCCGGGGGCGGCGGGTACCTGGAAGGACCTGACGGACTCGGTCAACACGGCCTTCCGGAACCTCACCGGGCAGGTGCGCAACATCGCCCAGGTGACGACGGCCGTGGCCAACGGAGACCTGTCGCAGAAGGTCACCGTGGACGTCTCCGGTGAGATGCTCCAGCTGAAGAACACCGTGAACACGATGGTGGACCAGCTGTCGAGCTTCGCCGACCAGGTCACGCGGATGGCCCGGGACGTGGGCACGGAGGGCCGCCTCGGGGGTCAGGCCCGTGTCGACGGCGTGTCGGGGACCTGGAAGGAGCTGACGGACTCCGTCAACTTCATGGCCGGGAACCTGACGTCCCAGGTGCGGCAGATCGCCCAGGTGACGACGGCGGTGGCGCGGGGTGACCTGTCGCAGAAGATCGACGTCGACGCGCGCGGGGAGATCCTGGAGCTGAAGAACACCATCAACACGATGGTCGACCAGCTCTCCGCGTTCGCCGAGCAGGTCACGCGGGTCGCCCGTGAGGTGGGCACGGAGGGTCGCCTCGGCGGCCAGGCCCAGGTGCCCGGCGTCGCCGGTGTGTGGCGGGACCTGACCGACTCGGTGAACGGCATGGCCGGGAACCTGACCGCGCAGGTGCGCAACATCGCGCAGGTGGCGACGGCGGTGGCCCGCGGTGACCTGTCCCAGAAGATCACCGTGGACGCGCGCGGGGAGATCCTGGAGCTGAAGAACACCCTGAACACGATGGTCGACCAGCTGTCGTCGTTCGCCCAGGAGGTCACACGGGTCGCCCGCGAGGTGGGTACGGAGGGCATCCTCGGCGGCCAGGCGGAGGTGCAGGGTGTCTCCGGCACCTGGAAGGACCTCACGCAGTCCGTGAACGGCATGGCCAACAACCTGACCATGCAGGTCCGCAACATCGCCGAGGTGACGACGGCCGTCGCCAAGGGCGACCTGTCGAAGAAGATCACCGTCGACGCCAAGGGCGAGATCCTCGAGCTGGTCACGACCGTCAACACGATGGTCGACCAGCTGTCGTCGTTCGCCGAGCAGGTCACGCGGGTCGCCCGTGAGGTGGGTACGGAGGGCATCCTCGGCGGCCAGGCGCACGTGCCGGGCGTCGTGGGCATCTGGAAGGACCTCAGCGACAACGTCAACCTGATGGCCAAGAACCTCACCGTCCAGGTGCGGAACATCTCCCAGGTGGCGGCGGCCGTCGCCAACGGCGACCTGACGCGGACGGTGACGATCGAGGCGCGTGGCGAGGTCGCCCAGCTCGCCGAGACCTTCAACACGATGGTGAAGACGCTGAGTTCGTTCGCCGACCAGGTCACCAAGGTGGCCCGTGAGGTGGGCACGGACGGCATCCTCGGCGGCCAGGCGCACGTGCCGGGTGTGGCCGGCACCTGGAAGGACCTCACCGAGTCGGTGAACCAGATGGCGTCCAACCTGACCGGTCAGGTGCGCAACATCGCCATGGTCACGACCGCCATCGCCAAGGGTGACCTGACCAAGAAGATCGACATCGACGCGCGCGGGGAGATCCTGGAGCTGAAGACGACCATCAACACGATGGTCGACCAGTTGTCGTCCTTCGCCGAGGAGGTCACGCGCGTGGCCCGCGAGGTGGGCACGGAGGGACAGCTCGGCGGGCAGGCACGCGTGCGTGACGTCGACGGCACCTGGCGGGACCTGACCGAGTCGGTGAACGAGATGGCCGGGAACCTGACCCGGCAGGTGCGCGCCATCGCGCGCGTGGCGACGGCGGTGACCCGCGGCGACCTGAACCTGAAGATCGACGTGGACGCCTCCGGGGAGATCCAGGAGCTTCAGGACTACATCAACAAGATGATCGCCAACCTGCGCGACACCACGATCGCCAACAAGGAGCAGGACTGGCTCAAGGGCAATCTCGCCCGGATCTCCGCGCTGATGCAGGGCCGCCGCGACCTCCAGGACGTGGCCTCTCTGATCATGAGTGAGCTGACCCCGGTGGTCTCGGCGCAGCACGGCGCGTTCTTCCTCGCCATGCCCCTCGTCGACGGACAGGAGCCGGCCGCCGCCGACGACGACCAGTACGAGCTGCGCATGCTCGGGTCGTACGGCTATTCGATGGGCTCCATGCCCACGTCGTTCCGGCCGGGTGAGGCACTGGTCGGGACGGCCGCCCAGGAGAAGCGCACGATCCTCGTGGAGAACGCGCCGAGCGGGTACCTGAAGATCTCCTCCGGGCTCGGGGAGGCGCCGCCCGCCCAGGTGATCGTCCTTCCGGTGCTGTTCGAGGGGAAGGTGCTCGGCGTCATCGAGCTGGCGTCCTTCACCCCGTTCACACAGATCCAGAAGGACTTCCTCAACCAGATCGCCGAGATGATCGCGACGAGCGTCAACACCATCTCCGTCAACACCAAGACGGAGGTGCTGCTGAAGCAGTCGCAGGAGCTGACCGAGCAACTGCGCGAGCGGTCGGAGGAGTTGGAGCAGCGGCAGAAGGCGCTGCAGTCGTCCAACGCGGAACTGGAGGAGAAGGCCGAGCTGTTGGCGCAGCAGAACCGCGACATCGAGGTGAAGAACACCGAGATCGAGGAGGCGCGGCAGGTCCTGGAGGAGCGTGCCGAGCAGCTCGCGGTGTCGATGCGCTACAAGAGCGAGTTCCTCGCCAACATGTCGCACGAGCTGCGTACGCCGCTCAACTCGCTGCTGATCCTGGCCAAGTTGCTGGCCGACAACGCCGAAGGGAACCTCTCCCCGAAGCAGGTCGAGTTCGCCGAGACCATCCACGGCGCCGGGTCGGACCTGCTGCAGCTCATCAACGACATCCTCGACCTGTCGAAGGTCGAGGCGGGCAAGATGGACGTCTCGCCGACGCGCATCGCGCTCGTCCAGCTCGTGGACTACGTGGAGGCGACCTTCCGGCCGCTGACCGCGGAGAAGGGCCTGGACCTGTCCGTGCGGGTGTCCCCGGAGCTGCCCGCCACGCTGCACACCGACGAGCAGCGGCTGCTGCAGGTGCTGCGCAACCTGCTGTCCAACGCGGTGAAGTTCACCGACTCCGGATCGGTCGAGCTGGTCATCCGGCCCGCGCGCGACGACGTCCCGCAGGCGATCCGGGAGCAGCTGCTGGAGGCGGGCTCGGTGACCGATCCGGACGCGGATCTGATCGCGTTCTCCGTGACGGACACCGGCATCGGGATCGCGGCGAGCAAGATGCGGGTCATCTTCGAGGCGTTCAAGCAGGCCGACGGCACCACCAGTCGCAAGTACGGCGGCACGGGCCTGGGGCTGTCGATCTCGCGGGAGATCGCGCAGCTGCTGGGCGGTGAGATCCACGCGCAGAGCGAACCGGGGCGCGGCTCGACGTTCACGCTGTACCTGCCGCTGCACCTGAGCGAGCTGCCCCCGCACGGCTACCAGCAGGCCCTGCCGGCTCTGGGGGCGGGCGAGCTGGTGGCGTCCGCGGCCGCCGAGCTGCCCGCGGGGCCGCCGGACGCGCAGACGGAGACGCCGGCCGAGGTGAAGTCGTACCAGGAGACGCAGAACGGTGCCGCCGCGTTGTTCCGGCGCCGCCGCAAGGCCGCGCCGGAGCCCGAGCAGCGGCCCGCGCCGCAGGAGCAGCGGCCGGCCGCCGAGCGGGACGCGGCGTCGCAGTCCCGCCGCGGCATCCGGTTCGGCGGCGAGAAGGTACTGATCGTCGACGACGACATCCGCAACGTCTTCGCGCTCACCAGCGTCCTGGAGCAGCACGGTCTGTCCGTGCTGTACGCCGAGAACGGCCGCGAGGGGATCGAGGTGCTGGAGCAGCACGAGGACGTGGCGGTCGTCCTGATGGACATCATGATGCCCGAGATGGACGGATATGCGACGACCACGGCGATTCGCCGGATGCCGCAGTTCGCGGGCCTGCCGATCATCGCTCTGACCGCGAAGGCGATGAAGGGCGACCGGGAGAAGGCGATCGAGTCGGGCGCCTCCGATTATGTGACCAAGCCGGTGGACCCCGATCACCTGCTCACGGTGATGGAGCAGTGGATGCGCGGCGAGTGAGGGGTACGGTCGGAAGCAGCCGCTCCGGCGTGCGATCGTGGTGCGTGCGAAAGTGACGGGATACTTCGTTGTTCACGCGGAGTTGCTGACTCAGTGTGCTCGAAGTCGTGTAGAAGTGCGGGATTCGGGGAACCTTCTGGTCTCCTGCTGCGTTTCTGCTACGTGCACAGTGACATCGCGGTGACAGGGTGTGGCGACGGGCGGGGTGCGGCTACGATGACCGGCACAAGGACGGACGGCGCAAGGGAGTCGTCCCCTGGGGCGGCACCCGCCGGTGTCACCCCAAGTCCTGCGGACAGGGGAGGCCCCACGCCGGGGCGAGGAGGGCGGGCCATGGTGCAGAAGGCCAAGATCCTCCTGGTCGATGACCGGCCGGAGAATCTGCTGGCGCTGGAGGCGATCCTCTCGGCGCTCGATCAGACGCTGGTGCGGGCATCGTCCGGGGAGGAAGCGCTCAAAGCACTGCTCACGGACGACTTCGCGGTCATTCTGCTGGACGTCCAGATGCCGGGCATGGACGGTTTCGAAACCGCGGCGCACATCAAGCGTCGGGAGCGGACCAGGGACATCCCGATCATCTTCCTCACCGCGATCAACCACGGACCGCACCACACCTTCCGCGGGTACGCGGCGGGCGCGGTCGACTACATCTCCAAGCCGTTCGACCCGTGGGTGCTGCGCGCGAAGGTCTCGGTCTTCGTCGAGCTGTACATGAAGAACTGCCAGCTGCGGGAGCAGGCGGCCCTGCTGCGGCTCCAGTTGGAGGGCGGCGGCAAGGCCGCGGGCGGTGAGGCGAAGGAGCCGGCCGGACTGCTCGCCGAGCTGTCGGCGCGGCTGGCGGCCGTGGAGGAGCAGGCCGAGGCGCTGTCCAAGCAGTTGAGTGACGAGTCGACCGACGCGGCGGCGGTGGCCACGGCGGCTCATCTGGAGCGCAAGCTCACGGGCTTGCGGCGGGCGCTGGACGCCCTGGAGCCGGGCTCCGCCGGAGACCAGACCGCGGTGAACTGAGGTCCGACGGTGGAGCGGCCCGTGAGGACACGTCAGAGCCCGTACCGGAAGCGTCAGTTCCGGGTCTTCGCGTGGACGACACGAACGGGTGAAGCAGTGGGCACGCGTGTCGACTGCCGTCTCCACCGGTAACCTCACACCCATGGCCTCACGTCCCTCCGCAGCCAAGAAGCAGCCCGCGAAGAAGGCGGCAGCTCCCGCGAAGGCTCCGGCGAAGAAGGCCGCTGCGAAGAAAGCCCCCGCGAAGAAGGCCCCTGCCAAGAAGGCCGTGGCGAAGAAGGCCGCGCCCAAACCGGCACCCAGCCCCACCGGGGGCGTCTACCGACTCGCACGCGCCCTCTGGCTGGGCCTCGCGCACGCCGTCGGCGCCGTGTTCCGCGGGATAGGCCAGGGTGCGAAGAACCTCGACCCGGCGCACCGCAAGGACGGCGTCGCGCTGCTGCTGCTCGGCATCGCGCTGATCGTCGCGGCGGGCACCTGGGCCGACCTGAAGGGCCCCGTCGGCGACCTCGTCGAGATCCTGGTGGCCGGCGCCTTCGGTCGGCTCGACCTCCTGGTGCCGATCCTGGTCGCGGTCATCGCCGTGCGTCTCATCCGGCACCCGGAGAAGCCCGAGGCCAACGGGCGGATCGTGATCGGGCTGTCCGCGCTGGTCATCGGTGTGCTCGGCCAGGTCCACATCGCCTGCGGCTCGCCCGCGCGCAGCGACGGCATGCAGGCCATAAGGGACGCCGGCGGCCTCATCGGCTGGGGCGCGGCGACTCCGCTGTCCGTCACGATGACCGACGTACTGGCCGTGCCGCTGCTCGTGCTGCTCACCGTCTTCGGGCTGCTGGTGGTCACCGCCACCCCGGTCAACGCCGTTCCGCAGCGGCTGCGGCAGCTCGGGGTGCGGCTCGGACTCGTGAGCGACCCGGTGGCCGACGAGTTCGGTGAGGACGACGAGCGCTACGAGGAACAGTGGCGCGAGGCCCTGCCGGCGCGGCCCCGCAGGCGTGGCGGACCGGCTCCGGAGACGTACGACCCCGACGGCGCGGAGCAGGAGGCCCTCGCCCGGCGTCGCGGCCGGCCCCGGCGGTCCGCCGTGCCGCAGCCCGACATGAACCGGCCGATGGACGCCGTGGACGTCGCCGCCGCGGCCGCCGCCGCGCTGGACGGTGCCGTGCTGCACGGGATGCCGCCCTCGCCGCTGGTCGCCGACCTCACCCAGGGCGTGAGCGTGGGGGACCGCGAGCCGACGACGCCGACGCCCGTCCCGGCGGCCCGGCCCCAGCCGGGCAAGCCCAAGCAGGAGAAGCCCAAGCAGGAGGAGAAGCCCAAGCAGGACAAGCTGCCGGAGGACAAGCCCACGTCGGCGGTCCCCGACCTCACGAAGTCCCCGCCCGTCGAGGAGCGCGAGCTGCCGCCGCGCGCCGAACAGCTCCAGCTGTCCGGCGACATCACCTACTCCCTGCCGTCCCTCGACCTGCTCACGCGCGGCGGCCCCGGCAAGGCCCGCAGCGCCGCCAACGACGCCATCGTCGACTCGCTCACCACGGTGTTCACCGAGTTCAAGGTCGACGCCCGCGTCACCGGCTTCACCCGCGGGCCGACGGTCACCCGCTACGAGGTCGAGCTGGGACCCGCCGTGAAGGTCGAGCGGATCACCGCGCTGACCAAGAACATCGCCTACGCCGTCGCCAGCCCCGACGTACGGATCATCAGCCCGATCCCCGGCAAGTCCGCGGTCGGCATCGAGATCCCGAACACCGACCGCGAGATGGTCAACCTCGGCGACGTCCTCCGGCTGGCGGAGTCCGCCGAGGACGACGACCCGATGCTGGTCGCCTTCGGCAAGGACGTCGAGGGCGGCTACGTCATGCACTCGCTGGCGAAGATGCCGCACATGCTGGTCGCCGGTGCCACCGGCTCCGGCAAGTCGTCCTGCATCAACTGTCTGATCACGTCGGTCATGATGCGGGCGACGCCCGAGGACGTCCGGATGATCCTGGTCGACCCCAAGCGCGTGGAGCTCACCGCCTACGAGGGCATCCCGCACCTGATCACACCGATCATCACCAACCCGAAGCGGGCCGCCGAGGCGCTGCAGTGGGTCGTACGGGAGATGGACCTCCGCTACGACGACCTCGCCGCCTACGGCTACCGGCACATCGACGACTTCAACCGGGCGGTGCGCGAGGGCAAGGTCAAGCCGCCCGAGGGCAGTGAGCGCGAGCTCCAGCCGTACCCCTACCTTCTGGTGATCGTCGACGAGCTGGCCGACCTGATGATGGTCGCGCCGCGTGACGTCGAGGACGCGATCGTGCGGATCACGCAGCTCGCGCGCGCGGCCGGCATCCACCTGGTGCTCGCCACCCAGCGGCCGTCCGTCGACGTCGTCACCGGCCTCATCAAGGCGAACGTGCCCTCCCGGCTGGCCTTCGCCACCTCCTCGCTGGCCGACTCCCGCGTCATCCTCGACCAGCCCGGCGCGGAGAAGCTGATCGGCAAGGGCGACGGCCTCTTCCTGCCGATGGGCGCGAACAAGCCGACCCGTATGCAGGGCGCCTTCGTGACCGAGGAGGAGGTCGCGGTCGTCGTCCAGCACTGCAAGGACCAGATGGCGCCCGTCTTCCGGGACGACGTCGTCGTCGGCACCAAGCAGAAGAAGGAGATCGACGAGGACATCGGCGACGACCTCGACCTGCTGTGCCAGGCGGCCGAGCTGGTCGTCTCCACGCAGTTCGGGTCGACCTCCATGCTCCAGCGCAAGCTGCGCGTCGGCTTCGCCAAGGCCGGGCGCCTGATGGACCTCATGGAGTCGCGGAACATCGTCGGGCCGAGCGAAGGCTCAAAGGCGCGTGACGTTCTTGTGAAGCCCGACGAGCTGGACGGCGTGCTCGCGGTGATCCGGGGGGAGTCTTAGGGGTAGGGAGGGACCGTACGCGGGGATCGCCTCGTTGGGCGAGCCGCGACGGCCGAGTGGCCGATCGTGACTCATCCGTAAGGGACCATTGAGCAACCGTTTCCCCTAGACGCACGTCAAGTTGAGGGAAGCGACAAAGAGGTAGCGCACCATCGGGATGCCGGGCCATTCCGATGGCGTACGAAGTGCCACCGCCCGGATGCCCCACCCGTTCGCACCCCCCTAGACTGAACGTCCAGCACAGGCGGCTATACGCTCGAAAGGCGCCCCCGTGTCCAACGGCAACTCCCCCGAAGACGAGCGTCCGTTCGAAGACGTTTCCGAGGAAGCCCGCCCCTCCATCGGTCGTGCCCTGCAGCAGGCGCGCATCGCCGCCGGGTTGACCGTCGACGACATCAGCACCGCCACCCGTGTCCGTATCGCCATCGTGCACGCCATCGAGGCGGACGACTTCACCCCCTGCGGCGGGGACGTCTACGCCCGGGGGCACATCCGGACCCTGGCCAAGGCCGTGCAGCTCGACCCGGCCCCGCTGCTCGCCCAGTTCGACACCGAGCACGGCGGACGCCCGGCCCCGACCCCCGCCGCACCCCTGTTCGAGGCGGAACGCATCCGTCCCGAACGGCGCGGACCCAACTGGACCGCGGCCATGGTCGCCGCGATCGTCGCCGTGATCGGCTTCGTCGGGTTCACGGTGTTCAAGGGCGGCGACGGCGGCTCCGAGGCGCAGGTGGCCGAAGGGGCCCAGCCGACCGCCGGCAAGTCCGCCTCGCCGAGCCCGACGGCGAAGAAGCCGGCCGACCCGAAGCCGGACCCGACCGACAGCGCCATTGCCGCCGCGCCCCGGGACAAGGTGACCGTCCAGGTCAGCGCCACCGACGGCCGCAGCTGGATCTCCGCGAAGGACCACAACGGCCGACTCCTCTTCGACGGGCTGCTCAAGCAGGGCGAGTCCAAGACCTTCCAGGACAACGAGAAGGTCAACCTCGTGCTGGGCGACGCCGGCGCGATCCAGCTGTACGTGAACGGCAAGAAGATCGACGACGACTTCCAGCCGGGGGCCGTGGAGCGGCTGACGTACACGAAGGGCGACCCGCAGGTCGGATGAGAGGCCCCGAAAGGGCGAGCGCTCACGGGACCGGCCGGGATCGGCAGGGCCTGTCCGGCGGATCAGGCCGAGCGTGACCTCGGCCTGATCCGCCGGACAGGCCCTGACCCCGTCGACGTGGGGTGTCGGCGGGACGAAGTACTCTTGAGCCCATGCCTGAACGCCGTACCGTCGCACTCGTCACCCTTGGCTGCGCCCGTAACGAGGTGGACTCCGAGGAGCTCGCAGGCCGTTTGGAGGCGGACGGCTGGCAGCTCGTGGAGGACGCCGAGGAAGCGGACGTCGCCGTCGTGAACACGTGCGGCTTCGTCGAGGCCGCCAAGAAGGACTCCGTCGACGCCCTCCTGGAGGCCAACGACCTCAAGGGACACGGCAGAACTCAGGCCGTCGTGGCGGTGGGCTGCATGGCCGAGCGGTACGGCAAGGAACTCGCCGAGGCCCTCCCCGAGGCCGACGGCGTGCTCGGCTTCGACGACTACGCCGACATCTCCGACCGCCTCCAGACCATTCTGAACGGCGGCGTCCACGCCCCGCACACCCCGCGCGACCGGCGCAAGCTGCTTCCGATCAGCCCCGCCGAGCGGCAGGAGGCCGGTGCCTCGGTCGCGCTGCCGGGGCACGGCCCGACCGACCTCCCGGAGGGCGTCGCCCCCGCCTCCGGGCCGCGCGCGCCCCTGCGGCGGCGCCTGGACGGCTCCCCCGTGGCCTCCGTGAAGCTGGCCTCCGGCTGCGACCGGCGCTGCTCCTTCTGCGCCATTCCCTCCTTCCGTGGCTCCTTCATCTCGCGCCGCCCGAGCGACGTGCTGAACGAGACCCGGTGGCTGGCCGAGCAGGGCGTGAAGGAGGTCATGCTGGTCTCCGAGAACAACACCTCCTACGGCAAGGACCTCGGCGACATCCGCCTGCTGGAGTCACTGCTGCCCGAGCTCGCCGAGGTCGACGGCATCGAACGCGTGCGCGTCAGCTACCTCCAGCCGGCCGAGATGCGCCCGGGGCTGATCGACGTACTGACCTCGACCCCCAAGGTCGTCCCGTACTTCGACCTGTCCTTCCAGCACTCCGCGCCGAACGTGCTGCGTGCCATGCGCCGCTTCGGCGACACCGACCGCTTCCTGGAGCTGCTCGACACCATCCGGGGCAAGGCCCCCGAGGCCGGTGTGCGCTCCAACTTCATCGTGGGCTTCCCCGGCGAGTCCGAGGCCGACCTCGCCGAGCTGGAGCGGTTCCTGAACCACGCGCGGCTCGACGCCATCGGCGTCTTCGGCTACTCCGACGAGGAGGGCACCGAGGCGGCGACCTACGAGGACAAGCTCGACGAGGACGTCGTCGCCGAGCGGCTGGCACGTGTATCCCGGCTGGCCGAGGAACTCGTCTCGCAGCGGGCCGAGGAGCGCGTCGGCTCCACCGTACGGGTGCTCGTGGAGTCCGTGGACGAGGAGGAGGGCGTGTACGGCCGTGCGGCGCACCAGGCCCCGGAGACGGACGGGCAGGTGCTGCTCACGAGCGGCGAAGGTTTGAGTGTCGGTCGTATGGTCGACGCGAAGGTGGTCGGTACGGAAGGTGTCGACCTGGTGGCCGAGCCGCTGCGGGGCTCGCTCGGGTGGAGTGAGGAGGCGGACAGATGACGGGAGTCCCGGCGTCCGCGGCGGGAGGCTCCTCCGGCGCGCGGAGGGCCGGTTCGCGCACGGCATCGGGCGTCGCCCAGGGGGCGGCGGAGCGTACGGCTGACGGGGCCGCCGAGCGCGGGTCCGGCGAGGGCGGTGGCGCGGGACGGGGCGGAAAGATCGCTGCCGCGGCCGTCAACCAGGCGAGCGTCTGGAACGTCGCCAATCTGCTGACGATGCTCCGCCTGATCCTCGTGCCGGGGTTCGTCGCGCTGATGCTCGGCAACGGCGGCTACGACCCGGCCTGGCGCTCGTTCGCCTGGGCGGCCTTCGCCATCGCCATGATCACCGACCTCTTCGACGGTCATCTGGCCCGTACCTACAACCTCGTGACCGACTTCGGGAAGATCGCCGACCCCATAGCCGACAAGGCGATCATGGGGGCGGCGCTGATCTGTCTCTCCGCCCTGGGCGACCTGCCGTGGTGGGTGACGGCCGTCATCCTCGGCCGGGAACTCGGCATCACCCTGCTGCGTTTTCTCGTCATTCGGTACGGAGTCATCCCCGCCAGCCGCGGCGGCAAGCTCAAGACCCTCACCCAAGGGGTGGCCGTCGGCATGTACGTGCTGGCATTGACGGGGCCCCTGGCGACCCTGAGGTTCTGGGTGATGGCCGTGGCGGTCGTCCTGACCGTCGTGACGGGGCTGGACTACGTGAGACAGGCCATTGTGCTGCGCAGGCAGGGAATCGCCGAGCGCCGCGCGGCGTTGAAGGAGACGAAAGCTTGAGTTCCACGGCCGCCGATGTGGTGCGACTACTCACGGTGAAGGGCGAGACCCTCGCCGTCGCCGAGTCGTTGACCGGTGGCCTGGTGGCGGCGCGGCTCACGGCCGTCCCCGGGGCCTCCAAGGCGTTCCGGGGATCGGTCACCGCCTACGCCACGGAGCTCAAGCGGGAGCTGCTCGGCGTCGACGCCACGTTGCTCGCCGCACGGGGTGCGGTCGATCCGCAGGTCGCGGCCCAGATGGCGGCAGGGGTGCGGAAGGCGTTGGGCGCCGACTGGGGCATCGCGACGACGGGCGTCGCCGGCCCCGAACCACAGGACGGGCAGCCCGTCGGAACGGTCTTCGTGGCCGTCGACGGACCGTTCGGATCGGATTCCGGTTCCGCCTCTGGCGGAAAAGTGGAGGCCCTGCGGTTGAACGGCGACCGCGAGGAAATTCGTATGGAGAGTGTACGGAGCGTACTCGCACTCCTCTTGGCGGAGCTTGCGGGCGAACAGACTGGGAATGAGCGGGCACAGGATACGGAACAGAACGGGGGGTTTTGATGTTTGCAGCCCTGAGTGAACACGACATCGCTCCCCGCACGGCCGCAGCGCAAGGCGGTACGGTGGGGCGTGAAGGATGCGGTTACGCGGTCCGAGGAGGGAGCCACCGATGATTCTGCTCCGTCGCCTGCTGGGTGACGTGCTGCGTCGGCAGCGCCAACGCCAGGGCCGTACTCTGCGCGAAGTCTCCTCGTCCGCCCGAGTCTCACTCGGCTATCTCTCCGAGGTGGAGCGGGGGCAGAAGGAGGCTTCCTCCGAGCTGCTCTCCGCCATCTGCGACGCGCTGGACGTACGGATGTCAGAGCTCATGCGGGAAGTGAGCGACGAACTCGCCCTCGCCGAGCTGGCCCAGTCGGCTGCGGCCACCCCCAGCGAATCCGTGCCCACGCCGGTTCGTCCGATGCTGGGCTCCGTGTCGGTGACGGGTGTGCCGCCGGAACGGGTGACCATCAAGGCGCCCGCCGAAGCGGTCGACGTCGTCGCCGCCTGAGTCCGAGCGCGCGTGCGCGCAGGCGTACGCGTCCGAAGCCGACGAGGCACCGAAGAGGTGCGTGAGGCCCCGGCTGGGGCTCCTCCGGGAGACCGGAGGGGCGCGGTCGGGGTTTTTGCGTGCGCGTAAGAGCCTGCCTGGGGGTTTCGCCCGGTTTGCCGGTCCGTGGCGCTGCGGTCATCGTGGAGGGACATGGCCGGGGGGTGAACCGACGGAGGCGTGGATGTACGTCGTGAAGAGCCCGTTGTCCGACGCGAACCTGAAGACGGTGTCCGAGGCGCTGCAGGGTGCCCTCGTCGACCTGGTGGACCTCGCCCTCGTGGCCAAGCAGATCCACTGGAACGTGGTCGGCCCGCGCTTCCGTTCGGTTCACCTGCAGCTCGACGAGGTCGTCGACACGGCCCGTACGCACTCCGACACCGTGGCCGAGCGGGCCTCGGCGCTGGGGGTGCCTCCGGACGGGCGGGCCGCGACGGTGGCCGTCGGCAGCGGCATCGGAGTGACACCCGAGGGATGGGTCGACGACACCGCCGCCGTGCAGGCCCTCGTGGACGCGCTGGGCGCGCTGATCGCCCGGATGCGGGAACGGATCGCGGCGACCGGGGAACCGGACCCCGTGACCCAGGACATCTTCATCCAGGTCACCGCGGACCTCGAGAAGCAGCGCTGGATGTTTCAGGCGGCGAACGGGTGAGGCGGGCGCGGGAGACGGCCCGCGAGCGGTGACCTCCAGCGCGCCTCGTCCGTGGGGAGCCGCCGTATGACGTCGGGCTGGGAGTGCCGTGCCGTGTCGTGGCGAACAGTGCGCCGGGGGGCCGCGCTGGGGCTGGGTGCGCTGTGGTGGTGGGCCGTACTGCGACTGGTGCTGGCGCCCGGTGCGGGGGTGGTCGAGGCGGGGGTCGCGGTCGGTGGGTGGGGGCTGAGCGTGTTGCCGGTGCACTGCGTGCCGAAGGGGCGGGCGACGGGGGCCGTCGGTACCGGGCGGCTGCTGAGGGCCCTGGTCGCCTCTGCCGGCTCAGGTACCCGTCCGGGGCCGGGGTCCGGGCCGTCCGCGTGACCGGGCCGCCACCGCCCCGGCGATGCCGCCGGCCCGTTGGTACGCCTCCACGGTGAGCACCGGTCCGCTGCGCTCCTGCCTCGTGGCGAGCAACGCGTGGAGCAGAGCGGCAGCGCACCGGGCTCGCAGCCGCTCCCTGCCGGTTGCGGCGTCCGGTCCGCTCCCCCGGGCCGCTGCGTCAGGCGGTCGGCCAGATGGATGCCCTGCTCGTCGACTGAGTCATCACGCCGTGCGCCGCCGCCCGGTACCAGTCGCCCGCGCCGCGTGCGGCGCGGGCCCCGCCTGGCAGACCGGACACCAGTACGTGGGGCGGTCGCGGGAGCCGTCGCCCTGGTCGGCCACTCGGATGGATGTGCCGCAGCGCGGGCACGGCCTGGGCGCGCGGCCGTACACGAACAGGTCCTGGCCGCGGTGACCGCCCGTCGTCCTGCGGACCGGCCGCTCGCGGTTGGCCTCCAGGAGCCGCTGGGCGAGCGCCGGGAGCTTCGCGGCCGGTGCGGCGGGCAGCTCGCCCACGGGGAGCCACGGGGTGACTCCCAGCAGGAAGCAGAGCTCGCTCTTGTAGACGTTGCCGATACCGGCGAGATTGCGCTGGTCGAGCAGGGCCTCGCCGAGGGGGCGGGCGGGGTCCCGGAGCAGATTGGCGAGCGCCCGGTCGGGGTCCCAGTCCGGTCCCAGCAGGTCGGGGCCGAGATGGCCGACGACGCGCTGCTCGTCGGCGGTGCGCAGGAGTTCCAGGACCGGGAGGCGGTAGCCGACGGCCGCGCGGTCGGCGGTGCCCAGGATCAGGCGGATCTGGTGCGCCGGGCCGCCGGTCCAGCGCTGCCCGTCGGCGTACACCTTCCAGGAGCCGTCCATCCGGAGATGCGAGTGGACGGTCAGGCCGCCCTCGACGCGGGTGAGCAGGTGCTTGCCGCGCGGGGTGACGTCCAGGACCCTTCGGCCGGTGAGGTCGGCCGTCGCGTACTTGGGCACGCGGAAGTCGCTGCGGGTCAGCGTCTGGCCCGCGAGGGCGTCGTGCAGCCGTTTGGCGGCCTGCCAGACCGTGTCTCCTTCGGGCATGGGTCAAGGGTGACACGGGTGCGCCTGCGGGTGCGGGTGCGGGCCACCCGCGCACGGGTGGCGGAGTACGGGATGGTGTGGTCGGGCCGTGGTCCGGGGGCGGGAGCCCGGGGCCGGGAGTCCGGTCGACCGTTCCGCGCCGTGGTTCCCCGGGGGGACGGTTGTCCCGGTGAGCCTTCCCGGCCGCGCTCTGTGACGCTGCCGTGGGGGTGGCTCACGCTCGTATGCGCAGGCCGCGGGGGGTGGCGATGAAGCCTGCCTCCTCCAGGAGGGTGCCGAAGGGGGAGGTCAGGGCCGCGGCGCCGTTGACCCGCTCCACCGTGACCGTGCCGAGGGAACCCGCGCGGGCGGCCGCGGCCAGCGCCTCCGTGGCCTCCCGCAGCCGGGCGTCCTCGGTGGGCGCGCTGTCCGGGTCGGAGGGCCAGGCCAGCAGCGTCTTGCCGCCGCGCTCCATGTAGAGCGCCGGCTCGCCGTCGACGAGCACGACGAGGGAGCCCGCCTTGCGGCCCGGCTTGTGCGTGGCGCCGGCCGGGGGCTCCGGCCAGGCGAGGGCCGCGCCGTACGCGTTCGCCGGGTCCGCGGCGGCCAGGACGACGGCCCGGGAAGCGGGAGAGAGGCGGCTGCGACGGCTGGGGAAGCCGGTGTCGTACGAGCCCTGCGGGAGGCCGGAGCCCCCGTACATCCCACCGCCTCGTGGGCCGCCGGCGCCCGGTTCGGCGTAGTCGCGGCCGCCCGACGGAAAGCCGTCCGAACCGAGGCCGTCGGGAGCGAAGTCGCCGAAGGGGAGGTCATCGGCCGCGAGGCCACCGGACGGGAAGCCGGCGGATGAGCCGAGGCCGTCCAGACGGCCGTCCGCGTAGCCCGGCCCGGGCAGGCCGTCGCCGCGGTCGCGGGCGTTCGCGACCGCGCGCAGCCGGTCCACGGCGCCGTCCATGGCGAACTGCGCCGCACCGAGACCTTCCACCACATAGCCCCGCCGGGCCTGCCCGCTCTCCTCGAAGGCGGACAGGATGCGGTACGTCGCCGAGAAGCCCCCCTCGACGCCCTCCGCGGCGACCGCGCCGCGGGTCACCACACCGTGCCGGTCGAGGAGCGTGCGGGCCAGGGCGTGCGCGCGCACCGTCGGGTCGCTCTCGTGCGCCGGGAGCAGGGACCAGCGGCCCGCGACGGTCGGGGGGCCGGTGCGGGAAGCGGTGCGCGCGGCGGCCGTCAGTGAGCCGTAACGGCCGCGCGGTACCGACCGCTTGGCGCGGTGGGCGGTGGAGCCCGCGGTGCGGCCGGAGCCCAGCAGGGAGCGCAGGGGCGCGAGCGTGTCGTTCGTCAGCCGCCCGGACCAGGCCAGGTCCCACAGGGCGTCGGCCAGTTGAGGGTCGGTGGCCTCGGGGTGGGTGGTGGCGCGGACCTGGTCGGCGATCTGACGGAAGAACAGGCCGTAGCCGCCGGAGAGCGCGTCCAGGACGGACTGGTGCAGGGCGGTCGGTTCCAGCGGGTGCGGGGGTGGCAGGAGGAGCGGGGCAGCGTCGGCCAGGTACAGCGAGACCCAGCCGTCCTTTCCGGGGAGGGAGCCCGCCCCGGCCCACACCACCTCGCCGGCGGCCGTGAGTTCGTCGAGCATCGCCGGGGTGTAGTCGGTCACCCGGGACGGCAGGACCAGTTTCTCCAGGGCGGACGCGGGCACGGACGCGCCCTGCAACTGCTCGACGGCGCGCACGAGTCCGTCGATGCCGCGCAACGCGTGGCCCTTGCCGATGTGCTGCCACTGAGGGAGGAACTGTCCGAGCGCGGCCGGTGGCACCGGCTCCAGCTCGTGCCGCAGCGCGGCCAGGGAGCGGCGGCGCAGTCGGCGCAGTACGGTCGCGTCACACCACTCCTGGCCGATCCCGGCCGGATGGAACTCGCCCTGGACGACCCTCCCCGCCGCGGCGAGCCGCTGCAGGGCGCCGTCGGTGACGGCCACGCCCAGGCCGAAGCGGGCCGCCGCCGTGACCGACGTGAACGGCCCGTGGGTGCGGGCGTAGCGGGCGAGGAGGTCGCCGAGGGGGTCCTTGACCGGCTCCGTGAAGGCCTCGGGCACACCGACGGGCAGCGCGGTGCCCAGCGCGTCGCGCAGCCGGCCCGCGTCCTCGATCGCCGCCCAGTGATCGGCGCCCGCGATGCGCACCTTGATCGCGCGGCGGGCGGCGGCCAGCTCATGGGCCCACTGCGGCTCGGCGCCCCGCTCGGCCAGCTCCGCGTCCGTGAGCGGCCCGAGCAGCCGCAGCAGGTCCGCGACGCCCTCCACGTCCTTGACGCGACGATCCTCGGTGAGCCACTGCAGCTCGCTCTCCAGCTCGGTCAGCACGTCCGCGTCGAGCAGTTCGCGCAGCTCCGCCTGGCCCAGCAGCTCGGCCAGCAGCCGCGAGTCCAGGGACAGAGCGGCGGCGCGGCGCTCGGCGAGCGGCGAGTCGCCCTCGTACAGGAACTGGGCGACGTAACCGAACAGCAGGGAGCGGGCGAAGGGGGACGGCTCCGGAGTGGTGACCTCGACCAGGCGCACCCTGCGGGACTCCAGATCGCCCATCAGCTCGACCAGCCCGGGGACGTCGAACACGTCCTGGAGGCACTCGCGGACCGCTTCCAGGACGATCGGGAACGAGCCGAACTCGCTCGCCACCTCCAGCAGCTGGGCGGCGCGCTGGCGCTGCTGCCACAGCGGTGTGCGCTTCCCGGGATTGCGGCGTGGCAGGAGCAGCGCACGGGCGGCACACTCGCGGAAGCGGGACGCGAACAGGGCCGAGCCGCCCACCTGGTCGGTGACGACCCGGTCGACCTCGCCCTTGTCGAAGACGACGTCGGCCGCGCCGACGGGTGCCTGCTCGGCGTCGTACTCCGTGCCCGGCTTCATGGGGTCCTGGTCGAGCAGGTCCAGCCCCATCAGATCGGCGTCCGGCAGGCGCAGCACGATGCCGTCGTCCGCGTGCATGACCTGGGCGTCCATGCCGTACCGCTCGGACAGCCGGGCACCGAGCGCGAGCGCCCACGGGGCGTGGACCTGGGCACCGAAGGGGGAGTGGACCACGACCCGCCAGTCGCCCAGTTCGTCACGGAAGCGCTCCACGACGATGGTGCGGTCGTCGGGGACGTGGCCGCAGGCCTCCCGCT
This sequence comes from Streptomyces viridiviolaceus, assembly GCF_014650995.1. Lineage (GTDB taxonomy): Bacteria > Actinomycetota > Actinomycetes > Streptomycetales > Streptomycetaceae > Streptomyces > Streptomyces viridiviolaceus. The sequence goes on from NZ_BMWA01000002.1 coordinate 23,558, forward strand.
GCTCGTCGAGGTACGACAGGACGTTGTCCGCGGCCCAGGCGTCCAGGCCAGCGGTGAGCAGCCGCAGCCGGGCGTCCTCCTTGGAGAGGGAGCCGACCTCGCGCAGGAACGCGCCCAGCGCGCGGCCCAGTTCCAGGGGGCGGCCCAGCTGGTCGCCCTTCCAGAACGGCAGCCTGCCCGGCACTCCGGGCGCGGGCGAGACCAGGACGCGGTCACGCGTGATGTCCTCGATGCGCCAGGAGCTGGTGCCGAGGGTGAAGACGTCACCCACCCGGGACTCGTACACCATCTCCTCGTCCAGCTCGCCGACCCGGCCGCCGCCCTTCTTCGGGTCCGCTCCGGCGAGGAACACGCCGAAGAGACCGCGGTCGGGAATCGTGCCCCCGGAGGTGACGGCGAGACGCTGCGCGCCAGGCCGGCCGGTGACCGTGCCGGCGACCCGGTCCCACACCACACGCGGGCGCAGCTCGGCGAAGGCGTCGGACGGGTAGCGGCCCGCGAGCATGTCCAGGACGGCCGTGAAGGCCGACTCGGGGAGCGACGCGAAGGGAGCGGCGCGGCGCACCGCGGCGAGCAGGTCGTCGACCTGCCAGGTGTCCAGCGCGGTCATCGCGACGAGCTGCTGCGCCAGGACGTCCAGCGGGTTCGCGGGGATCTTCAGGGCCTCGATGGCGCCGCTGCGCATCCGCTCGGTGACCACGGCCGCCTGCACCAGGTCGCCGCGGTACTTGGGGAACACCACGCCCGTGGAGACCGCGCCGACCTGGTGCCCCGCGCGGCCGACGCGCTGGAGACCGGAGGCGACGGAGGGCGGGGACTCGACCTGGACGACCAGGTCGACGGCGCCCATGTCGATGCCCAGCTCCAGGCTGGAGGTGGCGACCACGGCGGGCAGGCGGCCCGCCTTCAGATCCTCCTCCACGAGGGCGCGCTGCTCCTTGGAGACCGAGCCGTGGTGGGCACGGGCGATCACGGGCGGGGCGCCCTGGGCGGCTCCCGAACCACCCATGAGTTCGGCGGGGGAGTGGTGCTCGTCCAGGGGCTCACCGGTCGCCCGTTCGTACGCGATCTCGTTGAGCCTGTTGCACAGGCGCTCCGCGAGGCGGCGGGAGTTGGCGAAGACGATCGTCGAGCGGTGCGACTGGACGAGGTCGGTGATCCGCTCCTCGACGTGGGGCCAGATCGACGGACGCTCCGCCCCCTCGTTGCCGTCGGCGACCGGGGAGCCGCCCAGCTCGCCCAGATCCTCGACCGGGACGACGACGGACAGGTCGAACTCCTTGCCCGAGGCCGGCTGGACGATCTCCACCTTCCGGCGGGGAGAGAGGAACCGGGCGACCTCGTCGACCGGGCGGACCGTCGCCGAGAGGCCGATGCGGCGGGCAGGCCTGGGCAGCAGCTCGTCCAGGCGTTCTAGGGAGAGCGCGAGATGGGCGCCGCGCTTGGTGCCCGCGACCGCGTGCACCTCGTCCAGGATCACAGTCTCCACGCCGGTCAGCGCATCACGCGTGGCCGACGTCAGCATCAGGAAGAGGGATTCCGGCGTGGTGATCAGGATGTCCGGCGGACGGGTCGACAGGGCGCGGCGCTCGGCGGCCGGGGTGTCACCGGAGCGGATGCCGACCTTGACCTCGGGCTCGGGCAGCCCCAGGCGTACGGATTCCTGGCGGATACCGGTCAGGGGGCTGCGGAGGTTGCGCTCGACGTCGACGGCCAGGGCCTTGAGCGGGGAGATGTAAAGGACCCGGCAGCGCTTCTTGGGGTCGGCGGGCGGAGGCGTCGAGGCCAGCTGGTCCAGGGCGGCGAGGAACGCCGCCAGTGTCTTGCCGGAACCGGTGGGGGCCACCACCAGCACGTCCGACCCCTCACCGATGGCCTGCCACGCGCCCGCCTGGGCGGCGGTGGGCGCGGAGAAGGCCCCCGTGAACCAGCCGCGGGTCGCGGGGGAGAAGCCGTCCAGGGCTCGGTGTGCGGAGCTGACCATGGATCCATCGTGCACCCGAGGACTGACAATCGCGCTGAGCTGGGCGGACGCGGCCGGACAGGGCGGGGGCCGGGCGCCGCCGGCTCGTGCCGTGGCGGAGAATGGGGGCATGGCCGGATCGGGTGAGCGGGCACGGCACTGGGTGTACGCCGAGCTGCCCGGCGTCGACCTGCTGCGCGCGCGGTACATACGGAAGACCTTCGTGCGGCACACGCACGAGCACTTCGTCATCGCCGCCATCGCCGACGGGGTGGAGGTCTTCCACCACGGGGGCGGCGATCAGTACGCGGGGGCCGGGGCGCTCGCGCTGGTCAACCCGGACACCCCGCACACGGGCCGGGCCGGTGTGCCGGAGGGTTGGCGGTACGGGGCCGTCTACCCCTCGCCCGAGGTGGTGGCCGCGATAGCGGCGGAGACGACCACGCTGCGCGGCACGCCCGGGTTCGTCAGGCCGGTGCTCGACGATCCGTACACCGTCGCCTTGGTGCACCGCGTGCTGCGGGCCACCGACGAGGGCAACGCGCTCGCCGCCGACACGCTGCTGAGGGTGGCCGTCACCCGGCTGCTGCGGCTGAACGGCGGGCCGCTGCCCCGGCGCGAGGTGCGGACGGCGGGGGCCGGCGTCGCGGCACGCGCGCGTGCCGTGCTGGAGGAGCGGATGGCCGACCCACCGAGCCTGCAGGCGCTGGCCGGGGATCTCGGCAGCAGCCCCTTCGCCCTGCTGCGCGCCTTCCGGGACGCCTACGGCATGCCGCCCCACAGCTGGCTGACGGACGCCCGGGTGCGCCGGGCGCGACGGCTGCTCGACGCCGGGACGACGCCGGCCGAGGCCGCCGCCGCCGTGGGGTTCACCGACCAGCCGCACCTGAACCGGCATTTCAGCCGCATCGTGGGCGTGCCCCCGGGGGCCTACCAGCGCGAGCGCAAGAACGTACAAGACGCGCGGTGACGGCTTCGCCTACCGTCCGAGGCGTGACACAACAGACAGCTGTACCGGACACGAACGTCCCGGAGAAGCCGGACGCCGCCGTCGTCCGGGACGCCCTGGGAGTCGGCGTCGCCGTAGGACTGTCCGGGTTCGCCTTCGGGGTGACCTCGGCGGGAAGCGGGCTCACGCTGCTGCAGACGTGCGCGCTCAGCCTCCTGGTCTTCACCGGCGCGTCCCAGTTCGCGCTCGTGGGGGCGCTCGCGGCCGGCGGCAATCCGTTCACGGCCGCGGCGGGGGCCTTCTTCCTGGGTGTGCGCAACGCCTTCTACGGGCTGCGGCTGTCGCAGCTGCTGGCCCTCCCGCGCGCGGTGCGGCCGTTCGCCGCCCAGTGGGTCATCGACGAGACGACGGCCGTGGCGCTCGCGCAGCCCACGCGGCGGGCCGTCCGGATCGGCTTCACCGTCACCGGACTCAGCCTGTACGTGCTGTGGAACCTCACCACGCTGCTCGGCGCGCTGGGCGCGGAGGCCATCGGCGACACCGACGCCTGGGGCCTCGACGCGGCCGGCCCCGCGGTCTTCCTGGCGTTGCTCGCGCCGATGCTGAAGACGTCCACGGAGCGCGCGGTCGCCGGCCTGGCCGTGCTGCTGGGACTCGGTCTGCTGCCCGTCCTGCCCGCCGGTGTGCCGGTCCTCGTGGCCGCGCTGGCGGCGCCGGTGGTCCTGTGGGCGGAGGGGCGTCGCAAGGGCGGCGCCGCAGGCGAGGAGGAGCGGTGAACATCTGGATCGCGATCGGCGTGACCGCGCTCGGCTGCTACGCCGTCAAGCTGGCCGGACTGCTCGTGCCTGCGGGCGCCCTGGAGAAACCGCTGGTCAGGCGTCTCGCCGCCCTGCTGCCCGTGGCCCTTCTCGCCGCTCTCACCGCCCAGCAGACCTTCGCCGACGGGCCCGCGCTCGTGCTGGACGCGCGGGCCGCGGGACTCGGCGCGGCGGCCGTGGCGCTGGTGCTGCGGGCACCGTTCCTCCTCGTCGTCGCGGCGGCCGTGGTGGTGACCGCGGGCGTGCGGGCCATGGGCGGGTGAGGCGGGCAGGTCAGGCGATGGGGCGACCGTGCGTCCGCAGCGTGCGCAGGGCGTCGAGGGTCACTCCTGGGCGCGCCTCCAGGGCCGGGGCCTCTGCCCAGCGCCGCCGGCGGACGGGCCAGCCCCCGTCCTCCTCCTGCTCCGCGGCGAGGAAGTCCAGGGAGCGGGCCATCTCGTCGTCCGTGAACCACGCGCGCGCGAGGGAGTGCGTGGTCCTCGCGTAGTCGTGGGGGAAGTGGTGCTCGCCCGGGGCGTAGCCGGGGGCGACCGGGTACGCGTCCTGGTCCTCCGGGTCCAGCACCGCGAGGCGCTGTGCGCGCACCAGGCGGCCGAGCCGGTCGGCGGCGGCCTCCGCGCGCGGGCGGTCGGGGGCGGAGTCCAGAAACGTCACGGCGGCCTGGACCTCGTACGGATGGGAGGTGAGCAGCGACTCTACCGTCCGCCAGCAGAAGTCCGTGGCCCGGAACAGCCACGCGTGCCAGACCTCGTTGCGGTGCAGGAGGCCGACCACCGGCCCGGTGGCGAGCAGCTCACCAGGAGGGTCGTCCATGACCGGCACGAAGGGGGCGACCGGGTATCCGTGCCGGCCGGGACGGACCGCCGGCAGGGCCCCGTCCGGAGTGGAGACGGAGGTCAGGTACCGGCACATGCGCTCCACGCGCTGCCCGCCGCACCGTCCGACGGCGTCCAGGACCCGCAGGGCGCGTGCGGTGTGCAGCGGCTGGCTGACCGGGCCCCGCAGATCGGGTTCCAGCCCGTGACCGTATCCGCCGTCCTCGTTGCGGTAGGCATCGAGCGCGGTCTCCACAGGCCCGGCGTCGCCGCCCCGGAAGTCGTACGCGAAGAGACGCTGCTCCAGCACGCGCGCGGTGAGCCAGACGAAGTGCTCCGCGCGCGCGAGCGGGGAGCGCGCCGGGGGCGTCGGGGGGAGTGGGGAAGCTCCGGTTTCGGCCATGCGTCAGACCGTAGGGCGGAAAGCGGTCTCGGCAACCGGTCCCGGCGCAGGCCCACCCCCAGGGGCGGGATACTGGAGTCATGCGGTTGACGGTCTTCTGGCAGCGGATGGCGGAACACTTCGGTCCGGGGTACGCCGACACCTTCGCGCGCGACCACGTGATGACGGAGCTCGGCGGGCGCACGGTGCGCGAGGCCCTGGACGCGGGCTGGGACGCCAAAGACGTGTGGCGTGTGGTCTGCACGGTCATGAACGTGCCACACGAGCAGCGCTGACAGGTCACGAAGATCGCAGAGCGGCGGTTTGCTGTCGGTGGCGTGGGCGAGACTTGGTCCGTGGCACGCACTGACGAGACCGGGCAGGACGCCCGGCACGCATCCCCGCCCGGCACGACGCCGCCCGTCCGGCCTCCGGCCGAGGGCACCGCCGGGCCGGGCGCCCGCATGCCGCGCTGGCTGCCCCGGGCGTTCGTGCTGGCCCTGACCCTCTACGCCGTGTTCCAGCTGGGCAGCTGGGCCTTCCACCAGCTGACCGGCCTGCTGATCAACATCCTCATCGCGTTCTTCCTGGCCCTCGCGATCGAGCCCGCGGTGAGCTGGATGGCCGCGCGCGGCATGCGCCGCGGGCTGGCCACCTTCCTCGTCTTCATCGCCGTGCTGGTCGCCGCCGCGGGCTTCGTCACGCTGCTCGGCTCCATGCTCGCCGGCCAGATCATCAAGATGGTCGAGGACTTCCCCGACTACCTCGACTCCGTGATCAACTGGGTCAACGGCCACTTCCACACCGAGCTGAGACGGGTCGACATCCAGGAGGGCCTGCTCCGCTCCGACTGGCTGCGCAACTACGTGCAGAACAGCGCCACCGGCGTCCTGGACGTGTCCGCCCAGGTCCTCGGCGGGCTCTTCCAGCTGCTGACGATTACGCTGTTCGCGTTCTACTTCGCCGCCGACGGCCCCCGGCTGCGCCGCGCGCTCTGCTCCGTCCTGCCGCCCGCCCGGCAGGCCGAGGTCCTGCGCGCGTGGGAGATCGCCGTGAACAAGACCGGCGGCTACCTGTACTCGCGCGGCCTGATGGCGCTGATCTCCGGCATAGCCCACTTCGTCCTGCTGGAGATCCTGGACGTGCCCTACGCGCCGGCGCTCGCGGTGTGGGTGGGCCTGGTGTCGCAGTTCATCCCGACCATCGGCACGTATCTCGCGGGTGCGCTGCCCATGTTGATCGCCTTCACGGTCAACCCGTGGTACGCGCTGTGGGTGCTGGTCTTCGTGGTGATCTACCAGCAGTTCGAGAACTACGTGCTGCAGCCCAAGCTGACGTCCAAGACCGTGGACATCCATCCCGCGGTGGCCTTCGGCTCGGTCATCGCGGGCACCGCGCTCCTCGGCGCCGTCGGCGCGCTGATCGCCATCCCGGCGGTCGCCACGCTGCAGGCGTTCCTGGGGGCGTACGTCAAGCGGTACGACGTCACGGACGACCCCCGTGTCCACGGGCACCGGGACCGGGGGTCGGGGTCCGGCCCGTTCACGCGCGCGCGGAAGCTGTGGGCGAGCCGACCGGGGACGGCACGGACCGGCGCGGAGGGTCCGGAAGAGGGTTCCCGCTGAGGACGGGTCCCCCAGGGCAGGGGATCAGCCCTGTGGGTCCTGCGGCCTGACGTCGACCTCGCGCAGGGCCTGGTCCCTGAGCTCGGTGCGGGTCTCCGTGCGGTGGCCGCGCGCGATGTAGTCGCGCACCACCGCCTCGACGGCGTCCTGGGGCGAGCCGATGCCGGCCAGGACCATCACTTCCACCACCAGTTCGGCGTCCAGACTGATGTCGACCTTGGCCACGTTGCCCCCTTCGTCGCGTCGCGTCCGCACTCTAGCCGCCGGCACGGCGACGTACGCTCGGAGGTGCCGCGTGATGCGCTTGACACAAAAATCGAACATCCATTCTCATGGAGGCTCCGGCGGGGTTCGTGACGGGCGTTTCGACTGGGTTTGGACGGAGAAGTGCCCGAGTTATCCACAGGCCGGACCCGCATCGGGGCGCATTGTCAGTGGCAGGCATTAGCGTCTTTGACGTGAAGCGATCGAATCAAGCAAACCGGGTGGAACCCATGGCAGGAACCGACCGCGAGAAGGCCCTGGACGCCGCGCTCGCACAGATTGAACGGCAATTCGGCAAGGGCGCGGTCATGCGCATGGGCGAGCGGTCGAAGGAGCCCATCGAGGTCATCTCGACCGGGTCGACCGCGCTCGACGTGGCCCTCGGTGTGGGCGGCCTGCCGCGCGGCCGTGTCGTGGAGATCTACGGCCCCGAGTCCTCGGGTAAGACGACCCTGACCCTGCACGCGGTGGCGAACGCGCAGAAGGCCGGCGGCCAGGTCGCGTTCGTGGACGCGGAGCACGCCCTCGACCCCGAGTACGCGAAGAAGCTCGGCGTCGACATCGACAACCTGATCCTCTCCCAGCCGGACAACGGCGAGCAGGCTCTGGAGATCGTGGACATGCTGGTCCGCTCCGGCGCCCTCGACCTCATCGTCATCGACTCCGTCGCCGCGCTCGTCCCGCGCGCGGAGATCGAGGGCGAGATGGGTGACAGCCATGTCGGTCTGCAAGCCCGGCTCATGAGCCAGGCGCTGCGGAAGATCACCAGCGCGCTCAACCAGTCCAAGACCACGGCGATCTTCATCAACCAGCTGCGCGAGAAGATCGGTGTGATGTTCGGCTCCCCGGAGACCACGACCGGTGGCCGGGCGCTGAAGTTCTACGCCTCCGTGCGCATCGACATCCGCCGCATCGAGACGCTGAAGGACGGCACGGAGGCGGTCGGCAACCGCACCCGTTGCAAGGTCGTCAAGAACAAGGTCGCGCCGCCCTTCAAGCAGGCCGAGTTCGACATCCTCTACGGCCAGGGCATCAGCCGTGAGGGCGGCCTGATCGACATGGGAGTCGAGCACGGCTTCGTCCGCAAGGCCGGCGCCTGGTACACGTACGAGGGCGACCAGCTCGGCCAGGGCAAGGAGAACGCGCGCAACTTCCTGAAGGACAACCCCGACCTCGCCAACGAGATCGAGAAGAAGATCAAGGAGAAGCTGGGCGTCGGAGTGCGCCCGGAGGAGCCGGCCGCCGAGCCGGGTGCGGACGCCGCGGGGTCCACGACCCCGGCCGACGCCGCCGCGACCGTGCCCGCCCCCGCGGCCAAGGCCACCAAGTCCAAGGCCGCGGCAGCCAAGAGCTGACCCGTGACACGACGAACCGACTGGGCCGAGTACGCCGCCCACCCGGAGGCCGCTTCGCGCGCGCGTGAGCGGGGGAGACCGGGCGACAGGAGCTCCGCCGGGGCGGACGGCTACGGGTACGGCGGGGACGAATCGGAGACGGGCGACGGCGCGTACGGGGCGGAGACGTCCCGGTACGAGGACGCGTTCGTCGGCGCGGATGCCGACGACGATCCCTTCGCGCCGTACGGCGTCGGCCCGCCCGGTGACGGCGGGCCGCGCCGGGGACCCGGCGGCCGGTCCGCCCGTGGGACGGGCGGCTCGCGCGGGCGCCGTCGGCGCGAGCGTGAAGAGCCGCCGGCCGAGGACGGAGGTACCACTTCCTCGTCGAGGGCCGAGAAGGGGGAGCCTCCGCGGGACCCGGTCGAGCAGGCGCGGGCGGTCTGCCTACGTCTGCTCACCGGAACCCCGCGTACGCGGAAGCAGCTCGCCGACGCCCTGAGCAAGCGGGGGATCCCCGACGACGCCGCCGAGGAGGTGCTGTCCCGGTTCGAGGAGGTCGGCCTGATCAACGACAGCGCCTTCGCGGACGCCTGGGTGGAGTCCCGGCACCACGGCCGTGGGCTGGCCCGGCGTGCCCTCGCACGGGAGCTGCGGACCAAGGGTGTCGACTCCACACTCATCGACGCCGCCGTGTCCCAGCTCGACTCCGAGCAGGAGGAGGCGACCGCGCGCGAACTCGTCGCACGGAAACTGCGCTCCACCCGGGGCCTCGACCGGGACAAGAGGCTGCGCCGCCTCGCGGGCATGCTGGCGCGCAAGGGCTACTCCGAGGGCATGGCCCTGCGGGTGGTCCGGCAAGCGCTGGAGGAGGAAGGCGAGGACACGGAGTTCCTCGGAGACGAGGGGTTCTGACCGACGCGGCGCCCGCCCGTGCCCGCCCCCGGGAGGCACCCACACGCAGGCGTCCCCGCCCGCCCGTTCCTGCCCCGCGCGACGCCTTCCGGCCACCGGGCGGGCGCGCCCCGCGGCGCGCCGTCGAGCCGCCACTCTGCCAGTGCGGTCTCGGACACGGCGAGCCGCGAGAGCCGAAGATCCCGCACGATTACCTTGCGTACCCATAAGGGTGAACGCCTTTCGTACCGCTGTACCGTCTGCTGCCGTCGCGCGCTGTCCGGTTCGTGTGGGGGCGTGCGCGTACGCCGCCCTTGGGACACCCCGGGCGGCGAACGGAACCCGCACGGATCCTCCGGTACGTCCAGAAAGGCGGCCCCGCCATGCCCCTGCCCGCGCGCACCCGAAGAGCGACGCACCTCCTGCTCCTCGGCGCCGGTCTGGCCCTGAGCGGCTGCGGTCTGAACGCGGGGGCCGACGCCGGCTCCGCGCACGACGGCCCTCTCACCCTCGGCTTCGTCAACGGAGGTGGCAGCCAGTTCCACACCTGCCTGCAGAAGTCCGTGGAGATCACGGCCAAGAACAACTTCGCCGAGCTCGTCACGGCCAACTCCGAGCAGGACGCGACCACCGAACTGTCCAACATCGAGGACATGATCGCGCGCGAGGTCGATGCGATCATCCTCCAGACCGTCAGCACGGACGCCCTCAAGAGCGACCTCGCGAAGGCCAAGAGCGCGGGCATCCCCGTCTTCCTGACCTCCGTCAGCGCCGACCCGTCCGACATCCTGGGCGCGGTCGTCGTCGACCTGGAAGCGGTGGGCGCACTGGACGCCCGGTGGGTCGCCGACGACGCGGCGGGCCGGGACGTACAGGTCGGCGTCATCGCGGGCGCGCCGGGCGCCGCGTCCGACCTGCTCGTGGGCGGCTTCACCGAGGCGCTGCCGGTCAACGCCGAAGTGGTCGCCAACCAGCCCGGCATGTTCGACGCCGCCGAGGCCGGCCAGGTCGCCGCGACCATGGCGGAGGCGCACCCCGACCTGGACTACGCCTTCGTCGCCAACGAGCAGATGGCCTTCGCCGCGCGCAAGTCGTTCGACGCGGCCGGAGCCGACAAGGTGAAGATCGTGACCGTCAACGGCACCGACGAAGCCCTCGCCGCGCTCAAGGACGGACGCTTCTCCGCGACCGTCTCCAACTCGGCCGGGAACACGGGCGAACTGGCCGTCAGGAACGCCATCGCCCTGCTGCGCGACCGGGAGGCCGAGAAGATCGCCAAGACGCCGATCCGCCTGGTCACGCGAGCCAACGCGGACACGGCGCCGTTGTACTGCCCCTCCGCGGACCGCTGACCCCGCTGCCGTCGGCCTCCCGCCACGGGCGCACTACGCCACCGGCAGTCCCGCCGCCCGCCACGCCTGGAAGCCGCCGACCAGGTCGGTGGCCCGGTACAGGCCCAGGCGGTGCAGCGATTCGGCCGCCAGGCTGGAGGCGTAACCCTCGTTGCACACCACGACGACGCGCAGATCGTGCCCCGTGGCCTCGGGGATCCGGTGGCTGCCGTGTGGATCCAGGCGCCACTCCAGTTCGTTGCGCTCGATCACCACGGCGCCCGGTATCAGTCCGTCCGCCTCGCGCAGGGCCGCGTACCGGATGTCGACCAGCAGCGCCTCACCGGCCGCGGCGGCGTCGTACGCCGCACGCGGCTCGATCCGCTCGTAGCCCTGGCGCACCCGGTCCAGCAGCGCGTCGATTCCGGTCGGTTCGCTCACTGCCAGTCCTCCGGGCGCTCGATCTGCTCCAGGCGCAGAACTTGCCCGCTGCGGCTGTAGCGGCGGATCTGCGGCAGAGGCGGGTAGTAGGCGTGGACGGAGATCGCGTGCCGGTCGGGGGACTCGTTGAGCACCTCGTGCACGTGGTGCCGGCCGAAGGCGCGTCCCTTCCCGGCCGGCAGCCGGCGTTCCCGGTCCACGCCGTCACTGAGTTCCAGGGTCTTCCAGCCGTCGGTGGGCAACCGGGCGGCGAGCGAGTGCTCCTTGAGCTCGCCGGCCGCGGTCACGAAGGCGCCCACGGAGTCGGCGTGGTCGTGCCAGCCGGTACCCGTGCCGGGCGGCCAGCCGATCAGCCAGGCTTCGCTGCCGCCGGGACCCGACAGCCGCACCCACGTGCGCCCCTCCGGATCGAGCGGGAGCGAGGCGATCAGCTCGGTGTCGGCGGCAGTACGCCGAGCGAAGTCGAGGAGGTCCGCCTGCGTGGGGCGGCCGGAGACACCGGCGGGAGCAGAGGCGGAGGCAGGGGAGGAGACAGACACGGGTACCGTCCTGAGAAGAGTTCGCGAGAGGCGCGCGGCAGCGGCGCGCGCCGAAGGAAGTGAGGAGCGAATTCAGCAGGACGGCCGACACACGCAGCCCGCGTAGCGGACGAGGTCCATATGGACCCTCCGCCACAGGCGCACATCGGTGTCGGTCACGATCCGGAGTACACCATGACGGTGTGGGCCGGTCAACTCGCCGTCACCATGCGGACGGGCGACGAGACCGGCCACCGGTGCGACGGGACCGGCGGCCGGTGCGACGGGACCGGCGGCCGGTCAGCGGGAACCGGCCGACGCCCCTGCCTCGGCAGCCGCTTTCACGGCACCGCCCAGCGTCGCCTCGGCCGCCGCGTAGAGATCGGCCGGGCGTACCCCGTTCAGCGCGGTGACCAGGCGGCCGTCGGGTCGCACCAGCAGCACGGTGTGGGCCCCGGCACCCGGATAGGTCTCGGCGACGAGCAGTTCGGCGTGGCACGGCAGCGCGGTCACCGCCGCCGCCAGCCGGGGCATGATGCCGGCGGTCACCCAGTGCTTCCGCTCCCACACCCCCGTGCCCGGCGCGATCAGCACCACCAGCAGGGCGCCGCGCCCGAGCCGGTCACGCAGCCGCACGAACGTGCCGTCCTCCGCGGTGACCCGCACGTCGATGACGGCGGCCCCGGGCGGCGTGCCGACGGCGACCTCTCCGTCGAGGCGGGGAGGCGCGAGCGGCGAGTCGGCGTACGCCCCCGGCGCACCCAGTGCCCCGCGCCCCAGATGACCGTCGGCGAGCAGGGCGTCGTGACCGCGGGACGAGCCGGGGACGTAGGAGCGCAGACCTCCGCCGCCGCGCAGCAGGGGCAGTACCTGGTCGGCGGCGCGCAGCCGGGCGGCGACGGCCGCGCGCCGCTCCTTCTGGTAGCTGTCGAGCAGCGCCTCGTGGGGTCCTTGGTGCCAGGCCAGGGCCAGCTTCCAGGCGAGGTTGTCGGCGTCCCGCAGTCCCTCCTCGAGGCCCTGCGTGCCCAGCGCGCCGAGAAGGTGGGCCGCGTCCCCGGCGAGGAACACGCGGCCCACCCGCCAGCGCCGGGCCAGTCGGTGGTGGACCGTGTGGACGCCGGTGTCGAGGAGTTCGTACGCCGGTGACGCCCCGTCGGCCCAGCCGGTGAGGGTCTCCCGGACCCGGTTGACCAGCATCTCGGGCGTGACCAGGTCCTTGCCCGGCGGCAGCAGCCAGTCCAGACGCCACAGGCCGTCCGGCAGCGGGCGGCCGACGATCTCACGGGCCGACGGACCGGCCGCCCGCCACGGGGGCGCCCGGTGGAGCAACGCCTCGTCGGTCCACGGCAGTTCCGTGCGCAAGGCGGCGACGGCGTAACGTTCCACCGCGGTGCGGCCGGGGAAGCGGATGTCCTGGAGCTTGCGGACGGTCGAGCGCGGACCGTCGCAGCCGACCAAGTAACTGCCGCGCCACCAAGTGCCCTTGGGACCACGGGTGTGGGCCGTGACACCGGAGGGCTCCTGCTCGAGGGAGTCCAGACGGCTGTCCACGGCGATCTTCACGAGCGGCTCGCCCGCCAGCGCGGCACGCAGCGCGCCGGTCAGCACGTGCTGGGCGATGTGCAGGGGAGCGGGGTCGGCGGCGTCGTCGAACACGACCTCGCGCATCACCTGTTTGCGCCGCATCGACCGCCATCCGGCCGGGCGGAAGCCGCCCGTCAGCGGCGCGCCGGTCAGCCGTTCCACGAGGGCGACGGTGTCCTCGCGCAGGACGACGGTGCGCGCGGGGCGCGGTTCGTCCTTGCCCGGGCCTTCGTCGAGGACGACACAGGGCACCTCCTGACGCGCCAGCGCCAGGGCGAGCGTGAGCCCGACGGGCCCCGCGCCGACGATGATCACCGGGTCCACGGCGCGGCGCCCCCTGCCCGTGACGGTGTCCCGTGGGACACAGGTGAACAGGAAGTTGGAGCAGGGTGCACGATCACAGAACGTATGCAACCCATTGCCGCTGCTTGCGTCAAGTGACGGAGGCAGCGGCGAGATCGCCGCTGCCTCCGTGATGGTCCTACGAGATGACCCGCTGTCAGGTCGCGCCGCCCGCACCGGTTCCGGCCGTACCGGCGACCTGCGCGTCGTCCGCCTTGAGCACCGCACCGGTCGACTTCTTGCCCCGCCGCAGCCGGCGCTCCAGCCAGCTCGCGAAGGTCGTGAGGGCGAAGTTGAGCGCGATGTAGATCACCGCCACCACCGTGAAGCTGGCGATGGTGTTGGCGCCGTAGTAGCCGCTCATCGTGTTGGCCGACGCCAGCAGCTCCGGGAAGGTGAGGACGGCGCCGCCGAGCGCGGTGTCCTTCAGGATGACGACGAGCTGGCTGACGATGGCCGGCAGCATCGTGGTGACCGCCTGCGGCAGCAGGATGGACCGCATCAGCTGGCCCTTGCGAAGGCCGATCGCCATCGCCGCCTCGGACTGGCCCTTGGGCAGGGCCAGGATGCCCGCCCGGACGATCTCGGCGAGGACAGAGGCGTTGTACAGCACCAGACCCGTGACGACCGCGTACAGCGGACGGTCGTCGGAGCTGACGTTGGTGTACTCGGAGAACAGCGCCAGACCGAAGATCATCAGCACCAGCACGGGGATGGCGCGGAAGAACTCCACCACGATGCCGACCGGGACGCGGACCCAGGCGTGGTCCGACAGCCGGGCGATACCGAGGACGGCGCCGAGCGGAAGCGCGATGATCATCGCCAGCGCGGCGGCCTTGAGGGTGTTCTCCAGGCCCGGCCAGATGTACGTCGACCAGGGCTCACTGCTGGTGAAGAACATCTCCCACTTGGCCCACTCCAGCTGGCCCTTCTCGTCGAGGGTGCTGAACACCCACCACAGGACGGCCGCGAGGGCGACCAGGAAGACGGCCGTGAACAGGACGTTGCGCCGCTTGGCGCGGGGCCCCTGGGCGTCGTAGAGAACGGAGCTCATCGCTTCACCGCCACCTTCTTGCCCACCCAGCCGAGGATCAGGCCGGTCGGCAGCGTCAGAACCACGAAACCGAAGGCGATGATCGCGGAGATCAGCAGCAGCTGTGCCTCGTTCTCGATCATCTCCTTCATCAGCAGCGCCGCCTCGGCGACACCGATGGCGGCGGCCACCGTGGTGTTCTTGATGAGCGCGATCAGCACGTTCGCCAGCGGGACGACGGAGGAGCGGAACGCCTGCGGCAGCACCACGAGGCTCAGTACCTGGCCGAAGCTGAGCCCGATCGCACGGGCGGCCTCCGCCTGTCCGACCGGCACCGTGTTGATGCCGGAGCGCAGCGCCTCGCACACGAAGGCCGAGGTGTAGAGGATCAGACCGAGGACGGCCAGCCGGAAGTTGATCGTCTCGAAGTCGTCCGCGCCGAGGTTGATGCCCAGCGTCTGGCTCAGGCCCAGCGACGTGAACAGGATGATGACGGTGAGCGGGATGTTCCGCACGATGTTCACGTACGCGGTCCCGAAGCCGCGCATCAGCGGCACGGGGCCGACGCGCATGGCGGCCAGCAAGGTGCCCCAGATCAGGGAGCCGACGGCGGAGAGCACAGCAAGCTGCACCGTCGTCCAGAAGGCCCCCAGCAGGTCGTAATCTTCAAGAAAGTCGAACACGATCTCCCGCGCTTCCGCGTGTAGGGATGCCCGCCCCGGTGCGCCGCCCCTTCCGGAGGGCGGCGCACCCTGTCAGGCGCTGCCTCAGCTCTTGATGTCGCCGATCTTCGGCGCGGGCTCGTTCTGGTAGTTGGCCGGACCGAAGTTGTCCTTCACGGCCTTCTCCCAGGCGCCGTCGGCGACCATGGCCTCGAGCGCCTCGTTGATCTTGGCCTTGAGGTCGCTGCCCTTCTTGATGCCGATGCCGTAGTTCTCGTTGGTCATCTTGAAGCCGCCGAGCTTGAACTTGCCCTTGAACTGCGACTGGGAGGCGTAACCGGCGAGGATCGAGTCGTCGGTGGTCAGCGCGTCGATGGCCTTGTTCTGCAGACCGGTCAGGCAGGCGGAGTAGGTCGGGTACTCCTGCAGCTGGGCCTTCGGAGCCAGCTTCTCCTTGACGTTCTGGGCCGAGGTGGAGCCGGTCACCGAGCACAGCTTCTTGCTGTTGAGGTCCTCCGGCGACTTGATGGAGTCGTCGTCGGCGCGGATCAGCACGTCCTGGTGGGCCAGCAGGTACGGGCCGGCGAAGTCGACCTTCTCCTGGCGCTCCGGGGTGATCGAGTAGGTGGCGGCGATGAAGTCGACGTCACCGCGCTGCAGCATGGTCTCGCGGTCGGCGCTCTTCGACTCCTTCCACTCGATCTGGTCCTCGGTGTAGCCGAGCTTCTTGGCGACGTACGTGGCGACGTCCACGTCGAAGCCGGAGTAGCCCTGCGGGGTCTTCTGGCCGAGGCCCGGCTGGTCGAACTTGATGCCGATGGTGATCTTCTTGTTGTCGCCACCGGAGGAGCCGCTGTCGTTGCCGTCGTCGGAGCCGCACGCGGTGGCGGTGAGGGCGAGGGCGAAGACCGTGGCCGAGGCGGCGGTGACCTTGCGGAGCTTCATGGTGAACATCCTTTGGCTGTGATCGGACGATCAGGGGTGTGCCGTCAGGGGCGGGTGAGGCAAGTCGTCGGAGCGCGCCGGGCGGGCGTCAGTGGTGCAGGATCTTCGACAGGAAGTCCTTGGCGCGGTCGCTGCGCGGGTTGCTGAAGAACTGGTCCGGCGTGGCCTGCTCGACGATCTTGCCGTCCGCCATGAACACCACGCGGTTGGCGGCCGACCGGGCGAAGCCCATCTCGTGCGTGACGACGATCATGGTCATGCCGTCGCGGGCGAGCTGCTGCATGACCTCCAGGACCTCGTTGATCATCTCCGGGTCGAGGGCCGACGTCGGCTCGTCGAAGAGCATGACCTTCGGGTCCATGGCCAGCGCCCGGGCGATGGCGACGCGCTGCTGCTGGCCGCCGGAGAGCTGGGCGGGGTACTTGTCCGCCTGGGCGCCCACGCCGACCCGGTCGAGCAGGGCGCGTGCCTTCTCCTCGGCCTTCTTCTTCTCGACCTTGCGGACCTTGATCTGCCCCAGCATCACGTTCTCGAGCACGGTCTTGTGCGCGAAGAGGTTGAAGGACTGGAAGACCATGCCGACGTCGGCCCGCAGCCGGGCCAGCTCCTTGCCCTCCTGGGGCAGCGGCCTGCCGTCGATCGCGATCGTGCCGGAGTCGACGGTCTCCAGGCGGTTGATGGTGCGGCACAGGGTCGACTTACCGGACCCGGAGGGCCCGATCACCACGACGACCTCGCCGCGGGCGATCGTCAGATCGATGTCCTGGAGCACGTGCAACGCGCCGAAGTGCTTGTTGACGCTCTTCAGGACGACCAGTTCGCCGGTCGCGGCCACATCTTCCTTGGCCACCGATACTTCGGTCATCGCTCTCGGGCTCCGTCCTCCTCGGTTTCGGAGGACAGTAGTAACGGCATACGACCTGCGTCTCCAGATCTGAGGGGAATCTGAGCATCACGATCCGATAGCAATCGGACACCTGTCGTAGCACTTGCGAGCAGGGCGCATATCGGCCGGATAACTTCGGACGTTCCGCAACCGGAACCCTCTTGACGCCGTCCCCCTCCATCGGCGTGACTGCACAGGGCGCACGCGCGCGTGCATGTGCTTTTTAGCCATCCTGATCGTACGGCCGATGAACCGAAGGGGGCCTGGATGAGACTGTTGCTGGTCGAGGACGACAACCACGTCGCCGCCGCCCTGTCGGCGGTCCTGGCGCGACACGGTTTCGAGGTCACCCACGCGCGCAGCGGCGAGGAGGCGCTCCAGGCCCTCGTCCCCGAGGGCGAGGGGTTCGGCGTCGTCCTGCTCGACCTCGGCCTGCCCGACCAGGACGGCTACGAGGTCTGCGGCAAGATCCGCAAGCGCACCAGCACCCCGGTGATCATGGTCACCGCCCGCTCCGACGTCCGCTCCCGCATCCACGGCCTCAACCTCGGTGCCGACGACTACGTGGTCAAGCCGTACGACACCGGAGAACTGCTGGCCCGTATCCACGCCGTCAGCCGGCGCACCGCCCACGAGGACGCCCCGGGCGCCGCCGAGACGACCGTGCGCCTCGGCCCGGTGCACATCGAACTGCCGACCCGCCAGGTCACCGTGGACGGCTCGGTCGTCCCGCTCACCCGCAAGGAGTTCGACCTGCTCGCCCTGCTCGCGCAGCGGCCCGGCGTCGTCTTCCGCCGGGAGCAGATCATCAGCGAGGTCTGGCGCACCAGCTGGGAGGGGACCGGACGCACCCTGGAGGTGCACGTCGCCTCCCTGCGCGCCAAGCTGCGCATGCCGGCGCTCATCGAGACCGTACGCGGCGTCGGCTACCGCCTCGTCGCCCCCACCGCATAGCGGGGCCGGGTGCGCACTCGCCTGCTCCCGCTGCTCATCGTCCTGATGGCGGCCGTGCTGCTCGCGCTCGGCGTCCCGCTCGCCGTCAGCGTCGCCCGCGCGGAGCAGCAGAAGGTCGTCGTCGACCGCATCGACGACACGGCGCGCTTCGCGGCGCTCGCCCAGTTCGTCACCGACGCACCCGGCGGATCGCGCACCACGTCCACGGACGAGCGCCTGGAGACCCTCCAGGCCGAACTGACCAGCTACTACGAGGTCTACGGCATTCAGGCGGGCGTCTTCTACCGCAACCACATCCCCATGGCCAACGCGCCGACGACCTGGTTCCTCCCGCAGAGCGGCGAGGTGCGGGCCGCCTTCGACGAGGCGCTGCTCAGCCGTCGCAGCCACGACCCGCAGCAGGTGTGGCCATGGGAGCGGGGCCGTCTCGTGGTCGCCTCGCCGGTCATCCGGGACGGGGACGTGGTCGCGGTCGTGGTCACCGACTCGCCCACCGATTCGATGCGGTCGCGCACCCTGAACGGCTGGCTGCTCATCGGCGCCGGCGAGATCGCCGCGATGCTGCTCGCCGTCGGGGCCGCGCTCCGGCTGACCGGCTGGGTGCTCAGACCCGTACGGGTCCTGGACGCCACCACCCACGACATCGCCACCGGACGGCTCAAGTCCCGGGTCGCCCCGGCCGGGGGACCGCCGGAACTCAGGCGTCTGGCCCGCTCGTTCAACGAGATGGCTGACCACGTCGAGGACGTGCTGGAGCAGCAGCGCGCCTTCGTCGCCGACGCCTCGCACCAACTGCGCAACCCCCTGTCGGCCCTGCTGCTGCGCATCGAGCTGCTCGCCCTGGAACTGCCCGAGGGCAACGAGGAGATCGCGTCCGTCCAGGCCGAGGGCAAGCGCCTGGCCAGGGTCCTGGACGACCTGCTCGACCTGGCACTGGCCGAGCACAGCGACGCCCACCTCGAGGTGACCGACATCGGCGCGCTGGCGGCCGAACGGGTCGCCGCCTGGGCGCCGACGGCCGACGCCAAGGGCGTGACGCTGGCCGGGGACTGCCCGCCGACCACGGGCTGGGCCGACCCGGTGGCGCTCTCCAGCGCGCTGGACGCCGTCATCGACAACGCGGTGAAGTTCACGCCCGAGGGCGAGACCGTCGAGGTCACGGTCGCCTCCACGGGCGACACCACCACGGTCGTCGTCAGTGACAACGGCCCCGGCCTGACGGACGAGGAGCTGGGCCGCGTCGGCGACCGCTTCTGGCGCAGCGGCCGGCACCAGAACGTCAAGGGCTCCGGTCTGGGCCTGTCCATCTGCCGGGCGCTCCTCGCGGCCGGGGACGGCTCGATCTCCTTCGGCCACCACGAGCCGCACGGACTGACGGTGACCGTGACCGTGCCCAGGACGGGAACGCGCAACGCCCCCGAGGACGCCTACGGCTTGACCGACCGGTAGTAGCGCCGGGCGCCCTCGTGCAGCCCCAACGGGTCGGTGTATATCGCCGTGCGCAGGTCGACCAGCTGGGCCGAGTGCACGTGCGCGCCGATGCCGTCGCGGCTGTCCAGGACGGTCCGGGTCAGCCACTGGGTGAGCCGCGGATCCATGTCCGCGCGCGTCATCAGCAGGTTGGACACGGCCAGGGTCGGTACCGCGGAGCCGTTCTGCACGGTCGGGTAGGCCGACTCGGGGATGTTGGTGGCCCGGTAGTAGCGGGTCGCGCCGCCCTGGGCGTGCAGTTCACCGACGAGATCCTCGCCTATCGGTACGAACCGGAAGGCGGAGCTCCCGGCTATCTTCCTCAGCCCGTCCGTCGGCAGCCCGCCCGACCAGAAGAACGCGTCGATGCCGTTCCCCAGCCGTCGGGGCCCGGTGTCGATGCCGTCCGAGCGGGGTGTGATGTCCCGCTCCGGATCGATGCCCGCGGCCGTCAGCAGCCGGGTGGCGATCAGCCGCACGCCCGAGTTGGGCAGCCCGATGGCCACGCGCTTGCCCCGCAGATCCGCCACGGACCGGATGTCCGAGTCGGTCGGGACCACGAGCTGCACATAGTCGTCGTAGAGCCGGGCGACACCACGCAGCTGGTCGGCGGCGGGACGGTCGAGGAGCTTGTACGTCTCCACGGCGTCGGCGGCCGCGATCGTGAAGTCGGCCTCGCCGCTCGCCACCCGCTCGACGTTCTCCTGCGAACCCGCGCTGGTCAGCAGCCGCACCTTCAGGTCCGGCATGTCCTTGCGCAGCTCGGCGCGCAGCAGTTCGCCGTACTTCTGGTACACCCCCGCGCGCGTGCCCGTGCTGAACGTGATCGTCCCGCTCGGCGGCTCCTCGCCCAGGGGCAGCAGCCACCACAGCAGCAGCCCGAGGACGACGACACCGGCGCCGGCGCCCTCGAGGGCCCGGCGCCTGCCGATACGGGAGAACAGCTTGGACATGGCCGCGATCCTGCCAGCCCCGTGTCCCCGCTGACCAGGACCGAGCTCACAGGACTCCCCCCGCGGGCCACACGGGGCCGATTGTCCGAGGCGCTCGTTACAGTCGACGGCATGAGCACTTCGCCCGCCGACCTGGTCCGCGCCTTCCACCTCGCCTTCGGGCTGGACGCCCGCACCACCCCGACCGAGGTCCCGTCGGAACTCGCGGCGCAGCGAGGCAGGCTGCTCGCCGAGGAGGCCGCGGAGGTCGCCGAGGTGTCGGTGACGGGCCCGCTCGACCGGCTCGCGCACGAACTGGCCGACGTGGTCTACGTCGCGTACGGCACGGCGCTGGTCCACGGCATCGACCTCGACGCGGTGATCGCCGAGATCCACCGCTCCAACATGACCAAGCTGGGCCCCGACGGCCAGGTCGCCCGCAGAGCCGACGGCAAGGTCCTCAAGGGCGACCACTACGAGGCACCGGACGTGACGGGCGTACTGCGCCGACAGGGCTGGACGCCGGGCGACGGCACCTGACCCCCGGGCGCCCGGCGTCCAGCGGCGCCCGAGTCACCCCGCGTACCTCAGTCGCCCACCGATGCCTCGGCCTCCCGCGGCGCGCCCTCGGGGGCCCCGCCGGGGCGGTCGAGGTCGTCACGCCGGCGGAAGAAGCGCGTCGCCAGGGGCTCGGTGAAGCGGGCGGTGAGGGGGCCGAGAACGACCAGGATGAGGACGTACGCCGTGGCCAGCGGGCCCAGCGACGGCTCGATGCCGGCCGAGACCGCGAGGCCGGCGATGACGATCGAGAACTCGCCGCGCGCCACCAGCGCACCGCCCGCGCGCCAGCGGCCCTTGACGGAGATCCCGGCGCGCCGCGCCGCCCAGTAACCGGTGGCGATCTTCGTCACGGCGGTCAGCAGGGCCAGCGCGAGCGCGGGGAGCAGCACCGGCGGGATGCTCGCCGGGTCGGTGTGCAGTCCGAAGAAGACGAAGAAGACGGCGGCGAACAGGTCGCGCAGCGGGCTCAGCAGCGTGTGCGCGCCCTCGGCGACCTCCCCGGACAGGGCGATGCCCACGAGGAACGCCCCCACCGCGGCCGACACCTGCAGCTGCTGCGCGACGCCGGCCACCAGGATCGTCAGGCCCAGCACCACCAGCAGCAGCTTCTCCGGGTCGTCGCTGGAGACGAAGCGGGAGATGACGCGGCCGTAGCGCACCGCCACGAACAGC
Source organism: Streptomyces viridiviolaceus (assembly GCF_014650995.1). Classification (GTDB taxonomy): domain Bacteria; phylum Actinomycetota; class Actinomycetes; order Streptomycetales; family Streptomycetaceae; genus Streptomyces; species Streptomyces viridiviolaceus. The sequence continues at coordinate 44,933 of NZ_BMWA01000002.1, forward strand.
ACCAGCCCGGCCGCGCCCAGCGCGATCGCCAGGGTGATGCTCCCGGTCATCAGGCCGGCCCCGGCCACCAGGGCCGTGACGATGGGCAGGTACACCGCCATCGCCAGGTCCTCCAGGACCAGGACGCTGAGGATCACCGGCGTCTCCCGGTTGCCGATCCGGCCGAGATCGCCGAGCACCTTGGCGATGACGCCGGACGACGAGATCCATGTGACGCCGGCCAGGACGACGGCGGCCACCGGGCCCCAGCCCATCAGCAGCGCCGCCACCGCGCCGGGCAGGGCGTTGAACGCGCAGTCGACGAGCCCCGCCGGATAGTGGGACTTGAGGTTGGTCACCAGGTCGCCGGCCGTGTACTCCAGCCCCAGCATGAGCAGCAGCAGGATGACGCCGATCTCGGCGCCGGTGGCCACGAACTCCTCGCTCGCCCCCAGCGGCAGCAGCCCGCCCGTGCCGAACGCCAGACCGGCCAGCAGGTACAGGGGTATGGGCGAGATGCCGAAGCGGCCGGCGAAGCGGCCGAGCAGGCCGAGGCCGAGGATGATGGAACCGAACTCGATCAGCAGTACCGCGGAGTGCACCGGCTCACTCCCGACCGAGTATCGCCGCGGCGGCGTCGACGCCCTCGCGGGTGCCGATGACGATCAGGGTGTCGCCGCCCACCAGCCGGAAGTCCGGCGCGGGCGACGGGATCGCCTCGGCGTGGCGCAGCACCGCCACGACCGACGCGCCCGTGTCGGTCCGCATCCGGGTCTCGCCGAGCACCCGGCCGTTCCAGCGGGAGGTCGCGGGCACCTCGATCCGCTCGGCGACCAGCCCGAGATCCGAGGTGTGCAGCAGGTTCGCGCTGTGATGGGACGGCTTCAGCGCGTCGATCAGAGCGCCCGCCTCCGAGCCGGTCAGCTTCAGGGAGTGCGCGCAGGAATCGGGGTCGTCGGCCCGGTACACGTTCACCGTGCGGGCGCCGTCGCGGTGTGCCACCACCGACAGGTGGCGGTGCTCCCGGGTCACCAGGTCGTACTGCACCCCGATACCCGGCAGCGGCGTCGCCCTCAGGCGTGGAGCGGACACGTGTCTTCCCCTCGTTCGTCTTGCATGAGTTGCTGCACGTGCGTGACGCGCGCACGGCGTCGTCATGCTGTCATCCGCACGTACGGTGGCGATATGGGTGTCGTGACGGATATACGCAGCCGGGCGGGGGCGGGGAGACTGGCCGCGGCGGTGTCGTGGGGGAAAGCCGGGAGGGCAGGGAGGAGCGGGAAGAGGACCGTGTCCCTGTTCTGGCGGATCTTCTCGCTCAACGCCGTGGGCCTGGTCGCGGCCACCGGGCTGCTGCTGGGACCGGTCACCGTCTCCACTCCCGTCCTGCCGGGGGAGGCGCTGCTCCTGCTCGGGGGCCTCGCGGCGCTGCTGGCCGGCAACGCGGTCGTCCTGCGAATCGGGCTCACCCCGCTGCGCCGGCTGGGCCGGGCCATGGCCACCGCGGACCTGCTGCGACCCGGCTCCCGCCCGGCCGTCTCCGGGCCGGCGGAGGCCGCCGAGCTGATCGCGACGTACAACACGATGCTCGACCGCCTCCAGGCCGAGCGCGCCGCCGGCGCGGGCCGCGCCCTGCACGCGCAGGAACGGGAGCGCCACCGCATCGCCCGGGAACTGCACGACGAGGTCGGCCAGACGCTCACCGCCGTCCTCCTCCAGCTCAAGCGCGTCGCCGACCGGGTGCCCGGAGAACTGCGGGAGGACGTGGCCCTGGCCCAGGAGGCCACCCGGGCCGGACTCGACGAGATCCGGCGCATCGCCCGCCGGCTGCGCCCCGGCGTCCTGGAAGAGCTGGGCCTCGCCAGCGCCCTGCGCTCGCTGGCCGCCGAGTACACCCACCACGGCCTCACCGTCCGCCACCACGTCTCCGGCGACCTGCCCGAACTCACCCCGGAGTCGGAGCTCGTGATCTACCGGGTCGCCCAGGAGGCACTGACCAACACCGCCCGCCACGCCGCCGCCGACCGGGCCGAACTCACCCTCCGGCGGGCGCCCGACGGCGTCGAACTCCTCGTCCGCGACAACGGCACCGGCCTGGGCGGGGCACCGGAGGGCGCGGGCATCCGCGGCATGCGCGAGCGCGCCCTGCTGACGGGTGCCGAGATCCACATCGAACCCGCCCCCGGACGGGGCACCGACATACGCCTGCGCGTCCCCGTCCCGACCGGAGCCACCTGATGTCCGCACGGCCTCCCATCCGCGTCCTGCTCGCCGACGACCACACCCTCGTACGCCGGGGAGTGCGCCTGATACTGGACGGAGAGCCCGACCTCACGGTCGTCGCCGAGGCCGGGGACGGTGCCGAGGCGGTCGCCGCCGCCCGGGCCACCGAGGTCGACCTGGCCGTCCTGGACGTCGCCATGCCCCGCATGACCGGGCTCCAGGCGGCCCGCGAACTCTCCCGCCGACTGCCCGACCTGCGCATCCTCATCCTGACGATGTACGACAACGAGCAGTACTTCTTCGAGGCGCTCAAGGCCGGCGCCTGCGGGTACGTCCTGAAGTCCGTCGCCGACCGCGACCTCGTCGAGGCGTGCCGGGCGGCGGTGCGCGACGAGCCGTTCATCTACCCGGGCGCGGAACGGGCCCTCGTCCGCTCCTACCTGGACCGGCTGCACAGCGGCGGCGGCCTGCCCGAGCGGCCCATCACCGAGCGCGAGGAGGAGATCCTCAAGCTCGTCGCCGAGGGCCACACTTCCAAGGAGATCGGCGAACTGCTGTTCATCAGCGCCAAGACCGTCGAGCGGCACCGCGCGAACCTTCTGCAGAAACTCGGCGTCCGCGACCGCCTGGAACTCACCCGGTACGCGATCCGCGCGGGCCTCATCGAGCCCTGACCGGCCAGGACGCCGGTTGTCCACAGGCGGCCCGGGCCACTGCCGCCGACCGCCTACCCTTATTGCCATGAGCAGCATCGACCGGAGCCAGTCAGTGGGCGGCACGCGCACGTACGAGGTACGCACCTACGGGTGCCAGATGAACGTCCACGACTCCGAGCGATTGTCCGGTCTGCTGGAGGACGCGGGCTACGTCCGCGCCCCCGAGGGCTCCGACGGCGACGCGGACGTCGTCGTCTTCAACACCTGCGCGGTGCGCGAGAACGCCGACAACAAGCTCTACGGCAACCTCGGCCACCTCGCGCCGAAGAAGGCGCGCCGGCCCGGGATGCAGATCGCGGTCGGCGGCTGCCTGGCGCAGAAGGACCGCGACACCATCGTGAAGCGGGCGCCCTGGGTGGACGTCGTCTTCGGCACGCACAACATCGGCAAGCTCCCGGTGCTCCTGGAGCGCGCCCGCGTGCAGGAGGAGGCGCAGGTCGAGATCGCCGAGTCGCTGGAGGCGTTCCCCTCCACGCTGCCGACCCGGCGCGAGAGCGCGTACGCGGCCTGGGTCTCCATCTCCGTCGGCTGCAACAACACGTGCACCTTCTGCATCGTCCCCGCGCTGCGCGGCAAGGAGAAGGACCGCCGTCCCGGCGACATCCTCGCCGAGGTCGAGGCCCTCGTCGCCGAGGGCGTCTCCGAGATCACCCTGCTCGGGCAGAACGTCAACGCCTACGGCTCCGACATCGGCGACCGCGAGGCCTTCAGCAAGCTGCTGCGTGCCTGCGGCAAGATCGACGGCCTGGAGCGCGTGCGCTTCACCTCCCCGCACCCCCGCGACTTCACCGACGACGTCATCGCCGCCATGGCCGAGACGCCGAACGTGATGCCGCAGCTGCACATGCCGCTCCAGTCCGGCTCGGACCCGGTGCTGAAGGCGATGCGCCGCTCCTACCGGCAGGAGCGCTACCTGGGGATCATCGAGAAGGTGCGGGCCGCCATCCCGCACGCGGCGATCACCACCGACATCATCGTGGGCTTCCCCGGCGAGACCGAGGAGGACTTCGAGCAGACCCTGCACGTGGTGCGCGAGGCCCGGTTCGCGCAGGCGTTCACCTTCCAGTACTCCAAGCGGCCCGGCACCCCGGCCGCCGAGATGGACGGCCAGATCCCCAAGGACGTCGTCCAGGCACGCTACGAGCGTCTGGTCGCCCTCCAGGAGGAGATCTCCTGGGAGGAGAACAAGAAGCAGGTCGGCCGCACCCTGGAGCTGATGGTCGCCGAGGGCGAGGGCCGCAAGGACGGCACCACCCACCGCCTGTCCGGCCGCGCCCCCGACAACCGCCTGGTGCACTTCACCAAGCCCGACCGGGAGGTCAGGCCCGGTGACGTGGTGACGGTCGAGATCACCTATGCCGCCCCGCACCACCTTCTGGCCGAGGGTGCGGTGCTCGACGTGCGCCGCACGCGCGCGGGCGACGCCTGGGAGAAGCGCAACGCCGCCGAGCAGGCCAAGCCCGCCGGCGTCATGCTGGGCCTGCCGAAGATCGGCGCGCCCGAGCCGCTGCCGGTCGTGGCGAGCGGCTGCGGCTGCGACTGAGAGACGACGAAGGGGCCCGCACGACCGAAGTCGTGCGGGCCCCTTCGTGCACGGGAGTGGACGCCTCCGAGCGGTGCCGGGCGGTTCGGCGGGCTCCCGGTGGCCGCCCCACCGGTCGTCCGGGGTTACGCTGCCGATCATGCTTGTCGCCGCCGCAGTCTGCCCTTGCCCGCCCCTCCTTGTGCCGGAGGTCGCCGCGGGTGCCGCACCCGAGCTGGACGCGGCGCGTGCCGCGTGCACGGACGCGCTGGGAGTGCTCGCCGCCGCGCGGCCCGACCGGCTCGTGGTCGTCGGGCCCGCACGGGGTGCCGGGCCCGAGAGCTATCCGCAGGGCACGCGGGGGTCGTTCCGCGGCTTCGGTGTGGACCTCGACGTGTCCCTCGGCCCGGACGACGGGCCGGGGCCGGCGGGGGAGCTTCCGTACGGACTCGCCGTGGGTGCCTGGCTGCTGTGGCGGACCGGGTGGTCCGACGCCCCGGTCGAGGGACTCGGCGTGGGTGAACCCCTCGCGGCCGAGCGGTGTGCCGGCATCGGACGGGACATCGCCGCGCGGGCCGGGCGGGTGGGGCTGCTGGTCCTGGGCGACGCCAGTGCGTGCCGGACGCTCAAGGCGCCCGGCTACCTCGACGAGCGGGCCGAACCCTTCGACGCGGAGGTCGGGCGCGCACTCGGCGCGGCGGACGTGGCCTCCCTCATGGCGCTCGACGCCGGGCTGGCCCGAGAGCTGAAGGTGTCCGGCCGGGCCCCCTGGCAGGTCCTCGCGGGAGCGGCCGAGGGCACGACCCTGGGCGGCGCGATGCTGTACGAGGACGCGCCCTACGGCGTGGGGTACGTCGTCGCCGCCTGGTCGTAGGGGCCGGAGCGCGCGGCAGTCCCGTCGGGCGGGGGGCTCGCGCGGGGACGGCGGACGGCCCCGGAGCCGGGTGCTTCGGGGCCGTCCGCCGTTTCGTCGGCGCATCGGTGCTTGTGTGGACGTGCGGGCCTGCGCACGTCCAGTGCGGGCGGCCCGCAGGCCGTCGGTCAGGACGTCGGCGGCGGCCCGGCCGGCGGTGTGGTGCCCGGAGGGGTGGTGCCGGGGGGCGTGGCGCCCGGTGTGCTTCCGCCCGCCTCGTGGGTGTCCTTGTGCGCGAGGCGGTCCATGGCACCCTTGGCCTTGCTCGTGCCCGTGTGGATCCGGTCGCTGTACTTGCCCTTGGTCTTCTCGTCGACCGTCTTCGCCACCCTGTCGAGACCGTGCTGGACCTTGTCCCCGTGCTGCTGCGCGAGGTCCGAGACCTTGCCCTTCGCCGGTCCCAGTTTGGCCTTCAAGTTGTCCATGAGACCCATGGTTCACCTTCCCTCGCGGGGCAGTTACGTGCGGGCGCCCTTGTCGGTCTCGTTGTCGACGGCTCCGTCGGCGGACTGCTGCTTCGGGATCTCGACGCCGTCCGGCCCGGCGGACCCGGCCGTCTCCGGCTCCTCCGTCTCCTTGGTTCCGGCACCGGCCGGTCCCTTGGCCTCGGCCTTCTCCTCAGCCGTGTCCTCCGCGGCCGCTGCGTCGGCTCGCGTCTCGGCGGCCGACGCGGCCTCCGTGGTCTTCGACCTCCGAAGAAACCGTGCAAAAACGCCCATATCCACTCCATACGTTACTCGTGCGGGCGAAATCCCGCGGCATCCGGTGCGCCCGTTTGCGTGGCCCGGGACCACCGCCTCGGTGATCCGGGGGCGGGAACCTCGCAACGGGCAACGACCCCGGCTTCGCACCGTCACGTAACTCGTTCGGGGGCAGGGTGAGAGGTTTGCGAGACTGGTGCGGTGAGCAGCGCACCCCCCGCCCCCCGCGTCATCGCCGTCGTCGGACCGACTGCGGCCGGAAAGTCCGATCTGGGCGTCTTCCTGGCCCAGCGACTCGGCGGTGAGGTCGTCAACGCCGACTCCATGCAGCTCTACCGAGGGATGGACATCGGTACCGCAAAGCTGACGCCCGAGGAGCGCGGCGACGTGCCGCACCACCTGCTCGACATCTGGGACGTGACCGTCACCGCCTCCGTCGCCGAGTACCAGCGGCTGGCCCGGGAGCGGATCGACGCCCTGCTCGCCGACGGGAGGTGGCCGATCCTGGTCGGCGGCTCCGGGCTGTACGTCCGTGGGGCCGTGGACAACCTGGAGTTCCCGGGCACCGATCCCGAGGTCAGGGCCCGGCTGGAGGACGAGCTCGAGCTGCACGGCTCCGGGGCCCTGCACGCCCGGCTGGCCGCCGCCGACCCGGAGGCCGCGCGGGCGATCCTGCCCGGCAACGGCCGCCGCATCGTTCGGGCGCTGGAGGTGATCGAGATCACGGGCAAGCCCTTCACCGCCAACCTGCCCGGCCACGACTCCGTCTACGACACCGTGCAGATCGGCGTGGACGTGGCGCGCCCCGAGCTGGACGAGCGCATCGCACGCAGGGTGGACCGGATGTGGGAGGCCGGCCTCGTGGACGAGGTGCGCGCACTCGAGGCGCAGGGGTTGCGCACGGGGCGTACGGCGTCGCGCGCGCTGGGCTATCAGCAGGTACTCGCGTCGCTCGCCGGCGAGTGCACCCTGGACGAGGCCCGGAACGAGACCGTCCGGGCCACCAAACGCTTCGCGCGCCGTCAGGATTCGTGGTTCAGGCGCGATCCCCGGGTGCACTGGTTGAGTGGGGCTGCGGCGGATCTCACGGAACTTCCCCGGCGTGCCCTGTCGTTGGTCGAACGACCGGTTACAGCCTGATCACGTGATGGCATCGGGACACCCCGACCGTCATCCCGGCCATCGGGGCCGTGCCATCATCGAGCTTCGATCGACCGAGTGAGTCCTAGTTGGGAGGGCGCGTGGCGATGGAGGCCGGCCCTCGCGACACCGCACCGAGCACCGAGCACGTCGCCGCCGACCACGGCGAAGCGGAGCCGGACGGGGCCCGTCTGAGCCCCGACGGCCCCGACGGCCGCGACGGCGCACCGGGCGGTGTGGCCGCCGACGGTCCCGAGCCCGAGGAGATGTACGCGGGCGGGGACGAGGTCGAGGTCGAGCTCCGTCCGCAGCGCCGGCTGCGGATCTGGCAGCTCGCCCCCATCGTGGGCCTGGCCTCGGTCGGCTCCCTGATGTTCGCCTTCCCGCTCGCGTTCGACTTCGGCGACAGCGGTGCAGTGATCGCGATGCTGGGCCTGCTGATCTGCTCGTGCGCGGCCGGCTGGGGCATGATGGCCGCCCGCCGCGTCGGCTACACCTGGCCCGGCCTCCCGCAGCGCGGCTCCGGCCGCCGCGCCGACTGGCGGGTCGTCCTCGCGTACGCCCTGGCGGTCGCCTGCATCGTCGTGCTCGCCGTGTGGCGGGTGGCGCGCCTGCGGGGCTGACGCCGGCCGTCCCCGCCGCCCCGAGGCATCCCCGTCCACCTCGAGGCCCGAGGCCACGTCGTCCTGTCGCAGCCACCCCGTACGATCGAGGAATGAGCACGCGGATCGCCTTCCTCAAGGGGCACGGCACTGAGAACGACTTCGTGATCGTCCCGGACCCCGAGAACGCCATCGACCTGCCCCCCGCCGCCGTCGCCGCCCTGTGCGACCGCCGTGCGGGCATCGGCGGTGACGGCCTGCTGCACGTGGTGCGGTCCGCGGCGCATCCCGAGGCCAAGGGCATGGCGGCCGAGGCAGAGTGGTTCATGGACTACCGCAACGGCGACGGCTCGGTCGCGGAGATGTGCGGCAACGGCGTGCGGGTCTTCGCGCGCTACCTGCAGCACGCCGGGCACGTCGAGGAGGGCGACCTCGCCGTCGCCACCCGCGGGGGCGTGAAGTCCGTGCACATCGCCAAGGACGGTGCCGTCACCGTCGGCATGGGCCGCGCGGTGCTCCCCGAGGGAGAGGTCACGGTGAGCGTCGGCGAGCGCAGCTGGCCCGCGCGGAACGTGAACATGGGCAACCCGCACGCGGTGGCCTTCGTGGCCGACCTCGCCCACGCCGGTGACCTCCTCAACCCGCCGCCGTTCCAGCCGGCCGCCGCGTACCCGGACGGGGTGAACGTCGAGTTCGTGGTCGACCGCGGCCCCGGGCACGTCGCGATGCGCGTCCACGAGCGCGGCTCGGGGGAGACCCGCTCGTGCGGCACGGGCGCCTGTGCCGTGGCCGTCGCCACCGCCCGCCGGGACGGCGCCGACCCCGCCGCCACCGGGACCCCGGCCACGTACACCGTCGACGTTCCGGGCGGCACCCTCGTGATCACCGAGCGGCCCGACGGCGAGATCGAGATGACGGGCCCCGCGGTGATCGTCGCCGAGGGCGAGTTCGACGCGCAGTGGCTGGAAGGAGCCCTGGCCTGAACCACAGCCCGGTGCGGGACACTCCGTGCGAAAACGTAATCCCTCGGGGCTTCGCTCGAATGGGTGATCCGTTTCACGCTCGGCGAGAGGCGGTCGGATGCGCGTGATGGGCTCGATAGCATCAAGCACCGGCCCGGACGAGGGACCGCAGCCATCCCCTGAGCCGTGTCCGCCCTGGGACGCCCCGTCCGCCGGTCCACGCTGCCGGAGGTGCCCATGAACGCGGAGGCCACGAACCCTGCGAGCCCGGGCCCGGCGACGCCCACGGCGGGCGCCGTCGCACCGACGGCGCCCCGCAGGAAGGCGCGCCCCCGGATCGACCTGCGCCGCCTGGGCCGGGCCGCGCTGCTCGGCCCCGCCGCCCGCGACCGGCTCCCCGACGCCATCGGCCACGTCGTCGAGGCCCACCGCGCCCACCACCCCGACGCCGACCTCGATCCGCTGCGCCGCGCCTATCTGCTGGCCGAGTCCTCGCACCGCGGGCAGATGCGCAAGAGCGGCGAGCCCTACATCACGCACCCGCTCGCCGTCACCCTGATCCTCGCCGAACTGGGCGCCGAGACCACGACCCTGACGGCTTCCCTCCTCCACGACACCGTGGAGGACACCGACGTGACGCTGGATCAGGTCGGCGAGCAGTTCGGCGCGGAGGTCCGCTATCTCGTCGACGGCGTCACCAAGCTGGAGAAGGTCGACTACGGCGCCGCCGCCGAGCCCGAGACCTTCCGCAAGATGCTCGTCGCCACCGGGAACGACGTCCGCGTGATGTCGATCAAACTCGCCGACCGGCTGCACAACATGCGCACCCTAGGTGTCATGCGCCGGGAGAAACAGGAGCGCATCGCCAAGGTCACGAGGGACGTCCTCATCCCGCTCGCCGAACGGCTCGGCGTCCAGGCACTCAAGACCGAGCTGGAGGACCTGGTCTTCGCGGTCCTGCACCCCGAGGAGTACGAGCGCACGCGGGAACTGATCGCCGAGAACGCCGCCCGCGCGGACGACCCGCTCACTGGGGTCGCCGACGAGGTGCGCAAGGTGCTGCGCGAGGCCGACATCCCGGCCGAAGTCCTCATCCGGCCCCGTCACTTCGTGTCCGTGCACCGCGTCTCCCGCAAACGCGGCCGGCTCGGCGGCGCCGACTTCGGCCGCCTCCTGGTGCTCGTCCAGGAGGACGCCGACTGCTACGGCGTACTGGGCGAACTCCACACCTGCATGACGCCCGTGGTCTCGGAGTTCAAGGACTTCATCGCCGTCCCCAAGTTCAACCTGTACCAGTCGCTGCACACGGCGGTCGCCCGCGGTGACGGACAGGTCGTCGAGGTGCTCATCCGCACCCACCAGATGCACAAGGTCGCCGAGGCCGGGGTCGTTGCGCTCGGCAACCCCTACGCGCCGTCCGCGGAGGAGCAGACCGCGAGCGACGGCGAGCGTGCCGACCCGACCCGGCCCGGCTGGCTCTCCCGCCTCCTCGACTGGCAGCGGGGTGCGCCCGACCCCGACACCTTCTGGTCCACCCTCCGTGAGGACCTCGCGCAGGACCGCGAGATCACCGTCTTCCGGCCCGACGGCGGCACTCTGGGGCTGCCCGAGGGCGCGACCTGCGTGGACGCCGCTTACGCCCAGTACGGCGAGGACGCGCACGCGTGCATCGGGGCCCGCGTCAACGGTCGCCTCGCGACCCTCAGCACGGTGCTGCGGGACGGCGACACCGTGCAGCTCCTGATGGGCCAGGACCCCGCCTCCGAACCCTCCCGGAAGTGGCTGGAGCACGCGCACACCCCCGCCGCCCGGATCGCCATCCAGCGGTGGCTCGCCACCCATCCGGGACACGACGGCTCCGCGGAGGCCGAGGAGCGCCCGGAGACCGACCGGCCCGCCGACGAGGGCCCCGTCGTACGCCGTACCGCCCCGGGGCCGGCCACCCGCCCGGCCACCCCCGACGTCCTCGTCGACCGGGTCGGCGCCACCGTACGGCTGGCCGGCTGTTGCACCCCCGTCCCTCCCGACGAGGTCACCGGCTTCGCCGTGCGCGGTGGCGTGGTGACCGTCCACCGCGCCGAGTGCGCCGTGGTGGCGCGGATGAAGAGCGGCGGGCGTACGGAGATCGGCGTGCGCTGGGGCGACACCGCCGGGTGCCGGGTCACGTTGCTCGCCGAATCGTTCGTCCGCCCGCACCTGCTGGCCGACCTCACCGAGGCCATGGCCCTCGAAGGCGCCGAGATCGTCTCCGCCACCGTCGAACCCCCGGACCGGCAGCGCGTGCGCCACACGTACACCGTCCAGCTCCCGGACGCGGCCCACCTGCCCGCCCTCATGCGCGCCATGCGCAACGTCGCCGGTGTCTACGACGTGAACCGCGCGCAGTCGCGGCCGCCGGGCGCCTGACCGCGCGCAGCCGCCGTCCGCGCCGGGACCGAGCCGGTACCGGACCGGCCGAAGGCCGTACGAAGGACCCGTTCGGGTGCGCCGGGCGCGCGCCGTCGCCGCAGCGCACGCGCGCGCTGATAGCCGTGGGGCATGCTGCACACCCCCCACGCCCCGACATCCCGCCCCCGCGCGAGCAGCCGTCGGCTCAGGGCGGCGCTGCTGGCCTCGGCCGTCTCCGTCTGCCTGGTCGCCGCGAGCGCCCCGCCGGTGCCGCTGGGCGTCGGCGACCGCCTCTTCCCGCACCTGGGCAATCCCGGGTACGACGTGGCGGCGTACGACCTGTCCTTCACCTACTCCGGCAAGAACGACGAACCGCTGAAGGCCGTCACCACGATCGACGCCCGGACCACGGCCGACCTGGACCGGTTCAACCTCGACTTCGCCCACGGAAAGGTCGAATCGGTCGAGGTCGACGGCGCTCCCGCCTCCTTCACCCCGGTCGGCGAGGACCTCGTGGTCACGCCCGTGGACGCGCTCGAGGAGGGGGAGAGGATGCGGATCACCGTGCGGCACAGCAGCGACCCGGTGCCACCGAAGAAGCGCGAGGGCGGCTGGGTGCGCACCGCCGACGGTCTGGCCATGGCCAACCAGGCCGACGCCGCCCACCTGGTGTTCCCCTGCAACGACCACCCCTCCGACAAGGCGCTGTTCACCATCCGTGTCACCGCCCCCGACGGTCACACGGCCGTCGCGAGCGGCGCGCCGGCCGACGTCGACCGGGCCGGCGGGACGACCACCTGGACGTACCGGACCAGGCACCCCATGGCCACCGAGCTGGCCCAGGTGTCCATCGGCCGCTCCGCGGTGCTGCACCGCACCGGCCCGCACGGACTGCCCGTACGGGACGTCGTGCCCGCGGAGCACCGCGCGGCACTCGAACCCTGGCTGACGAAGACCCCCAGCCAGATCACCTGGATGGAGAGCAAGGTCGGGCGCTATCCCTTCGAGACGTACGGCCTGCTCGTGGCCGACACCGTCACCGGCTTCCAGCTCGAGACCCAGACGCTCTCGCTCTTCGAGAAGGACCTCTTCACCGAGCGTGCCTACCCCCGGTGGTACGTCGAATCGATCATGGTGCACGAGCTGGCCCACCAGTGGTTCGGCAACAGCGTCAGCCCGCACCGGTGGTCCGACCTGTGGCTCAACGAAGGACACGCCACCTGGTACGAGGCCCTCTACGCGCAGGAGAAGGCGGACAAGCCCCTGCGGGCGCGGATGAAGGCCGCCTACGGAGCCTCCGACGGCTGGCGCGCGGCGGGCGGACCGCCGGCCGCTCCCAAGCCCCCAGAGCCCGGCAGCAAGATCGGCATCTTCCGGTCCAACATCTACGACGGAGCCGCACTCGTCCTCTACGCCCTGCGCCAGGAGATCGGCAGCCCGGCCTTCGAGCGCGTCGAACGGGCCTGGGTGACCCGGCACCGGGACGCCACGGCCACCACCGCGGACTTCGTCCGGCTCGCCTCCGAGATCGCCGGCCGTGATCTGGGCGGCTTCCTCCACCCGTGGCTGTACGGCGAGAAGACCCCGCCGATGCCCGGCCACCCGGACTGGAAGCCCTCGGCGGCAGGCGGGGCGCGCACCGAATAAGCCGGTGACGAGACGCCCCGTTCCGTGCGACCATCTTCGTGACGGCGCGGCACGGGAGCCGGGAATCTCCCCGGCGGCTCGTGCGTTGTGAAGAGTGCCGCACCATTCGTTTCCCAGCTACGTAAGGATCCAATGACCTCCTCTTCTTCCCCTTCCCAGGACACCAAGCGTCTCGCGCGCGACTACCCCGAGGGCCTTCGGGCCGATGCCCTGATGGAAGAGGACGTCGCCTGGAGCCACGAGATCGACTCGGAGTGGGACGGCGAGCAGTTCGACCGCTCCGACCGCGCGGCTCTGCGCCGGGTTGCGGGCCTCTCCACAGAGCTCGAGGACGTCACCGAGGTCGAGTACCGTCAGCTCCGTCTGGAGCGGGTCGTCCTCGTCGGCGTCTGGACCTCGGGAACCGTGCAGGACGCCGAGAACTCCCTCGCCGAACTGGCCGCCCTGGCCGAGACCGCGGGCGCACTGGTGCTCGACGGGGTCATCCAGCGCCGCGACAAGCCCGACGCGGCGACCTACATCGGCTCCGGCAAGGCCGATGAGCTGCGAGACGTCGTCCTCGAAACGGGCGCGGACACCGTCATCTGCGACGGTGAGCTCAGCCCGGGCCAGCTGATCCACCTCGAGGACGTCGTCAAGGTCAAGGTCATCGACCGTACGGCCCTGATCCTGGACATCTTCGCCCAGCACGCCAAGTCCCGAGAGGGCAAGGCCCAGGTCGCGCTCGCGCAGATGCAGTACATGCTGCCGAGGCTCCGCGGCTGGGGTCAGTCGCTGTCCCGGCAGATGGGCGGCGGCAAGGGCGGCGGCCTCGCCACCCGTGGCCCCGGTGAGACCAAGATCGAGACGGACCGGCGCCGGATTCGCGAGAAGATGGCGAAGATGCGCCGGGAGATCGCGGAGATGAAGACCGGCCGCGAGATCAAGCGCCAGGAGCGCAAGCGCCACAAGGTGCCGTCCGTCGCCATCGCGGGCTACACCAACGCCGGTAAGTCCTCGCTGCTCAACCGCCTCACGGGCGCGGGCGTGCTGGTCGAGAACGCCCTGTTCGCGACCCTTGACCCGACCGTGCGCCGGGCCGAGACCCCCAGCGGGCGGCTGTACACGCTGGCGGACACCGTCGGCTTCGTCCGGCACCTGCCGCACCACCTGGTCGAGGCGTTCCGCTCCACGATGGAGGAGGTCGGCGAATCCGACCTGATCCTGCACGTGGTGGACGGTTCGCACCCGGCTCCGGAGGAGCAGCTGGCCGCCGTGCGCGAGGTGATCAGGGATGTCGGCGCCACCGACGTGCCCGAGATCGTCGTGATCAACAAGGCCGATCTGGCCGACCCGCTGGTGCTCCAGCGGCTGATGCGGGTCGAGAAGCGGTCCATCGCCGTCTCCGCGCGCACCGGCAAGGGCATCGACGAACTGCTCGCCCTGATCGACAACGAGCTGCCGCGCCCGGCCGTCGAGATCGAGGCGCTCGTGCCGTACACGCACGGCAAGCTGGTCGCCCGCGCCCACGACGAGGGCGAGGTCATCTCCGAGGAGCACACCCCGGAGGGCACCCTGCTCAAGGTGCGGGTGCACGAGGAACTGGCGGCGGAACTCGCCCCGTACGTTCCGGCGCAGCTCGCCTGACGCCCGGTCCGGCAGCCGACTCCGTGAAGGCAGCCGATCGCGGGAAGGCCCGCCACCTGTTCACCGCAGGGGGCGGGCCTTCGTCGCGCGGGGCTCACTGACCGCCGTACGCCTTGCTCATGCTCTGGTACATCGCCTCGGCCTCCCGACCCAGCTGGGGGCCGGCCAGCCAGGTGCTGTCGGCCGGGCCGATCGAGGTGTTGGAGACCAGCTTCGTCTCGCCGTCCACCACCCGGAACCAGCCACCGCCGGACGAGCCGCCCGTCATGGTGCAGCCGATGCGGTACATCGTCGGCAGGGACGGGCTCAGCGACAGCCGTCCGGGCCGGTCGACGCACTGGAACATCGTCAACCCGTTGTACGGCGCCGCCGCCGGGTAACCCCAGGCACCGATGCTGGGGACCTCGGTCGCGGACGGGGCGGAGAAGTCCACCTCCAGCGCGGCGCCGACCGTCTCCTCCAGGGATTTGCTGCCCTGCTCGGGCTTCACGTGCAGTACGGAGTAGTCGTACGGGGCCCCGTCCCCGCCGGTCTCCGAACCGCCCTGGATCCACTGGTTGGAGGTCGAGGCCCAGTCGGCCCACCAGGTGCCGTACGGAGCCATCTCCGTCGTGGTGGCGTCGGCCAGCTCCGCCTCGGACTTGCCGAGGTCGTTGTACGACGGCACGAACGCGATGTTGCGGTACCAGCCGCCGCCGCCACCGGCGTGCACGCAGTGGCCGGCCGTCCACACCAGGTTGGACTTGCCGGGGTGGTTGACGTCCTTGATGACCGTGCCGGAGCAGACCATCGAGCCCTCGGGGGAGTCGAAGAAGACCTTGCCGACCGGGGCCGCGTTCTCGTGGTACGGCGTCTTCTCCGCCTCGGCCTCGACGGGGGCCGGCTCCGGGTCACTGACGCCCTGGTCTGCGGCGGCGTCCTGCGTGGTGATGGTCTTGTCGGCCTCCTTCGCGGACTTCATCCGCTCCGGCTTCCACAGACCCTCGATCATCGGGTTGACGAAGTCCTTGGCCTCACTGAGCCACTTGTCCTTGTCCCAGTCCCGCCAGCCTCCGTCCTTCCACTCGTCGACGTCGATGCCGTTCTCCTTCAGCCGGTCCGCGATGTCGGCCGGTATCTCGATGTCGCCGTCGCCACCGTTGCCGGCGTCGGCGGCCCGGGAGGCGGCGCCACTGGGCCTGGCGTCGGCCTTGTCCTTCTCCCCGCCGCCACAGGCGGTCACGGTGAGTGCCAGGGCCGCGACCAGTCCGGCGGCGGCCAGTACGGTACGTCGCCCGCGCCGTGGCGCGGCGAACGCGTGAGTGGAACGCATGGTGCGATGACCCCCGTTGGAACGTCGGATATCCACTTATGTCATGTGCTTGTCATTGAGCGAGGTCGTCGGCCGGCACTTCCCGACCGGTGCCCCCAGCGCTCGTGGAGCGGGCCGAACGGCGGTGAGTGGTCCAGTCGGCCGGGCCGTCCCCCACCGCCGTCGGTGATCAACGACCGCTCACTGGCCGGCGAACTTTCCGCTGACCGCCTCGTACACGCCCTTGGCCTCCTCGCCCAGCCGCGGACCGGCCAGCCAGCCCGCCGTGACCGGGCCGATCGAGGTGTTGGACAGCAGGGCCGGCTTGCCGTCGGAGCCCGTGCCGACCCAGCCGCCGCCGGACGAGCCGCCGGTCATCGTGCAGCCGATGCGGTACATCGTCGGGTCCGAAGCGCTGATGGACAGCCGGCCCGGCTTGTCCTCGCACTGGAACAGCTTCTGCCCGTCGTACGGCGCCGCGGCCGGGTAGCCGATCGCCGTGACGTTCTTCGCCTGCGGCACGGCGGGCGCGTCGAAGTCCACCGGCAGCGCCGCGCCGACCGTCTCCTCCAGCGACTTGCCGTCGCTGCCCTTCTCCGGCGTCACGTGGATGACGGCGAAGTCGTACGAGGCGCCGTCGCCGCCCGTCGCACCGCCCTGCTCGATCCACTGGTCCGAGGTCTGCGCCCAGTCGCCCCACCAGACACCGTAGGGAGCGACCTCCTCCTTGGTGGCGTTCTGCAGCTCCTCGGTCGACTTGCCCGCGTCGTTGTACGACGGCACGAAGGCGATGTTGCGGTACCAGCCGCCCTTCTTGCCGGCGTGCACACAGTGGCCGGCCGTCCACACCAGGTTGGACTTGCCGGGGTTCGCCGGGTCCTTCACGACCGTCGCCGAGCAGACCATCGAGCCCTCGGGGGAGTCGAAGAGCAGCTTCCCGGCCGTGGCGGCGTTGTCGTGGTACTTGGGCGGAACGGCCTGCGCCTGAACCGGCGCGGGCTCCGGGTCGGTGACGCCCTGGTCACCGGAGAGGTCGCTGTCGTCGACCTGCTGATCCGGCTCCTCGGCGTCCCGCATGCGGTCCGGGTCCCACAGGTCCTCGATGATCGGGTTGACGAAGTCCTGCGCCTCGCGCAGCCAGTCGTCCTTGTCCCAGTTCTTCCAGGCGCCGTTCTTCCACTTGTCGACGTCGATCCCGTGTTCCTTGAGCTTGTCCTTGATGTGGTCCGGGATCCTGATCTCGCCGTTGCCCTTGCCGTCGTCCGCGACGGACGCGGAGGCCGAGGCCTCGCCGCCCGCCTCGGCGTCGCCCTCGCAGGCGGTGACGGTGAGCGCGAGTGCCGACGCCAGCGCCACGGCGGCCGGCAGGGGGAGGGTTCTGCGCCGCCCACTCCTGTGTCCGCGAGTGGTGAACGACGGCCGTATGGATCGCATGGTGGTGACTCCCCCTGCTTGAGCGAACGTGGTGCAGCGGCCGTGGTCTCGCATCTGATCCCGCGTCGGGTTCCTACGGACCGCACGGCGCCCTGGAACGGCATCACACACTATGCGCTCGCTGTGGGGGAGTTCCGACGGAACGGCAACGGTTACGTCACGGCAAGGATCTTGAAGCAACCCGTAACCCCGTCAGCGGTCCGGGGTTGGTAGCGGCAGGGGCCTGCTGTCCTGGTGCGGTCCCCTGTGCCGATGGCGACACGATGCGTCGACTCGCCTGTGGACAGCGGGAGGACAGGGAGCCGTGGCGGAATCCGCGTACGGGGTGTTGGCGTCCGGTGAGGTCGGAACCTGTGCAGGCGCGGCCGAAGGACCCGGTGGGACAGCAAAGTCGGCGCGGAACGCTGCGCAGAGGGCCGGAGAGAAGGCGCCCCCGGGAGCACGTACTGTCCGCGAGGCGGTCCCCAGGCGCCAGCCGGCGCGCGAACCGGCAGCACGCACCTACGCGCGCGCCCTGCCGATCGTTCCGGTCCGCGCCCGTGGCCTCACCATCGAGGGCGCGGACGGACGCCGCTACCTCGACTGCGTCTCGGGCGCCGGGACACTCGCCCTCGGACACAACCACCCGGTCGTGCTGGAGGCGATCCGCAAGGTCCTCGACTCCGGCGCCCCGCTTCAGGTCATGGATCTGGACTCCCCTGTCAGAGATGCCTTCGTCACCGAACTGCTCCGCACACTGCCGCCCGCACTCGCCGACCGGGCGCGCGTGCGGTTCTGCGGACCCGCCGGTACGGACGCGGTCGCAACCGCCGTCGGGCTCGTCCGGTCCGCGACCGGGCGAACCGTGACGATCACGTTCTCCGGCGCCCGCGACGCGGTGACCGGCCTGGACGAGGCCACGCCCGACGACGCCCCGCGCACAGGGGCCGCGCGGCAGCCGTATCCGCAGGACCTCCGCTGCCCGTACGGCGTCGTGGACGAGCGCGAAGCCGAACTCGCCGTCCGCTGGATCGAGTCCGCCCTCCACGAGGCCGGGCCGGACGGGCGGCCGCCCGCCGCGGTGCTGCTCGATCCGGCCCAGGGCGGGGGCGGCTTCGTTCCCGCATCCGATGCCTGGATGCGGCGCATGCGGCAGATCACCGCCGACCGGTCCGTTCCGTTGATCGTCGACGAGACCGAGACCGGCGTCGGGCGGACCGGTGCCTTCTGGGGTGTGGAGCACAGTGGTGTCACCCCCGACGTGATGGTCCTCTCCAAGGCGATCGGCGGCAGCCTGCCGCTGGCCGTCGTGGTCCACCGTGACGATCTCGGTACCTGGGAGCCCGGCGCCCATGTCGCCGCCTTCCGCGGCAACCAGCTCGCCATGGCCGCAGGCACGGCGACCCTCGCCCACGTCCGCGAGAACCGGCTCGCCGAGCACGCGGCCACCCTCGGATCCCGCCTCCTTGCCCAACTCGGGACACTGGCTGGTGAATTCGCGTGCATCGGTGGCGTGCACGGGCGGGGCCTGATGACGGGGATCGAGCTGGTGGCTCCCGAGAGCGAACCCAGCACCGTCACCGAACGGCCCCACGATGACCGCGCCGCCCCAGCGGTCCGGTCTCCGCGCCCCGCTCGCCCCGCCTCCTGCGAACTCGCGGCCGCCGTCCAACGGGAGTGCCTGCGCCGAGGCCTGATCGTCGACCTCGCAGGCCGCCGCAGCAACGTCGTACGGCTGCTGCCGCCCCTGACGATCACCGACGAGCAGGCGGCGGCGGTCCTCGACCGACTGGCCGACGCGGTACAGGCGGTGGCCCGCGACCACGCCGGTCAGGCTCCCCCGCGACTCCGACGTCGACCGGCTCCGTGACCCGGCGACGCCTCGGCGGACGGTCGCTGCCGCCCTGCCGGATCCGTCGCCGACGGCGCCGGCGCCCGCAGAGTTCACCGTCACCGCAGCCGCCGTCTCGCCCCCGCCGCGGTGCCGGACACCGCACCTCACGAGGACCCGCCATGAACACCATTCCCGCACCCCAGGACCACGCCCACGCGCCGGAAGCCGCCAAGGCGTTCCCCCGCCAACAGGGGTCCCCGCAGGAGGACGTGACGCCCGGAGGCTTCACCGACCCCTTGGACCACGCGGACCCGCGCACCGCCGCCCAGGCCGCCGCCCTGGAGAACCTGCTGCGCTGCTGGGCACGGGAGACCAACCTGTCCGCCCCCGACGACGGCATCCTGCACATTCCGCTCCCCGCCAGCGGTACCTCCCTGCTCGTTCCCGTCCACTACTGGTCCCCGACCGGCCGGCACCGTTTCGGTCTCCCGCGCCTGGCCGCCGCTCCCGAGCCCGCCCCACCGGCGGACGCCGTCACGGTCGCCGCACTGCTCGTCCGGGAGAGGGCAGGCGACACGGCCACCGGCCACACCGACCCCGACGGCGCGGACCTCGTCGCGCGCGTCGCCGACTCCGTCCGCCGGACCGCCGTGTTCATCCGCGACCGCCGGGAGCACCCCGGCGACGGCCCCGATCTCTTCCTCGCCGCCGAGCAGGCTCTCGTCCTCGGACACCCGCTGCATCCGACACCGAAGAGCCGCGAAGGGCTCACCGAGGCCGAGACACGGCTGTACTCACCGGAACTGCGTGGCTCCTTCGCTCTGCACTGGATGGCTGTCGCTCCCTCCGTACTCGCCACCGACTCGGCGTGGACCGAGCGCGGCCGCCCCGTGAGCGCTGCCCGGCTCACCGCACGTCTCGCCGGTTCCGGGCCGACGCTGCCGGACGGATACGCGGCCCTGCCCCTGCACCCCTGGCAGTTCCGCGAGGTGCGGAACCGACCGGAGACCGAGGCTCTGCTGAAGGCGGGACAACTCCGGGACCTCGGCGCACACGGTGCTCCCTGGTGTCCCACCTCCTCCCTGCGGACCGTCCATCGCACCGGTGCCCCGGTCATGCTCAAGCTGTCTCTGGCCCTGCACATCACCAACTCCTGCCGTGAGAACCTCCGCAAGGAACTGCACCGCGGCGTCGAGGTCCACCGCCTGCTGCGCAGCGGCCTGTCCAGCCAGTGGCGTGCCGCACACCCCGGCTTCGACATCGTTCGCGACCCGGCCTGGCTCGCCGTCGACGCACCGGACGGCACGCCCGTGCACGGGCTCGACGTCGTCATCCGGCACAACCCGTTCCGCCCCTCGGACGACGTCTCCTGCATCGCCGGCCTCGTCGCGCCGCGGCTGAGCCCCCGCGAGGGCAACACAGCGGGCACCGCGGACGCACCGGCGCCCGGACGCGCCGAGCCCTCCCGACTGGCCGAACTCGTCACCCACCTCGCCAGGCGGACCGGCCGCTCCCGCGAGGCGGTCGCTGCCGAGTGGTTCCTGCGCTACCTCGAACACGTCGTACGCCCCGTGGTGTGGCTGGACGGTGAGGCCGGAATCGCCCTGGAAGCGCACCAGCAGAACACGCTGGTCCTGCTGGACGCCGACGGCTGGCCCACAGGCGGTCGCTACCGAGACAACCAGGGTTACTACTTCCGGGAGTCCCGACGTGCCGACCTCGACGCCCGCCTGCCCGGTGTCGGCGAACACAGTGACACCTTCGTCCCTGACGACGTCACCGACGAGCGCCTCGCGTACTACCTCGCCATCAACAACGTGTTCGGCCTCATCGGTGCCTTCGGCTCCCAGCACCTCGCCGACGAACGACTCCTGCTCGCCGCCTTCCGTCGCTTCCTGGCTGAACTCGCCTCAAGGCGCAGCCCCTTGCGGAGTTCGCTGCCCGCCCGCCTGCTCGACTCGCCCGTGCTGCGCTGCAAGGCCAACCTGCTGACCCGGCTCCACGGCCTCGACGAACTCGTCGGCCCGGTCGACACCCAGTCCGTTTACGTCACCATCGCCAACCCCCTTCATCCCTGAACCAACCGAGGCCCTTGCCCGACCCCGCCCCCTGAGAGGAGCGACGCCGTGCCTCCCACCGATGCGAGCGCCGACGCCGGTACCGCCCCGACCGCCGACACCAGCGCTGATCCGGGTCCCGGGAAGGGCACGGACAGCGAGGACACACTCGACCTGCACCTGCCCGACGAGCTCTCCGTGCTGCTCGCAGCGGAGGAGACCGTCGGCGAAGGACCGCTCGACACCGGCGACGACCTGCTCGGCCGCGTCGGCGACTGGGGCCCGACCGTCACCCCGGCCGGCGTGTTCCACCTCGTCCCGGTCCGTCTCCAACGGGATCTCGCGCTCATCAGCCGCTGGATGAACGACCCCGCCGTCGCCGCGTTCTGGGAGCTGACCGGGTCCCAGAGCGTGACCGAGCACCACGTACGGGCGCAGCTCACCGGCGACGGGCGCAGCGTCCCGTGCATCGGCGTGCTGGAGGGCACACCGATGAGCTACTGGGAGATCTACCGGGCCGATCTCGACCCGCTCGCCCGGCACTACCCCGCGCGACCCCATGACACCGGCATCCACCTCCTCATCGGCGACGACGCCGATCGTGGACGAGGCATCGGGGCAACCCTGATCCGGGCCGTCGCCGACCTCGTACTCGACCAGCGGTTCACCTGCGCACGTGTCCTCGCGGAACCCGACCTTCGCAACACCCCCTCCGTCGCCGCCTTCCTCAGCGCAGGCTTCCGGTTCTCCGCCGAGGTCGACCTGCCCGCCAAGCGAGCCGCCCTCATGGTCCGAGACCGGTCCCTGCGCCATCTGCTGTAGCGCTGTGCCGCAGCACCATCACTTCTGATACACCGCTCGAGCCGCCGCGGTTCCCGCCGGCGCGTCGCGAGTCTGCCCGCCGGCGCCGTTCGCGTACGTCTCCGCCATCCGTCGGCGCCTGCCGCGCCGCCCCGCCGCCAAGGAGCCGCCCCTTGTCCCCGCCCCTTTCCGTACCTGTGGTCCGCGCCTCCTCCTCTCGCACACCCCTCCTGCCCCTGACGCCCCTCAGGTCCCTGCTCCCCGCCGTGATCGCCCGTTTGTCAGTCCCGGGCCGTAGGGTGGTCGCGCTATGACGAAGCCCTCACTCCCCGAACTCCTGCACGCTGCCGTCACTGCCGTCGGCGGCACGGAGCGTCCCGGCCAGGTGGCCATGGCCGAATCCGTCGCGGAAGCGATCGACGGCGGATCCCATCTGCTGGTCCAGGCCGGCACCGGCACCGGCAAGTCGCTGGGCTACCTCGTGCCGGCGCTCGCGCACGGGGAGCGGGTCGTCGTGGCCACCGCGACCCTGGCCCTGCAGCGCCAGCTGGTGGAGCGGGACCTGCCGCGCACGGTCGAGGCACTGCACCCGCTGCTGCGCCGCCGCCCCGAGTTCGCGATGCTCAAAGGCCGGTCGAACTATCTGTGTCTGCACCGCCTCCACGAAGGCGTACCGCAGGACGAGGAGGAGGGCCTCTTCGACCAGTTCGAGGCCGCCGCGCCCACCAGCAAGCTGGGCCAGGACCTGCTGCGCATGCGGGACTGGGCCGACGAGACCGAGACCGGAGACCGCGACGACCTCACGCCCGGCGTCTCGGACCGGGCGTGGTCACAGGTGTCGGTGTCCTCGCGGGAGTGCCTGGGCGCATCGAAGTGCGCGTACGGCGCCGAGTGCTTCGCCGAGATGGCCCGTGAGCGCGCCAAGCTCTCCGAGGTCGTCGTCACCAACCACGCGCTGCTCGCGATCGACGCCATCGAGGGCGCCCCGGTCCTGCCGCAGCACGAGGTGCTGATCGTCGACGAGGCCCATGAGCTGGTCTCCCGGGTCACCGGAGTGGCCACCGGCGAACTGACTCCGGGCCAGGTCAACCGTGCGGTGCGGCGAGCCGCGAAGCTGGTCAACGAGAAGGCCGCGGACCAGCTCCAGACAGCCGCGGAGGGCTTCGAGCGGCTGATGGAACTGGCTCTCCCGGGCCGCCTGGAGGAGATCCCGGAGGATCTCGGCTACGCGCTGATGGCGCTGCGCGATGCCTGCCGCACGGTCATCTCCGCGATCGGCGCGACCCGGGACAAGTCCGTGCAGGACGAGGACGCGGTCCGCAAGCAGGCCCTGGCCTCCGTGGAGTCCGTGCACGACGTGGCGGAGCGCATCACGAACGGCTCCGAGTGGGACGTCGTCTGGTACGAGCGTCATGACCGTTTCGGCGCCTCCCTGCGCGTCGCCCCCATGTCGGTGTCCGGTCTGCTGCGCGAGAAGCTCTTCACCGACCGCTCGGTCGTGCTGACCTCCGCGACCCTGAAGCTGGGCGGCGACTTCAACGGCGTCGGTGCCTCCCTGGGCCTGGCCCCGGAGGGCACGGAGGGCGATGACATCCCGCAATGGAAGGGCGTCGACGTCGGCTCGCCCTTCGACTACCGCAGGCAGGGCATCCTGTACGTCGCCAAGCACCTGGCGCGCCCCGCGCGGGACGGTGACCGTGCCGACATGCTCGACGAGCTCACGGAGCTGATCCAGGCGGCCGGCGGTCGCACGCTGGGCCTGTTCTCCTCGATGCGGGCCGCTCAGCTGGCCGCCGAGGAGCTCCGCGCGCGCATCCCCGAGTTCCCGATCCTCCTTCAGGGCGAGGAGACGCTGGGCGAGCTGATCAAGAACTTCGCCGCCGACCCGAAGACCTGCCTCTTCGGCACGCTGTCGCTCTGGCAGGGCGTCGACGTCCCCGGTCCGAGCTGCCAGCTGGTCGTCATGGACAAGATCCCGTTCCCACGCCCGGACGACCCGTTGATGAGTGCCCGCCAAAAGGCGGTCGAGGAGGCCGGCGGCAACGGGTTCATGGCGGTCGCCGCCACCCATGCCGCACTGCTCATGGCCCAGGGCGCCGGCCGCCTCGTACGGGCATCGGGCGATCGCGGTGTGGTCGCCGTGCTGGACCAGCGACTGGCGACGGCCCGGTACGGCAGCTACTTGAAGGCGTCACTGCCCGACTTCTGGTACACCACGGACCGTAACCAGGTGAGGAAGTCGCTCGCCGCGATCGATGCGGCGGCACAGCAGGCGGAAACCGGGTGACCCTGGGGTGGGGGGGGGGGGGGGGGGCTTGTCGCGGTACCGCGACACCCCACCCCCGAGACGCGGTGCCGGCCGACTCCGAGCAGCACAAGGCCCCGGAACCGGCGCAGTGGTCCCGGGGCCCGATCAGGTCGGCGGGGTCTGCAGGACCACCGCCGTGGCGTTCAGACGCGGCGCAGAACGGCCACCACCTTGCCGAGGATGGTCGCGTCGTCACCGGGGATCGGCTCGTAGGCCGAGTTGTGCGGCAGGAGCCAGACATGCCCGTCCTCGCGCTTGAAACGCTTGACGGTGGCCTCGCCGTCGAGCATCGCGGCCACGATGTCGCCGTTCTCGGCGACCGGCTGGCGGCGGACAGTGACCCAGTCGCCGTCGCAGATGGCGGCCTCGATCATCGAGTCACCGACCACCTTCAGGACGAACAGCTCGCCGTCACCGACCAGCTGCCGGGGCAGGGGGAAGACGTCCTCGACGGATTCCTCGGCGAGGATCGGGCCACCGGCGGCGATCCGGCCGACCAGGGGGACGTACGACGCGGCCGGCTTGCCGGCGGTGTCCGTGGGCTGGACCGAGGCGGCCTGGTCGGAGCCTCGCACCTCGTAGGCGCGGGGGCGGTGCGGGTCGCGGCGCAGGAAGCCCTTGCGCTCCAGTGCCATCAGCTGGTGCGCCACGGACGAGGTGCTCGAGAGGCCGACGGCCTGGCCGATCTCCCGCATCGACGGCGGGTAGCCGCGCCGCTGCACGGAGTCCCTGATGACTTCGATCACCCTGCGCTGGCGGTCGGTGAGTCCGGAGCTGTCCGCCCGGATGCCTGGAGGTCGGCCCGGCAAGGAGCGCTTGTGCCCCTCTGGATTCGTGGCGTCGCTCATCGCATGCACCGGCTCAGGTCGGCCCTGGGGGCGGTCCTGGGCAGTGATGGTGGCACTGTCTGCGGTGGTGGTCACGTCGGCCCCTCTCGATGGTCTCCCTGCTGGACAACGGTAGTTGCTTTCGAAAGGTTGCGCCAAACACACGTTCGAGTGAAAAATCGCGAATCGCCCGTCGTGATCACGTCCCGAGGTGTATGGCTATCGCGGTGTCTGGCGGGCAAAAGGGCCCATTGCTGTACTCTTCACCGCCGGGGTGGCGCCCTCGTGGCTTGCCGCCCCAGTCTGCCATCCGACACCGCCCAGGGCTGGGACCGGCTCTCATCTGTGCGGTAGTCCCACGCCCCCTCCTCGCGGCGGCCACGGTATCTCCGCATGCGCCCGGGGGTGCGAGGGCGTGGCCGTGCGCACTCGCATCGGCGTGTCGGCCGTGCGGTGCGTGCGCGTACGCGCGCGACACGCGTGCAGTGCATCTGTGTATGAGCTAATCCCCACATCTAGTGGTTGGATTGCATCAGTGGCCCACAAGTTGTGGTCCCCCGGGTCTTGGAGCCCTCGGCGATCGCCTATGCTTGGGGCTGCTTCGAGGGGCTCAGTGCCCCTTCCGAGGCTATTGAGTCTGCTGTGAGGAGGGTTGGGATACATGCACTGCCCCTTCTGCAGGCACCCCGACAGCCGCGTCGTCGACAGCCGTACGACCGACGACGGCACGTCGATCCGCAGGCGCCGCCAGTGCCCCGACTGCTCCCGTCGTTTCACGACCGTGGAGACGTGCTCGCTCATGGTGGTCAAGCGGTCCGGGGTCACCGAGCCGTTCAGCCGAACCAAGGTCATCAACGGCGTGCGCAAGGCGTGTCAGGGCCGGCCCGTCACCGAGGACGCGCTCGCCCAGCTCGGCCAGCGGGTCGAGGAGGCGGTACGGGCCACCGGCAGTGCCGAGCTGACCACCCACGACGTGGGGCTGGCCATACTCGGCCCGTTGCAGGAGCTCGACCTCGTCGCCTACCTGCGATTCGCCTCCGTGTACCGCGCGTTCGACTCGCTGGAGGACTTCGAGGCCGCCATCGCGGAACTCAGGGAACAGACGGGACATCCCGGCAAGGACGGCGACGACGCCGATGCGGGGAGCCAGGAAGACGACCGCGGGTCCACGGGGGCGGCACAGGTCCCCGAGCCCGCAGGCGCCGCCGACTGACCGGCGGGCCGGACCCGGACTTCGGTTCCCGGGCCCGGCCGGGCGGCGGCGAGTGAGAAAGACCTGTTGCGGGCGGAGCGAGAGGTGCCCGCAACACCAGACAGAACACCGTGCCACGGGAACATCGGGGCACTTCAGGGCGTTTTCGCCCGTACAGGGAGGCGGCATGACAGAGACGGCGAGCGGTCCGGCACGGAGTTCCCGCGCGAAGGGCAGCAAGGGCGGCAAGGGACTCCGTGTCGAGCGCGTCCACACGACTCCTGGGGTCCACCCTTATGACGAGGTGGCCTGGGAGCGCCGTGACGTCGTCATGACCAACTGGCGCGACGGCTCGGTCAACTTCGAGCAGCGCGGCGTCGAGTTCCCCGACTTCTGGTCGGTGAACGCGGTCAACATCGTCACCAGCAAGTACTTCCGCGGTGCCGTCGGCACCCCGCAGCGCGAGACCAGCCTCAAGCAGCTGATCGACCGCATCGTGAAGACGTACCGGAAGGCCGGCGAGGACCACAAGTACTTCGCCTCGCCCGCCGACGCCGAGATCTTCGAGCACGAGCTGGCCTACGCCCTCCTGCACCAGATCTTCAGCTTCAACAGCCCCGTGTGGTTCAACGTGGGCACGCCCCAGCCGCAGCAGGTCTCCGCCTGCTTCATCCTGTCGGTCGACGACTCCATGGAGTCGATCCTCGACTGGTACAAGGAAGAGGGCATGATCTTCAAGGGCGGTTCCGGCGCCGGCCTGAACCTGTCCCGGATCCGTTCCTCCAAGGAACTGCTCTCCTCCGGCGGCAACGCCTCCGGCCCGGTCTCCTTCATGCGCGGCGCCGACGCCTCCGCCGGCACGATCAAGTCCGGTGGCGCCACCCGCCGCGCCGCCAAGATGGTCGTCCTCGACGTGGACCACCCGGACATCGAGGACTTCATCGAGACCAAGGTCAAGGAAGAGGAGAAGATCCGTGTCCTGCGCGACGCGGGCTTCGACATGGACCTGGGCGGCGACGACATCACGTCCGTCCAGTACCAGAACGCCAACAACTCGGTCCGCGTGAACGACGAGTTCATGAAGTCGGTCGAGCAGGGCGGCCAGTTCGGCCTGCGTGCCCGGATGACCGGCGAGGTGATCGAGGAGGTCGACGCCAAGGCGCTCTTCCGCAAGATCGCCGAGGCCGCATGGGCCTGCGCCGACCCCGGCATCCAGTACGACGACACCATCAACAACTGGCACACCTGCCCCGAGTCCGGCCGCATCACCGCGTCGAACCCGTGCAGCGAGTACATGCACCTGGACAACACGTCCTGCAACCTGGCCTCGCTGAACCTCATGAAGTTCCTGAAGGACGACGGTCAGGGCAACCAGTCCTTCGAGACCGAGCGCTTCCAGAAGGTCGTCGAGCTGGTCATCACCGCGATGGACATCTCGATCTGCTTCGCGGACTTCCCGACCCAGAAGATCGGTGAGAACACGCGCGCGTTCCGCCAGCTCGGCATCGGCTACGCCAACCTCGGCGCCCTGCTGATGGCCACCGGCCACGCGTACGACTCCGACGGCGGCCGCGCCCTCGCCGGCGCCATCACCTCCCTGATGACCGGTACGGCCTACCGCCGCTCCGCCGAGCTCGCCGCGGTCGTCGGCCCGTACGACGGCTACGCCCGCAACGCCGACGCCCACCAGCGCGTCATGAAGCAGCACTCCGACGCCAACGGCACGGCCGTCCGCATGGACGACCTGGACACGCCGGTGTGGGCCGCGGCCACCGAGGCCTGGCAGGACGTGCTGCGCCTCGGCGAGAAGAACGGCTTCCGCAACTCCCAGGCATCCGTCCTCGCCCCGACCGGCACCATCGGTCTGGCGATGTCCTGCGACACCACCGGTGTCGAGCCCGACCTGGCGCTGGTCAAGTTCAAGAAGCTGGTCGGCGGCGGCTCGATGCAGATCGTCAACGGCACCGTTCCGCAGGCCCTGCGCCGCCTGGGCTACCAGGAGGAGCAGATCGAGGCGATCGTCGCTCACATCGCCGACAACGGCAACGTGATCGACGCCCCCGGACTCAAGCACGAGCACTACGAGGTGTTCGACTGCGCCATGGGCGAGCGCGCCATCTCCCCGATGGGCCACGTCCGCATGATGGCCGCCATCCAGCCCTGGATCTCCGGCGCCATCTCCAAGACGGTCAACATGCCGGAGACGGCGACCGTCGAGGAGGTCGAGGAGATCTACTTCGAGGCATGGAAGCTGGGCGTCAAGGCGCTCGCGATCTACCGCGACAACTGCAAGGTCGGCCAGCCGCTCTCCGCCAAGAAGAAGGACTCCGCGGAGGAGAAGGCCGAGGAGCCCGCCGCCGTCGAGGCCAAGGTAGAGAAGGTCGTCGAGTACCGCCCGGTCCGCAAGCGCCTCCCGAAGGGACGTCCCGGCATCACCACCTCCTTCACCGTCGGTGGCGCCGAGGGCTACATGACCGCCAACTCCTACCCGGACGACGGTCTCGGCGAGGTCTTCCTGAAGATGTCCAAGCAGGGCTCGACCCTGGCGGGCATGATGGACGCCTTCTCGATCGCGGTCTCCGTCGGCCTCCAGTACGGCGTGCCGCTGGAGACGTACGTCTCGAAGTTCACGAACATGCGCTTCGAGCCCGCCGGCATGACGGACGACCCGGACGTGCGGATGGCGCAGTCGATCGTCGACTACATCTTCCGCCGCCTGGCGCTGGACTTCCTGCCCTTCGAGACGCGCTCCGCGCTCGGCATCCACTCCGCCGAGGAGCGCCAGCGTCACCTGGAGACGGGTTCGTACGAGCCCGCCGACGACGAGGTCGACGTCGAGGGCCTGGCCCAGTCGGCGCCGCGCGCCCAGGAGCTGAAGGCCGTCGCCACGCCGAAGGCCGAGGTCGAGGTGGCCAAGCCCGCTCCGAAGCAGGCGCACACCAGCGCCGAGCTGGTGGAGATGCAGCTGGGCATCCAGGCCGACGCCCCGCTGTGCTTCTCCTGCGGTACGAAGATGCAGCGGGCAGGCTCCTGCTACATCTGCGAGGGCTGCGGCTCGACCAGCGGCTGCAGCTGACCCGCAGCCACTGAAGTGCGCTGAAGGGCGCCGGCCTCGTGCCGGCGCCCTTTGGCGTCCCTCCGGTCCTCGCCCGGGACTTTCCCGTGCGGGCCGCGGGACTCAGGGCCGGCGCAGCACACCCATGGACCTGGTGAAGGTCGCCGGATCGCCCTCGAAGCCGTGGACGCCGGCGTGGAACGCCCACGCACCCGTCTCGTCCCGGACGAACTCCGCGACCGTCGCCGCCGTCGCCCCGGGGACACCTCCGAAGTCGTCCTCGGCCAGATCGGCGTAGCCCTCACGGATGCGCAGGCCCGGCCCGGTCACATCGGCGAAGGTGCGCTCCCCGGAGCGCTGCTGGATGGCGACACCGACCACCACGCGCGCGTA
The DNA here is from genome assembly GCF_014650995.1 of Streptomyces viridiviolaceus. Classification (GTDB taxonomy): domain Bacteria; phylum Actinomycetota; class Actinomycetes; order Streptomycetales; family Streptomycetaceae; genus Streptomyces; species Streptomyces viridiviolaceus. The sequence continues at coordinate 74,523 of NZ_BMWA01000002.1, forward strand.
CCGGGCGTCCAGCCGGTCGAGTTCCAGCGTCATGACCTCGTCGTAGCCGAAGCCCTTGCCGTCCTTGCTGTCCCGGTTGAGGTAGATCGTGCCGTCGGGGGAGCGGCTGTCGAAGTGCACCACGTAAGAGGGATCGCCGTACGGATCGCTCGCCGGATACGTTCCGGCGACGAGATCCAGATCGGCGGGTGGCTGCCCGGCCGGACTCGGATCCCACCTCAGTGCGACCTCGACCTTGCGGATCCCCTTGCTGAGGGCGTTCACAGACTTCCCCTTCCCCGGTCACCCGCCCTGCCCGTCCACGCCAACTGCCGAGCAGCGACGGCCGGTTGTCCATCCTGCCACGGGGCGGGGTCCCGTACGGGAAAGCGGTCCGCCGGAGAGTGACCGGCGCCACGCTCCGTGGCCTTACCATGGCGCGGTGCTGGTCAAGTGGATTCGCTGCACCGTGGTGGACCGCCGCGGTTTCGAGCGGGGGCAGCGGAAGTGGGCGGGGCTTCTGGGAGAGCCGGGGTTTCGCGGGCAGGGCGGTGGCTGGAGCCGGGGGCGGCCGGACGTGGCGCATGTCTTCGCGTTCTGGGAGAGCCGTGCCTTCTACGACTCCTTCATGGCCCGTTCCCACGACCGGCTCGCCTCGGCCCAGTCGGGCACCTTCAAGGACGCGCAGGTCAGACTCTTCGATCACCGTTTCGACGTGAAGACCGGCTTCGAACCGCGCTTCACGGACGCCGATCTGGTGCGGGTGGCGCTCTGTCGTGTCCACGAGGCACGGGCCGAGCACTACGTGCTGATGCAGGAGAAGGTCTGGAACCCCGCGATGGCCGGCTCGCCCGGCATGATCCGCGGGCTGTTCGGCGAGGCGCCGGGGAACGAGTACCTGGTGCTGTCGATGTGGCGATCGGCCGCCGAGCACGGCAAGTACCGCACCGAGCGGGTGGAGCGGCTCGCCCTTCGTGCCCAGACCGAGGCCGACATCGCGGCTCTCACGGGGGACATCGTGGAGCTGGAGCCCGCCTGGACCGTCTGATCTCCCCACCGGCCGGCCGGGGCCGACGTGAGGAATCCGTGTGACCTACGCCGTACGGCGCCCGTACGAGTCCTCGGTTCGGGCCCGGGCGATCTAGGGTTCTTGCATGGCACGACCACGGCGCATCGTCCTTGTCCGGCATGGCGAGTCGACGGGCAACATCGACGACACCGTGTACGAGCGGGAGCCCGACCACGCACTGGCCCTGACCGAGCGGGGCCTGCGGCAGGCGGAGGAGACGGGGAAGAGACTGCGCGAGCTGTTCGGCCGAGAGCGCGTCAGCGTCTACGTCTCCCCCTACCGCCGGACGCACGAGACGCTGCGCGCCTTCCGTCTCGAGCCCGAGCTGATACGCATCCGGGAGGAACCCCGGCTGCGTGAGCAGGACTGGGGAAACTGGCAGGACTGCGACGACGTACGCCTGCAGAAGGCCTACCGCGACGCCTACGGTCACTTCTTCTACCGCTTCGCCCAGGGCGAGTCCGGCGCCGACGTCTACGACCGGGTCGGCGGCTTCCTGGAGAGCCTGTTCCGCAGTTTCGAGGCCCCGGACCATCCGCCGAACGTCCTCCTGGTGACCCACGGTCTGGCCATGCGGCTGTTCTGCATGCGGTGGTTCCACTGGACGGTCGCGGAGTTCGAGTCGCTGTCGAACCCGGGGAACGGGGAGATGCGGATGCTCGTTCTGGGTGAGGACGGCAAGTACACCCTTGACCGGCCCTTCGCGCGTTGGCGAGATCCGGAACCGTACGGGATCACCGGCTAGAGTGGCAGGGCGATGACCGCTCATTCACCTACCGACGGGCGCCTGGACCGCGCCATGGCCAGCCTGCGCGGACTCTCGGTCGGCGACGCGCTGGGCTCACAGTTCTTCGTGCCGGCGAACTACCCACTGCTGAAGCGCCGCGAGCTGCCCCCCGGATCGTGGCAGTGGACGGACGACACGGAGATGGCCTGCTCCGTGGTGGCCGTGCTGGCCGCCCACCACCGCATCGACCAGGACGCGCTGGCGCATTCCTTCGCCGAGCACCACGACTTCGACCGGGGCTACGGTCCCGCGGTCAACAGGCTGCTGCGACTGGTCCGCGAAGGCGGCGACTGGCGTGAGCTCGCCGCCCAGCTGTTCAACGGCCAGGGTTCCTGGGGCAACGGTGCCGCGATGCGCATCGCGCCCCTGGGTGCCTGGTACGCGGACGACCCCGAGCAGGCGACGCACCAGGCCGAGATCTCGGCCTACCCCACGCACCAGCACCGGGAGGCGGTGGTCGGCGCCATGGCCGTCGCCGCGGCTGCCGCCCTGGCCGCGGCGCCCGACGGTCCGCCCGCCCCGGAGGCGCTTCTCGACGGGGTGATCGGGCTGGTACCGAAAAGTGCCGTCGGCGCCGGTCTGCGACGGGCCCGGGACATGCTCGACTACGGCGACGCGGTCACGGTCGCGGCCGTACTGGGCTGTGGCAGGCGTACGACCGCCCACGACACGGTCCCCTTCGCCCTCTGGTCCGCCGCGCGGGCCCTCGGTGACTACGAGCAAGCCTTCTGGACGACCGCCCAGGTCGGCGGGGACGTGGACACGACCTGCGCCATCGTGGGCGGGGTCATCGCCTCGGGCAAGGCGGGGGCGCCGCCGGCCGAGTGGGTGGGGCGGACCGAGGCCTTGCCCGGCTGGATGTCTGCGGCCGTCTGATCCCTGTTCGAGACTCTCCGTGCCCAGTGGGAACTCTGTGTGACCGTCGGCTCGTTGTCGTGGCATCCGCTGTGCGAGGTGTGAGGCCGCGCGCGGAGTACGGGAGCGTCACGAGGAGGTGGCCATGGGCGTTCCGCTGGTTCTGGTCGTCCTGCTGGTCGGCGCGCTGATCGTCTGCGCTGTCGTCCCGCGCTCACGTCCTCGCGGCAGCGGGCCGGCGCGCGCGGTCGCGGGTCGGTGGGGGAGACGCCGACGGGGCGCCGTGACGCCCGTCGGCGAGCCCGGACCGACCCGCGGTGCGGCCTACTCAGCCCATGCCGGGTCCGGCCGAGCCGGAGAGGGCTTCCAGGTCGCTCTTGCGGACCCGGATCACCAGCCAGGCGGTGGCGAGTGCCAGGACGGCCATCGCGGCAGCCGGGATGAAGGCCGCCGAGATCCCCTGCGCCAGGACCTCGTGCCCCCAGGGCGCGGGCAGTTGGTGCGTCCTGGCGAACTCCGCCTGCTGCTCCGGCGAGCTGTTGGCGAGGAAGTCCGGCAGCTGCTTCTCCGCCTCGTCCCTGCTCGCCGTGCCGAAGACGGTCGTCAGGATGGCCAGGCCGATCGATCCGCCCACCTGCTGTGTGGCGTTGAGCAGTCCGGACGCGGCACCCGCCTCGTGCTGGGCGACCCCGGAGACCGCGGTGAGCGTCAGGGTCACGAAGTTCAGTCCCATGCCGAAGCCGAAGATCAGCATCGGTCCGAGCACGCCGCCGACGTAGGAGCTGTCGGAGCTGATGAGGGCCTGCCAGGCCAGTCCCACCGCCGCGAGCGCGGAGCCCACGAGCATGAACGGCTTGGGGCCGAACACGGGCAGGAACCGTTGCGACAGACCGGCGCCGAGCGCGATGACCACCGTGACCGGCAGGAAGGCGAGGCCGGCCTCGATCGGGCTGTAGCCCAGCACGTTCTGGACGAACAGCACGATGTAGAAGAACATGCCGAACATCGCCGCGGCCAGGCTCAGCATGATCACGTACGTGCCGGAGCGGTTGCGGTCCGCGAACATCCTCAGCGGGGTGATCGGTTCCTTGGCCCGCGACTCGATGAACGTGAAGGCCAGCAGCAGGACCACTGCGGCGCCGAAGGACCCGATGGTCAGGTTGTCCCGCCAGCCCTCGTCCGCGGCGCGGATGAAGCCGTAGACGAGGGATGCCATACCCGCCGTCGAGGTCACCGCCCCGGCGATGTCGAAGCGACCGGAGTGCCGCTCGGACTCGCTGATGTAGAGCGGCGTGAGCACAGCGATCAGCACGCCGATCGGCACGTTGACGAAGAGCACCCATCGCCAGTCGAGCCACTCGGTGAGCATGCCGCCTGCGAGCAGACCGATGGCGCCACCGCCTGCGGAGACGGCCGCGAAGACCCCGAAGGCCCGGTTCCGCTCCGGCCCCTCGGGAAACGTGGTGGTGATCAGCGCGAGCGATGTGGGCGACGCGATCGCGCCGCCCACGCCCTGAAGGACGCGTGCGGCCAGCAGCTGCCAGGGTTCCTGTGCGAATCCGCCGAGCAGCGAGGCGAGGGTGAACAGCAGGATGCCGGTCATGAAGACCCGGCGCCGGCCGAGGATGTCACCGGCTCGGCCGCCGAGCAGCAGCAGGCCGCCGAAGGTGAGCGTGTAGGCGCTGACGACCCACGTGAGGTCGGTGGTGCTGAACTTGAGTGCGTCTTGAATGTGCGGGAGAGCGATGTTCACAATCGTCGCGTCGAGTACCACCATGAGTTGGCAGGCTGCGATGACCGTGAGCGCTATGCCGGGATGCCCGTCCCGGCGGGCCGCACCTGGTTTCTGGTCTTTGAGCAACGGAGAGGTTGTCACTATGGGTCCCCCAGAAATGGCTTAGTGAACGCTCGCGTTCACTGTCGCGTCAACGGTAGTGACTCCCCGACAGTGAACGCAAGCGTTCACTTGTGCCGTCGTCGCGTGCCCGTCCCCCGTTGTGGCCGCGCGGCGCGTCTTCCCCGGAATCCCCGCTCTTCTGTTCCCTGGAGACATCCGAATGGCTACTTCCAACTGGGCGGCCGCCTCCGCCCAGACGGGCTCGCGCCGGCGTGGTGCGGTGCTCGAGCGCGCGATCCTCGATGCCGCGCTGGAGCAACTCGGCACCGTCGGCTGGAACGGCCTGACGATGGAGGGGGTGGCCGCCGGCGCGCAGACGGGCAAGGCGGCGGTCTACCGTCGCTGGCCGTCCAAGGAGGACCTCGTCGCGGACGCGCTGCGGTCCGGCCTGCCGCGCTTCGACACGGTGCCCGACCTCGGGAGCGTGCGCGAGGACCTTCTCGCGCTGTGCCGACGGGCGCGCGACGCCATGTTCTCCCGCCCTGGTTTCGCCTTGCGATCGGTCATTCACGAATGCGACGACATGCAGGCGGAGCGCTTCCATGCCGTGATCTTCGACGGGGTCGTCGAGCCGACCATCAGGATGCTCCGTGAGGTCATCACCCGCGGAATCGAGCGGGGAGAGGTGCGCAGCGACGCAGCGAACGGCTATGTCTTCGACGTCGTCCCGGCGATGATGATGTATCGCTCGAAGATGTGCGGAAGCGAATGGACTGACCCGGAGCTCGAGGAGATGATCGACCGGCTGATGGTTCCGTTGCTGCGGCCCGACCACGGCTGACCCTGCGACGCAGGAAGCCTCGGCGCTGGTCGGGGACCGGGGTGTCGCAAGAGGATCAGGGCGGCGTACGCTAAGGGCGCCATGCCGTACGAACCACCCACTCACACCGTCGAGCGCTCTCTTCGCGCCACGACCGGAGCGAAGATCATTGCCGGTGTCGACGAGGTGGGGCGAGGCGCCTGGGCCGGCCCGGTCACCGTCTGCGCGGCGATCACCGGACTGCGCCGGCCGCCGGCGGGCCTCACCGACTCCAAGCTGCTCACCGTCAAGCGACGCACCGAGCTCGCCGCGGAACTGCAGCAGTGGGTGACGTCGTACGCCCTCGGGCACGCCTCGCCGGAGGAGATCGACGATCTGGGGATGACCGCAGCGCTGCGACTGGCGGCGGTGCGTGCTCTGGAGACTCTGCCGGTCCGCCCCGATGCCGTCATTCTCGACGGCAAGCACGACTACCTCGGGGCGCCGTGGAAGGTCCGCACGGTGATCAAGGGCGACCGGTCGTGCGTGGCGGTCGCTGCCGCCTCGGTGCTCGCCAAGGTTCAGCGCGACAAAATGATGGCCGAACTGGGTATCGACCATGCAGACTTCGGTTTTGCAGACAACGCCGGGTATCCGTCGCCCGTGCACAAGGCCGCACTGGAGGTTCGGGGCCCCACCCCGTACCACCGGCTGTCGTGGGCGTATCTTGATGCGCTGCCCCAGTGGCGGCACCTCAAGAAGGCCCGCAGCTGGGCGGAGGGAAGCGTTCCGGAAATCGAGGGTCAGCTCGGCTTCGATTTCTGACGGTTCCGTTCGCGCACATGTGCCACCCGCCGACGCGAGCCGCACCAATGTTTGATAAATATCAGCTCATGCCTCTCATTCCCGAGGAGCCTCAGATTCACGAGAGTGCCCAGGGTCCCCGCGCCACGCCGGCCAGCGGCCGCACCGCGCCGACCCCTCGCCCCGTACCCGGCCCCCGTCCCGCGGCTCCGCCGCGCCCCGGTCGTCCCGGCCCGTCCCGGCCGGCGCCGCCGGTGCAACGTACGTCGCGTGACGCTGCCCCGGCCGAACCCGGACCGTCGGGTCCGGCCGCTCCTGCCGCTGCTGCGGGCACCCCGCAGATCCAGCTGATCCCGGCCTCCCCCGAAGGCGCGCTCGATGCCGCCGAGGAAGCCGTGGACCTGCTGCTGGACTCGGGGCGCGCCCCGGGCGACGTGCTGGTGATCACCACCGGTGACCCGCATCCGTGGGCCACGCACGAGCTGTCCTTCGGCGATGCCGCCTACTGGGCGCAGCACGACGCGGGTGACGACGTCTTCTACGCGGACGCCGCCGTCGCGGAGCGCGCCGCCTCGCGGTCCGTGGTCGTGGTCGCGCTCAACGGTGGTTCCGAAGACGCTGCCGTCACTGCCTTGTCCCTGGCTCACTCCCGGGCCGGCGCCCTGCTGATCGTCTGCGGCGACCCGCAGCGGATCAACTCGGTGCTGGGCGCGGGCGTCTGAGCAGGCTCCGTCGCGCCCGGCGAACGCCGGGGTGACGTGGGGGCGCCGTGTCGGCATCCGCACGGTGACGGCTGTGACGTGCCCCGGCAGCCGCAGTGCTCCGGGGCAGGAAGCCCCGTCCCCTTGGTGCCGGGCCGTCGCATGACGTCGTCGGGCGGTAGCCGTTGCGCGTCCGATGGCCTCGGCGGCGTCTGGGGGCTCTTCCTGTGCGCCGTACGACAGATACGTGCTGCGGAGCCGGTGCGGAGCGCGCTGTCGAGGGTGGAGGGGACGCGAGGCCGGGTACTGGGCCCGTGGTCGCTCAGCGGGCCGCCGCGCGGCGCAGGACGTCCGAGGCGACGCCACCCGTGCGTGGCGGTGGAGGCGGTGCCTCCGACATGGCGAACGGTTCCGGTGCCGACACCGTGTTGGGCCGGCGCCCGCCTCGGCCCTCGCCGAGGACCTGCCAGCCGTCACGGGTCAGCGTGATGTAGGCCCCGCAGCGCAGCCCGTGGAGGGTGCACGCGTCGCGCAGCCCCCACATCCACGCGCCGTCCTCCTCCGTCCAACGCGCGTCGCCCTCCCGGCAGTAGACCAGCACGGCGGTGCGCACGGGAGTGCGGCGCCGCAGGTCGTGCGGGATGACCCGGCGGAGTTGGGCGAGCAGCACGTTGCGGAACATCCACCCGTCGGCCGGGGCGGGCCGACTGGTGAACGAGGCGCTCGCGCGCAGCCGTTCATCAGGATCGAGCACGGCCACGATCGCCGTCGCGGGCTTGGGGTCGTGCCGGGAGTGCAGTCCGCTGACGACCTCGCGGGGATTGCGCAGCAGCGGGATCCCGGCGGCGGCCCATTCCGCGGGTTCGAGCAAGCGAGTGGCGGAAGCGGCGGACGACAACGATGCCGCCGAGGACGGAGCGAATCCGAAGGTCACGTTCCTCCCTTCGGCTACGCGCCCATACTGCGGGCGGGGTCGGATTCGGGGAGCGCGCACCGCAGTGAAGCCCTGCCGGATCACGGACGAGCCGTGCGGGGAGCGGACCTCAATTCTTCCTGTCGAACTTGGATGCGGCAACGAGCAATTGGGACCGACGACCGTTATCAGCCGATGCGCGTTCTATATCCCTACCCAGGGCTTCGCCGAGTGAAGCCCCGGGGTTGCGCCCGGCAGGCGCGTTCACCGCGCGGGGCACTCCAGCGAGGCGCCGAGGGTGAGTGCTTCACCCGGGGACGTGAGCCGCCGGGCGGGATCAGCCCTGTACGGCCAGGACCAGGGGCAACACTCCCTGGGCGCCCGCGCGGCGGAGCATGCGGGCAGCAACCGCGAGAGTCCAGCCGGTTTCGGTGTAGTCGTCCACGAGAAGCACCGGACCCTTCAGACCGGCGAGCTCGGCGGCGAGGGCGGGCGGCACCACGAGTGTGCCGTCGAGTGCCTTGAGGCGCTGGGCGCTGTTGCTGCGGGACACCCGGGCGGCCTCGCCCGAGTAATCGATCGAACCGAGCAGGGGAAGCCGCCCGACCTCTGCGATGCGCGCACCGAGCGTGTGGATCAGCTGTGGCCGGGTGCGCGAGGCCACGGTCACCACGCCGACGGGACGCGGAGGGGCGTCCGGCGCGCCCGTGGCCCAGCCGTCGGGGCCCTTCGCCCAGTCGGCCAGCACGGTGACGACGGCCTTCGCCACATCGTCCGGCACCGGGCCGTCCGGAGCCTGGGCAGCCAGCATCGGCCGCAGCCGGTTGCCCCAGCCGATGTCCGACAGCCGGCCCAGGGCCCGGCCCGACGCGGCCTGTTCCCCGGCCGGAATGCGCCCCTTGAGTTCGACGCCGATCGCCGGAAGCCCGGTGGGCCACATGCGGCGCGGCTCCACCTCGACGCCCGCCCTGCCCAGATCGACCCGCGCGGCGTCGAGCGCGGCGGTGGAGGTGTCCGCGGTGAAGCGCGCGCCCGCGCAGTTGTCGCAGTGACCGCAGGGCTTGGCGCCTTCGTCGTCCAGCTGACGCTGCAGGAACTCCATCCGGCACGTCGTGGCCGACGCGTAGTCGCGCATCGCCTGTTGCTCGGTCTTCCGCTGCCGCGCCACCCAGGCGTACCGCTCCGCGTCGTAGGTCCACGGCTGCCCGGTCGCGATCCAGCCGCCCTTGACCCGTTTCACCGCTCCGTCCACGTCGAGGACCTTGAGCATGGTCTCCAGGCGGGAGCGCCGCAGCTCCACCAGGGGCTCCAGGGCCGGCAGGGACAGGGGCTTCTCCGCGCGCGCGAGAATGTCCAGGGTGCGGCGCACCAGGTCTTCCGCCGGGAAGGCCAGAGAGGCGAAGTACTCCCAGATGGCCTCGTCCTCCTTCCCCGGCAGCAGGAGCACCTCGGCGTGCTCGACACCGCGTCCCGCGCGACCGACCTGCTGGTAGTACGCGATGGGTGAGGACGGCGAGCCCAGGTGCACCACGAATCCCAGGTCGGGCTTGTCGAAGCCCATGCCCAGGGCCGAGGTGGCGACCAGTGCCTTGACCCGGTTGGCGAGCAGATCCTCCTCGGCCTGCTGCCGGTCGGCGTTCTCCGTCTTGCCGGTGTAGGAGGCGACGGTGTGACCGCGCTGCCTCAAGAAGGCCGTGACCTCCTCGGCCGCGGCCACGGTGAGGGTGTAGACGATCCCGGAACCCGGCAGCTCTTCCAGGTGGTCGGCGAGCCAGGCCATCCGGTGAGCGGCGTCGGGCAGTCGCAGCACCCCCAGGCTCAGGCTGTCCCTGTCCAGCGGGCCGCGCAGGACCAGCGCGTCCGATGTGCCCCCGGTGCCGAGCTGCTCCGCGATGTCGGCGGTCACGCGCGCGTTGGCGGTGGCGGTCGTCGCCAGTACCGGCACTCCGGGCGGGAGGTCGGTGAGCATCGTGCGCAGCCGCCGGTAGTCCGGACGGAAGTCGTGACCCCAGTCCGAAATGCAGTGTGCCTCGTCCACCACGAGCAGGCCGGTCGCGGCGGCGAGCTTGGGCAGCACCTGATCACGGAAGTCCGGGTTGTTGAGCCGCTCGGGGCTCACCAGGAGGACGTCGACCTCGCCGGTGGCGATCTCGCCCTGGATGGCGTCCCAGTCCTCGGTGTTGGAGGAGTTGATGGTCCGCGCGTGAATGCCGGCCCGGGCCGCGGCATCCACCTGGTTGCGCATCAGCGCGAGCAACGGGGAGACGATGACGGTGGGGCCGCTGCCCCTGGCGCGCAGCAACGCGGTCGCCACGAAGTAGACCGCGGACTTGCCCCATCCCGTGCGCTGGACGACCAGGGCGCGGCGCCGGTCGGCGACCAGCGCCTGGATCGCCCGCCACTGGTCGTCGCGCAGCCGGGCGGTGCCGGATGCGTCCCCGACGAGACGGGCGAGTACCGCATCGGCGGCTGTCCGGAGATCCGTGTTGCTCGTGTGCTCCATGCCCTCCATAGAACAGGACGGGACTGACAGCCGGGCGGGACGGGGCCGCAAGCCGCCGGGTGGACGGGCCCGAAGCCGTGGAGGGCGGATCGGTGGGTGGGGCGTCTGCCGGGAGGTTTGGCAGCCTCTGCCAGGAGGAACGGGCTGTCGCCCGGGAGGCGCGGCATGGGCGACCGGGGTGGCGGCGCGGGCACGGTGGGCGGGAGGCGGCGGGCAGTGACGCGTTCATGCTCGGACTTATCCACAGGGCAAAGCGGAACCTTAAAATCCGCGAGATCGTCGGGCCATGACGAACCACAGCGAAACGACTGGATCCTCCGAGAACGGCGACATCACCGGGCGCGCCAGGCCGACGCGGGCCGCCCGGACCTCGTACGACGATCGTGGCGACGAGCACCAGGTCACTCTGCGCACCCCGGCCGAACTGGCCGATGCCCTGCCCTACCTGCTCGGCCACCGCCCCGAGGACAGCATCGTCCTGGTCGCCCTGCACGACCGGGACGGACGGGGCCGTTTCGGCGGCCGGGCCCGTCTCGGCATTCCCACGCACACGGAGGACTGGGCAGGCGCGGCCCGCCAATTGGTCCACGGTCTGGTGTCCGGCAGCGAGCGCCGGGGCGCCCGGCCCGAGCGGATGGTCGCCTACGTCTGCCAGGAGCCGTCGCCGGGCGAGTCCGGCCGGCAGGTGATGGAGCGACTGAGGCCGCTGGCGCAGAAACTGCGCATCGAGTGCGGTGCCCGCGACGTACCGGTGGTCGAGGCCTTGTGCATCTCGGACGGCCGCTTCTGGTCGTACTGCTGTGACGACGACGCCTGCTGCCCGGCCGAGGGAGTCCCGATGGCGCTGCCGGGCACGTCCGTGCTGGCCGCCGCGGCCACCTACGCCGGCATCCAGGTGCGCGGCTCGCTGCGGGAGCTGAGGGCCAGGCTGCTTCCCTGGGAGAACTCGGCCGCCCTCGAACAAGAGGTCGCGCTCGACGCGGCCGGCATGACGCTGGTCTCCAGGATCCTGGACGAGGGCAGCCGCGCGGAGGTGGCCGAGGAGACGCTGGACCTGGCGAAACTGATCATGGATCGCTTCGCGGACGCCCCGCCCGTGTCCGGTTCGATCATGGCCGATCTGCGAGACGACCAACTGCTGGGACACGACGAGGCCGCGCGGCTGATCCTGGGCCTGCAGGACCGCACGACCCGCGACCGCGCGGCCGAGTGGATGGAGGGCACCGAGGCAGGCTCCGCCCTTCGTCTCTGGCGGGCCCTGGCCCGACGCTGCGTCGGACCGTACAGCGAACACGCGGCCGCCCCCCTCACGCTCGCGGGGTGGGTCGCCTGGTCCACAGGGGACGAACTGGAGGCCCGCGAGGCACTGGCCATGGCCCTGGGCGCCGACCCCGACTATCTCTTCGCCCGCCTCCTGCACCAGGCGTGCAACGAGGGCCTCGATCCGGAATCGATCCGACGCTGCCTGCGGGCGGAGCGAGGGGGACGCGGACGCACGGACGCCGCTGTACCGGACGGTGGTGAGGTCGCCGACGGGCCGGCGGACCGCCGGCAGTCCGAGCCCACGCCCGCTGCGGCGGCCACCCCCGGCCGTCGGCGGCGCCTTCGCTCCACCGTGTCCGGGGACGGAGTCCGTCGCCGTGTGCGGACCCCAGGCCGTGAGCCGGGCGCCAAGGTCGTTCGTCCCCGCACCCCGGGCGGCGGCCAGCGCCCCGGGGACACGTCGACGAGCCGTGTGCGTCCGCGAGCCTCCGGAGGGGGAGCGGTGGGCCGTCGGGGCTCAGGTCCGGAAGACGCGCGTGCGGGAGAACACGGAACCGGGGCAGCGGGCTGACCGATCCGGCACGGCGCTCGGCACCGCCGGGTCGCCGGCGATCACCGGACCAGGGGAAGTCGTCCACGGGCGTCGGACGTCGAGCTGGGCCTGGCGGGCCCCGGTCCGTGCGCCCAGCCGCGAGGGCGACATGAGGAGCAGAGGCGCCGCCACCTTCGGGACCGGGCGTCCTCGGCCCGTGCCCCTTTCTCGGCTGCCGACGTCTCCTGGGGCCATGAGGCCGCCGGGGCGTGACCCGGAGGACGCCCGCTGCGTTCACCTGAGTGGCGTAACGCCGGGACCGGCCGATATGCCCCGCATCCGTTCCACCGAACCCTCACACGGCGCCGTAGAAGCCCGAGGCACACCGAGCGTAGAGGAAGCCCTCCCATGCATCAGCGGACTTCGCCCTCCGCCGTCACGGACATCGGTTCAGCCGCAGACCGGGGCGGGCGTTCTCCCTTCAAGCCCGGCAGCGGTCCCGCCCGGCCGCTCGGACCGGTCGGCCCGAACCGGAGTCCCGGCCGGCCGGCGGCGCACGTCCGCGGTCCCGGCTCGGGGCAACCCTTCGGCTCACCGGCGGGGCAGAAGCAGTCCCCTTCGTCTCCGTGGCCGCAGTCGGGGCCGGCCGCCCCGCACAGCGGTGCCCCACTTCCGTCCCCGCTCCGGTCCGCCGGCCTGCCGCCCGCGCACACCGCCATGATCTGTGTCGCCCTTCCCCACTTCGCCATCTCGGCGGAACACGGCCAACTGACCGGTCAGGGACTCGAAGGGTTCTACCGCGCGGGCCGACGCCTGCTCTCCCGGTGCCACCTCCGCGTGGCCGGGCGTGAACCGCTCCCTTCGCAGGCCCGCACGACCGGCGCCGACCAGGCCCGTTTCGTGGGCACGCTCCGGACGTCGACCGCGTCGGGACCGGACCCGGACGTCGTGATCGAACGAACCCGCCACGCCGACGGCACGGAGCGGATCACGCTGCACAGCTGGGCATCCCGCCCGCTGCGGCTGCCGGTCGAGGTGGCCCTCGGCACGGACCTCGCCGACCTGGGGGCGATCGCCTCGGGCACAGCGGGGCCCGAGCTGCCCGCCGACGTCCACGCCTCCGGCCTGCGCTGGTCCTGCGCCGACGGCGACTCGTCGGTCACGGCCGTGCCGCCGCCCGCCGACGCGCTGGCCTCGGCCGGACTGCTGCGGTGGGAATTCGTGCTGCCCCCGGGCACGAGCACCAGCCTCGAACTGCGGGTGCGTTCGGAGGGCGCCGGTCCGGTCCGGCCCGTGGGTCGCGGCGCGACCAGCCCGCTGGCCCTGGCGCAAGCGGCCGGCGACTCTCCCGAAGCCACCGCGCTGCTACGGACGAGCATCGAGGATCTCAGGGCCCTGCTGCTGCGCGACCCCGCCCATCCCGCCGACACCCATCTGGCCGCCGGCGCCCCCTGGCGGTGCGGCCTCGCCCCCGCGGAAGCACTCGTCGCCGCCCGGATGGCGCTCCCCCTCGGCACCCGGCTCGCCGCGGGCACCCTGCGCTCCCTCGCCCGCACCCAAGGCCTCGGCACAGGACCGGGGTGCGGCATGATCCCCGGGCCGAGACGTGACGCCGGCCCGCACCTGCCACCGGGCTGCACCGGGACCGAGGCGACCCTGCTCTTTCCCGTGCTCCTCGCGGAGGCCCGCCGCTGGGGGCTCGCCGATCAGGCGACGGAAGAGTTGCTGCCGGCGGCCGAGCGCTGTCTGAGCTGGCTGCGGACCACCGTGGGAGACGGCACGTACCTGCACGAGCCGCATCCCGAAGGTCCCGCCCGCTGCGAGACCCAGGCCCATGCCCACCGCGCCGCCCTGCTCGGTGCCGATCTGCTCGACGCCTGCGGCAGGCCGGGCGGCCCCGGACTGCGGGAGTGGGCCCGCCACCTGCGGACGGAGTTCCGGCGCGACTTCTGGGTCGACGGCCCTGGCGGCGGCCGGCCCGCGGCGGCCCGCACCCCGGACGGGCGCCTGGTTCCGCACCTGGGCGCGGCCGCCGCCCACCTCCTCGACACGGGGCTGCTCGGGGGCGGCACGCAGGCGCCGGGTCTGCTCGACGCGGTGCGGACCGGCCATCTCGCCCGACTGCTGGGCAGCCCGGCCATGGATTCGGGCTGGGGACTGCGGGGGCTCGCCGTGAAGGAGGCGGGGTACAACCCCTTCGGCCATCGCGCGGGCGCCGTACGGGTCCAGGAGACGGCGGTCGCCGTCGCGGGACTGGCCGCCGCCGGGTACGAGAGGGAGGCCGGCTCGCTCCTGAGAGGCGTGCTGGCCGCGGCCGACGCCTTCGGCCACCGCTTGCCCGAGATGTACGCGGGGGAGCGGCGCACCGACGGAAGCACCCCTCTGCCCCACCCGGCGGCCTGCCGTCCCGCGGCCACGGCGGCTGCAGCCGGTGTCCTGCTGCTGACCACGCTCGCCGGCATCCGCCCCGACGCCCCGGCCGGGACGGTCACCCTGCACCCCCTGCGCAGTGCCCCCTTGGGCGAGATCGGACTGACGGGACTGCGAGTCGCCGAAGCCCCCTTCTCCGTACGGGTCAGTCGGCTCGGCATGGCCATGGTCGAAGAGGCGGCCGACGGGCTGCAGCTAGGGGTGTGACCTGGTACGACGCGGCACGGAACGACGACCGGGGGAGGCGACGAGAGGCACGCTGGACCGCGGCGGAGCAGCCGCCGATGCAGCCGACCGAGGGAGTGTTTATCGTCAGGCAGACGACTATGATCGCCGCATGCCCTACGACCCGTCAGCCTTTCCACCCTTCGCCGTCACTGTGGACCTGGTCGTGCTGACCGTGCGCCGCCACTCCCTGTGTGCGCTGGCGGTGCGCCGGGGCGAGCCGCCGTTCCAGGGGCGCTGGGCCCTGCCCGGTGGGTTCGTGCGGGCCGACGAGGACCTGGCGCAGGCGGCGGCGCGGGAGCTGGCCGAGGAGACGGGGCTCTGCGTCCACGACCCCGCCGCGCCCGCCCAGGACAACGGCGCCCACCTGGAGCAGCTCGCGACGTACGGCGACCCCGACCGGGACCCCCGGATGCGCGTGGTGAGCGTCGCCCACCTCGCCCTCGCCCCCGACCTCCCCGCACCGCGGGCGGGCGGCGACGCCAGCAACGCGCGCTGGGCACCGGTCGAGGAACTGCTGGGGCAGGTCGGTCACGGCCGCGACGGCGAGCCTTTGGCGCCGCTGGCCTTCGATCACGCGCAGATCCTGGCGGACGGGGTGGAACGGGCTCGTTCCAAGATCGAGTACTCGTCGCTGGCCACCGCGTTCTGCCCGCCCGAGTTCACCGTCGGCGAGCTGCGCCGCGTCTACGAGGCGGTGTGGAGCGTGGCACTCGACCCGCGCAACTTCCACCGCAAGGTGACGGGCACTCCCGGGTTCCTCGTCCCGACCGGCGGCACGACCACGCGCCAGGGTGGCCGCCCGGCTCAGCTCTTCCGTGCCGGAGGCGCCACGCTCCTCAATCCTCCGATGCTGCGCCCCGAGGTGTGACGCCGGGCGGGAACGAAATCCCGGGACGAATTCGGGCTGGCAGCCGACCAGGTGTAGTGCTATATGCCCGAAATGCCCTGTGATGACCGAAAAAATGGACTAGGCGCGCTATCTTGCTGCGGGTGATCCAGGCTTTCGGATTGACCAGCAACCCTCGCAAGGAGCTTGCACCCGCCGTCGACGACGTCTCCTTCGAGGCGCGGGCAGGCCGCGTCACCGCACTGCTCGGAGCGTCGGGCGCCGGCAAGACGACGGCGCTCAGACTCATGCTCGAACTCGAACGGGGCCGTGGCATCACCTACTTCAGAGGCCGTCCCCTGCACCGCGTCGCCCATCCGTCGCGCGAAGTCGGCGTGCTGCTGGGCGATGTCCCGGGACATCCGGCGCGCACGGTCCGCGGCCACCTCCGCATGCTGTGCGCGGCGGCCGGTGTTCCTGGCCGACGCGCCGACGAAGTCCTGGAGGTCGTCGGGCTTGTGAGCCTGCGCGACGAACGCCTCGGCACGCTCTCACGCGGCATGGACCGCCGCCTCGGCCTGGCCTGCGCCCTGCTGGCCGATCCGCACACCCTGGTGCTCGACGACCCGGCCGGCGCGCTCTCCGTCCGGGAGGCCCGCTGGCTGCACGGCACCCTGCGCGCCTACGCGGCGCAGGGCGGCACCGTCCTGTTCAGTACCGCCGACCCCAAGGAAGCCGCACGCACCGCCGACCACGTCGTCACGCTGGAGCGCGGCAGAGTCGTCGCCGACCAGGACGCCGCCGACTTCTCCCGCACCCGGCTGCGCCCGCGCGTCGCCGTCCGCAGCCCGCACGCGGCCCGGCTCGCCGCCTCCCTCACCAAGGAGGCCCGCACGGCACGCCGCTCCGTCGAGGTCGTACGCGAGGGCGGCAACCGCCTCGCCGTCTACGGCAGTACGTGCGCCGATGTCGGGGAAACGGCGTTCCGGAACGGGATCCTCGTACACCAACTGGCCGACGAGGTAGGAGACATGGGCCCCGGAGCGGGTACGGCGCACACCGGCCGGCACCAGGCGTCCGAAGGTGCTGCGGCCCTGGGCCCCACCCGGCAGTCGGCCATCGCGCTCCCTTCGCCGGCCGAGCCGCCGGAGCAGGCTGCCGCATCCGAGTCGGCCGACGCGAAGCAGACGTCCGCCGACGACGGCGGACCGGTGCCCCACGGATCGCTGCCCCAGGGAGCACGGCGTCCCGCTGCCGCCGCGCGACCCTCGACGGCCGAACCCGAACCGCACCACGAAGGCCAGGAGCCGGCGGACGACCACCCCCGGTCGCCGGCCGACGAACTCCGGGCGTCGGCCGACACGGACCTGCCCGACACCCTGACGCGTCCGCTTCTCGCCGACCGGGCCGAGCCGTCGACCGGCTCGTCCCGACCGTCCCCGCTCACGGAGCCGACATCCCCTGCCGAGTGGCCCCCCTCCATGACCGCCGGGCCTCAGGGTCTCTCCGGAAAGCCCGAGGGCGCGAGCGCGGAGCCGCAGAACCTCGCCGATGCCCGCCGGTCCTCGGTCAAGCACCCCCGTCCCTCGACCGACGCCCCCCAGCCCGCGGCCGACGAGGCACCGATCTCGCCCGCTGCGCACGCCCGCCCCCTCGCCGACGACCCGCGCCCCTCGGGCGCAGCCACGGGCCCGCGGCGCGCCCCGAACCCCCGCTACCCCCGCAGCCCGGCCGAAGCCACCTCCTCCGGCGCCCTGCCCACGCTGCCGCCTCCCATCTCCGTCCGCTCCGCCCCCAGCCCGCTGCGCCCGCTCTGCTACGAACTCCGCCGTGCGGCGGGCATCGGCACCGGGTTCGTCACCGGGGCCGCCGTTCTCTTCGTGTCCGCCGTCACCGCGGTGCTCCTGGCACGCATCGGGCACACCCCGCAGCCGCGTCTGCTGGTCGCGTGGCCGCGCGAGCTGCCGCTGCCGCCCGCGGCACTGGGCGCGGGACTCCTCGGCGCGCTCGCCTTCGGCGACGAGTTCCGCCACCCCGCCCTGGCGGCGGACCGCGGCACCGTACCCCGGCGGCTGGGGCTGCTGACCGCCAAACTCCTCGTCTCGGCGGCCACGGCCGTGGCGCTGGCCGTCCTCACGGTCGGCTGCGACGCCGAGATGCTCTATCTCTTCTACGGAGGGGAAGTCGCGCGGTTCCCCTCCGACTGGCTTTCCCTGGGCGCAGGTTGGATCGGACTCCTGGTCGGATGCGCCTGGGCGGGGGTGCTGGCCGCGGGCGTCTTCCGGTCCACCACGGCCGGGCTGGCCGCGGTGGTAGCGGTGCCCGTCCTCGTCGTACCCCTCGTACAAAGGGTCTGGGAGGGCCCGTCCGTGCGGACCGCCGCCGGACTGCCGCTGCGGCTGCGCGAGGTGTTCCTGACGCAGTGGCCCTTCGGCGGGGAACGCTACCTGGCCGGTGTGCTGCGCGTCATCGGCCAACCTGTCGGCAGCGCGCTGACGTTGTCGCTGACCGCTCTGCTCTGCGCCTATCTGTTCACGAACCTGCGCAGCAGGGTCCGATGACAGCAGTCCGCACCCTTCCGATCCGGCCGTGTGCACAACTCCCCCGGGGAAAGCCCATTTCTTTCCGATAAGGCGTCAATTGCGACGGGGTGAGCGATCACCCTTTCGTGTGCTTTTCACCAAAGACCTCAAGGGAGTTGGAAACGGCGCCGACAAAGGATGCGTGAGTACCCTTGCGCACACCATGATGACCGCCGCCCGTTCCGCCGACTCCGGCATGACGAACCCGGGCGAACTCGACCGCTATCCCTACGCCGAGGCGTCCGCCGTCGACCGCGTCGGGACGCCCGCCTGGGAAGGGGTGGAGCCCGAGCTGGGCCGCGTGGGTCGGCGCGCCGCGGGCAGCCGCGGGCGCGGACTGCACGGGCAACTCATCCAGCAGCTGGGCCAGATGATCGTTTCGGGCGACCTGGGCGCCGACCGTCCGCTGGTGCCCGAGGAGATCGGCCAGCGTTTCGAGGTGTCCCGTACCGTAGTCCGTGAGTCACTCCGCGTCCTGGAGGCCAAGGGCCTGGTCAGCGCCCGCCCGAACGTCGGCACGCGCGTGCGCCCCGTCAGCGACTGGAACCTCCTCGATCCGGACATCATCGAATGGCGGGCCTTCGGGCCGCAGCGCGACGACCAGCGCCGGGAGCTCAGCGAGCTGCGCTGGACGATCGAGCCGCTCGCCGCCCGCCTCGCCGCCGGGCACGGGCGCGAGGACGTCCAGCAGCGCCTGTCCGACATGGTCGGGATCATGAGCCACGCCATGGGTCAGGGTGACGCGCTCACCTTCTCGCGTGCCGATGCCGAGTTCCACACGCTGCTCATCCAGGTCGCGGGTAACCGCATGCTGGAGCACCTCTCCGGGATCGTGTCCGCGGCGCTGCAGGTCTCCGGCGGCCCGGTCACGGGCTGTGACCGGCCGAACGACGCTTCGCTGGCGCAGCACGGCAGGATCGTCGACGCCCTCGCCGCGGGCGACGGAGCCGCGGCCGAGGCGGCCATGCGTCAGCTTCTCACCGTCCACCCCGAGGTGGAACGGGTGGTGCCCGCCCCGCGCGAGCACTGACCGCGTTCCGCCGCAACGGCGGGCGGGCCGGGCATGTCATCCCCCTCCTATGGCAGTGGCCGGCCGGTTCGCCGCAGCCGCGGACCCCGCGGAATCCTCGCGATTCCGCGGGGTCCGATGGCGTAGGTCGATGGTGTGATGAGACGGTGATCCCTCGGTGCGGTCGGACCAGACCGTTGATGACCTTGTTTGTCCAGGTCTGACTGGTTTTGAGCGCTTACGGGGTGTGACTCGGGCCACGCGGATTGGGC
The DNA here is from genome assembly GCF_014650995.1 of Streptomyces viridiviolaceus. Classification (GTDB taxonomy): domain Bacteria; phylum Actinomycetota; class Actinomycetes; order Streptomycetales; family Streptomycetaceae; genus Streptomyces; species Streptomyces viridiviolaceus. The sequence goes on from NZ_BMWA01000002.1 coordinate 93,912, forward strand.
GTAACGCTCGTGGGAACAACGCGATGACCTAAGAGGTGACAGCCGCGGAGGGAATACGGACGCCGTTCATGGCGCTGTGCATCTTCCCCGGCGCCCGCCCGCGCCGTCGGCCCATCCCCAAGCCGGCGGTCGGCCCCTGTCCGCCATGGACGGGGCCGGAAGCCGTTTTCCAACGTTCCGAGAGGTTGTTCGTGTCGGCCAGCACATCCCGTACGCTCCCGCCGGAGATCGCCGAGTCCGTCTCTGTCATGGCGCTCATTGAGCGGGGAAAGGCTGAGGGGCAGATCGCCGGCGATGACGTGCGTCGGGCCTTCGAAGCTGACCAGATTCCGGCCACTCAGTGGAAGAACGTACTGCGCAGCCTCAACCAGATCCTCGAGGAAGAGGGTGTGACGCTGATGGTCAGTGCCGCAGAGCCCAAGCGCACCCGAAAGAGCGTCGCAGCGAAGAGTCCCGCCAAGCGCACCGCCACCAAGACGGTCGCGGCGAAGACGGTGACCAGCAGGAAGGCCACCGCCCCCGCCACCCCGGCGGCGCCCGCCACCGACCCCGCCGTCGAGGAAGAGGCGCCCGCCAAGAAGGCGGCGGCGAAGAAGACGACCGCCAAGAAGACGGCGGCCAAGAAGACCGCCGTCAAGAAGACGGCGGCCAAGAAGACCACCGCCAAGAAGGACGACGGCGAGATTCTCGAGGACGAGGTGCTCGAGGAGACGAAGGTCGCCGACGAGCCCGAGGGCACCGAGAACGCGGGCTTCGTGCTGTCCGACGAGGACGAGGACGACGCCCCCGCGCAGCAGGTCGCCGCGGCCGGTGCCACCGCCGACCCGGTCAAGGACTACCTCAAGCAGATCGGCAAGGTCCCCCTGCTCAACGCCGAGCAGGAGGTCGAGCTGGCCAAGCGCATCGAGGCGGGTCTGTTCGCCGAGGACAAGCTGGCCAACGCCGACAAGCTGGCGCCGAAGCTCAAGCGTGAGCTGGAGATCATCGCCGAGGACGGCCGCCGCGCCAAGAACCACCTGCTGGAGGCCAACCTCCGTCTGGTGGTCTCGCTGGCCAAGCGCTACACCGGCCGCGGCATGCTCTTCCTGGACCTCATCCAGGAGGGCAACCTCGGTCTGATCCGCGCGGTCGAGAAGTTCGACTACACCAAGGGCTACAAGTTCTCCACGTACGCCACCTGGTGGATCCGTCAGGCGATCACCCGCGCCATGGCCGACCAGGCCCGCACCATCCGTATCCCGGTGCACATGGTCGAGGTCATCAACAAGCTCGCGCGCGTCCAGCGCCAGATGCTCCAGGACCTGGGTCGCGAGCCCACCCCGGAGGAGCTGGCCAAGGAACTCGACATGACCCCCGAGAAGGTCATCGAGGTCCAGAAGTACGGCCGCGAGCCCATCTCGCTGCACACCCCGCTGGGCGAGGACGGCGACAGCGAGTTCGGCGACCTCATCGAGGACTCCGAAGCCGTCGTCCCGGCCGACGCGGTCAGCTTCACGCTCCTCCAGGAGCAGCTGCACTCCGTCCTGGACACCCTGTCGGAGCGCGAGGCGGGCGTCGTCTCCATGCGCTTCGGTCTCACCGACGGTCAGCCGAAGACCCTCGACGAGATCGGCAAGGTCTACGGCGTCACGCGTGAGCGCATCCGCCAGATCGAGTCCAAGACCATGTCGAAGCTGCGTCACCCGTCGCGCTCCCAGGTGCTGCGCGACTACCTCGACTAGGTCGCCGTCCCGGAACGGAAGAGGCCCGGCTCCCCAGGTGGGGAGCCGGGCCTTCGTGCTGGCCAGCGGGTGCGGGGCGGGGACGACTGGATCACCCTGGGTGTCCCATGACCACCTCGGAGTGAGGAGCCTGCATGCGTCGCCCCCTTGCCCGGGCACTGGCCCGGCCGCTGGTCCTGGCGGCCGCGGCGACCGCGATACCGCTGGTGTCCGCCGCCCCTGCGCCCGCCGACAGCATCGTCGTCGGAGGCTTCCCGGTCGATGTGTCCGAAAGTCCGTGGACCGTGGCCCTGTCCAGTCGTGACCGGTTCGGAGGTACGCGTGCGGGGCAGTTCTGCGGGGGAGTGGCCGTCGGCCGGACCACCGTGCTCACGGCGGCTCACTGTATGGAAGAGGAGGTCCTCGGGGCGCCGCCCGAGCAGGTGCGCGACCTGAAGGTCATCGCGAGCCGCACGAACCTGCTCTCGAACGAGGGCCAGGAGATTTCCGTACGCGATGTCTGGGTGAACCCGGCGCACGACGCCCTCAGCAATTCCGGGGACTTCGCCGTGCTGACCCTGTCGGAAGCCCTTCCGGCCGGCGCCTCCATCGGGATGGCGGCCGACGGCGACCCCGCCTACGCGCCCCGGACCGGGGCGGTCGTCTACGGGTGGGGGGACACCTCGGGGGCCGGGGACTACGCGAACCAACTGTGGGCCGCACGCGTACGCGTCCTGCCCGACGCGCTCTGCAAGCAAGCGTACGCCGAGAGCGACGACGGCAGGTATCTCACCGACACCATGCTGTGCGCCGGTGAGGAGGCCGGTGGTCCGGATGCCTGTCAGGGGGACAGCGGCGGACCGCTCGTCGCCCAGGGGAAGCTCATCGGGCTTGTCTCCTGGGGGAGCGGCTGCGGGCGTCCGGGCAGTCCGGGCGTCTACACGCGCATCTCAGCCGTGCTGCGCGCGCTGGGCTGGGACGCCTCCACACGGCAACAGAAAGGTGCCTGACGGCCTCTGCAGGGTCCGTCGGGGGTACGAGCGAGGGCGGCCGCCTCTGCATCCCAGAGGCGGCCGCCCGTCGATCGGCCTGTGCCGGTCTCGCTCGTCGTTGGGCGCGTAGTGTCAGCGCTCTTCCTCGGAGGCGGATGCCGGAACGGACGTCAGCCGCTCCGTCTCGTCCTGTATCTCAGCGGCGATCTTCTTGAGTTCCGGCTCGAACTTGCGCCCGTGGTGGGCGCAGAAGAGCAGTTCTCCGCCGCTCAGCAGGACGACGCGCAGGTACGCCTGGGCGCCGCAGCGGTCGCAGCGATCAGCGGCCGTCAGCGGGCTCGCGGAAGTCAGAACAGTAGTCACGTCGCCTCTTCTCTAGCTCGACGAGCTGTCGTACCAGGGTCAACATCCAACCAGCCCCAAAACGTTCCCGCTCGTGGCTTTTCCTCGAAAAAATCTTTCCGAGGGGCCGGCTGTTGCCGGTTGGCGGCGAATGTGCCGTATTGCGTGTCTGTGTGTCGTACGGGTTCGCGCAGTCGGTCAGTGTCGGTCCCGCCGGCTGGGTTGCCGGTTTGTTCATCAGGACGTGCCCGGAGCCTAAATGGTTCATGCCTCGAAGGGAACGTGATGTGTACTTCACTCCATCGAGGGATCGAACAGGTATGCGACCGTGGACTAGGGTGAGTCCCCGACGAGGGTGGCGTTACAACGGCTCTACCTGGGCTCGGTACCCTCTCAGCGGTGAACCAAGCCGCGCCCTTACCCAATAGGGCCCCATCTGAAATTCAGCGAGGAGCGAACCGCGTGACCGCCGAGACGTCCGTGCCGTCCACTGCGCTGCTGGCAGGAGCAGACCGGGACGGTTCCAACTACACCGCGCGGCACCTGCTCGTCCTCGAGGGGCTCGAGGCCGTGCGCAAGCGCCCCGGCATGTACATCGGGTCGACCGACAGCCGCGGTCTGATGCACTGCCTGTGGGAGATCATCGACAACTCCGTCGACGAGGCCCTCGGTGGCTACTGTGACCACATCGAGGTGATCCTGCACGACGACGCGTCGGTGGAGGTCCGCGACAACGGCCGGGGCATCCCGGTCGACGTCGAGCCGAAGACCGGCATGTCCGGTGTCGAGGTCGTCATGACCAAGCTGCACGCCGGCGGCAAGTTCGGCGGCGGCTCGTACGCCGCCTCCGGCGGTCTGCACGGCGTCGGCGCCTCCGTGGTGAACGCCCTGTCCGCCCGGCTGGACGTCGAGGTGGACCGCAACGGCCACACCCACGCCATCAGCTTCCGTCGTGGCGTACCGGGCGCGTTCGCGGCCACCGGGCCGGACGCCAAGTTCGAGGCCAAGGGCGGACTGCGCAAGGCCAGGAAGATCCCCAAGACGCGCAGCGGCACGCGCGTGCGGTACTGGGCCGACCGGCAGATCTTCCTCAAGGACGCCAAGCTCTCCCTGGAGACGCTGCACCAGCGCGCCCGCCAGACCGCCTTCCTGGTGCCCGGCCTGACCATCGTCGTCCGCGACGAGTTCGGCCTGGGCGAGGGCGGCAGCAAGGGCGAGGAGTCCTTCCGCTTCGATGGCGGCATCAGTGAGTTCTGCGAGTTCCTGGCGAGCGACAGGCCCGTCTGCGACGTCCTCCGCTTCACCGGGCAGGGCACCTTCAAGGAGACGGTCCCCGTCCTGGACGAGCACGGTCAGATGACGCCCAAGGAGGTCACCCGCGACCTCGGCGTCGACGTCGCGATGCGCTGGGGCACCGGCTACGACACCACGGTCAAGTCGTTCGTCAACATCATCGCCACCCCCAAGGGCGGCACCCACGTCGCCGGCTTCGAACAGGCCGTCGCCAAGACGATGAACGAGGTACTGCGCGCCAAGAAGCTGCTGCGCGTCGCCGAGGACGACATCGTCAAGGACGACGCGCTGGAGGGCCTCACGGCGGTCGTGACGGTCCGCCTCGCCGAGCCGCAGTTCGAGGGGCAGACCAAGGAGGTGCTCGGCACCTCGGCGGCCCGCCGCATCGTGAACAACGTGATCACCAAGGAACTCAAGGCGTTCCTGACCTCGACCAAGCGTGACGCGGCCCAGCAGGCACGGGTCGTCATGGAGAAGGCCGTCGCGGCGGCCCGCACCCGCATCGCCGCCCGCCAGCACAAGGACGCCCAGCGCCGCAAGACGGCGCTGGAGTCCTCCTCGCTGCCGGCGAAGCTCGCCGACTGCCGCAGCGACGACGTCGAGCGCAGCGAGCTGTTCATCGTCGAGGGCGACTCCGCGCTGGGCACGGCGAAGCTGGCCCGGAACTCCGAGTTCCAGGCGCTGCTGCCGATCCGCGGCAAGATCCTCAACGTCCAGAAGTCGTCCGTGACGGACATGCTGAAGAACGCCGAGTGCGGTGCGATCATCCAGGTCATAGGAGCCGGATCGGGCCGTACCTTCGACATCGACGCGGCCCGCTACGGCAAGATCATCATGATGACGGACGCCGACGTGGACGGATCCCACATCCGTACGCTGCTCCTGACCCTGTTCCACCGCTACATGCGGCCCATGGTCGAGGCGGGCCGGGTGTTCGCCGCCGTGCCGCCGCTGCACCGCATCGAGCTCATCCAGCCGAAGAAGGGCCAGGACAAGTACGTCTACACGTACTCGGACCGGGAGCTGCGGGACAAGCTCATGGAGTTCCAGAGCAAGGGCATCCGGTACAAGGACTCCATCCAGCGGTACAAGGGCCTCGGCGAGATGGACGCGGACCAGCTGGCCGAGACGACCATGGACCCACGGCGCCGTACCCTGCGCCGGATCAACCTCACCGACCTCGAGGCGGCGGAGCACGTCTTCGACCTGCTGATGGGCAACGACGTCGCCCCCCGCAAGGAGTTCATCTCCAGCTCCGCGGCGACGCTGGACCGGTCGCGCATCGACGCCTAGCCGGGCGCCGGGGCCGGGCCCGGGGTGGCCGAGCCGGTTCGAGCTCGCCGCTCCGGGCCCGGGGTCGTGGACCTGCGGTTCCCGTGGCGAGTCACCTCCAGTCACCTGATGGGGTGAAGAGCGGAGGGAAGAAGAGTCGGGGATCTTCCCGTTCTGTCCATCCTTGGGCATGCAGTCAAGCAACGAGCGTCCCCGCGGAGCCGGGGGTGGTCCCGACAGCGCGGTCGGCAACCGCGACGATCGGGACGGGGACTCCGCCGAGACGTGCGCGAGCCCGAGGTACGACGACCCCTGGTACGACGCGCTGGCCTCCGGCTGGGGTGAGTCCGCGGGTGCGGGGGCTCCCGCCGCGGCCGTGCCGCCGGCTCGCACGGAGCCCGGGGAGGTGCCCCGGGCCGCCGCCGACGTGTACCTGGAGGTTCAGCGCAGCGCGGCCTTCCGCGAGGTACGCGGTCGCTACCGGCGGTTCGTGGTGCCGGCGGTCGTCACCTTCTTCCTCTGGTACGTCGTCTACGTGGTGACGGCCACGACGGCACCCGGGCTGATGGCGCGGCCGGTGACCGGGGCCGTGAACGTGGCGATGGTGGCGGGACTGGGTCAGTTCCTCACCACCTTCCTACTCACCTGGGCGTACGCACGGCACGCGCGGCTGCGCAGGGACCGGGCGGCGCTGGAACTGCGGTGGGACACCCAGGAGCTCACCCGCGGTGCCCGAGGCGGTGCGTCGTGACGGGCGACCACCAGACGCTGGCGTTGCTGCTCTTCAGCACGTTCGTCGCCGTCACGCTGGGGATCACGACGTGGGTGAGCCGCAACCGGCACGGCTCGGCGGAGGAGTTCTATGCCGGGGGCCGCCTCTTCTCTCCGATGGAGAATGGTTTTGCCATCGCGGGCGACTACATGTCGGCCGCCTCCTTCCTCGGCATCTCCGGGCTCATCGCGCTCTACGGCTACGACGGCATGCTGTACTCGGTGGGCTTCCTGGTGGCCTGGCTGGTCGTGCTGTTCCTCGTCGCCGAACTGGTGCGCAACTGCGGCAGGTTCACCCTCGCGGACGTCGTGGCGGCGCGCATGCGGGAGCGGCCGGTGCGCATCGCCGCGGGAACGTCCTCGGTCGCCGTGTCCGTGCTGTATCTGGTGGCGCAGATGGTGGGAGCGGGCAGCCTGGTCGCGCTGCTGCTGGGAGGCACCGGCGAGGCGGCGCAGGCGTGGACCGTGATCGGCGTGGGCGCGCTCATGGTGATCTACGTGTCGCTGGGCGGGATGAGGGCCACCACCTGGATCCAGATCGTGAAGGCGGTTCTGCTGCTCGGCGGCACCGTGGCGCTCACCGCCCTCGTCCTGGTGCGCTTCCACGGCGACATCGACCGGCTGCTGCGCACGGCGGCCGAGCGCAGCGGTCACGGCGAGGGGTTCCTGGCGCCCGGGCTGGCGTACGGCGGGGACTGGACCTCCCGTTTCGACTTCATGAGCCTGGGGCTCGCCCTGGTCCTGGGCACGGCGGGGCTGCCGCACATCCTGTCCCGCTTCTACACCGTGCCCACGGCCCGCGCCGCACGGCGATCGGTCGTCTGGTCGATCGGGCTCATCGGCGGCTTCTACCTGATGACGATCGTGCTCGGCTTCGGCGCCGCCGCCGTCGTCGGGCCGGACGCGGTACGCGAGTCGAACGCCGCCGGGAACACGGCGGTCCCGTTGCTGGCGCTGGACCTGGGCGGAGGCGCCGACTCCACGGGCGGAACGGTTCTGTTCGCGGTGGTCGCCGCCGTCGCCTTCGCCACCATCCTCGCGGTGGTCGCCGGAATCACCCTGGCCTCCTCGGCGTCCGTGGCCCACGATCTGTACGCGTCCCTGCGGCGCCGGCACGCCGAGCCGCGCAGCGAGGTGGCCGTGGCACGTGTCGCCGCCGTCGGCATCGGCGCGGTCGCCATCGCCCTCGGCCTGCTCGCCCGCGACCTCAACGTCGCCTTCCTGGTGGGCCTCGCCTTCGCCGTCGCCGCGTCCGCGAACCTCCCGGTCCTGCTGTACTCGCTGTTCTGGCGCGGTTTCACCACGCGTGGCGCCGTGTGGTCCGTCTACGGTGGCCTGCTGCCGGCCGTGGTGCTCGTACTGCTGTCCCCGGTGGTGTCGGGCAGCCCGCAGTCCCTCTTCCCGGGCGTCGACTTCCAGTACTTCCCGCTGCAGAACCCGGGGATCGTCTCGATCCCGCTGGGCTTCGTCGCGGGCTGGCTCGGCACGGTCACCTCGGCGGAGCCCCCGGACGTGGCCAAGCACGCCGAGACTGAGGTGCGGTCGTTGACGGGGGCGGGGGCCGTGTGAGCGCCCTGCGCCGCGAGGTCCGCGACGGCCCGCCCGGCACGCTCAGCTGCGGGTCGCCCACTCGTAACGGTGTTCCGGACGGCCGGCGTCGCCGTACTTGAGGGTCAGCCTGGCCCGTCCCGTGCGTTCCAGGAGCTTCAGATAGCGCTGGGCGGTCTGGCGGCTCACCCCGGTCCGTTCGGCGATCTCCTGGGCCGACAGCGGGCCGTCCGCCTTGATCAGGCACTGACGCACCGACTCGGCCGTGGCGGGGGAGTGCCCCTTCGGCAGCCCGGGCTCCGACGGCGCCGACAGGGCTCCGAAGATGCGGTCCACCTCGGCCTGCTCCGCCTCGCCGCCGCCGTCGAGGGTGCGGCGCAGCTCCGCGTACGCCTCCAGCTTGCCGCGCAGCCCCCCGAAGGCGAACGGCTTGACCAGGTACTGCAGCGCACCGTGCCGCATCGCCGCCTGCACGGTCGCCACGTCCCGCGCGGCCGTCACCATGATCACGTCGGTCTGGTGGCCGCGCCGCCGCATCTCCCGGACGACCTCCAGACCCGTCCGGTCGGGCAGGTAGTGGTCCAGCAGGACCAGGTCGATCCGCGGCAGCGTCTCCAGGCTCTGCAACGCCTCCCCCGCGCTGTGCGCCTCGCCGGCGACGTGGAAGCCCGGCACCTTCTCGACGTAGGCGGCGTTGACCCGCGCGACCCGCGTGTCGTCGTCCACGACCAGGACCTCGATCATCGGGACTCCTCCTCGGCAGCGGTCTTCGCGAGAGCGGTGAGGGCCGGCTCCGGGTCCGGCTCGGCCAGCGCCTCGGGCAGGACGACGGTGAACTCCGCGCCACCGCCGCGCGCCTCGCCGACCGTGGCGCTGCCCCCTTGCCGTTCGGCCAGCCTGCGCACCAGGGACAGCCCGATGCCCCGCTGGCGGTGGGCCGGCGGTTCCTTGGTGGACCATCCCTCCGTGAACACCAGCTCACGGTGCTCGGCCGGGACACCGGGCCCCGTGTCGCGGATCCGGAGGATGGCGGTACGCCCCTGCGCACGCAGTTCGACCTCCACGCGCGCGTGCGCGGTGCCCGCGACGGCGTCGAGCGCGTTGTCCACCAGGTTGCCCACGATCGTGACGAGCCCGCGGGGATCGATCAGACGGTCCGGCAGCCGCGTCCGGTCCGACACCCACAGGGCGACTCCGCGCTCGGCCGCGACGGTCGCCTTGCCGACGAGCAGGGCGGCCAGAAGGGGCTCCCGGATCCGCTCGGTGATCTGCTCCGCCGTGGCCCGGTGGTCGCCGACCACCTCGCCGACGAACTCCACCGCGTCGTCGTACATCTCCAGCTCGAGCAGCCCCAGCAGGGTGTGCATGCGGTTGGCGTACTCGTGGTCCTGCGCGCGCAGCGCGTCGATCAGGCCGCGCGTCGAGTCCAGCTCCCGGCCGAGCTGCTCCAGCTCGGTGCGGTCGCGCAGGGTGGCGACGGCGCCGCCGTCGTCGGTGGGCATCCGGTTGGCGACCAGGACACGCTGACCACGGACGGTCAGCAGGTCGGTACCGGTGACCCGGCCGGCCAGGACGTCGGCCGTGCGGCCCTCGCCGAGTGCCTCGTCGGGTGACCGGCCGACGGCCTCGCCGCCGATGCCGAGCAGGCGCTGCGCCTCGTCGTTGAGCAGGCGGATCCGGCCGCTGCGGTCCAGGGCGACGACACCCTCCCGGATGCCGTGCAGCATGGCCTCGCGCTCCGCGAGCAGCGCCGCGATGTCCGAGAAGGCCAGGTCACGGGTCTGCCGCTGGACCCGGCGCGAGATGAGCCAGGCGGCGAGCGCGCCGACGGCCAGGGCGCCGCCGGCGTACGCGAACAGCCCGGGGATGGCGTGGATCAGCCGGGCCCGGACGCTGTCGTAGGCGATGCCCACCGAGACCGCCCCGACGATCCGGCCGTCGTCGTCGCGCAGCGGTACCTTGCCGCGTGCGGAGCGTCCCAGGGTGCCGTCGTCGATCTCCATGACCTCCCGGCCGGCCAGGGCCTGTCCGGGGTCGGTGGAGACGACCTCGCCGATCCGCCGCGGGTCGGTGTGCGACCAGCGCACGCCCTGCCGGTCCATCACGACGACGTACTCCGCCTGCGTCGCCTCGCGGATCCGCTCGGCCTCCTCCTGTACCGGCCCGTCCGGTGCCGGAGCGGTGCCGCGCAGGTCCCGCACGATCTGCGGCTGCTGGGCGGTGGTCTGCGCGATCGCGAGCGCCCGGCGCATCGCCTGGTCGTCCAGCTGGTCGCCGAGGGGTGCGAGGAACAGTCCGGTCGCGAGCACCGCGACTCCCGCGGCGATCGCCAGCTGCATCAGCAGCACCTGCGAGAACATCCGCCGCGGCAGGCCGAGGCGCAGACGGCGAACGGGGGGAGGGGAGCTCATACCCATGACGGTACGTGGGAGCGGGCGGGGCGCCGTAGAGGGGTGTGGCGCGGATCTCCCGGTCGGGTTCCGGCCCGCCGGCGTGCTCGGGCGGCACGGGTCCCGCGCGAGGGCGGGTTCAGCCGGCCAGCGCCGCCGTCACCGTCAGCTCGCGCACCGCCGTGACCTCCATCCGCGCGGGCGAGCCCAGCACCGATGCCCCGCAGCTCTCCGGGCGGGGAGGCAGTGAGCCGCCCTGGGTGACGGCGACCCGCCAGTGCCGTCCGTCCGTGTGGGCCACGGTCACCTCCCAGCGCGGTGCCGTACCGTCGGTCCGTACGACGCTCAGCGCCTCAGCCGCGTCCTCGTCCGCCTCCGTGCGCACGGCCAGCTCGGCCGCCTGGCCGGGCCGCTCCCACGCGGAGTTCCCGCGGCAGCCCTCCGCGAGGATCCGCCCCTCCCGCGCGCCGCGCAGGATGTCCTTGACGGTGTGGGCCTCGACGCGCCCGTACGCGTATCCGTACGGCAGCACGAGCAGCGTCGGCGAAAAACGGTGACCGCCGAGATGGGTGACCTCCCAGACACCCTCGGCCCCGGAAGCGGCGAGTTCGGACGCCAGCGGTCGGCCGAGGAGGGCGCAGCACCGGTCGCGCTTGCCGTTGGTGCAGACGAGGACGAGCGGGTCACCCGTGTGCGGGCCGCCGCCGAGCGCCGTGTCGAAGGTACGGCGGTCCCCCCTGCCGAGCGCCGGGAAGTCCAGTTCGAGCAGCCGCCGGGGGTCCGTGATCGTGGCGCCGTGCAGCCACACGTTCCCCGGCGCGGTGTGGGCCGCGTACACCCGGCGCCGCGTGGGGGCGCCGCAGTCGGCGTGGCGGCCGGGACGGCGGATGAGCGCGACGCGCACGCCCGTCCCCTTGGCGGCCGTCTCCAGGGCGCGGCCCAGCGCGGGGTCGAGGTGGCTCGACGTGAGGGCCTTGGCTCCCCACGGGCCGGGCTGCTCGACCAGCAGCCAGGTCCTCGCGGCGGGCGCGGTGCCTGCGAGGGGCTCGGCGAGGTCCCGGGAGACGGTTGAGCACGTACTCACAGAGGTGAGCCTAACCTGACTTGAGCCGCGGCGACCTCCAGCCGCGCCTGACCACTACTCCGGCAGTGGCCGCGCCGGTCTCGGACCGCCGGAGTACAGCCCGCCGGGGCGCACGCGCAGCGGACGCTTCCTGTCCTCTTCCAGGGCGTGCGTGCCCCCTGCCGTGGCGAGCACGCCGGCGACGCGGTGAGCACGGCGAGTGCCTGGTCGACTTCGGCGTGCGGGGGATGTGGCGGGCGGTGTTCGACACGAACAGGGGTCGAGGCCGCCAGGTCCTGGTCGACGAGCAGCGAGCGCCGTGTCCAGGACGCGCGGCGACGCCTCGTCCGCGGACCGCCCGCTGAGCCGGGTCCACAGGCGCTGGGCGAACGGCCGGTCGGTGACGCGGTACGTGGGGCCCGGCAGCGTCGGCCCAGGTGTCCGTGACGGGCTGAGGGAGACGTGCGGCCTGGTGCCGTTCCGGCGCCAGGCCTCGTCGGTCGCGTCGAGCAGGGACGGGGTGCCGGACTGCTCGACGGTGGGGGTCCGGGTCGGCCGATGGCGGGTGCGGCCGGGGACGTGGGCGGTGAGGTCAGACGTCGGGGATGTCCGCCTTGGCGCGGATCAGGGTTTCTCGGCTCACGACCACGATGCGTTCGTAGTCGGCGCGGGCGGCGTCGGCGGGCAGCTCACGCTCCAGCGCCTCGGTGGCCTCGGTTCCGATGACGGCGAAGTTGCCGTCGCTCAGTTCGAACACGTCGGGGCAGGTGGATCCCGACGCACTGCCTCGGGCGCTGGGCGGCACACCGATGCGGCGCACGATCTTCAAAGGTACCGGTCCTTAGGGAACAGAGAATCTCGGCAGAGTGATGGCGCCCATACGCTACTGGTGTTTGTGAGAACTGAGTGGCTGGATGGCCGAAGAGTACTCCGGCGTGTCTCCGATGCTCCTGTGTTGACCCCGTCCGGCGGAGCCGGCTGCCCTCAGTCGGCCGGAGGAGTGCCGACCACCCACCATTCGTCCGTGTCGGCCTCGTCCAGGTCCCTGACGAGGCTGTCGACCATGCGCCCCATCCGCGCTTCCGCCGAGGTGTCGTTGAGGGCCGCGCGCATGTGCCTCGAAGCCTCCCAGTACTCGCGGAAGATCGGGTTCTGGAAGAACTCCCGGAGATGCCCGTACAGTTCGTCTCCGTCTATCAGCCCCGCTCGGTGGATGTGGTACAGGTTTGCGTACCAGGCATTGGCATAGAAGAACTGGCGCCGCCTCGCGGCCGGGATGTTCTTGTCGTACGTGTCGATGACCTCGGCCAGGGAAGGGTCGTCGATCGCCCTGGTGAGCAGTTCCCAGTGCATGCGCTGCTGGTGCGCCAGCGACTGGCGCCGGATCGCCAGCTCCTCCAGTTCCAGCTGTCGCTCCTGCAGCCGAACCTTCTCCAGCCACCGCTGGCGTGCGGCCAGCGTCAATCCGGCCGTGGCGAACAGCAGACCGGCTGCGGCGGAGCCGAACCTCCCCGTGGCGTTCTTCCGTGTGGCCATGTCAACCCCCGAATCAGGCGACCGTCCGCCGGTCGTCGAGTGCGGGTCGGCTGACGGGGACCGGCGAGCGATGGGCGGCGCTTGCCGCCTCCAGGGTGCCGAGCGGCTCTGATCGGCGGGGAGGCGGAGAGGAGGCGCACGGAGGGAAGCGAGGGTCGCACGATCCGGCGCCATGTCCAACGTCTGCCCCGCGAGTGCTGCTAACAATCGTTCACTCCGCGGCAACTGCACCGGCTCGTATCCTGAACAGGCAATTCCGTACGGGTGTGCACGCACTCCCGCGGACCGGCGTACGCGTAGGTGAGAAAGAGGTCGCACGGTGGGGCAGCGCCCGACTTCCCAGCAGATCCCGGTCGTCGTCATCGCCGGATTCCTCGGTTCCGGGAAGACCACGCTCCTCAACCACTTGCTCCACCGCAGCGGAGGCAGCCGTATCGGTGCCATCGTCAACGACTTCGGCGCCATCGAGATCGATGCCATGGCCGTCGCCGGCGCGCTCGGTGACTCCACCGTCTCGCTGGGCAACGGGTGTCTGTGCTGTGCCGTCGACGCGAGCGAGCTCGACGGCTACCTGGAGCGGCTCGCCCGGCCCGACCTCGGCATCGACGTCATCGTCATCGAGGCCAGCGGTCTCGCCGAGCCGCAGGAACTGGTGCGGATGCTCCTCGCCAGCGAGCAGCCGGGGGTCGTGTACGGCGGACTCGTCGAGGTCGTCGACGCGGCCGAGTTCGACGACACGCGCGCGAAGCACCCCGAGATCGACCGGCACCTGGCGCTGGCCGACCTCGTCGTGGTCAACAAGACCGACCGGGCCCCGGACGCCGAGCGGGTGCTCGCTCTCGTCCGCTCGCTGAGCGACCGGGCCGCCGTCGTGCCGGCGGCCTACGGGCGTATCGACCCCGGGTTCCTCTTCGACTGCAAGCCGAGCGAGGAGCGCATCGGGCAGCTGTCCTTCGACGACCTGCACGACGACTCCCCGGGCGAGGAGCACACCGGCCACGCCGGTCACCTGCACACCGCCTACGACAGCGTGTCCTTCGTCTCCGACCTGCCGCTCGATCCGCGGCGTCTGATGCGCTTTCTGGACAGCCGGCCCGAGGGGCTCTACCGGATCAAGGGCTACGTCGACTTCGGCCCGCACGACAGGCGGAACCGGTACGTCGTCCACGCCGTCGGGCGTTTCCTCCGCTTCTACCCGGAGCCGTGGGCGCCCGCCGAGGCACGCCTCACCCAGCTGGTGCTCATCGGCTCCGGTATCGACGCACCCGCCCTGCGCAAGGAACTCGAGGGGTGCGCGAGCGGCGCCCCGCACGCCGACGAACACGGCATGTGGGGCGTCCTGCGCTACGTACCGGACCCCGACGACCGGGGCCCGGCGGGGCAGGACCCCGAGGAGCAGGACCCCGAGGAGCGGGACCCCGGTGACGAGGACTTCGCCGACCGGGATCCGGACGAGCCCGGCGGCGACGAACCGCCGTACCCGGCCTAGGCCGGGCCCGCCACCACCGACACCGTCTTCGGCAGCGACACGCCCGAGCCGTCACGCCGCGGGTCGATGTCCGGAAGCTGGGCCGGCATGCCGTTCTTCTGCGAGGCCCGCGCCGGGGCGGCGCCCGCCCAGGCCAGCGCCAGGCAGTCCTCGCCCTTCAGGAACCGCTGGCAGCGCACGCCACCCGTGGCGCGGCCCTTGCGCGGGTACTGGTCGAAGGGCGTCAGCTTGGCCGTGGTCTGGACGGAGTCGTCCAGCGTGCCGCGCGAGCCCGCGACCGTGAAGACGACCGCGTCCGCGGCCGGGTCGACGGCGGTGAACGAGATGACCTTCGCGCCGTCGGCGAGCTTGATGCCCGCCACACCGCCCGCCGGACGGCCCTGCGGCCGCACCTGCGACGCCTGGTAGCGCAGCAGCTGCGCGTCGTCCGTGATGAAGACCAGGTCCTCCTCGCCGGTGCGCAGCTCGACCGCGCCGACGATCCGGTCGCCCTCCCTGAGCGTGATGACCTCCAACTCGTCCTTGTTGGACGGGTAGTCGGGCACCACGCGCTTGACGACACCCTGTTCCGTGCCGAGCGCCAGCCCCGGCGACGACTCGTCGAGCGTGGTCAGGCAGACCACCGTCTCGTCGTCCTCCAGGGACACGAACTCCGCCAGCGGCGCGCCGCCCGAGAGGTTCGGCGTCGGCATCTCCGGGAGCTGGGGCAGATCGACGACGTTCACCCGCAGCAGCCGCCCGGCGGACGTCACCACGCCCACCTCACCGCGGGCGGTGGCCGGCACCGACGAGACGATCAGGTCGTGCTTCACGCGCTTGGCGCCGGCGTCCGTGACCAGGGGTTCGTCGTTCGCCGTGCGGGCCAGCAGGCCCGTCGAGGACAGCAGCACCCGGCACGGGTCGTCCGCCACCTGGAGCGGCACGGCCGCCGCCGGGGTGGCCGCCGACTCCAGCAGGAGTGTGCGCCGGTCGGTGCCGAACTTCTTGGCCACCGCGGCCAGCTCGCCCGAGACCAGTTTGCGCAGCTCCGCGTCCGACTCGAGGATCCGCGTCAGCTCCTCGATCTCCGCGTTGAGCCGCTCCTTCTCCGCCTCCAGCTCGATGCGGTCGTACTTGGTGAGGCGGCGCAGCGGCGTGTCCAGGATGTACTGGGTCTGGACCTCGCTCAGCGAGAAGCGCTCCATCAGGCGCTGCTTCGCCTCGGCGGAGTTCTCGCTGGAGCGGATGAGACGGATGACCTCGTCGATGTCCACCAGCGCGGTGAGCAGGCCCTCGACCAGGTGCAGCCGGTCGCGCCGCTTGCCCCGCCGGAACTCGCTGCGGCGCCGTACGACGTCGAAGCGGTGGTCGAGGTAGACCTCCAGCAGCTCCTTGAGGCCCAGGGTCAGGGGCTGGCCGTCCACCAGGGCGACGTTGTTGATGCCGAAGGACTCCTCCATCGGCGTCAGCTTGTAGAGCTGCTCGAGGACCGCCTCCGGCACGAAACCGTTCTTGATCTCGATGACCAGGCGCAGCCCGTGCTCGCGGTCGGTGAGGTCCTTGACGTCGGCGATGCCCTGCAGCTTCTTCGAGCCGACCAGGTCCTTGATCTTGGCGATGACCTTCTCGGGCCCCACCGCGAAGGGCAGCTCCGTGACGACCAGGCCCTTGCGGCGGGCGGTCACCGTCTCCACGGACACCGTCGCGCGGATCTTGAAGGTGCCGCGGCCCGTCTCGTAGGCGTCCCGGATGCCGGGCAGCCCGACGATCCGGCCGCCGGTGGGCAGGTCGGGGCCCGGGACGTGCTTCATCAGGGCGTCGAGATCGGCGTTCGGGTGCCGGATCAGGTGGCGGGCGGCGGCGATCACCTCGCGCAGGTTGTGCGGCGGCATGTTCGTGGCCATGCCGACGGCGATGCCCGAGGCGCCGTTGACCAGGAGGTTCGGGAAGGCGGCGGGCAGTGCCACCGGCTCCTGCTCCTGGCCGTCGTAGTTGGGGGCGAAGTCGACGGTGTCCTCGTCGATGGACTCCGTCATCAGGCTCGTCGCCTCGGCCATCCGGCACTCGGTGTACCGCATGGCGGCCGGCGGGTCGTCGTTGCCCAGCGAGCCGAAGTTGCCGTGGCCGTCCACCAGGGGCACGCGCATCGAGAAGGGCTGGGCCATGCGCACCAGGGCGTCGTAGATCGACGCGTCGCCGTGCGGGTGCAGCTTGCCCATGACCTCGCCGACGACACGGGCGCACTTCACGTAGCCGCGCTCGGGGCGCAGGCCCATCTCGTTCATCTGGTAGACGATGCGGCGGTGCACCGGCTTGAGCCCGTCGCGGGCGTCCGGCAGGGCGCGGGAGTAGATGACCGAGTACGCGTACTCGAGGAAGGAGCCCTGCATCTCGTCGACGACGTCGATGTCGAGGATCTTCTCCTCGTACGAGTCGTCGGGCGGCGGGGTCTTCGTACTACGGCGGGCCATCGCTGCCGGCTCCTTGCTGAAGCGTGGACGGTGATCTGACGCGGACCATTGTGGACCGCGGCACTGACAGCGACCGACCAGGACCCGTCACGGGCTGCCCGGCCCGGTGCTGCCCGCAGGGTACGCCCTCGCCCCCGACGGCCCCGCACCCAGATCTCGCTGTGGGCGTACGGCACCCGGGAACTCCACCGGCGGCCCGCACGCTTGCATACAGTGGCAGGATCGGCAGAATTGCGCAGCTCCGACCAATGTTTTCGCGATCGAAGGGACGTACATGCCCATGGGTCACACGGCCACAGCCCAGGCAGACTCCGGCGGCCTGAAAGCGACCGAGCACCGCCTGGCCAATGGCCTGCGCGTGGTGCTCTCCGAGGACCACCTGACCCCGGTCGCGGCGGTCTGCCTCTGGTACGACGTCGGCTCACGCCACGAAGTCAAGGGACGTACCGGTCTGGCTCACCTTTTCGAGCACTTGATGTTCCAGGGCTCCGCCCAGGTCAAGGGCAACGGGCACTTCGAGCTGGTACAGGGTGCCGGCGGCTCGCTCAACGGCACCACCAGCTTCGAGCGCACCAACTACTTCGAGACCATGCCCGCCCACCAGCTGGAGCTCGCCCTCTGGCTGGAGGCCGACCGCATGGGCTCCCTGCTCGCCGCCCTGGACGACGAGTCGATGGAGAACCAGCGGGACGTCGTCAAGAACGAGCGCCGCCAGCGCTACGACAACGTGCCCTACGGCACGGCGTTCGAGAAGCTGACCGCCCTCGCCTACCCGGAGGGCCACCCCTACCACCACACGCCGATCGGCTCGATGGCCGACCTCGACGCGGCGACCCTGGAGGACGCGCGCGCGTTCTTCCGCACGTACTACGCGCCGAACAACGCGGTGCTGTCGGTCGTCGGGGACATCGACCCCGAGCAGACGCTCGCCTGGATCGAGCGGTACTTCGGCTCCATCCCCTCGCACGACGGGAAGCCCGCCCCCCGGGACGGCTCGCTGCCCGACGTCATCGGCGAGCAGTTGCGCGAGGTCGTCGAGGAGGAGGTCCCGGCCCGCGCCCTGATGGCCGCCTACCGCCTGCCGGAGGACGGCACGCGCGCGTGCGACGCGGCCGACCTGGCGCTCACCGTGCTGGGCGGCGGCGAGTCGTCCCGGCTGTACAACCGGCTGGTGCGCCGCGACCGCACCGCCGTGGCCGCCGGGTTCGGCCTGCTGCGGCTCGCCGGGGCGCCCTCCCTGGGGTGGCTGGACGTGAAGACGTCCGGCGATGTCGAGGTGCCGGTCATCGAGGCCGCCGTCGACGAGGAGCTCGCCCGCTTCGCCGAGGAGGGCCCCACGGCCGAGGAGATGGAGCGCGCCCAGGCGCAGTTGGAGCGCGAGTGGCTGGACCGGCTCGGCACGGTCGCGGGCCGCGCGGACGAACTGTGCCGGTACGCCGTCCTGTTCGGCGACCCGCAGCTCGCCCTCACCGCCGTGCAGCGCGTCCTGGAGGTGACGGCCGAGGAGGTGCAGGAGATCGCCAAGGCCCGCCTGCGCCCCGACAACCGCGCGGTGCTCGTCTACGAGCCCACCGCCGCCGACGCCGAAGCCACCGACGAGAACGAGGAGGCGGCCCAGTGACCGAGCTCGCCAGCATGGAATTCCACCCCCAGCCGCAGGCCGGCGAGCCCAGGCCGTGGGCGTTCCCGGCCCCGGAGCGCGGCAGCCTCGGCAACGGCCTGACGGTGCTGCGCTGCCACCGCCCCGGCCAGCAGGTCGTCGCTGTGGAGGTGCTCCTCGACGCGCCTCTGGACGCCGAGCCGGCCGGACTCGACGGCGTCGCCACGATCATGGCGCGCGCCTTCTCGGAGGGCACGGACAAGCACTCCGCCGAGGAGTTCGCCGCCGAGCTGGAGCGCTGCGGTGCCACCCTCGACGCGCACGCCGACCACCCCGGTGTCCGGCTGAGCCTGGAGGTCCCGGTCTCCCGCCTGGCCAAGGCCCTCGGCCTGATCGCCGACGCCCTCAGGGCGCCCGCGTTCGCGGACAGCGAGATCGAGCGGCTGGTGCGCAACCGGCTCGACGAGATCCCGCACGAGCTGGCCAACCCCTCCCGCCGCGCCGCCAAGGAGCTCTCCAAGGAGCTGTTCCCGGCGGACTCGCGCATGTCGCGCCCGCGCCAGGGCACCGAGGAGACGGTCGCGGCGATCGACTCGGGCGCCGTACGGGCCTTCTACGAGAAGCACGTGCGCCCCGCCACGGCCACCGCCGTGGTCGTCGGCGACCTCACCGGCGTGGACCTCGACGCGCTGCTCGGCGACACGCTCGGCACGTGGACCGGTTCCGCGGCCGAGCCGCGCCCCGTGCCCCCGGTGAGCGCCGACGACACTGGCCGGGTCGTCATCGTGGACCGCCCCGGCGCCGTCCAGACGCAGCTGCTCATCGGCCGCACCGGGGCCGACCGCCACGACCGCGTGTGGCCCGCGCAGGTGCTCGGCACGTACTGCCTCGGCGGCACCCTCACCTCGCGCCTGGACCGCGTCCTGCGCGAGGAGAAGGGGTACACCTACGGCGTCCGGGCCTTCGGCCAGGTGCTGCGGTCCGCGCCGGACGGCACGGGCGCCGCCATGCTGGCGATCAGCGGCTCCGTCGACACGCCGAACACCGGGCCCGCGCTCGGGGACCTGTGGACGGTGCTGCGCACCCTCGCCGCCGAGGGACTCACCGACGCCGAGCGTGACGTCGCCGTGCAGAACCTCGTCGGCGTGGCGCCGCTGAAGTACGAGACCGCGGCGGCCGTCGCCGGCACGCTGGCCGACCAGGTCGAGCAGCACCTGCCCGACGACTACCAGGCCACGCTCTACCGCCAACTCGCCGCCACCGGCACGGTGGAGGCCACGGCGGCGGTCGTGAACGCCTTCCCGGTGGACCGTCTGGTGACGATCCTCGTCGGCGACGCGGCGCAGATCAAGGAGCCCGTCGAAGCCCTCGGCATCGGCGAAGTCACCGTCGTCGCGGCCGAGTAGCGGCACCCACCCACAGGGGCCCTGGTGACACATGTGTCACCAGGGCCGCCTTTTGTCCGAATTGAGGGAGAGGTTGCCTGTCTGCCCTGTGGGATGCGCTACAAAAACCCTGCTGCGTTTGAGGATTGAAGACGACCGCGTTTAGCGTCATCCGGGCTGTCCGTCAGGCAGTGCGCCGCACCCGCGGCACCGGACAGTCATCGCCGAGTCCCCGTACGGCGCGAGCCAGGGGAGCCGGGGACCCAACGCAGTCCCTGGGGTGAATCGGACGCCCGCGCGTACCGCGAGGGGGTCCGTAGGAGACCTTCCTGCTCCGAACCCGTCAGCTAACCCGGTAGGCGAGAGGGAAGGAAAGGACCAGCCTCTACATGGCGTTCACGCGCGCCACCGGGAAGCACCGCCGTCCCAGCCGGATGCAGCGCACCACCGCCCGAGCGGCGGGCGTCGCGGCCCTCGCCACCACGGGTGTCGTCGGCACTCTCGCGGCTCCGGCGCTCGCCGCCGAGTCCGAGGTCGAGCAGAGCGGGCTCACCCCGGTCATCACCATCGGCGACTCCATTGCCGACGAGATCGACGCCCAGGCGGCCGCGCAGAAGCAGGCCGCCCAGGACGCCGCCGCCCGTGAGGCGGCCGAGGAGGCCGCGCGCGAGCGGGCGGCCCAGGCGGCCGAGGAGGCGCGCGAGGCCAAGGAGCGCGCCGCGCGCGAGGCGGAGCGCAAGCGCCTCAACACCTTCGTCGCGCCGATCACCGCCTCCTATGTCTCCACCGCCTACCAGGCCGGCAGCTCCCTGTGGTCCTCCGGCAGCCACACGGGCATCGACTTCCACGCCGCGAGCGGCACCTCGGTGCACTCGGTCGGCACCGGAACCGTCGTCGAGGCCGGATGGGGCGGTGCGTACGGGAACCAGGTCGTGATCAAGATGCACGACGGTACGTACACCCAGTACGGCCACCTGTCGTCGATCGGTGTCTCGGTGGGCCAGACGGTCACGCCGGGACAGCAGATCGGCCTCTCCGGCGCCACCGGCAACGTCACCGGACCGCACCTGCACTTCGAGGCCCGCACCAGCCCCGAGTACGGCTCGGACATGGACCCCGTCGCCTACCTCCGCTCCCACGGTGTGAACGTCTGAGAACCCACCGCCCGGCATGCCGAATGCCCCGGCTCCACGAGCCGGGGCATTCGGCTTTTCCGGCCCACCGCTGTCCAAAAAATGTCCATGGATTCCGCCCCGCCGTCGGAAATTCCCGCCGATTGGCCTAGAGTCACTGAACACGCGTCAATCGTCGACGTTTCACGGGGATTAAGGCGGAGGTCGGTCATGCGCATTCCGGCGCACTCGGTGTGCACGGCGATCCGGGACGACATCGTCGCCGGCGTCCACGAGCGCGGCAGCCGGCTCACCGAGGAGCTCCTCGCGCGCCGCTACGGCGTCTCCCGCGTCCCCGTCCGCGAGGCGCTGCGCACTCTGGAGGCGGAGGGCTTCGTGGTGACCCGGCGGCACGCGGGCGCGTGCGTCGCGGAACCCACCGAACAGGAGGCCGCCGATCTGCTGGAGATGCGCGCGCTCCTGGAGCCGCTCGGCGCCGCACGGGCCGCTCGGCGCCGCACCGAGGCCCACCTGAAGGTGCTGCGCGGGCTGGTCAGGCTGGGGCAGGAGCGGGCCAGGCAGGGCAACAGCGAGGACCTGCGCTCACTGGGCGGCTGGTTCCACGAGACGCTCGCCCAGGCCGCCGCGAGCCCCTCCCTGACGTCGACGCTGACCCAGTTGCGGCACAAGATCGTCTGGATGTACGCGGTGGACGCGCCGGCCGTCCCCGTGGAGTACTGGGCGGAGCACGGCGCGATCGTCGACGCGGTGGCGCGCGGCGACAGTGAGCGCGCGCGGGCGCTCACGGCGGTGCACACCGAGCGCGCGAGCTCCGGGCACCGGCTCCGGTTCGGCTCCGGCGGTGACCGGCCGGAGCGTGTGAGGAATTCGCAACGTCCCGTAAACATGACGAGCCTGCGGCATTAACACGGGCACCGTATACAAAGAAGAAGGAATTCGAGGGGGCTGTTCCTGCTGCCCGTAAAAGCAATTCCTGCCGCCCCCGGAAGGAAAAGCGAAGGGCCCGCCCGGCAATTCGAGCGAGCCCTTCGGTGTTCCGGGGCGGGTGCCTCAGACGGTCTCGGGAAGCTCCTCGAGCCCCTCGGAGACGAGCTTCGCCAGCCGCTCCAGGGCGGCGTCCGCGCCCTCGGCGTCGGAGGCGAGGACGATCTCCTCGCCGCCCTGGGCGCCCAGGCCCAGGACGGCCAGCATGGAGGCCGCGTTGACGGGGGCGCCGTCGGCCTTGGCGATCGTCACCGGGACGCCTGTGGCCGTGGCGGCTCGGACGAAGATGGAGGCGGGGCGGGCGTGGAGACCCTCGGCCCAGCCGACGTTGACGCGGCGCTCAGCCATGTGATGCTGCCCTTCAGGTGTTCAGGGTTGTCTAGACCAGTTTCCCACATCGTGAAGCATGCCGGACGGCAGTGCGCCGCCCGGGTGGTGGTCGGACCGCGGCCTCGGCCCGACCTGACGTCCTCCACAGACTGCCCCGCGACGTTGTCGTACGCGAGCCGTACTCTGGGGCCCATGCAGACCTCGTCGGACCGGCACGAGTACCCCGCCCACTGGGAAGCCGACGTGGTGCTGCGCGACGGCGGCACCGCGCGCGTCCGCCCCATCACCGTTGATGACGCCGAGCGCCTGGTCAGCTTCTACGAGCAGGTCTCCGACGAGTCGAAGTACTACCGCTTCTTCGCGCCGTACCCTCGCCTGTCCGCCAAGGACGTCCACCGCTTCACGCACCACGACTTCGTGGACCGGGTGGGACTCGCGGCCACGGTGGGCGGCGAGTTCATCGCCACCGTACGCTACGACCGGATCGGCGCCGGCGGAACACCCGCGTCGGCACCGGCCGACGAGGCCGAGGTCGCCTTCCTCGTCCAGGACGCCCACCAGGGCCGGGGCGTGGCCTCCGCGCTCCTCGAACACATCGCCGCCGTCGCACGCGAGCGCGGCATCCGCCGCTTCGCCGCCGAGGTGCTGCCCGCCAACACCAAGATGATCAAGGTGTTCACGGACGCCGGGTACACCCAGAAACGCAGCTTCGAGGACGGCGTCGTCCGCCTGGAGTTCGACCTCGAACCCACCGACCGCTCGCTCGCCGTCCAGTACGCCCGCGAACAGCGCGCCGAGGCGCGGTCCGTGCAGCGGCTGCTGCTGCCAGGCTCCGTCGCCGTGATCGGCACCGGCCGCGCACCCGGCGGCGTGGGCCGCAGCATCCTCGGCAACATCCGCGACGCGGGCTACACCGGCCGGCTGTACGCCGTGAACAAGGCGTTCCCCGAGGGCGTCGAGGAACTCGACGGCGTGCCCGCCCGCCGCTCGGTGCGCGACATCGACGGCCCCGTCGACCTCGCCGTCGTCACCGTGCCCGCCGAGCACGTCCCCGAGGTCGTCACCGAGTGCGGCGAGCACGGCGTGCAGGGGCTCGTCGTGATCTCCGCCGGGTACGCGGAGAGCGGTCCCGAAGGACGGACACGCCAGCGCGCCCTCGTACGGCACGCGCGCACGTACGGCATGCGGATCATCGGTCCCAACGCCTTCGGGATCATCAACACATCCCCGGACGTCCGGCTCAACGCCTCCCTCGCCCCCGAGATGCCGCGCCCGGGCAGGATCGGCCTGTTCGCCCAGTCCGGCGCCATAGGCATCGCCCTGCTGTCCCGGCTGCACCGGCGCGGGGGCGGCGTCACGGGCGTCACCGGTGTGTCGACCTTCGTCTCCTCCGGCAACCGCGCCGACGTCTCCGGCAACGACGTCCTGCAGTACTGGTACGACGACCCGGACACCGACGTCGCCCTGATGTACCTGGAGTCCATCGGCAACCCGCGCAAGTTCACCCGCCTGGCCCGGCGCACCGCGGCCGCCAAGCCGCTGGTCGTGGTGCAGGGGGCACGCCACGGCGGTGCGGCACCGCCCGGCCACGCCGTGCGCGCCACCCGGCTCCCGCACGCGACGGTCTCCGCGCTGCTGCGCCAGGCCGGGGTGATCCGGGTCGACACGATCACCGAACTGGTCGACGCGGGGCTGCTGCTGGCGCGCCAGCCCCTGCCCGCGGGACCAAGGGTGGCGATCCTCGGCAACTCGGAGTCGCTGGGACTGCTCACCTACGACGCCTGCCTGGCCGAGGGGCTGCGCCCGCACCCACCGCTGGACCTGACGACGGCCGCCTCGGCGGAGGACTTCCACGCGGGGCTGGCCCGTGCGCTGGCCGACGACACGTGCGACGCCGTGGTGGTGACCGCGATCCCGGCGGTGGGGGAGGGATCGGCCGGGGACGCCGCGCTGGCCGAGGCGCTCCGGTCGGCGGCGGCCACGGTGCCCGGCAAGCCGGTCCTCGTGGTGCACGTGGAGCTGGGCGGGCTCGCGGAGGCCCTGTCCGCCGCGGCGAGCACCGCACCCCAGGCCGTCGAAGGGGGCCGGCCCGTCCCCTCGGCGGAGCGGCCCCCCGCCGTCGAGGCCCCGGAGGGAGCCCACCTCATCCCGGCCTACCCGGCCGCCGAGCGCGCCGTCCGCGCCCTCGCCCAGGCCGTCGCGTACGCCCAGTGGCGCCGTGACGCCGCCGACCCCGGCAAGGTGCCGGAGTACGAGGACATCGACGAGAAGGGCGCCGCACGGCTGATCGGCGGCCTCCTCGCCCGCGGGCAGGGGCTCACGCTCGGCACGGAGGACACCTGCGAGCTGCTCGGCAGGTACGGCATCCACGTCCACCGGGCCCTGCCCGCCCCCACCCCCGACGACGCCGTGGCCGCCGCCCGCGCACTCGGCTACCCCGTCGCCCTCAAGGCCACCGCCCCGCACCTGCGGCACCGCGCCGACCTGGGCGGCGTCCGCCTGGACCTCGCGGACGAGGAGCAACTGCGCCGGGCCTACGCCGAGTTGACCGAGCTGTTCGGCAAGCCGGACGAGCTGCGCCCGGTGGTGCAGGGCATGGCACCCCGCGGGGTCGACACGGTCGTACGCGCCGTCATCGACCCGGCCGTCGGGGCGGTCCTGTCCTTCGGGCTCGCCGGGCCCGCCATGCAGCTGCTCGGTGACACGGCCCACCGGCTGATCCCGGTCACCGACCGGGAGGCGACCTCGCTGATCCGTTCGATCCGCACCGCGCCCCTCCTGTACGGCTGGCGAGGCTCGGACCCGGTCGACACCTCCGCCCTGGAGGAGCTGCTGCTGCGCGTGTCCCGGCTGGTCGACGACCACCCGGAGGTGGTCGCGGTCACTCTGGAACCGGTCGTCGTCGCCACCCGCGGCCTGAGCGTGCTCGGCGCCTCCGTCCGCCTCGCACCGCCTCCCGCCAGGGACGACCTGGGGCCGCGGACACTTCCGGCGTACTGACGCCGCAGGGAGGCGCACGGTCCCGCCACGAGCGTGTCCCGCAGTCAGTGGGCCCCCGTAGGATGGACGGCATGGCCAAGACCAGTACGACGACCCAGGGGCTGCGTGCGGCGATCGAGCGCAGCGGCTACTACCCGGCCCTCGTGGCCGAGGCGGTGGAGACCGCCGTGGGCGGCGAGCCCATCCGGTCGTACCTGGTCCACCAGGAGACCACGTTCGACCAGAACGAAGTGCGGCGGCACGTGACCGTGCTGGTCCTGACCGGCAACCGCTTCATCGTCAGCCACACCGACGAGCAGGCCGCCGACGACACCTCCCCGACGCCGTACGCCACGACCTCCACGGAGTCGGTGAAGCTCGGCCGGATCTCGTCCATCGTCGTCAGCCGCGTGGTCGCCAACCCGGAGCAGTACGCACCGGGTACCCTGCCCCGCGAGATCGTGCTGACCATCGGCTGGGGCGCCGTCTCCCGCATCGACCTGGAGCCGGCCGCCTGCGGCGACCCCAACTGCGAGGCCGATCACGGCTACACCGGCAGCTCGACGGCCGACGACCTGAGCCTGAGGGTCAGCGAGGCGGGGGACGGTCCGGAGACGGTGCGCCAGGCGCTCGTCTTCGCACAGGCCCTCTCCGAGGCGACCGCGGACTCCGCCCGCTGATGGCACAGCCCACGACCTGGGACACCCACCCGGAACCGCTCCCCGTCGACTCCGCACCCGTGCCCGAGTACGGCACCGGCTCGCTCGCCGACCTGCTGCCCACGCTGGCCGCGGGGCTCGGCGTCCCCGGCATGACCGCCGGCATCACCGAGCTGACCCCCGCCGACCGGAACTGCGTCTTCCTGATCGACGGCCTCGGCTGGGAACAGCTGCGGGCGCACCCGGAGGACGCCCCCTTCATGGCCTCGCTGCTGGGCACCTCGCGCGGCGGCACCGGGCGTCCGATCACCGCCGGCTACCCGGCGACCACGGCGACCTCCCTCGCCTCCGTCGGCACCGGCCTGCCGCCGGGCGCCCACGGCCTGCCCGGCTACACCGTGCGCGATCCGGCCACCGGCGAGCTGATGAACCAGCTGCGCTGGCAGCCGTGGACCGCGCCGGCCGTCTGGCAGCCGTACCCCACCGTCTTCCAGCTCGCCCACGAGGCGGGTGTGCACTCCGCCCAGGTCTCGTCCCCGGCCTTCGCGAACACCCCGCTGACCAAGGTCGCGCTCAGCGGCGGCACGTTCCAGGGACGGCTGTCCGGCGAGGACCGCATGGACCTCGCGGCCGAGCAGCTCGCCGGCGCCGACCGGGCCCTCGTCTACACGTACTACGCGGAGGTCGACGGCGCCGGGCACCGCTTCGGCGTCGACTCCGACACCTGGCGCGGCCAGCTCGCCCACGTCGACCGGCTCGTCCAGCGCCTCGCCGAGCAGCTGCCCCCGCGCAGCGCCCTGTACGTCACCGCCGACCACGGCATGATCGACGTGCCCTTCGGCGAGGAGCACCGCATCGACTTCGACGAGGACTGGGAGCTGCGCGCCGGCGTCGCCCTCCTCGGCGGCGAGGGCCGTGCCCGGCACGTCTACGCGCTGCCCGGTGCTCAGAACGACGTACTGACCTGCTGGCGCGAGGTGCTCGGCGAGCAGTTCTGGGTGGCCTCGCGGGACGAGGCGATCGAGGCGGGCTGGTTCGGCCCGCACATCGACGCCCGGGTGTACGACCGCATCGGCGACGTGGTCGCCGCCGCGCGCGACGACGTGCTGCTCATCGCCTCCGAGCGGGAGCCGAAGGAGTCGGCGATGGTCGGCAACCACGGCTCGATGACCCCTGCCGAGCAGCTCGTCCCCCTGCTCGAAGTACGCTCCTGACGCCCGCCCTGCCGACGCCCCACCGCCGACCCTCTTCGCCGAAAGGTGCTCAACTCGCCATGCCTGAGCTGGTGTTCTTCTCCGGAACCATGGACTGCGGGAAGTCGACACTGGCTCTCCAGATCGAGCACAACCGCTCGGCACGCGGACTGGCCGGCATCATCTTCACGCGCGACGACCGCGCGGGCGAGGGGAAGCTCTCCTCCCGGCTCGGCCTGGTCACCGACGCGGTGGAGGTCGAGGACGGGCAGGACCTGTACGCCCATGTCGTCGACCACCTCTCGCAGGGCGGCCGCGCGGACTACGTGATCGCGGACGAGGCCCAGTTCCTGGCGCCGGACCAGATAGACCAGCTCGCACGCGTGGTCGACGACCTCCACATCGACGTGTACGCCTTCGGCATCACCACCGACTTCCGCTCCAAGCTGTTCCCCGGCTCGCAGCGGCTGGTGGAACTCGCCGACCGCGTCGAGGTGCTCCAGGTCGAGGCCCTGTGCTGGTGCGGCGCCCGCGCCACGCACAACGCCCGGACGGCCGGCGGCGTCATGGTCGTCGAGGGCGCCCAGGTGGTCGTCGGCGATGTCACCGGCTCCGCGGACGAGGTCGGCTACGAGGTCCTGTGCCGGCGCCACCACCGTCGGCGTATGACGGCCGCGACGGCCCGCGCGGCGGCGCTGTCGCCCGACGTGCTGCCCGTCTCCTCCGCCTGACGCACCCGTGGCGGCCTGTGCGCAGGCGACACCCGGAAGGCTTGATTCAAACAAACGATCGACATCGCGGCGAGTCCCGCTATGATCTTCCACGGCAAGGCTGTAGCGCAGAGGTCGTCGCGCCCTAGCATCAAGCTGGAGGACGTCGGTTCGAATCCGACCAGCCTTGCCGCCCTTGTCGTGGAGGAACGTCGATAGGCGTCGGTCCGTCCTGGGCGGGCGGAGGGCGGTGCCGCCCTCGGCGAGCCGGGCACCGGCGATGGACCGGTGGAGTGGTGATGACGCAGCCGACACCCGTGCGCTGCCCGGCGATCGAGCACCCGGACATCCCGATGAGCGATCCCTCCGGGCTGGATCCGCTGCTGGCCCGGCTGAGGTCGCCCCGAGCGGTGGAGAGCGACGAGACGTTCCCGCTCGGCACCGTGCGCGCGGACGGCCGTATCGACCTGTGCAAGCAAGGCCTCGGCGCGGCCGGTGCCACTCGTCTGATGCCCGTCGCCGCCGCCTCGCCGCACGCCCGGCACATCCTCCTCGGTACCAACGCCATCGGCGACGAAGGAGTGTCCACGGTCGCTCGGGCGCTCGTCGACGGCCACGGCCTGCACACGCTCTACCTCGGCTGCAACCGCATCGGTCCGGAAGGCGTCGCCGTGCTCGCCGACGCGCTCTCGGCCGACGACACCGTCCGCGCCCTGTGGCTCAAGCGCAACCCGGCGGGCGACGACGGTGCCGTGGCGCTGGCCGCGATGCTCCGCCGCAACACCACGCTGCGCACCCTCGACCTGGTCAACACCGGTGTCACCACCGAGGGTCTGCGCGCCCTGCTCGACGCCCTCACCGGCCGCCCGCGCCCCGTGGAACGCCTCTTCCTCGGAGGGAACGGCCTGACCGCCGACGCCGCCGGACTGCTGGGGGCG
This sequence comes from Streptomyces viridiviolaceus, assembly GCF_014650995.1. Lineage (GTDB taxonomy): Bacteria > Actinomycetota > Actinomycetes > Streptomycetales > Streptomycetaceae > Streptomyces > Streptomyces viridiviolaceus. Next base: position 122,669 of record NZ_BMWA01000002.1, read on the forward strand.
CTGATCCGGGAGGCGGGCGTGCGCGAGCTGTACCTGCCCGCCAACCACCTCGGCGACGAGGGGGCCGCCGTCCTCGCGGCAGCCGCCGTCGACTCCGGGCGGCCGGTACGCCTCGGCCTCGGCGGCAACGGAATCGGCCCCGCGGGAGCGCACGCCCTCGCCGACGCCCTGGGCGCCATCGAGGCGCTCGACCTGGGGCGGCCGATGTCGGAGCGGAGCCTCGGCGCCCCCGCCAACGCCACCGGAGACGAAGGCGCCCGCGCCCTGGCCGCCGCCCTCGTCGGCAGCCCTCTGCGCCGGCTGGAGCTGTGCCACACCGGGCTCACCGGGCGAGGCGCGAAGTCCCTGCTGGCGGCGGTGCCGGACGACTCACCGCTGGAGTACGTGGGTCTGGGACCGGGACTGCCCCGGAAGGTGAAGCGGTCCTTCACCCAGCGTCTGCGGCCCACGGCCGGGGCCCACCCCGACCTGCGCGCGATAGGAAGTGTCTACCGTTGAGCCGTCGCCCCGAATCCCCATGCTTCTCCCTGGAGGAAGCGGCGAGCCGACGGCGGATCCGCCGCTACGCGGTGCCCCGGCGGATGATCGAGCGCGCGACCGAACGCCGTACGGCCGGTGACTGGCGGGGAGCGTGCGCGGCGGCCGGCGTGGACGTCGACCTCGACCTGTCCGAGATCGCCGAGCACTGCGGCCACGCCGTCGCCGCGGCGCTCGAGGACGACCTTCGCCACCTCGCCCCGGACCTGGTGCGCTGGCACCTGCCCCGGGTGCTGGGCGGGCGGACCACCCTCGACACCGACCGGACCGTGGTCCTCGCCCGCTACCGGCCGGTGCAGGCGGGCGAACGCCCCCGCTCCACGCCGTACCTGCACCTCACCACGCCCGCGATGCTGGAGGGCCCGCAGCGGATCACCCTGCGGTTCCGTACCGTCGCGGACGAGAAGGCCGCCGGCGTCTTCGGAAGCCCGACCGAGGACTGGCGGTACGCCCGGCACCTGTGGGACGCGCGGCACACCGCCGAACTGCGCGAGCGGTGCGGCGCCACCGAACGGCCCCCCTTCTTCCACTCCGACGGCCGCCCCCGTCGTACGGGCGAACTGCCCACGGCCGATCCCGGCCCCGGCGACGCGCCGGCCCGGGCCGAGTGGGTCACCCTGCTGCATCAGAAGGGCGAGGTCGAGGCGGCCTTCACCGCGGCCGGGATCGAAGTCGACCTGACACCCCCGGCCGGCGGCCCCGGCTGGTACCGGGTCGATCCGAAGATCCTCCTCGGCAGGCTCGCCCTCGACCACACCCGCCTGGAGGGGGAGGTCCGCCGGCTGAAGGACGAGGGCGTCGGCGACCGCTTCCTCGTCGTCGGCGACTGGCGCACCCGCCTCCTGCTGGAGCCGACGGCCCCCGGCAGCCGCGCCGGACTACGGGCAAGGGCCGTCGGCCGCGAGGAGACCGAGGGCGTGCCCTTCCTGGCCGAAGCGCTCTGGCGCAGGCTCCCCGACCTCGACCTGATGCGCGTCGGCGGAGTCGAGCCGGAACACCTGCACCCACTGGTTCGCGAGGCACTGTTCCCCGCCCTCCGGGTCACCGACGGGACCGTCGGACCGCCGGGCCCCGCCGACCCCGCACCCGTGCGGGTGCGATGCCGCGGCGAGTGGCACGAGGTGGGCTTCCGCCCGGACGGTCTGCTCCGTATGCCGCACAGCGACGAGGAGCAGCAGCGCGAGCGGGCCCTGCGCGCGTTCGGCGGCGCCGTCGCCGGGTGCTTCGCCGTCGAGCAGACCTGGGCGTCGGGCAGCGGCCGGCTGCCGAAGGCACTCCGCGCCCAGCGCCGGGACCTGTTCCTGCGCGCCCAGCACGGCGACACCCACGGTGTGCTCCAGCTCCTGGACGCGGGCCTGGACCCCCGGGTCCGCGACGCCTCCGGACGCTCGCTGCTCCACGTACTGCATCTGCTCGACCACGAACCGCTGCTGCCCCGGCTGCTCGCGGCGGGGCTCGACCTGGAGGCCCGGGACCAGCGGGACCGCACACCGCTGTTCGTCGCGGTCAACGACGGTGGCTCCAGGGCCCTCGTGGAGGCACTCCTCGCCGTCGGTGCCCGGATCGACGTGGAAGACCAGTCGGAGATGTCGCTGGCCCAGATCATCCGCCGCTACAAGCGTTCCGACCTGTCCTTCCTCCGGGAGCGCGTACGAGAGGAACACCCGGGCCTCGGCGCCGACTGGTGGGACGAGTGGATGGACCGCGAGGAGCAGGACGACGCGGACGACCACGAGCCCGACGAGCCCGGCGAGTACGGCGAGCCCGATGAGCCCGGCGAGTACAGCAAGGAACCGCCCTTTTGAACACCGACCCCACCCCCCGTACTGCCCCCGGCCCCCTGGCCGCCGCGGACGACCTCGTCGGCAGGCTGCGCACACGGCGGACCGAACCCGCGGCCAACCCGCAACTGGAGGCCCTCGCACTGGCCGTGACGGCCAATCAGCCCGTCCTGCTGTGGGGCGAACCGGGCATCGGCAAGTCGGCCGGCCTGGAGCAGCTCGCCGCAGGACTCGGCCTCCCGCTGGAGACGGTCATCGCCAGCGTGCACGAGCCGTCGGACTTCGCGGGGTTGCCGATCGTCGGGGACGACCCCGCCGTGACCGGTGTGCCGATGGCACCGCCGGACTGGGCGGTCCGGCTCACCCGCGCCGGACAGGGCCTGCTCTTCTTCGACGAACTGTCCTCCGCGCCCCCGGCCGTACAGGCGGCACTGCTGCGTGTCGTCCTCGAGCGCCGGGTCGGCAGCCTCGTCCTGCCCGACGCGGTGCGCATCGTCGCAGCCGCCAACCCGCCGTCGAGCGCCGCGGACGGATGGCACCTCAGCCCGCCGCTCGCCAACCGTTTCGTGCACCTCGACTGGACCCATGACCCGGCCACGGTCGCGCGCGGCATGGCCGGCACCTGGCCGGAGGTGGCCATTCCGGCGGTCGATCCGGCCAAGGTGCCCGGTGCCGTCGCGCGGGCCCGCGGCGCCGTCTCCGGTTTCCTCACGGCCCGCCCGGGCCTGGTCCACCACATACCCGCCGACGCCGAGAGCCGGGGCCGGTCCTGGCCGTCCCCGCGCACCTGGGAGATGGCGCTGCGGCTGCTCGCGACGGGATACGCGACCGGAGCCGGACGCGAGGCCACGGCCGCCGCGCTCACCGGTGCCGTCGGGGACGGCGCGGGCATCGAACTGCTGTCGTACCTGGAACACCTCGATCTGCCCGACCCCGAGCGGGTCCTCGCCGACCCCGACGCGTTCGCCCTGCCCGAGCGCGGCGACCGGCAGCTGGCCTTCCTCATCGCGGTCGTCGCCGCCATCCAGAGCGATCTCACCCGGCCCCGCTGGGAGGCCGGCTGGGCGGTCCTGGCCAAGGCCGTGGACGCGGGCGTACCGGACGTGGCCGCCCGGGCCGCCACCGACCTCGCGTCGATGCGCCGGCTCGACTGGCCCGTACCTGCGGGCATCGACGGGTTCCTGGACCTGCTGCAGATGTCCGGGGCCCTGCCCGGCAGCCGTTGAGGCCCACGGGCATGACGAAACCCGGCAGCGGCCTGGACACGACCAAACTGCTCGCCGCCCGCTACCGCGCGGCGAACGACCGCCCCTATCTGGCGTCGGCCCTGTACGCCCTCACCGTCGTGGCGAGCCACGAGGTGCCGACGATGGGTGTGGACCGGCACTGGCGCTGCTACGTGTCCCCCGCCTTCGTCGACGCGACGCCCGTGGAGGAACTCGCGGGCGTCTGGATCCACGAGGTGGCGCACCTGCTGCGCGACCACCACGGCCGCGCCGGCCGGCTCGCCGCCGCCGACCAGCGCGACCGGTACCGCGTCAACGTCGCCCAGGACTGCGAGATCAACGACGACCTCCTCGCCGACGGCCTGCGTCTGCCCGCCGGACGCGTCGAACCCCGCCTCTTCGGCCTGCCCGACGGGCAGCTGTTCGAGGCGTACCTGGACGGCCTGCCCCCGCACGTACGGGGACACGACTGCGGATCGGGCGCCCACGGCCGCCCGGCGCCCTGGGAACTCCCCGGATCCGCCGGCCCCGCCGCGCTCGGTGACGTCGAGGCCCAGGCACTGCGCCGGCACACCGCCGAGGCGATGCGCGCCCACCAGCGCTCCCGCGGCACCCTGCCCGCAGGCTGGCGGCGCTGGGCCGAGCACGTCCTGGAACCCACGGTGGACTGGCGGCAGGCGCTGTCCGGCGCGGTCCGGGAAGCCGCCGCGTGGGCCGGCGGCGCCATCGACTACACCTACCGCCGCCCGTCGCGCCGCACCCCGGCACTGCGCGGCGTCGCCCTCCCCAGCCTGCGTCGCCCGCTGCCCCGGGTGGCCGTCGTCGTCGACACCTCGGGCTCGATGGGCGACGAGCAACTCGCCGCCGCCCTGGGGGAGGTCACGGGTGTCCTGCGCGAGGTCGGCGTACGGGGCAACCGCGTCACCGTCCTCGCCTGCGACGCCGACGTGCGCGCCGTGTCCCGGGTGACGGCCACCGAGCAGATCACCCTTGGCGGCGGAGGCGGCACGGACATGCGCGTCGGCATCGAGGCCGCCCTCGCGGCACGCGACCGCCCCTCCATCGTCATCGTCCTCACCGACGGCTTCACCCCCTGGCCCGCCGAAACCCCGTCCTGCCGCCTCATCGCCGCCCTGATCGGCCCCGACGCGCCGCAGCCCCCGAGCTGGGTGGAGACGGTACGCGTCCCTGTCTGACGGCCGTCGCGGACGACGCGGGTGGTCTGGGCAGGCTCGTGAAGTGGGGGCCGCAGAGGCCGCGTCGTGGGCCCGGCGGCCCTCACTCACGTGGCGTCGGTCCGGGGGCGTCGTCCCAGTCGGTCGTCAGTGCGGCCGGCAGCGGCAGCCCGTACTTGTCGCACAGGAACCGGGTCTGGCAGTACCGCTGAGCGTCGGCGGCCACCCGCCCGAGGACCGCGGAGTTCATGCCGGCACCGATGAGGACACCCACGAACGGCACGACCTTGGCGACGTTCTTGACCGGCACCCTGGCGCCGGCCGGCCCCAGCTGCTGCATCAACTTCTCGAGGGCGGCGAGGAGACGGTGGTCCTGGCGGAGCTTCTGTGACCAGTTGACGCGTCCCTTGACCGCGTCCGCCGCCCGTGCGACGTCCCGCAACGGCTTGGCTTTGGCAGCCTGTGCCATGAAGGACTGCTGTACCAGGCGTTGGATGAAGTCCTGCTCCTTGGGGTCCTTGGCGTCGTAGCCGTAGGAGTACGCGATGCGCGCCGCTATCGACGTGCTCAGGACCTGGACGACGAGGATGTCCGCTGTCATCGCGGCGGGGATACCGGCGACGGGGACCATGGCCAGCAGGCCCATGGCGCCGCCTTCGAATGCGCCGGTGGTCCGCCACTTGAGGGTGTTGCGGGTCAGCAGCCGGTCGCAGACCTGGAGATCCTGCTCCCGCAGTTCGGTGAAACTGTCGATGTCGAAGCCTCGTTTGCGGGCGAGCTTCTCGACGTTCTTCGGATCGTTGAGATCCATGGCCCAGTCGTTGACCAGCTCGAGCAACGCCGCCGCGCCTGCGAGCGCCGGTCGCATGGCCGTGTCGGCGACCGCGTCGCCCGCGCGACGGACCGGTTCCGCGACCGCCTCCGGCACGGCGTCCTTGACCCGTCTCACGGCGTTTCCCGCGACCTCACCGGTGCGACCGAGCGCGGCACTCGCCCAGTTCGGCAGCCCACGGCGGTTGTTGCGCCGCTGCCAGTGCTCGTCGAGCGTGTCCCACACCTGCTGCTCGTACGCGCTCATCGGGGGCGCACCGTCGACGAGTGGGTCGGCGTAAGCGCTCATCGAGGTTCTCCATTTCAACTGTGATCGCTGGGTTCACGGTGCCTTCCCAGCCGATGGGTGGGTGAAGTACATCTTCCAGCGGCAAGTTCTGAAAAGGGGTGGGGATACGCTCATCCATGGTCGGTCGGCCGTTCAGCCGCCGAGGGTGAACACCGGTCCGCCCGCGCACAGTTCGTCCTCGGTCCCGGTGGGACCGCCGCGGTGGGAGACCTCTACCGCGTAGAACTTCGAGCCCGGCGTGATGCCGTCGACCGTGAACGGGAACTCACAGCCCAGCTCGAGTAGCCGTCCGTCCCGGAGTTCAGCTCCTCGGGCTCTCCGGCTCACCGGAGGGCCGGTGCCTTTTTGTCAGGGCGCCTTGTGCACCTCACGACAGGCCGTGAGCGTGGCGCGGCCCACGCACTCCGTGCCGATGCTGCGGGTCACCGCGGGCTCTGCAGCAGCGAGAACCGTGCCCCCTCCGGGTCGGCCACCATCGCCACCCGGCCGAGCACACTGTCCTGGGCCGGCTTGAGGACGTGACCGCCCAGGTCGACGAGGCGGTCCACGGCCTCGTCGGTGTCGGCCACCTCGAAGTACGTCATCCAGTGCGGCCCGCGGTCGCGGTGCAGGGCGTGGCCGACACCGTGGACGCCGGCGACGGGGCGGCCGCCGAGGTTCAGGGTCACGTAGTCGAAGTCGGCGGAGACCACCGGCTCCTGTTCGTAGCCGAACACCGTCGTGTAGAACTTGACGACGCTCGCCGACTCGAAGGTCATCAGCTCGTTCCACGCGGGCGTGCCCGGCACCCCCGTGACGGCCGTGCCGAGATGTGCCGCCGCCTGCCAGACGCCGAAGACGGCGCCCGAGGGGTCGGAACAGATGGCGAGGCGACCGGCCTCCTCCGCGTCCAGCGGGCCCACGCCGACGGTGCCCCCGCACGAACGCACCGCCTCGGCCGTCCGGTTCACGTCGTCCGAGGCCAGATACGGCGTCCAGGCGATCGGCAGCTGCCGGTCCGGGGGCAGTTGCCCGATGCCGGCCACCTCCCGCCCGTCGAGCAGGGCACGCGTGTAGGGGCCGAGCTGCTGCGGGCCGGGCCGGAACTCCCAGCCGAACAGTGCTCCGTAGAACTGCTGGGTGGCGGCCAGTCCGTGCACCATCAGACTCACCCAGCAGGGTGTGCCGGGCGCCTGCCGTGCGTTCCTGCCGCCGTGCCGGCCGGCCGACCCCCGTGCGTCGGTCATCGTCACTCTCTTCTCGGCCCCTCGCGGGGGACCGTTTCCGCTTCCGCTCCGACGAACCCCCGTGCCGATGCCGGCACCGCCCGGTGCCGCGCCCTCCCGGCTCACCCGGAGGGCGGTCCGGTTGTCCGGAGAATTCCTGATGCGCGAATTCCTGTCCGTCTCCGCGCGACGGCTGCCGGGTGCCGATCGGCTGTACAGCATGTGGCCGATCCCGTACGCCTCGTGATCGGTACTGCCCGGCGGGCAGAGTAGCCCGACCTGGACGAGTCGGCCACCCGGTGCGCAAGGATGGTGGCCATGAACGCCATCATCTCCGCATCCGAACTCGCGAGCGACCTGACGGGCGCGAACCCGTCGGTCCTGCTCGACGTCCGCTGGCAGCTGAGCATGGCGAAGGCCGCCGGCGCGCCCCCGTTCGACGGCCGCGCCGAGTACGCGGCCGGGCACATCCCCGGCGCCGTCTTCGTCGACCTGGACAGGGAACTCGCGTCCGCGCCCGGCGAGGGCGGCAGGCATCCGCTGCCGGACGTGGCGGAGTTCGGGGCCGCGATGCGCCGGGCGGGCGTGTCGTCCGGCCGCCCGGTCGTCGTGTACGACGGCGGGCAGGGCTGGGCTGCCGCCCGCGCCTGGTGGCTCCTGCGCTGGACGGGTCACCCGGACGTGCGAGTCCTCGACGGCGGACTGGCCCGCTGGGAGGGGCCGCTGTCGACGGAGGTCCCCACGCCGGCACCCGGCGACTTCGCGCCGGCGCCGGGCGCGGTGGGGCTCCTGGACGCGGACGCGGCCGCCGCGCTGGCCCGGTCCGGGGTGCTGCTCGACGCCCGGGCGGGGGAACGGTACCGGGGCGAGGTCGAGCCGATCGACCCGGTCGGCGGGCACATCCCGGGCGCCCTGTCGGCACCGACGACGGACAACGTGGCGCCGGACGGCCGGTTCCTGCCCGCCGAGGAACTCCACGCCCGCTTCAAGGCGCTGGGCGCCGCCGACGGCACCGAGGTCGGCGTGTACTGCGGCTCGGGCGTCTCCGCGGCGCACGAGGTGCTGGCGCTCGCGGTGGCGGGCATTCCGGCCGCGCTGTACGTCGGGTCCTGGTCGGAGTGGTCGTCGGACCCGCAGCGGCCCGTCGCCGTGGGGCCGGACCCCCGGTAGCCCGGCGGGGACGGGACAGGGCCGCGCCCTTGCGGGTGCGGCCCTGCTCTTCGTACGGGCGGCGGCCCGGTCTACTCCTGCTTCTTCCGCCGGGTGCCGAACACGATCTCGTCCCAGCTCGGCACCGCCGCGCGGCGGCCCGGACGGACCCCGTCGGCCTCGGCCTGGCGGTCGGTGGCGCCGACCAGACGGTCGCGGTGGCTGCCCACGGAGCGCGGCATGAGGACGTCGGCGTAGGCGGAACCGGCCGACGCCGCGGGCGCCGGGGGCTCCTCCGCCACGGGCTCCTCCTCGTCGGGCTCCTCCGGCGTCTCCGAGGGGCGCTCGGGGACCACCAGGTCGCCCCGGAAGCTCGGCACCGCCTCCAGCAGGCTCGTCAGTGAGTCCCGCTCGCGCTCGCCCGTGCTCTCCTCGGCCGGCTCGGCGGCCTGGGCGGGCAGGCTCGGCCGCTCCCGGTGCTCGCGGTCGAGGGACCGGTCCAGCGGCCGGTCGCGCGGCAGCCGTGCGATGCGCGGGACGAACGGGAAGCTGGGCTCGGGCGCGGCGAGGTCGTCGGACTCGCCGATCAGCGCGCGCGCCTCGTCGTCGACGGCCTGGACGAGCCGCCGGGGCGGGTCGTACGTCCAGCTCGCCGAGTGCGGTTCGCCCGCCACCCGGTAGACCAGCAGGACTTCCCACGTGCCGTCGTCGCGGCGCCAGGAGTCCCACTGGACGGTGTCCTTCTCGGCGCCGCGCAGCAGCAGCCGCTCCTGTACGGCCTCACCGAGGGGCGGGCCGGAGTTCTCGCCGGGGCGGCGGACGGGGGTCTTGCGGGCCCGCTCCGCCATGAAGGCGCGCTCGGCCAGCACCGGACCCTCGAAGCGGCGTACTCGATCGACGGGAATGCCCGCCATCTGGGCGACCTCTTCCGCGGTCGCACCGGCCCTTATGCGCGCCTGGATGTCGCGGGGGCGGAGATGGCTCTCCACCTCGATCTCGATCTGGCCGAGGCGGGGACGGTCGCCGCGCACGGCGGCGCGGAGCCGTTCGTCAATCGGAAGCGTGTACTCCGTGCTGTCCGCAGCCTTCAGCACCAGCCGTGTGCCGTCATTCGAGACGGCCACGACACGCAGTTCGGGCATGGGGACCTCCCGGGTGGTGCCTGCCGACGTCACGTGCGTCGCTGCTTCCGCTCTGTCGAGTGTGGCCTGCCCGGGTGCAGCCTGCCACAACCTTGCCGAGTTGCCCGGCGTGTCGGGCACGGGCCCTGGATCGCCGTTATGGCACGGTTACCTGTTCGCAACGCTAAGTGACCAACTCCGTCACCCTGTGCACCTAGCCCCCTCCCGGCGGTCCTTCAAGGTCCTGAACCCCCTGTCGGGAGACCGGACCCAGGGCTCGCAACAGTACTCCATTCGGGCCACGTGCGTGGATTGGCACGCCGTCCAACTTCTGGCAAGAGGGGGTACTCGGTCGCCCGTGGCGTGATTCCCGCGATCTCGGGCGTGGCGTACTTCACGCAATCACCAGAAACGGAACTAAAGGTTTCGTTCGCACGTCCCCTTCTCGTGCAGTTGATCGATCGCGTACGGGAAAGACAGGCAAGGACCGGGAATGCGTGAAAGGCCCGATGTCGTCGGCGAGACGGACGTGCGGATGGAGGTGGAGACGGAGCGCAGGCGGATCGACCTGAGCGTGCCCCAGGTGGCGGGCAGCGCCCTGGCGGCCGTGATCGCCGCCAAACTCGCCTCGTCCTTCGGCGTCTACGGCACGATTCTCGGCGCCGGCCTGGTCAGCGTCATCGCGACCTGCGGCGGCTCGCTCTTCCAGCACTTCTTCAAGCGGACCGGTGAGCAGATCCGCAACACCACGGCGGTGACCGCCAAGCGGGGCGGGGCGCAGGCCAGGACGCAGGTCACGGTCCAGGCGGTCCCGGCTCCCGGTGAGTTCACCGAGGGCACGGTCTACCGGGCCCGGGTCAAGAGCTGGAAGCGGCCGCTGGTCGCGGCGGCTTTGGTGTTCGGCGTCACGATGACCGGAATCACCGTGTACGAACTGGCCTCCGGCCACAGCATGAGCGGTGGCGGCAGTACGACCGTGGGCAACGCCTTCTCGGGCGGCGGATCGTCCTCGGGCTCGAAGGACGCCGAAGACCCGGGAGACACCGGTGAGTCCGGGGACCCGGGGAGCTCCGAGGAGTCCGGGGAGCCCGGTTCCGGCGGTGACGCGCCGACGACCGCGCCGTCCGGTTCCGGCGCGGAGACCGGTGGCGCCGCGCCGTCGGGCAGCGCGTCGCCGGACGGCGGGAGCACGCCGAGCCCGACGCCCAGCGCGGGGGCGACGGAGGACGAGGGCTCCGGCGATGCCACGAGCCCGGCTCCCGACGCCTCGGCTACGCCCCCAGAACCCTCCGCAAGTAGTCGTTCTGGAACAGGCGATCCGGGTCAAGGCGGTCCCGCAGCGCCGTGAACTCGGTGAAACGCGGATACACCCGGGAGAGGTACTCGGCGTCCCGGGTGTGCACCTTGCCCCAGTGCGGCCGGCCCTCGTGCGCGGTGAAGATGCGCTCGGCGGCGGTGAAGTACGCCCGATAGGGCGTGCCCTGGAACATGTGGACGGCGATGTACGCGCTGTCGCGGCCGGAGGCGGTGGACAGCGTGATGTCGTCGGCCGGCGCGGTGCGCACCTCGACCGGGAAGCTGATCCGCAGCGGCGACCGGTCGATCATCGCCTTCAGCTCGCGCAGCGTCTCGACGACGGCCTCGCGCGGAACGGCGTACTCCATCTCCACGAAGCGCACCCGGCGTGGAGACGTGAAGACCTTGTAGGCGGTGTCGGTGTAGGTCCGCGCCGACAGTGCCTTGCTGGAGATCTGGGCGATCGCCGGGACGGTGGCCGGCACCGCGCGGCCGACCCAGTTGGCCACCTGGAAGACGCCGTTGGAGAGGAACTCGTCCTCGAACCAGCCCTGGAGCCGGCCCACCGGCTTCTCCGGGCCCGCGCTGCGGTTGTTGCGCTTGGTGTTGGTCCTGCCGGTGTGCGGGAACCAGTAGAACTCGAAGTGCTCGTTCTCGGCCCACAGTTCGTCGAAGTCGGCGAGGACCTTCGCGAACGGCATCGGCTCCTCACGGGCCGTGAGCAGGAAGAGCGGCTCCACGGCGAACGTGATCGCGGTGACGACGCCGAGGGCGCCGAGACCGATCCGGGCGGCGGCGAAGACCTCCGGGTTCTCCTTCTCGGAGCAGCTGAGGACCGAGCCGTCGGCCGTGACCAGTTCCAGGCCCCGGATCTGCGCGGCGATCGACGCCGAGTCCCGGCCGGTGCCGTGCGTGCCGGTGCTGGTGGCTCCGGAGACCGTCTGCTCCATGATGTCGCCCATGTTGGTCAGCGACAGCCCCTCACGGGCGAGAGCCACGTTGAGCCTCTTGAGGGGTGTCCCGGCCTCGACGGTCACCGTCATGGCGTCGCGGTCGATGTGGCGTATACCGGTCAGCAGGTGAGGGCGTATCAGCACGCCGTCCGTGGCGGCTATGGAGGTGAAGGAGTGGCCGGTGCCGACGGCCTTGACCCGCAGCCCTTCCTCGGCGGCCCCGCGCACCGCCTCGGCCAGCTCGTCGACGGAGGCGGGGGCGACCTCCCGCAGGGGGTGCGCCGAGACGTTGCCGCCCCAGTTACGCCACGTGCCGTTCTTTCCGCTCGCTGTGCTGCTCAACGGTCCCTCCCCGACGCGGAGCCGGCCGCTTGAGCCGGCGGTACCCGAGGAAACCGACCGCGACCGCGACGGCACCGGCCACCGCCGGAACCCCGTACCCCGCGCGTGCCCCGGCCTCGTCGATCACCCAGCCGCCCGCGGAGGAGCCGAGCGCGACCCCCACCGCAAGCCCGGTGCTCACCCAGGTCATGCCCTCGGTCAGCTGCGCGCGCGGTACGTGCTCTTCGATGAGGGACATGGTCGTGATCATCGTGGGAGCGATGGACAGACCCGCAACGAACAGCGCCACGGCCAGAAACGGCAGGTTTCCGACCAGTAGGAGGGGGATCATACTCACGGCCATCGCACAGACGCCCAGCAGCCAGCGGCGTTCCGGCGCCCCCGCGAAGCGCATCAGTCCGAACACCATGCCCGCCACGCAGGAGCCGGCCGCGTACACGGCCAGGACCAGACTGGCGGCCGCCTTGTGCCCCTCCTCGTCGGCGAAGGCCACGGTGACCACGTCGACCGCCCCGAAGATCGCCCCGGTCGCCACGAACGTGGCCACCAGGACCTGCAGTCCGGGAGAGCTCAGCGCGCTGCCGCCGCCGTGCTTCTCGCGCGGGTGCGGCTCGGGCTCGGTGGCACGCTGCGCGGTGAGCCAGAAGACGCCGATCGCCAGGAAGCAGGCGGCCAGCAGCGGGCCGGCCTCCGGGAACCAGGCCGTGGACAGGCCGATGGAGATGATCGGCCCGAAGATGAAGCAGACCTCGTCCACCACGGACTCGAAGGAGTACGCGGTGTGCAGCTGCGGGGTGCCCCGGTACAGGGCCGCCCAGCGGGCCCGGACCATCGCGCCGACGCTCGGCACGCAGCCGATGCCGACGCAGGCCACGAACAGCACCCAGTCCGGCCAGCCGTAGTGCGCGGCCGGCAGCAGCACGGCCGCGGCCGTGAGCGACACCAGCGTCGCCGGGCGCAGCACCCGCCGCTGCCCGTACCGGTCCACCAGGCGCGAGACCTGCGGTCCCGCCACGGCGGCGGCGAGCGCGATGGTGGCCGAGAGGGCACCGGCCAGCCCGTACCGCCCGGTCAGCTGGGAGATCATCGTCACCACGCCGATGCCCATCATCGACAGCGGCATCCGGCCGAGGAAGCCCGCGGTGGAAAAGCCCTTGGTGCCGGGTGCGGCGAACAGGGCGCGGTAGGGGCTGGGCAACGAGATCTCCGAAGCGGCTCAGTAAGGTGCGAACGCAGTCGATACAGCTTACTGGTCACCCAACCCTCATGTAACCCTCACGCAGGCCCCCTTCGCACCCTCCGGACACCCGGACGCCCCCACCGTTTTCGGGCTGTCAGTGCCGGGTGGCAGGATCGAGACATGCCAGACGTGCTCGATGCCACCCCCTACGACGCCCTGCTCCTGCTCTCGTTCGGCGGCCCGGAGGGCCCGGACGACGTGGTCCCGTTCCTGGAGAACGTCACGCGCGGGCGCGGCATCCCCAAGGAACGCCTGAAGGAAGTGGGCCGGCACTACTTCCTCTTCGGCGGAGTCAGCCCGATCAACGACCAGAACCGCGCCCTGCTGGACGCCCTCCGCAAGGACTTCGCCGAGCACGGCCTGGACCTGCCGGTCTACTGGGGCAACCGCAACTGGGCGCCGTACCTGACGGACACCCTGCGCCAGATGGTCGCCGACGGACGCCGCCGGATCCTCGTCCTCGCCACCAGCGCCTACGCCTCGTACTCGGGCTGCCGTCAGTACCGCGAGAACCTCGCCGACGCCCTGGCGACCCTCCAGGCCGAGGGGCTTCAGCTGCCGAAGATCGACAAGCTGCGGCACTACTTCAACCACCCGGGCTTCGTCGAACCCATGATCGACGGGGTCGTCCGCTCCCTCGCCGACCTCCCCGAGGACGTCCGGGACGGCGCGCACATCGCCTTCACGACCCACTCGATCCCCACCTCCGCGGCCGACACCTCCGGCCCGGTCGAGGAGCACGGCGACGGCGGCGCCTACGTCCGGCAGCACCTGGACGTGGCGCAGTCGATCGCCGACGCGGTCCGCGAGCGCACCGGCGTGGACCACCCATGGCAGCTCGTGTACCAGTCCCGGTCCGGCGCACCGCACATCCCGTGGCTGGAGCCCGACATCTGCGACCACCTGGAGGAGCGGCACGCGGCCGGGGCCCCCGCCGTGGTCATGGCCCCCATCGGCTTCGTCTCCGACCACATGGAGGTCCTGTACGACCTCGACACCGAGGCCAAGGCCAAGGCCGAGGAGCTGGGACTGCCGGTGCGCCGCTCGGCCACCGTCGGCGCCGACCCGCGGTTCGCCGCCGCGGTGCGTGACCTCGTCCTGGAGCGCGCCGCCGACGAGCGCGGCCAGGAGGTCGCGCCGTGCGCCCTCGGCGCGCTCGGCGCCAGTCACAACCTGTGCCCGGTGGGCTGCTGCCCCGCCCGCGCCCCCCGCCCCGCCGCCGCGGGCGCCGACAGCCCCTACGCGTGAGGAGCCCCGTGACCGACGTGACCGACCCCCTGCACGCGGACCTGCTGGAGATCGCCCGGGAGGCCGCACGCCGCGCGGGCGAGCTGCTGCGGGACGGCCGCCCGGCCGACCTCGCGGTCGCCGCCACCAAGTCCAGCCCCATCGACGTCGTCACCGAGATGGACATCGCGGCGGAGAAGCTGATCACCGGCCTGATCGCCGAGCGCCGCCCGGACGACGGCTTCCTCGGCGAGGAGGGCGCCTCCACGGAGGGCACGACCGGCGTCCGCTGGGTGATCGACCCGCTCGACGGCACGGTGAACTACCTGTACGGCCTGCCGACCTGGGCCGTCTCCATCGCCGCGGAGCAGGACGGCGAGACCGTCGCCGGAGTGGTCGCGGCCCCGATGCGGGGCGAGACGTACCAGGCGGTGCGCGGCGGCGGGGCCTGGGCGACGGGAGCCTGGGACGGCGAGCGCAGGCTCGCCTGCCGCCCCGCGCCGCCGCTGGACCAGGCGCTGGTCTCCACGGGTTTCAACTACGTCGCCGATATCCGCGCCGAGCAGGCGGAGATCGCGCGGAAGCTGATCCCGCTGGTGCGTGACATCCGGCGCGGTGGCTCGGCCGCGATCGATTTGTGCGACGTGGCCGCGGGCCGGCTCGACGGCTACTACGAGCGCGGGCTGCACCCCTGGGACCGGGCCGCCGGAGACCTGATCGCCCGGGAGGCGGGCGCGGTGACCGGTGGACGCCCCGGAGAGCGCCCGTCGGGGACCCTGACGGTGGCGGCCAGCCCCGGCGTCTTCGAGCCCCTCCAGCGCCTCCTGACGGACTTCGGCGCCTGACCGGCCCACCAGGGGCGCGGGCCACCACGGCCTACCGGCCCGGGCGCCGGCCGTGAGTGAGCCGCGGGCCGGGTTCCTGGAGGTGAGGGAGCCGCGGGCCGAGTACCGGGAGGTAAGCGGGCCGAGAGCCGAGTCCCGGGAGGTGAGTGAGCCGCGGGCGGGTCTCCGGAGGTGAGGGAGCCGCGCGGGGTTCCTGGAGGTGAGCGGGCCGGGGGCCGGGTTCCTGGAGGTGAGCGGGCCGGGGGTCGGGTTCCTGGAGGTGAGTGGGCCGGGGGTCGGGTCTCCGGAGGTGAGTGAGCCACAGGCCGGGTCCCCGGTGGTGAGCGGACCGACTACAGGGGGCGGTCCGGACGGCCGGGCCGTCGGCACCGGCTCGCGCGCCTGGGAGGCGCGCGAGCCGTACGAGGAGGGCCCCGGCGCTGGATCCCGCCGGGGCCCTCGTTGCTCACGGGCCGGTCAGACGCCGGTCGCGCCGACCTCCACACCATGCTCGGCAGCGAGGCGGCGCAGGTCGTCGAGCTCGCCGAGCTCGACCTCGACGAGGAAGTCGTCGCCCTCGTCGCGTGCCCGCGAGAGGTCGGACTCGGTCGTCTTTATGCGCTGCAGAAGTCCTGCGGTGAAAGCGTCCATGCTGCGCCCCCTCGTCCTGGGTCGTGGGTCGGTGGCACGGGGGTGTGCCGTTCGGAAAGGGGCGATCACGTCTCCGGTGGAGTGCCCAGCGCTGCCCTGCTGGGCGGCGACGGTGCCGGACACCCACGCCCGCTCTGCGGAAGCGGACCGTGGCGCACCGCTGGTCGTGCGGTGCGTGCAGAGCGTGATCGCGGGGTGTAAAGCCGTCCTCCCCCCGCTCCCTCCCGCGGAAACCTCAACCGCAGGAGAAAATCCCGCATTCCTGTTCCGGCGACGGTTCTTCTTCCCGGCTCCCCGCCGGTCCCCCGCGGTTCCGCACCAGCCCTCACCCGTCTTACAGCCGACTTATGGCCGAAAAGGGCAGGATGGAGGTCAACACACCCACGAGCCCCCTGCCCTCGTGCGCCCGAGCGGCGCTACGCGGGTGGACACAGGAAGGACAAGCGACGTGCGCGTACTCGTCGTCGAGGACGAGCAGCTGCTCGCCGATGCGGTGGCCACCGGACTGCGCCGGGAGGCCATGGCCGTCGACGTCGTGTACGACGGTGCGGCCGCCCTGGAGCGCATCGGCGTCAACGACTACGACGTGGTCGTCCTGGACCGCGACCTCCCGCTCGTGCACGGCGACGACGTGTGTCGCAAGCTCGTCGAGCTGGGCATGCCGACGCGTGTACTGATGCTCACGGCGTCCGGCGACGTCAGCGACCGGGTCGAGGGCCTTGAGATCGGCGCCGACGACTATCTGCCCAAGCCCTTCGCGTTCAGCGAGCTCATCGCGCGCGTCCGCGCCCTCGGCCGGCGCACCAGCGTGCCCCTGCCGCCCGTGCTGGAGCGCGCGGGGATCAAGCTCGACCCCAACCGCCGCGAGGTCTTCCGGGACGGCAAGGAGGTGCAGCTCGCGCCCAAGGAGTTCGCCGTGCTGGAGGTGCTCATGCGCAGCGAGGGCGCGGTCGTCTCCGCGGAGCAGCTGCTGGAGAAGGCCTGGGACGAGAACACCGACCCGTTCACCAACGTGGTGCGCGTGACCGTGATGACCCTGCGCCGCAAGCTGGGGGAGCCGCCCGTCATCGTGACCGTCCCCGGCTCGGGCTACCGGATCTGATCGACCGTGGCGACGACACCCAGCCCTCCCCAGGCGCCCCCCAAGCCCACCTGGGACCCCCGGCCGGCCGCACCCTTCCCGTGGCTGCGCCCGACCATCCGGATAAGGCTCACGCTGCTGTACGGCGGCATGTTCCTGATCGCCGGCATCCTGCTGCTGTCGATCATCTACCTGCTCGCCGCACAGGCGCTCACCACGGGCAACGAACCGCTGTTCAAGATCGTGGACGGCGAGGCCATCAAGGTGGCCAGCGACAAGTGCCCGGCCGTGAACAACGCCACCAACCTCTCTCTTTCCACGTTCAACGCGGCCATCAGCGACTGCATCGACCACCAGCGCCAGGTCGCCCTGGACACGCTGCTCAGCCGCTCGCTCCTGGCCCTGCTCGGCCTCGCCGTGATCGCGTTCGCCTTCGGTTACGCCATGGCCGGCCGCGTCCTGTCGCCGCTGGGCCGGATCACCCGCACCGCGCGTGCGGTGGCCGGCTCCGACCTCTCCCGCCGCATCGAGCTGGACGGCCCGGACGACGAGCTGAAGGAGCTGGCGGACACCTTCGACGACATGCTGGAGCGGCTGCAGCGGGCCTTCACCGCCCAGCAGCGCTTCGTCGGCAACGCCTCGCACGAGCTGCGCACGCCGCTGGCGATCAACCGCACGCTCCTCGAGGTGCACCTGTCCGATCCGGGCGCCCCGGTGGAGCTCCAGCAGCTCGGCAAGACGCTGCTGGCCACCAATGAGCGCAGCGAGCAGCTCGTCGAAGGGCTGCTGCTGCTCGCCCGCAGCGACAACCAGATCGTCGAGCGCAAGCCGGTGGACCTCGCCGAGGTCGCCACCCAGGCCATCGACCAGGTGCACGCCGAGGCGGTGGCCAAGGGCGTGGAGATCCGCGGCGGACGCGAGCCGGCGGTGGTCCAGGGCAACGGCGTCCTGCTGGAGCGGATCGCCCTGAACCTCGTGCAGAACGCCGTGCGCTACAACGTGGCCGAGCAGGGCTGGGTGGAGGTCACCACGGCGGTGGAGGGCGGCCAGGCGGTCCTGGTGGTCGCCAACACGGGCCCGGTCGTGCCGGCGTACGAGATCGACAACCTCTTCGAGCCCTTCCGGCGGCTGCGCACGGAGCGCACGGGCAGCGACAAGGGGGTCGGCCTCGGTCTGTCCATCGTCCGGTCCGTGGCCCGGGCCCACGGCGGGCACATCTACGCCCAGTCGCGCGAGGGGGGAGGGCTCGTGATGCGAGTCACGCTACCGATCTGAGATCATGACCCGGCTCGTCTCGCCGGGCCCGGGCCGTGTTCGCTTTGCGCGGAATTTTCGGGCCGACGACCGACTGCTCGCATGTGTGATCGATCACAGCGACGCTTTTCCGGCCATCTACTCTCCGTGATCATGCACCCTGTCGGAAAGCCGGGAAAATCCTGGTTTTCAGGGGTCCTGATCACGGGAAGTACACGGTGAGACGCCTTTGAAGTGCGGCATTCGGACCGTGTACGGTCCCCATCGCCATCCAAGCCGATCACTCATGAGGAGTCCGGTTGGGTGTCGATTGAGTAACAGACCTTGATGTGAGGCAAAATCTCCGCCTCGGGTCGGGCACAAGTCCGGCCTCTCACGCGTTACGTGCGCTGGAGACACCGCAGACACCCAGAGGGGGAGAGCGACATGGCAACCGATTACGACACTCCACGCAAGACCGACGATGACGTCGACTCGGACAGCCTCGAAGAACTGAAGGCTCGGCGGAACGACAAGTCCGCCTCCGCAGTGGACGTCGACGAGTTCGAGGCCGCCGAAGGGCTCGAACTTCCCGGCGCCGACCTCTCGAACGAGGAGCTGGCCGTCCGTGTGCTGCCGAAGCAGCAGGACGAGTTCACCTGCATGAGCTGCTTCCTGGTACACCACCGCAGCCAGCTGGCCCGGGAGAAGAACGGTCAGCCGATCTGCCGCGACTGCGACTGAGGCGGGGTCGGCCGTGACTGGCTCGACCCCTCCCTGGAAGCGCCGCTCCTCCCGAGGAGCGGACCAAGGGCCGCCCGGCGGCCCCTACCGCGCGCGTGACGACGAGCGAGGCCCGACCGACACGGGGCAGGCCTCGCTCGAACCGGCGGCCGGCCGGGGTGACCTCCCGGCGACCGTGCAGCCACCGACGCCCGCTGCCCGGCGCCGGGCAGCGGCGTTCCGGGACAGGGCCCAGGAAGGCGTCCGCAAGGGCGGCGACCGCGCCAGGGCCGCCCTGGGGCACCTCGCCGACCGGATCATCGACATGGCCCCGCGGGTGCCCGTACGGGACCTGGCGACCCTCCGCAGGCAGTTCCCCGGCCTCGGACCCGAGGAACTCGCGGACCGGCTCGTGTCCGGCGCCACCAAGGGCACGGCGACGATCGGAGCGGGGATCGGGGCCGCCGCGATGCTCCCCGTGCCCCCCGCGATGCCCACGGAACTGGCCGCCGAGATCACCGGCGTCGCGGCGATCGAACTGAAGTTGATCGCCGAACTCCACGAGGTCTACGGCGTACGTCCGCCGGGCACCCTCGTGCAGCGCAGCACCGCGTACCTGAACTCCTGGTCGGACGAGCGCGGCATCGAGGTGACCAGACCGTCCACCGTCAGCTCGGCCCTGAACGGCCCCATGAAGCGTCAGCTGCGCCAGCAGATCATGAAGCGGATGGTGCGCAACCTGCCGAACCTGATGCCCTTCATGGTGGGCGCGGCCGTCGGCGCCGTCATGAACCGCCGCGACACGCGGAAACTGGCCGATCGCATCCGCGCCGACCTGCGCAAGAGGCAGGTGCCGTGGGAGGCCCTCGGTGAACTGCCCCAGCTGGAGCGTCCGCGGGACGCCCTGGACATGGGCGACCTCACGAAGGAGCTCGGACGCCGCCGCGGCGGCACCGGGCGGTGACCCGGCGCGCCCGCGCTACACCGCCGCCTTCGCGGTCCTGACGGCCTCGGCGAGGCGCTCCGGCTCGCGGGTGGACAGGTAGAGGTACGGGGTCGGGTCGTCCGGGTCGGTGACCTGGATGCGCACGGCCGTCGGGATGTAGGCGCGCAGCAGGAGGAAGGCGCGGGTGTCGGCCTTGTACGTCCGCCACGCACGGGCCTCCTCCGGATCCAGGATCTCCGTCTCGCCCAGGGCCGTGACCGGGACCTTCGCGTCGCCCGCGATCAGCGAGCCGCCCACGACACGGATGCGGACCGCGCCGTACGAACTGGCGGCCACAGCCGCCACCGCGGTCCCCCCGGCCAGCCCGCCCAGCATCGGCAGCGTGCCGAAGGGCAGCAGGACGAGGGCGATCGAGAGACCCACCAGGAAAGAGATCAGCCACCAGGAGCGGGGCGCGGTGAGGCGTTCTTCGTACGGGGCGGCGGAGAGCTGCATGGAACCAGCTTGGCACGGTGTCGGCCGCAGGCCGACGCGCGGGTAAGGTCTGCGCCTGTGAGTGGTACTTCCCCGGCTCTTCAGCCCCCGGCCGACGCGGTGAAACCCGTACGGCACCCCGACGCGCCCGCACCCGGCGACCTGCTCGGCGCGCACTACGGCCAGTGCTTCGGCTGCGGCGGCGACCAGCCCCACGGACTGCACCTCGAGGCGAGGGCCGGCGAAGGCGTGTCGATCACGGCCGAGTTCACCGTGCAGCCGGCCCACCAGGGCGCCCCCGGCCTGGCGCACGGCGGCGTGCTGGCCACGGCCCTGGACGAGACGCTCGGCTCGCTGAACTGGCTGCTGCGGACGATCGCGGTGACCGGCCGGCTGGAGACCGACTTCCTGCGGCCCGTGCCCGTCGGCACGACGCTGCACCTGCAGGCGGAGGTGACCGCCGTGGCCGGGCGGAAGATCTACTCCACCGCCATCGGCCGGATCGGCGGGCCCGAGGGCCCCGTCGCCGTCCGCGCCGACGCGCTGTTCGTCGAGGTCAAGGTCGAGCACTTCGTCAACCACGGCCGCGAGGAGGAGATCCGGGCCGCCATGGACGACCCCGACCGGATCCGCCGCGCCCGCGCCTTCGAGGTGAACCCGTGAGCCGCCCCCAGCTGGAGGTGCTGATCCGGCGCCTCGACCCGGACGTACCGCTTCCGACGTACGCCCAGCCCGGTGACGCGGGGGCCGATCTGTGCACCACGGTCGGCTGCGAACTCGCCCCGGGCGAGCGGGCCGTTCTGCCCACGGGGGTGTCTGTGGCGCTCCCCGATGGGTACGCGGCCTTCGTGCACCCGCGATCCGGTCTCGCCGCCCGCTGCGGTGTCGCCCTCGTGAATGCCCCAGGGACGATTGATGCCGGGTACCGTGGGGAGATCAAGGTGATCGTGGTGAATCTCGACCCGCGCGAGAGTGTGCGGTTCGAGCGCTTCGACCGGATTGCCCAACTGGTCGTCCAGCAGGTCGAGAGGGTCCGCTTCCGTCAGGTCGCGGAGCTTCCCGACTCGGTGCGGGCCGGAGGGGGCTTCGGGTCCACCGGCGGCCACGCCGAAACGGACCGGACAAGCGGCACAAGCGGTCAGGTCGCCGAGGGCGGCCCGACGGGTGGGAATCGATACGCTTCGGTCGTATCCGACCGGGAAGGACAGTGACGTGTTCGGACGTCGCAAGAGGAAGGGTGCCGCCGAGGACGCGGCCGGCGAGGCCGAGCAGGTCGTCGACAGCGTCGACACCGAGGCGGACGACAAGGCCGAGCGGGTGCGGCTCGAACCCGAACCGCGGCCCGACGGGCCCTGGGACAGCACCGAGGTCCGCGACCCGGCCGAGGGCCGGGTGGACCTGGGAGGCCTGTTCGTCCCCGGGGTCGAGGGCATGGAACTGCGCGTGGAGGTCGCGGGCGACGCGATCGTCGCGGCGACCGTCGTGCTGCGGGACAGCGCCATCCAGCTGCAGGCCTTCGCCGCCCCCAAGCGCGAGGGCATCTGGGGCGAGGTGCGCGAGGAGATCGGGACCGGCATCACCCAGCAGGGTGGCATCATCGACGAGGTCGAGGGCCCGCTCGGCTGGGAGCTGCGGGCCCAGGTGCCGGTGCAGCTGCCGGACGGCACGAGCGGCTTCCAGGTCGTGCGGTTCGTCGGCGTGGACGGCCCCCGCTGGTTCCTGCGCGGCGTGATCTCGGGCCAGGGCGCGGTGCAGCCGCAGGCCGCCGGCCTGCTGGAGCAGATCTTCCGGGACACGGTCGTGGTCCGCGGCGACGGCCCGATGGCGCCCCGCGACCCGATCGTCCTGAAGCTGCCGAACGACGCGCAGATGGTCCCCGAGGGCGTCCAGCAGGAGGAGGGCTCCCGCTTCTCCGGCGGCATGGGCCAGCTGCAGCGCGGACCGGAGATCACCGAGGTCCGGTGACGGACCCGCAGTACGCGCAAGGAGGCCGCGCCCCGCACGGGTCGCGGCCTCTTGCCATGTGCGGGGCCGTCGTGGTGCGCGGGCCGGTCGCCTCCGTGCGGGCACCTGCCGATGCGTGGCGGGAATGCGGGTGCGACCGGTTCTCGTGCGCGGGCCGTCCTCCTGCGGGGGCTGTCCGTGATGCGTGTTGTCCGGGGTGGGGGTTGTCCGTGATGCGTGTCGTCGGGGGTGGGGGTTGTCCGTGATGCGAGTCGTCCGGGGCGGGGGCCGTCCGGTGCGCCGGCAGGCCCCCGAGCGCAGTGGCCCGCCCGCGACGCGACCCCGGCACGACCGTTGAACATCCCCCCGGGCCCTGGGGATACTGGCGCCCGGATCCGGCGGGGGAGGACACATGAGCCAGGTGGTCACCGAGGCCATGGTGCGCGTCGAGGACGTGCACAAGTCGTACGGCCACGGCACCGCCGCCGTCCACGCCCTGCGTGGCGTCTCCTTCGAGGTGCCGCGCGGTGAGCTCGTCGCCCTCAGGGGCCGGTCGGGGTCCGGCAAGACCACGCTGCTCAACATCGTCGGCGGTCTCGACGTCCCCGACGCCGGGCGGGTCCGCGTCGACGGGCGCGATCTGGCGGAGCTGGACGAGGACGGGCTGCTCGCACTGCGCCGGGACCGCGTCGGGTTCGTCTTCCAGTCCTTCGGACTCGTGCCGATCCTCACGGCCGCCGAGAACGTGGGCGTGCCGATGCGGCTGCGCCGGGCCGCGCCGCGTGAGCGGGAGGAGCGCGTCGGACTGCTGCTCTCCCTGGTCGGCCTCGCCGAGCACGCCGCCCAGCGGCCCGGCGAACTGTCCGGCGGACAGCAGCAGCGGGTCGCCATCGCCCGCGCCCTCGCCAACAACCCCGCGCTGCTCGTCGCCGACGAACCGACCGGGCAGCTGGACGCCGAGACCGGGCACGCGGTGATGGAGCTGCTGCGGGCCGTCGTGCGCAGCGAACAGGTCACCGCCCTGGTCGCCACGCACGACGCCACCCTGCTCGACCTGGCCGACCGGGTGCTGGAGCTGCGCGACGGGGAGATCGTCGAGCAGTGAGCGCCACCGGCGTCAGAGTTCCGTCAATTACGCTCCTCGGGCCGTACCCCGCCCCGATTTGTCGGGATTGTTGGCCGTAAGGTCGACGCTGCGCAGGCAGCAGCGACCGGAAGACAATGGGGCCATGGGACGCGGCAAGCTTCGGATCTACCTCGGTGCGGCGCCGGGCGTCGGCAAGACGTACGCCATGCTGGCCGAGGCCCATCGCCGTGTGGAGCGCGGCACCGACTGCGTCGTGGCGTTCGTCGAGCACCACGACCGGCCGCGCACCGAGGTGCTGCTGCACGGTCTGGAGCAGGTGCCGCGCAGGGGGCTGGAGTACCGCGGCGCGGTCTTCACCGAGATGGACCTGGACGCCGTGCTGGCCCGTGCCCCCCGGGTGGCCCTGGTCGACGAACTGGCGCACACCAACGTGCCCGGCACGCGCAACGCCAAGCGGTGGCAGGACGTCGAGGAACTGCTGGCCGCCGGCATCGACGTGATCTCGACCGTCAACATCCAGCACCTGGAGTCGCTCGGCGACGTGGTGGAGTCGATCACCGGGGTGCGGCAGCAGGAGACCGTGCCGGACGAGGTGGTGCGGCGCGCGGACCAGATCGAACTGGTCGACATGTCGCCCCAGGCGCTGCGTCGGCGCATGGCCCACGGCAACGTCTACCAGCCGGACAAGGTCGACGCGGCCCTGTCGAACTACTTCCGGCCCGGCAACCTCACCGCGCTGCGCGAGCTGGCGCTGCTGTGGGTCGCCGACCGGGTCGACGAGTACCTGAAGCAGTACCGCAGCGAGCACCGGGTGTCGAAGATCTGGGGCTCGCGCGAGCGGATCGTGGTCGGGCTGACCGGCGGACCGGAGGGCCGGACGCTGATACGCCGCGCCGCACGACTGGCGGAGAAGGGCGCCGGCGGAGAGGTGCTGGCCGTCTACATCGCCCGCAGCGACGGGCTGACGTCCGCCTCCCCCAAGGAACTCGCGGTGCAGCGGACGCTGGTGGAGGACCTGGGCGGCACCTTCCACCACGTCGTCGGCGACGACATACCGGCCGCCCTGCTGGACTTCGCGCGCGGCGTCAACGCCACCCAGATCGTCCTCGGCTCCTCCCGGCGCAAGACCTGGCAGTACGTCTTCGGCCCCGGCGTCGGCGCCACCGTCGCCCGCGAGTCCGGTCCCGACCTGGACGTCCACATCGTCACCCACGAGGAGGTCGCCAAGGGCCGCGGGCTCCCCGTGGCCAGGGGCGCGCGCCTGGGGCGCTCCCGGATCGTCTGGGGCTGGATCGCGGGCCTCGGCGGCCCGGTGCTGCTGACCCTGGTGCTGAACACCGTCCACCTCGGGCTCGCCAACGACGTCCTGCTCTACCTGGCGCTGACGGTGGCGGCCGCCCTGCTCGGCGGCCTGTACCCGGCGCTCGCCTCGGCCGCGGTCGGGTCCCTGCTGCTGAACTGGTTCTTCACGCCGCCGCTCAACCGCATCACCATCGCCGACCCGAAGAACATCCTCGCCCTGGCCATATTCGTGGGCGTAGCGCTCTCCGTGGCGTCGGTCGTCGACCTCGCGGCCCGCCGCACCCACCAGGCCGCCCGGCTGCGCGCCGAGTCGGAGATCCTGTCCTTCCTCGCCGGCAGCGTGCTGCGCGGCGAGACCAGCCTGGAGGCACTGCTGGAACGGGTCCGCGAGACCTTCGGCATGGAGTCGGCGGCCCTGCTGGAGCGGCAGAGCGACGTGGCGCCCTGGACCTGCGCCGGCCGGGCCGGCCTCGGCCCGCCGGTGGAGCGGCCGGAGGACGCGGACGTGGACATGCCGGTCGGGGACCACATGGCCCTCGCGCTGACCGGCCGGGTCCTGCCCGCCGAGGACCGCCGCGTGCTGGCCGCCTTCGCCGCCCAGGCCGCCGTCGTACTGGACCGGCGTCGGCTGCGCGAGGAGGCCGACCGGGCCCGCGCGCTGGCCGAGGGCAACCGCATCCGCACGGCCCTGCTGGCCGCCGTCAGCCATGACCTCCGTACCCCCCTGGCCGGGATCAAGGCGGCCGTGACGAGCCTCAGGTCCGACGACGTGGCCTGGTCCGAGGAGGACCAGGCGGAGCTGCTGGAGGGCATCGAGGAGGGCGCCGACCGTCTCGACCACCTCGTGGGCAACCTGCTGGACATGTCCCGCCTGCAGACCGGCACGGTCACCCCGCTGATCCGCGAGATCGACGTCGACGAGGTGGTCCCGATGGCGCTCGGCGGCGTGCCCGAGGGCAGCGTCGAGCTGGACATCCCCGAGACGCTGCCCATGGTCGCCGTGGACGCCGGGCTCCTGGAGCGGTCGATGGCCAACCTGGTGGAGAACGCCGTCAAGTACAGCCCGGCCGGCCGGACCGTCCTGGTCGCCGCCAGCGCCCTCGCCGACCGCGTCGAGGTGCGGGTCGTCGACCGGGGACCGGGGGTGCCGGACGACGCCAAGGACCGCATATTCGAGCCCTTCCAGCGCTACGGCGACGCCCCGCGCGGCGCCGGCGTGGGGCTCGGCCTCGCCGTGGCCCGCGGCTTCGCCGAGGCCATGGGCGCCACCCTCAACGCCGAGGACACCCCCGGCGGCGGCCTGACCATGGTCCTCAGCCTCCGCGTCGCCGCACCCACTCCCGAGCTCCTCGGCTCCACGACAGCAGAAAGGCAGGCCACATGCTGAGCCCGACTGGGGGTACCCCCCAGACCCCCACGAGGGTGCTCGTGATCGACGACGAGCCGCAGATCGTGCGGGCCCTCGTGATCAACCTCAAGGCACGCCACTACGAGGTCGACGCCGCCCACGACGGTGCCACCGCACTCCAGCTCGCCGCCGCCCGCCACCCCGACGTGGTGGTCCTCGACCTGGGCCTGCCCGACATGGACGGCGTCGAGGTGATCAAGGGCCTGCGCGGCTGGACCCGGGTGCCGATCCTGGTGCTGTCCGCCCGGCACTCCTCCGACGAGAAGGTCGAGGCGCTGGACGCGGGCGCCGACGACTACGTCACCAAGCCCTTCGGCATGGACGAGCTGCTGGCCCGCCTGCGCGCCGCCGTCCGCCGGGCCGAGCCGGTCCCGGGCGACGCGGACGACGTGTTGGTGGAGACCGAGCAGTTCACCGTCGACCTGGCCGCGAAGAAGGTCAACCGGGCCGGGAAGGACATACGGCTGACGCCCACGGAGTGGCATCTGCTGGAGGTGCTGGTGCGCAACACCGGCCGCCTGGTCAGCCAGAAGCAGCTGCTCCAGGAGGTGTGGGGGCCGTCGTACGGGACGGAGACCAACTACCTGCGGGTCTACATGGCGCAGCTGCGCCGCAAGCTGGAGGCGGACCCGTCGCACCCGCGGCACTTCATCACCGAGCCGGGGATGGGCTACCGGTTCGAGAAGTGAGCATTCCGATACCGGTCCCGGAGGGGGTGCCTGGCGTTTGGCATGCCCCGGTACGCTTCAGATATGAGTGCTGTTCCTCGTTCCGACAAGCCGGTGGGCCGGTTCCGGCGCATGCTCGACCGGCTCTCCTCATCGCAGGAGGACCTGGAGTCCGAGGAGCTGCGGGAGGACGCCGAGACCACCGGCTGCACCCGTATCCGTGACTGCCAGGACCGGCAGATCGTCACGGTTACTGGTACCTTGCGCACGGTCACCCTCCGACCGCGCGCCGGAGTCCCGGCCCTGGAGGCCGAGCTCTTCGACGGCTCCGCCGCGCTGGACGTGGTGTGGCTGGGCAGGCGCTCGATCGTCGGCATAGAGCCGGGGCGCAAGCTCATCGCATCGGGCCGGATCTCGATGAGCCGGGGCCGCCGGGTGCTCTTCAACCCGAAATACGAACTGCGACCCCTCGGACGGGAGTAGCCGGTGACGTCCCTCGACAAGCCGACCGGAGACACTGAAGCGGAAGCGGACGACGCGCGGGCGGTGACGGAGGCCGCGCTCTTCGAAGCCTTCGGTGGCGTCCGGGGCATGATCGAGACGGTGCTGCCGGGCCTTCTGTTCGTCACCATCTACACGATCAACAACGACCTCCACCTGTCGGCGATCGCGGCGCTGGGCGTGTCGCTGGTGCTGGTCGTGGTCCGCCTGGCGATGAAGGACACCGTCAAGCACGCATTCAGCGGGGTCTTCGGTGTCGCCTTCGGCGTGGTCTTCGCGATGATGACCGACAACGCCAAGAACTTCTATCTGCCCGGCATGCTCTACACGCTCGGCCTGGGCCTGGCCTACATCGTCACCACGCTGGCCGGTGTGCCGCTGATCGGGCTGATCCTCGGCCCGATCTTCAAGGAGAACCTCTCCTGGCGCACCCGCAACCCGGGCCGCAAGAAGGCGTACGCGAAGGCCAGCTGGGCCTGGGGCCTCATCCTGCTCGCCAAGTGCGCGATCCTCTTCCCGCTGTACTGGTGGGCCGACACCGAGCAGCTCGGCTGGGTGCTGGTCACCCTGAAGATCCCGCCCTTCCTGCTCGCCGTCTGGCTGACCTGGGTGTTCCTCGCGAAGGCGCCGGCCCCCATCGACGTGTTCGCGGAGATGGAGGCGGCGGAGAAGGCCGAGCAGGAGAAGGCGGAGCGGGAGACGGCCGAGCGGCGGCTCGCGGACGGCGAAGCCGCGGACTCCCAGGGCGGCAGGCACCGCAAGGTGTGACGTCGGGCCCTCGCGCCGCCCGGGACGGCACGCCGCGCTCGTCCCGCCCGTTCCCGCACACGACGCCGCAGGGGGCGCCCGGAAATCCCGGGCGCCCCCTGCGGCGTACGACGGACCGCGGTCAGCTCGCCGCGTCGCTCCGCCTCGCCGACAGCAGGTCCTCCAGCTGCTCCTCGCGAGCCTGGGCCGCGACGAACAGCAGTTCGTCACCCGCCTCCAGGGAGTCCTCGTGGGACGGGGTCAGCACCCGGGTGCCGCGGATGATCGTGACCAGGGACGTGTCCTCGGGCCACTGGACGTCGCCGACCTGGGTGCCGGCGAGCGCCGACTCCTCCGGCAGGGTCAGCTCGACGAGGTTGGCGTCGCCGTGGCTGAAGCGCAGCAGCCGGACCAGGTCGCCGACGCTCACCGCCTCCTCGACCAGGGCCGACATCAGGCGCGGCGTGGAGACGGCGACGTCCACGCCCCAGGACTCGTTGAAGAGCCACTCGTTCTTGGGGTTGTTGACCCGGGCGACGACGCGCGGGACGCCGTACTCCGTCTTCGCCAGCAGCGAGACGACGAGGTTGACCTTGTCGTCGCCCGTCGCGGCGATGACGACGTTGCAGCGCTGCAGCGCCGCCTCGTCCAGGGACGTGATCTCGCAGGCGTCGGCGAGCAGCCACTCCGCCAGCGGGACGCGCTCGACCGAGATGGCGGTCGGCGCCTTGTCGATCAGCAGGACCTCGTGGCCGTTCTCCAGCAGTTCGCCCGCGATCGAGCGGCCGACGGCACCGGCTCCGGCAATGGCGACCCTCATCAGTGACCGGCCTCCTTCTCAGGTCCCGTGGCGAACGCCGCCTCGACCTTGTCGACCTCGTCGGCGCGCATCATCACGTGCACCAGGTCGCCCTCCTGCAACACCGTCTGCGAGCTCGGCAGGATCGCCTCCCCGAGCCGGGTGAGGAACGCCACCCGCACACCGGTCTCCTCCTGGATCCGGCTGATCTTGTGGCCGACCCAGGCGGTGGAGGTGTGCACCTCGGCGAGCTGGACGCCGCCGGTGGGGTCGCGCCACAGCGGCTCGGCCCCCGAGGGAAGCAGCCGGCGCAGCATCTGGTCGGCCGTCCAGCGGACGGTGGCGACCGTGGGGATGCCCAGACGCTGGTAGACCTCGGCGCGTCGGGGGTCGTAGATGCGGGCGGCGACGTTCTCCACGCCGAACATCTCGCGGGCCACGCGGGCGGCGATGATGTTCGAGTTGTCACCGCTGGAGACGGCGGCGAAGGCGCCGGCCTCCTCGATGCCCGCCTCGCGCAGGGTGTCCTGGTCGAAGCCGATGCCGGTGACCCGGCGGCCGCCGAACTGCGAGCCCAGGCGACGGAAGGCGGTGGGGTCCTGGTCGATCACGGCGACCGTGTGCCCCTGCTGCTCCAGGGTCTGGGCGAGAGCGGAGCCCACGCGCCCGCAGCCCATGATGACAATATGCATCGCGTCACACCGCGCTTCCTACGGGCCCTGTGACCTTCGTGAATGTCCTGCTCATGTCTCTCTTTCGGCTCGCCTGGCGACGTGTCGCGGCCAGTGTGCGGGCCGCAGGGGAACATCATGCCGGTGAGCACCGGCCATGACGCCTCGCGGGGCCCCGCGAAGCCGGGTTCCCCTGTCCACGCCCAACGTATCGGCAAGCCCTCATGAGCCACAGGGGTCCGGGCCCGACGGCCGGAGCCCGGCTCTCGGGACCGGGCGAGCGTACCTGCCGCCCGGTCCCACCCCCGGCCTCACCCCCGGGCCGAGGACCGCCGCCGGCCGATGCTGCGCACGCTGGCAAGTGTCAGGATTCCGAGGCCGACGAGCGTGACGGCGCCGCCGATCATCTCTGCGGTCAGGTGCATGGAACCTCCAGGGTGCGGCAACGGCCGGGAATCGGGCGGCGTTTTGTCATATAGGCACGCGAGTCCCGCAACCTGCGGAATCCGCAGCCGCACCGCCGCTTCGATTCACCCGGAGAGCAGAGGGCGGACGGATCGGGGGTGGCGGGTGGGCGGCCTTGCGTTCGAACGCTTACGATCCTCTGTTGTGTCCAAACTGACCGACGTGCCCAAGCGGATTCTGATCGGGCGCGCACTGCGCAGTGATCGGCTGGGGGAAACCCTCCTGCCGAAGCGCATCGCCCTCCCCGTCTTCGCCTCCGACCCGCTGTCCTCCGTGGCGTACGCACCGGGCGAGGTGCTGCTGGTCCTCTCCATCGCGGGTGTGTCGGCGTACCACTTCAGCCCCTGGATCGCCGTCGCGGTCGTCGTACTGATGTTCACCGTGGTCGCGTCCTACCGGCAGAACGTGCACGCCTACCCGAGCGGCGGCGGCGACTACGAGGTGGCGACCACCAACCTCGGCCCCAAGGCCGGCCTCACGGTGGCGAGCGCCCTGCTCGTCGACTACGTCCTCACCGTCGCGGTCTCCATCTCCTCCGGCATCGAGAACCTCGGCTCCGCGATCCCGTTCGTCGTCGAGCACAAGGTCTTCTGCGCGATGGCCGTGATCCTGCTGCTGACACTGATGAACCTGCGCGGGGTCAAGGAGTCGGGCACCCTCTTCGCCATCCCGACGTACGTCTTCGTCGCGGGCGTCTTCATCATGATCGTGTGGGGTGCGTTCCGCGGCCTGGTGCTCGACGACACCATGCGGGCGCCGACCGCCGACTTCGAGATCAAACCCGAGCACCAGGGACTGGCCGGCTTCGCCTTGGTCTTCCTCCTGCTGAGGGCCTTCTCCTCCGGCTGTGCCGCGCTCACCGGCGTGGAGGCGATCTCCAACGGCGTCCCCGCGTTCCGCAAGCCCAAGTCGAAGAACGCGGGCACCACGCTGGCGCTGATGGGCCTGCTCGCCGTCACCATGTTCTGCGGCATCATCGGCCTGGCCGCCGCCACCCATGTCCGGATGGCCGAGAACCCGGCCGTCGACCTCATCCACGACGGTGTCGCGGTCGGCGCCGACTACGTCCAGAACCCGGTGATCTCGCAGGTCGCGGAGGCCGTGTTCGGCAAGGGCAGCTTCCTGTTCATCGTGCTGGCGGCCGCCACCGCCCTCGTACTGTTCCTCGCGGCGAACACCGCCTACAACGGCTTCCCGCTGCTCGGCTCGATCCTCGCCCAGGACCGCTACCTGCCGCGCCAGCTGCACACCCGCGGCGACCGCCTGGCCTTCTCCAACGGCATCGTGCTGCTCGCCGGCGCGGCCATGCTCCTGGTGTGGATCTACGGCGCCGACTCCACGCGTCTGATCCAGCTCTACATCGTCGGCGTGTTCGTCTCCTTCACGCTCAGCCAGATCGGCATGGTCCGCCACTGGAACCGCCACCTGGCCACCGAGCGGGACCAGGCCAAGCGCCGCCACATGATCCGCTCCCGGGCCATCAACACCTTCGGCGCCTTCTTCACCGGCCTGGTGCTGGTCGTCGTCCTGGCCACGAAGTTCACCCACGGCGCCTGGGTGGCGCTGCTCGGCATGTGCATCTTCTACGCCACGATGACGGCGATCCGTAAGCACTACGACCGCGTCAGCGAGGAGATCGCGGCCCCCGAGGACCCCGAGGAGGCCCCGAGCGACGACATGGTGCGGCCCTCCCGCGTCCACTCCGTCGTGCTGATCTCCAAGATCCACCGCCCGACCCTGCGGGCCCTCGCCTACGCCAAGCTGCTGCGCTCGGACACCCTGGAGGCGCTCAGCGTCAACGTGGACCCCGCGGAGACCAAGGCGCTGCGCGACGAGTGGGAGCGGCGCGGCATCGGCGTACCGCTGAAGGTGCTGGACTCGCCCTACCGCGAGATCACCCGGCCGGTCATCGAGTACGTCAAGAGCCTGCGCAAGGAGTCCCCGCGCGATGCCGTGTCCGTGATCATCCCCGAGTACGTGGTCGGCCACTGGTACGAGCACCTGCTGCACAACCAGAGCGCGCTGCGGCTCAAGGGCCGTCTGCTGTTCACGCCGGGCGTCATGGTGACCTCGGTCCCGTACCAGCTGCAGTCCTCCGAGGCGGCCAAGCGGCGGGCCCGAAAGCGGCAGGAGTGGAGTGCGCCCGGCGCGGTGCGTCGCGGTCCCGCGCAGACGGACCGGGCGAAGGAGTCCTCGCAGTCGACGTAGACTGGTCGGCTGTTGTCCGACCGTCCCCCCTTCTCGTCACTGGAGTCACCCCGCCATGCAGGCAGAACCGAAGAAGTCGCTGGTGGGCGAGGAGTACGAGGTCGAGATCGGCCCCGTCGCCCACGGCGGCCACTGCATCGCCCGTACGTCCGAGGGGCAGGTGCTGTTCGTCCGGCACACCCTGCCCGGTGAGCGGGTCGTGGCGCGGGTGACCGAGGGCGAGGAGGGCGCGCGGTTCCTGCGCGCGGACGCCGTCGAGATCCTGGAGCCGTCCAAGGACCGCATCGAGGCGCCCTGCCCCTTCGCCGGCCCCGGCCGCTGCGGCGGCTGCGACTGGCAGCACGCCAAGCCGGGTGCCCAGCGGCGGCTGAAGGGCGAGGTCGTCGCCGAACAGCTGAAGCGCCTGGCGGGCCTCACCCCCGAGGAGGCCGGCTGGGACGGCACGGTGATGCCGGCCGAGGGCGACAAGCTGCCCGCCGGCCAGGTGCCGCAGTGGCGCACGCGGGTGCAGTACGCCGTGGACGCCGAGGGGCACGCGGGTCTGCGCCGGCACCGCTCCCACGAGGTGGAGCGGATCGACCACTGCATGATCGCCGCCGAGGGCGTCAGCGAGCTGGGCATCGAGCGGCGTGACTGGGCGGGCATGGAGTCCGTCGAGGCCATCGCGGCGAGCGGCTCGCAGGACCGGCAGGTCATCCTGACCCCGCGGCCCGGGGCACGGCTGCCGATCGTCGAACTGGACCGGCCCGTGTCGGTCATGCGCGTCGACGAGAAGTCCGGCGGCGTCCACCGCGTCCACGGCCGCCCGTTCGTCCGCGAGCGCGCGGACGACCGCACGTACCGGGTAGGCGCCGGCGGCTTCTGGCAGGTCCACCCCAAGGCGGCGGACACGCTGATGAAGGCGGTCATGCAGGGCCTGCTGCCGCGCAAGGGCGACATGGCGCTCGACCTCTACTGCGGCGTCGGCCTCTTCGCGGGCGCCCTGGCCGACCGGGTCGGCGAGAAGGGCGCGGTGCTCGGCATCGAGTCCGGCAAGCGCGCGGTCGAGGACGCCCGGCACAACCTCGCCGGCTTCGACCGCGTCCGCATCGAACAGGGCAAGGTCGAGTCCGTCCTGCCGCGTACGGGGATCACGGAGGTCGACCTCGTCGTCCTGGACCCGCCACGGGCGGGCGCCGGCCGGAAGACGGTGGAGCACCTCTCGTCCCTGGGGGCGCGCCGGATCGCCTACGTGGCCTGCGACCCCGCCGCGCTGGCACGGGATCTGGGGTACTTCCGGGACGGGGGGTACAGGGTGCGGACGTTGCGGGTGTTCGATCTGTTCCCGATGACGCATCACGTGGAGTGCGTGGCGATTCTCGAACCGGCCGAAAAGTGACCCTGACCTGCGAATTTTCCGTCAGGCGTCGTCTGCTTCGATTTGTTTGCACGTGATCACCACGTGGCCTGTCCCGGATGTTCTGGATGAGCCGTCTGACCTGGTGCTTCGTTCAGTGTGCGCGTCGAACGGCCGGTGCGCCTCGTCTGCTTGGCCGGCTGGCTGGGCGACAGTCTTGACGCTCGTTCGACGCTGGTGCCGATGAGACGCCAGGCCTCAGGGCGTGGGTCCGGTGAGTGGGCCCTGGCGCGCCCGGAGCGCTCGCAGCACTCGGCAGGCTGTTCGGCCTCAGGGATTCACCTGTCCGACGCCTGACCGGGCTGCGAACTCCGTGAACCATTCGAGCATCTCGGGGTGGGCGACGGATCCTTCGCCGCTGACATCACCGGTGCGGGCACCCTGCAGGATGCGCTTGACCGGTACCTCGAGCTTCTTGCCGGTGAGCGTGCGCGGGAGGGCGGGGACCGGCACGATCACGTCGGGCACGTGGCGCGGGGACAACTCGCGCTTGATGGCGGTGGTGATCCGCTCGCGCAGTCCGTCGTCGAGGGCGGTGCCGTGGGCGGTCACGACGAACAGGGGCATGACGTAGCCGCCGTCGGGCCGTTCCACGCCGATGACGAGGCTGTCGGCGACTTCGGGGAGCTGCTCGACGACGGCGTAGATGTCGGCGGAGCCCATCCGGACCCCCATGCGGTTGAGGGTGGCGTCGGAACGGCCGGCGACGACGACCGACAGGTCCGTGTCGACGGTGACCCAGTCGCCGTGCCGCCAGACCCCGGGGTAGGTGTCGAAGTAGCTGGCCCGGTAGCGGGTGCCGTCGGGGTCGGCGACGAAGTGGAGGGGCATGGACGGCAGCGGCGCGGTCACCACCAGCTCGCCCTGTTCGCCGGTCAGGGGGTGCCCGCAGGGGTCCCAGGAGGCCAGCGCGACGCCGAGCGAGGGGGCGGGGATGCGGCCCACGCGTACGGGCAGCAGGGCGGAACCGCCGGCGAGCACCGAGCAGATGTCCGTACCACCACAGATCGACTGCAGCCAGACCTCGGGCGCGAGCCGGTCGTAGACCCAACGCCAGGTGCTGGGCGGCAGCGCCGATCCGGTCTGGAGTACGGAGCGCAGTCGCTTGAGACCGAACTCGGCCGCGGGATGCGTGTCCGATTTCTCCACGGCGGCGAGGTAGGCCGCGCCCACGCCGACCACGGTGGCGCCGGTCTGTTCGGCGATCCGCCAGGCCCCGTTGATGTCCGGGAAGGTGGGGCTGCCGTCGTACAGGATGATCGTGCTGCCGTGCAGCAGACCGCCGACCAGGAAGTTCCAGACCATCCAGCTCGTGGACGTGAGGAAGAGGTAGCGGTCGTCGGCACGCAGATCCACGCCCAGGCCAAGTGCCTTGAGCAGTTCGACCACGATGCCGCCGTGACCTTGAACGATCCCCTTGGGTATCCCGGTGGTCCCCGATGACCACAGGATCCACAACGGGTGGTCGAAGGGCACGTCGGCGAATTCCAGGGGGGCCTCGGCGGCCGGCAGGGCGGACCAGGCGTGCTGTTCGATCCCGGGCCGCGCCGACCAGGGCTCGGTCGGGGGCGTGAAGAGGTTGTCGACCGCGAGGACGTGACGGAGGGTGGGCAGTTTGTTCGCCAGCTCGGCGACCTCCGGGCGCCTGTCGTACGTCTTGCCGCCGTGGCGGTATCCGTCCGCGGCCACGAGGACGGCCGGCCGCGCCTGCCGCAGCCGGGCGAGCACGCTGGGCGTGCCGAAGTCCGGGGAGCACGCCGTCCACACGGCGCCGACGGCGGCCGAGGCCAGCAGGGCGACCACGGTCTGCGGGAGGTTGGGAAGGTATCCGGCCACGCAGTCGCCGGGCCCCACGCCCATCCGGCGCAGGGCCGCCGCGACGTCCGCGACCTGGCGGCCGAGTTCCTGCCACGAGGTCTCCACGGGCGTGCCGCCCTCGGCCACGCCGACCAGCGCCGGTCGGGCATCCGTGGCCTGGGCGAAGCACCGCTCGGCGAAGTTCAGCCGGGCGCCGGGGAACCAGGAGGCTCCCGGCATCGACGCATCGCTCAGCACCTCGTCGTAGTGGGTGACCGCGTCCAGCCCGTAAAACTCCCACACCGCCGACCAGAATCCGGGCAGATCGGTGGAGCTCCACCGCCACAGCTCGGCGTAGTCGGTGAAGCGCAGCCCCCGGACCTCTTCCAGCCATTCCATGAAGACCGCGACGTTGGATTCCTCGAGTTCGGGGCGACCGGGCGACCACAACAGGTCGGTGTCAGTGTTCATCGTTGCCTTTCCGGCGGCGGGGTGGGCGGGAGCGCTACGGCCTACGAGGCCGGCCGTGGAGCCATATGGCACCAGCCGTGTTCGAGTGCCTCGACGAGTCCCTCGGACCGGAGCCACGGACCGTGTCCCGACGCGGGGTTGAGGTGCCCGACGGGGCCGAGGTCCACCAGGCGGCTCCCCCAGTCCAAGGCGAGTCCGGCGACGCGCTCCGGGGATCCCAGGGGGTCGTTCGAACTGGCCGCGACGATGCTGGGGAAGGGCAGCGGCTTCCGGGGCACCGGTGTCCAGCCGTGTGTCTCCAGCTCGTCGAGGGTGGGGTAGCCGTCCGGCAGCGGTGTCTCGAAGTCCGGGGGCGCGGCCAGCAGGGCGCCCCGGACGTTCGCGTCGTGCCACTGGGCCCACTGCACCGTGGTGATGACGCCCGCGCTGTGGGCGACGATGAGTACCGGCCCGGTGATCCGAGCCATCACCTCGACCACGTTGGCGACGTGGGCGTCTCGGCTGAGCCGGTTGCGCACCAGTGGCTGAACGGTGCGCACGGTGCGGCCGGCTTCGCGGAGCCTCGTGGCCAGGATGGTTTGCCAGTGGTCCTCGACGTGGTCCCGCATGCCGGGAACGATCACGATCGTGGGCTTCGAGGTTCCTGTCATGAGGACGCCTCCGGTTCCTCGGGCTCCGCCGTCGCGACGGGTTGGGCGAGACGGTGGAGATCGCTTTCGTACCGGTGGCGGCCGATCAGGAAGGCTCCGGTGGCCGCGACCGCCACGAGCGGGACGAACTGGAGCGCGCCGAGCAGACCGAGCCGGTCCGCGAGCGCGCCGGTGACCGCGGGGCCAGGGGCCAGTCCGAGCAGGCTCTGGGCCAGTGTGAGCGTGGCGAACGCCGTTGCGGCGATGGCCGCGGGGGTCAGGTTCGCCACCATGGCGGCCCCCGGCCCGGCCGTTCCGGCGCACAGCAGGGCTCCGAGCGCCAGCACCGACAGCTGCACCGGGCCGGCCGGCAGGCGGAACGCGGTCGTCAGCAGGACGAGGGAACCCACGCTGCAGCTGATGGCGATGGCCCACTTGCGGATCGGGGCGCGCCGGCTGATCCGGTCCGAGGCGATGCCGCCGGCGATCATGCCGATGCCGATCACCAGGGCCAAGAGCCCCGCGGTCGCACCGGCCTTCGCGGTCGGCATGTCGTAGTAGCGGTTGAAGTAGCTGGGCAGCCAGGCGATCAGGGCACCCGCGATGAACAGTTGCAGACCGCTGCCGATGTAGGCGCTGACCACAGAGACGGAGGAGAACAGCCGCGGGAGGAGCACACGGAGACGGCCGGACGCGTCGGTGCCGGCCTCGCCGTCGACCGGATCCTGCCGCGGGGCCAGCCGCTTCTCCGTGACCACTACGGCGTAGATGCCCGCGAGCACCAGGCCGAAGACGCCCATCACGCCGAACGCCCAGCGCCAGCCGTATGCCTGGGCCACCGCGCCGCCGATCGACATGCCCAGGACCGAGCCGAAGGCCCCACCGGCGATGAAGGCTCCTGAGAGCGTGGCCCGCAGGGCGCGGGGGAAGACGCTGAGGACCACGGCGATGCCGACACTGCCGTACGCGGCCTCACCGATGCCGACGAAGAGCCGGCCGACGAACATCTGGCCGTAGCTCGCCGCCACCGCGCAGCCGAGCGTCGCCAGGCTCCACATCGTGGCCGCGATGACCAGGGATCTCACCCTGCCCCATCGGTCGGCCAGCAGCGCGAGGGGGAAGGTGAGCAGACCGACCATCAGCGCCACGATGCCGCTGAGGGAGCCCAGTTGGGCGTCCGAGAGCAGCCAGTCGGCCTTCAGCATCGGGAAGACGGCGTTGAGGACCTGTCGGGACATGTAGTCCGAGAGCAGGAGTCCGAAGCTCAGTGCAAAGACGACCCAGGCGTAGCGCCGGGACACGGGCCACTCCGAGGAACCGGAACCGGTTCTGCCCGGGGCGGCTTCCGCAGTGGTGAGGAACCCCATTGTCATCACCTCAACTGCTCTTGACGGAAAGGGAAGGGGTCAGAACGGTCTGTCGCCGACGATCCCGGCGCGCTCCATCCGGCGGACGGCGGGCCAGTAGTCCTGCACGGCGTAGTGCTGCGTGGAGCGGTTGTCCCAGATGGCGACGCTGTTCGGCGTCCAGCGCCAGCGCACCTGGTACTCGGGGACCGCGGCCTGGCTGATCAGGTAGTTCAGCAGGAGGCCGGCGCCGGGCGCGTAGTCCTGCCCGAAGCGCACGTTCCCGGGCGTGTGGTAGTTGACGAAGTGCGTGGTGAAGGCGTTGACGAAGAGGACCTGTTCGCCGGTCTCGGGATGGGTGCGCACCACCGGGTGCTCCGCGTCGGGGAACTGTGCCTTGAGCGAGTGCCGCTTCTCCTGCGGCATGACGGCGCCGAAGGTGGCCTCGATGCTGTGCCGGGCCCGCAGCCCCTGGATCTGGGTCTTGATGTGCTCCGGCAGCCGGCGGTGGGCCTCGGCCATGTTGACCCAGATCGTGTCGCCGCCCACCGGGGGCGACACGATGCAGCGCAGCACGGCGCCCATGGACGGGTTCTCACGCCAGGTACCGTCGGTGTGCAGCGCGTTCTCGTAGTGCTCGGGCGCGCTGTCCAGGTCCTTGTAGATACGGACGAGGCCGGGGTGGTCGGGGTCGCTGCCGGCCACCGGGTGGTCCTCCAGCGGGCCGAAACGCTCGGCGAACGCCACGTGTTCGGCCCGCGTGATGTCCTGGTCCCGCAGGAACAGGACCTTGTACTGCAGGAGCAGGGCCTTGATCTCGGCAAACAGGTCGTCGTCGCGCGAGGCGTCGCCGAGGTTCACGCCGGAGAGTTCGGCGCCGATGGTGCAGGTCAGCGGCTCGACGCTGATGGAGCCGCGGGAGTGGGCGCGCACCAACGCGGGCGCGCCCTCCAGCGGAGCGAGAGTCTTTTCCATGGTGCTTCCTCCTGGAGAGGGTGGTGGTGCGCGTGATCCCGCAGGGGCTCAGAGAACGAAGACGGACGATCCCGTGGTCCGTCCTGCCTCCAGCTCGCGGTGCGCCCGTACGGCGTCCTCGAGCGCGTAGCGCTGGTTGATCTCGATGGTGATGCGGCCGGAGGCGACGTGATCGAACAGCTCGCCCGCCAGCTCGGCCCGCTCCGCGGGCTCGGCGATGTAGTCGGCGAGCGCGGGTCGGGTGACGAACAGGGAGCCGTTGACGGCCAGTTGCATGGCGTCGATGGGCGGGACGGGCCCGGAGGCCGTACCGAAGCAGACCAGCAGACCGCGGCGCCGCAGCGAGGCGAGCGAGGCGGCGTAGGTGGTCCTGCCCACGCTGTCGAAGGCGACCGGGACCCCGGCCCCGTCGGTCAGTTCGCGCACCCGCTCGGCCACGTTCTCGCGCCGGTAGTGGATGACGTGGTCGCAGCCGTGGGCGCGGGCGAGCTCGGCCTTCTCCTCGGTGGAGACGGTGCCGATGACGGTCAGCCCGAGCAGCTTGGCCCACTGGCAGACGATGAGGCCGACGCCGCCCGCCGCCGCGGTCAGCAGGATCGTGTCGCCGGCCTTCAGCGGGTGGATCCTGCGCAGCAGGTACGCGGAGGTGAGGCCGCGCATGGTCATCGCGGCGGCGGTCTCGAAGCCGATGGCGTCCGGCAGCCGGATCAGGGGGCCCGCGGGCATGACCCGTTCCGTGCTGTAGGCACCGAGCGGGCTTCCGGTGTACGTGACCCGGTCGCCCTCGGCGACGTGGGCGACGCCCTCGCCCACCGCCTCGACCACACCCGCGGCCTCGACGCCCAGTCCGGCGGGCAGCGGCGCGGGATACAGGCCGGTACGGAAGTAGGTGTCGGCGAAGTTGAGTCCGACGGCTTCGTGCCGGATCCGTACCTCGCCCGGGCCGGGGTCGCCGACGACGACCTCTTCCCAGCGCAGGACGTCGGGACTGCCGGTCTCCTTGAAGCGAATGGCGTGGGCCACGGGCGTGCTCCGTTGTTCGGGGGAGGTGAGGAGGGGGGAGGGCCGCCGGCGCCGGGAGGGAGTTGGGCCCCGGCGGCTCTTCGGATCGCGCGGATGCGCGGCGGCGCGTGACTCCGTGCCGCGATCAGACGTCGCGCAGCATGAAGCCGCGCTGACCGGGACGGCGGTTGGGCACCATGCCGAGACGCGCAAGCGTCTCGTCGGCGCCGGAGTAGTACTCGCCGAGCTTGTAGATCTTCTTGGCCTCGGCGCCGGTCGCGATGTCGCGCCCGAGCGCCTCGGAGATCTGTACCATCTGCTCGACCTGCTCGACGGTGGTCATGCGCTCGCCCTTGCGCCGCCACAGGTTGTCCTCGTTGCCCACGCGCACGTGCACGCCCAGCGCGATGCCGATCGCGTTCATCGGCGCCACGGCCCGCATGGAGCTCTCGATGGTGAGGACGGCGCCGTCCGGGGTGCGGCGGACGAACTCGATCAGGTCGGCCGGGTGACGGCCCGCGAAACCACCCCCGATGGCCACGTAGTTGAGGATCAGCGGACCTGTGTGGATGCCGGCCCGGATGAGCCGCTCCACGGTTTCGAGCTGGGCCGGCGTGGCGAGCTGGAAGTGCGGCTGGATGCCGTTCGCGTGGAGGCGCTTGAGGTGCTCCAGGTAGAACTCGGGGCCCGCCTCGACGACCATGTCGCGGTAGGCCCTGTAGTACTCGGGCTTCGCGATCGAGGTGCCCTCCAAGTCGTCGTCGGTCATGATCTCGACGATGTTCATCTGGCTGGTGTTGATCGCGATCGTCACCTGGTCCGGCGCGGGGGTGAGGTCGGCCAGCAGGTGACGGGTGTCGTAGCTCAGCCACTTCGCCTCACTGCCCTCGTCCTCCGGGGCGAACGAGATCGAGCCGCCGATCTGCAGGACCATGTCCGGCACGGCCTCGCGCAGCCGGCCCAGCAGCTCGTTGAACATGGACATCCGCTTGGAGCCCTTGCCGTCGAGCTCGCGTACGTGGATGTGGAGCACGGTGGCGCCGGCGTTGTAGCAGTCGACGGCCGCCTGGACGTGCTCGTCCATGGTCAGGGGAAGGTCGTCGGCGTCCCCGGGCAGCCACTCCGGCCCGTAGGGAGCGGCCTGGATCACCAGCTTTTCCTGGTTCTCCGGGAAGAGTGAGTCGTCGTGGAAGTGCACGGTCCGTCTCCTTCGTGGGATCGGTGATCACTCGCCGGAAGCGCATCGCCATGTGCGATGCGACGGTCTGGGATGTCCAGCGGGGATCGATGCGGGTCACCGGGCGGAACAGCGGGCGCATGGCGGCCCGGGTACGCTCGACCTGTCCGGAGGGGACGTGCACAGGGGGAGTACCACGGCTCTCCTCCGGCGGCCGACCGCTTCTCTGCGGTGCTGCCAAGGTAGGGGCGAGCCTCTGTGATCGCTTGACCCACGGGGACGGATTACTTGTCATTTGGGGACATCGGCCTGAGTCGTGCCGAGTGAGCCGGGAGGACGGGCCCTGGCGCGTACCGCCCGCGGTATCAGTCCTGGGCGGGGAGTTGCTGCCGGCTCCTGTCGCTGCGCCACGCCCTCGGACTGCACCCGAACTGCTCGCGGAACCAGCGCGAGAACGCGCTCAGCGACGAGAAGCCCAGCAGGTCGGAGATCTCCGTCAGCGAGCGCCGCGGGTTCGCGACGAACTGCTCGGCGAGGTGCATGCGGGTGGTGTTGAGGAGTGAGGAGAACGTCTCACCCGAGGAGGCCAGGTGCCGGTGAACGGTGCGCCGGTCGACGCCGAGGCTGCGCGCGACCTGCTCGACCGAGCAGCGCCCGCTCGGCAGCAGGGCCTCGATGAGCTCGCGCACCCGGTCCGCGACGGTGGTGTCCTTGGGGACCGCGATCGTCTCGAAGTACTGGCGGGCGTACTCCCGCAGCAGCGGGTCCGCCATCGCGTTGGGCGCGTCGAGATCGTCGGCGTAGAAGACGATCCCGTCGAACTCGCGGCCGAACTCCACGATGGGGCCGAACACGCGCCGGTGCGAAGCGGCGTCCGCCGGGGCGGAGTGCCTGAACCATACGGACAGCGGCTGCCACCGGGTGTGCAGGAAGCCGCGCAGGATCCGGTGGTAGGCGGCGACGGCCAGCTCCGTGGCCTGCCGGGCCTCCATCGCCTCGCCGAGCCGCAGGTCGACCTTCAACGTGGCCAACCCGTCGCCCTCGGACAGCCGGGTGTGCAGGACCTCGTTGTACATGTGCTGATGCCGGATCAGCAGCCCCAGTGCGTTCCGCACGTCGGGTTCCTCGCGGACGACCAGACTGACGGGGCCGAGGTTGGAGAAGCGCCGGAACTCCGCCATGAGCACGCCGAAGTCCTCGTGCCCTGAGGCGGCCGCCGAGAGCTCCAGCACCTGGACCGCGGCCGCACCGGAGATCCACCGGTCCTGGACCGCGAGGGCGGCGGTGTCCAGGCCGACGCGCTTCATCAGCGCCTGCGGGTCGACGCCGAGTGAGCGGCACAGCTCGACATAGCCGCTGAGGGCTGCGGTGCGGACCAGGGGCCTCATGTGCACGCTCCAAGCGTGTCCCGAAAAGAAAAGTCCAGTGTCACGCCAGGGTAAGCACGGTGGAAATCGGCAACCTAGCATGGCGCCGTTCACCGGCTCGGCCCCCTGTGGCGACCGTCCCGGACCGGTGAACACGTGATGGTACGGAGGCGCACATGACCGGTACGACGGACGCAGCTGCGGCGCTGCACGCACCCTGTTCGGGTCCCTCGGTGTGGCGTGGCGGAGATCTGGCGAACCGCGAGGAATGGATCCTGCGGCTGTCGTCGGACCAGCTCGCCGAGATCGACTCCGCCCTGCGGGAGGCGCGCAGGCGCGACCTCACGCTGCTGAAGCTGACGGCCGCCGACTTCCCGCTCCCTGCGCTCGCCGGTGAACTGGAACGCATCGCCGAAGCACTGGAGCACGGACGGGGGTTCGTGCTCGTCAAGGGCCTTCCGGTCGAGCAGCCGGGCGAGCCGGCCGCGAGCGCGGTCTTCTGGGGCCTCGGTCAGTACCTGGGGCGTCCGGTCCCGCAGAACGCGGACGGGCACATGCTCGGCCACGTCAGGGACACCGGCCGCAGCCTGGCCGATCCGGCGACGCGCGGCTACCAGACCCGGGCGGAGCTGCCGTTCCACACCGACGGGGCCGATCTGCTCGCGCTGCTGTCCCTGCGGACGCCCCGATCCGGGGGCCGCACGTCCCTGGTCAGCTCGGCGGCGATCCACAACGCGGTACTGGACCTCCGCCCCGATCTGACCGAGCGCCTGTACCGCACGTACTTCTTCGACCGCCGGGAGGAGCATGCTCCCGAGGAGCCGCCGTACGCAGCCGCCCCGCTCGCCGCCCGGTTGCCGGGAGGCGCACTTAGCATGCGCTACAACCGCTGCTACCTGGAATCCGCCCAGCGCTTCTCTCAGGTGCCCCGCCTTGAACCGGCGGACCTGGAGCTGTTCGACCTCATCGACGCAGTGGCAGCCTCCCACAAGCTGCGGCTCGACATCGACCTCCGGGCCGGCGATCTGCTGCTGCTCAACACCCACACGGTCATGCACGCGCGAGCGGAGTTCGAGGACCGCGACCAGCCCGAACTCAAGCGCCATCTACTGCGACTGTGGCTGGCCTTCCCGCACCGCCTCCGCATCGGCGGTGCCCGCGACGGGGTCACCCCTCGCGATGTGATCCGCCCCCGGAATGCCGCCTCGCAGCCCGAGACGAGCCCAAGGAGATTGCCGACATGACCGACCTCGCCACGTTCCTGGTGGACTCCGCCGCGGCCCAGGGCGATCGCATCGCCGTGCGCCACGACGACAGCACGCTCACGTACGCCGAACTGGACGACGCGAGCGCCAGAGCCGCCGCCCTCCTGCGCGACTGCGGCGTCCGGCCCGGCGACCGTGTCGCGCTGACCATGCCCAACGTCCCGTTGTTCCCGGTCGTCTACTACGGAGTCCTGCGGGCCGGCGGGGTGGTCGTGCCGATGAATCCGCTCCTCAAGGCCCGTGAGGTGGCCTTCACCCTGCGCGACTGCGGGGCACGGATGGCGCTGGTGTTCCCCCTGTTCGCGGACGAGGTGGCGAAGGCCGCCGCCGAGACCGGAACCGAATGCCTGGTGACCGAGCCCTTGGCCTTCGACGACATGCTGCGGGCCCATGAACCGATGCCCGGCATCGCCGACCGGACCGACGACGACCCGGCCCTGGTCCTCTACACCTCGGGCACGACCGGGATGCCGAAGGGCGCCGCACTCTCGCACCGAAACCTGGCCACGAACACCGCCACCGCGGCCGAGACGCTGCTCCGGGTAGGGCCCGACGACGTGCTCTTCGGCGGCCTGCCCCTCTTCCATGCCTTCGGCCAGACCTGCGCGCTCAACACGGCCGTCGCCGCCGGCGCCACACTGACCCTGCTGCCGAGGTTCGAGCCGCAGCGTGCCCTGGAGATCATGGCCCGTGACGGGGTCACGGTGTTCCTCGGAGTGCCGACGATGTACGCGG
Organism: Streptomyces viridiviolaceus; assembly: GCF_014650995.1. Taxonomy (GTDB): domain Bacteria; phylum Actinomycetota; class Actinomycetes; order Streptomycetales; family Streptomycetaceae; genus Streptomyces; species Streptomyces viridiviolaceus. The sequence goes on from NZ_BMWA01000002.1 coordinate 166,933, forward strand.
CGCTGCTCCACGCCGAGCTCCCGAAAGGCTTCGACGCCCACCGGCTGCGCCTGGCCGTTTCGGGCGGCGCCTCGCTCCCGGTCGAGGTGTTGCACGGCTTCGAGCGGCGCTTCGGCGCCCCCGTACTGGAGGGATACGGGCTCTCCGAGACCTCGCCGGTCGCCGCGTTCAACCACCCGGACCGCCCGCGCAAGGCGGGCTCGATCGGGCAGCCCATCCGGGGAGTCGAGATGAAGCTCGTCGCCGAGGACGGCGGCGCGGTGCCCCCGGGCGAGGTCGGCGAGATCGCGATCCGCGGCGAGAACGTGATGAGTGGCTACTGGAACCGCCCGGAGGCCACGGCGGAAGCGATCCGCGACGGATGGTTCCACAGCGGTGACCTGGCCCGCGTCGACGAGGACGGCTTCTACTTCATCGTCGACCGCAAGAAGGACCTGATCATCCGCGGCGGCTACAACGTCTACCCGCGTGAGGTCGAGGAGGTGCTGTACGAGCACCCGGCCGTCGCCGAAGCCGCCGTCGTCGGCGTGCCGCACCCGGCCCACGGCGAGGAGATCGCGGCGGTGATCACGCTCCGGCCCGGCGCCCGGGCCACGGCCGAGGAGATCCGCGACCACGTCAAGGACCGGGTCGCGGCGTACAAGTACCCCCGGATCGTCACCTTCACGGCCGAGCTTCCCAAGGGCCCCACCGGCAAGATCCTCAAGCGCGAGATCGTGGTCACCGAACGGTGACCACGCGTCGGCGTCCGTGTGTGGCCGGCCCCGAGGCGGTCGGGGAGGCGTTCGACTCCGAGCTCCCTCCCCAGCCGTGAACCGACCGCCCGTGCCCGCCGCACAGTCATGGCACCCCACGGCGGTCGCGGTCTCGGACGTGACATTCCTGATCGTGCTGGTCGGCAAATGGTCCCGCAGCGTCCACAGGCCCGATCAGTTCGTCCTCCTGGAAGCCTTCGAGTCACCGGAGGCCGGCGGGACACACGTGAACTCCGACCACTTCAAGACCGCCATGGCGTGGATGCCCGAGGTGATCGCCGCCAAGCCCGGCATCATCCACGTCGAGGTGCCCGGGACGGGCTGGTCGGAGATGGCCGAACTCACCCCGGCGTGACGGGAGCGCCGACACAAAGAAGCGATCTGGGCGTCGTGCGCGCGGGCCGGCGCGCGGCCCCGTTCCCAGTGGCTCTTCCAGCCGGTTCCCAGGGCGTCACCGGCGTCCGCCTCGATGGTGAAGTCCTCATCCGCCGGGCCAGGAGACGGACATGCGCGACAGACCTCCCACCACTCTCCCCGAGGACCTGCTTCTGCTGCTCGCCCATCCGCGCAGCGGAGTGCTGAAACCGCCCCGGCACCTCGGCCGGGTCCTCGCCGGAGCGGTGCTCACCGAGTTGATGATCACCGGCGCGATCAGTGTGGACGACACCCGCATTCTCACGGTGCGCAAGGTGCGGCCCGCCGACCCGTTCGCCAACCGGGTGCTCAACCGGCTGCTCCGGACCAGGAAGGACGCCCGCTCCATGCGGCTGGAGCGGTGGGTGCACAGGGCGTCCGGCGACCGGATCGTCCAGGTGTATCTGGACGCCCTCACCGAGCGGGGAGTGGTGCGGCGCCATACCTGTTCCTTTGTCGGCCTGTTCGCGTCGACCACCTGGCGGGCGGCGGACCCGGGCGGGCGCGCCGAGCTCGTCGCGCGGATCGACCGCGCCGTACGGCCCAAGGCGCACGGGGCGGTGCCCGGACCGCCGGACGTGCGCGGCCCGCACCTGGCGGCCCTGGCCGGGGCGAGCCGGCTGAACCGCCGCCTGGACGCCGAGTGGCGGCGCCTGGGCATCCGGGCCCCGCTGCGGGACCTCACCCGCGCCACCCCGATCGCCGAGGCCACCCGCAGGGTCGTCCGGGCCGACCGGCGCCGCGGTGGCGGCGGTGACTGGAACCCCGGCGAGTGGACCAGCCCCCTCTCGGGCAACGAGGGCTGGAGCGACGGCGGCGGGGGCGGAAGCGACGGGAGCGGAGGCGGTGGTGACGGCGGAGGCGGCGGTGGTGACTGACGGGGGCCGGGTGCGCTGCGGTCAGGAGCCCGGGCGAAGTACCCAGCCCCTGGCGCTGCGGTCCAGGCCCAGCAGGCCGTCGGCGTACGGGTGGAGCGAGGGGTCAGGGCCGGGGGAGTCCTCGATGTGGAGGCGGTCGGGGACGTCGGCCTGCCACAGCGGGCGGCCCTCGGCGGTGAGGTCGTACGCGTACAGCGTCGCCTGCTCGCCGTCCGGCACCCACGGCAGGACGTAGGCGACCGTGTCGGTGAGCACCGCCTGGACGTGCGCGGCGGGCAGCGGGATCCGCAGCGGGGCGTCGGCCAGTGCCGGTGTGTCGCCCCAGACCGTGAGGGCGCGCCCGGAGCCGTCCCTCTCCTCCACCACCGCGCCCATGACGCCGTCGGCGGTGCGGACGACGTGTTCGAGCTTCTGGCGTGCCCCATCCGCGGGCGCCGGCACCGGCTGGGTCCGTTCGATGCCGCGCGGGCCGGTGAACGCGAGCCCGCCCCGGTAGTGAACGAGCGCCCGGTTCCCGCCCAGCGGGTGGACCGACTGCACCCGGCCGGGCAGGCTGCCCCACCAGCGCCGTTCGCCGGTGGTCGTGTCCAGCGCCGTCACGGTGCCGTCCGCCGCCTGGACGAGCAGCAGTTCCCCGGCCAGGAACACCGGCTCGGACACGGCCTTGCGGGGGTCTCCCAGACGGGTGCCGGTGTCCGTGCGCCACACCTCCCGGCCGCCGGTCGCCTCGTACGCGAAGACCTCCGACCCCAGCCGCCCGTAGACGCGGGTGCCGTCCTGCGCGTAGTCGGTGGTACGGGCACGGACCAGCCGCTCCCCGGTGGTCGTGGAGTGGATCTCGACGTGACGGTCCGCCACGGTCGACGAGCCGTTCACCCGCGGCTTCTTCGCGGTGCGCGTGGCCACGAGCACCTTGCCGTCCGGCGACAGCTCCACGTGCTCGGCGGAGTCGTAAGGACGCCACGTGCAGCGCAGCAGTTCCTCGCCCGCCCCCGACAGCAGCCGGAACTCCGAGCGGCGGTCCTCCCCGTGCTGGTGATGGGCAGCCACCACCAGCGGCCCGCCGTCGCCCGCGGGGGCGGAGAGCGTGACGAGCGCCTCCACGGGACGGAACGCCTCCCCCAGCGGGGTGCGCCAGCGCCGCGCGACGCCGTCGCCCTCCAGCCGGCCGGACACGAGGTCGCCCTCGGGGTCCACCCGGTACACGACCGGCGCCCCGCCACCGGCGGCGGCCGGCAGCACCAGGGACGGCCCGCCGGGCAGCGGCGCGACCGACCGGGGCCGCTCCCGCAGCCCCGGTGCCGCCGGTGCGGGCAGGCCGGTGCGGACGGCGGGCACGTCCACCGCGGCGGCGCCGCCGCAATCGAGTGCCGCCGCGGGTGGCTTCTGAGTCGTACATCCGGTCAGGGCGACCAGCAGGCCGGCCGAGGCCGTCGCCACCCACCGAAGGCGGCCCCCGCGCGTCCGTGCCTCCACGACATCCCCCACGTCCACGAAGTCCCCCGTCATCTCGAGTCGTCTCCCACGGCACCGCACGGCCGGCTCGTCCCGGACCCGGCCATGGCGACCCCGCCCCCGCAGCATGGCCGAGGACACCGACGGTGAGCTGGGATCGGGGGTCCCAGCAGGTTCCCAGGTGTTTTCCAGCCACCGGTGGGACGGTCGGTGCGAAGGCGGCCGGTGCCGTACGAGAGTGACGCCCCGTCACCCCGGGTGGCGGGCCTCTCGAGCACCGCCGCCCACGTATTGATCCGACCGGCGGCGGACCGCCGGTCCTCGGGGGGAGCCCTTTCCATGCGCGTGAAGCGTCCCATTGCCCTTACGGCGGCCGTGCTCGGCCTCGTTCTTCTGAGCGGGTGCCGGACCGACGACGTCGAGGGCGTTCCCGTCGCCCCGTCCGGCTCCGCGTCCGGCGCGGAGTCGACCGCGAGCGCCGAGCCCGCGGAGGAGACCGAGGGAACCGACCCGACCGCCGACGCGGCCGGGCGGCGCGTGGTCGACGCGGCGACGGCGGGCGGCCTGTCCAAGAGGACCGGCCACGGTGCGCCGATCGACGTGGTCATCGACCCGGGCGAGATGCGCGACGGCATGAACCTGGTGATGAACAACTACGCGCTCGCGGGCGGGGACCCCGTCCTCGTCGTCGCGGTCGACAACGTGCCGGAGGGGACCACCGAGCGCCGCGAGCACCTCTGGCGGGGCATGCTCGAGCACATCAAGTGGGACTACGACCTGGGGCAGCCCGAGGCCCAGCCGGTCGAGGACGCCGGCCCGCTGGGCGGCTCCGTCGAGTGCATGCTGGCCTCGCTCGCCGAGGACGGCGACGTCGTCTGCGGCTGGGCCGACGACACCACCGCCGGCGTGGCCCACTTCCCGAACAGCACACTGTCCGAGGCCGCCGAACTGTTCGTCGCCATGCGGGCCGACCTGGAGAAGTGAGCCCGCGCTTCCCGATGCCGCCCCCCCGCGCGGCGCCCGGAAGCCCGTTGAGTCAGCGGCGCCGCGCCCCGAGCTTCCCCCCTAGGGCTCGAGGTGCGGCGCCGCGCCGTGCATCCGAGGATGCGGGCCGGCTCTGGGAGAACGCTGGAAGACAGCCCCGGAAACGGAGGGTCCTGTTCCCAGCAGGTTCCCAACGATTCCCGAGCCGCGCCTTCCAGCGGCCCCGTCCGTCGTGGACCTCCACCGGTCGCTCGCTGGACCGCAGTTGCCGCCCGCCATCACCCTCCCCGCCGCGCGCGAGCCCGAACAGGGGGGAACCACCGTCCCATCTCCGTGCGTGTCCGGATAGCGACGCCGTTTCGGACGTATACGACTGGTCTGGCACGCTTGCCTGGCATGAGAGGGGGTGGGGGCATGTCAGAAGGGCTCCGCATCGGTGTTCTTGGTCCCATGACGGCCACGGTGGACGGCCGGGAAGTGGCACTCGGCGGACCGCGGCAGCGTGCGGTGCTCGCCGTGCTGGTGGCCGCCCGGGGCCGGCTGGTCACCCAGGAGGCGCTGATCGCCCAGGCCTGGGACGAGCGGCGCCCCCCTTCCCCGGCCACCCTGCACTCGTACGTCGCCGCGCTGCGCAGGGCCCTGGAGCCCGGCCGGGAGGCCGGCCAGACCGCGGGCGTCCTCGTCCGCGAGCGCCTCGGCTACGCCCTGCGGATCAGCCGGCACGCCCTGGACGCGGAGCGCTTCACCGTGCTGGCGGCGCGCGGCGAGGAACTGCTGCGCGGCGGTGACCCCGAGCGGGCCGCCACCGTGCTGGGCGAGGCCCTGGCCCTGTGGCGGGGACCGGCGTACGCCGAGTTCGAGGAGCACGCCTTCGCCGCGCCCGAGACCGCCCGGCTGCACGGCCTGCGCCTGTCCGCCCAGGAGGACCTGTTCGCCGCGGAACTCGCCCGCGGACGGCACGCCGCGGTGATCGGCGACCTGGAGAAGCACACCGCCGAGGAGCCGTTGAGCGAGCGCGGCTGGGAACTGCTCACCCTGGCCCTGTACCGGTCGGGCCGCCAGGCCGACGCGCTGGCGGCGCTGCGCACCGCCCGCCGCATGCTCGCCGAGGAACTGGGCATCGACCCCGGCCCGTCGCTGCGCCGGCTGGAGGCGGCGGTGCTGGCCCAGGACGAGACCGCCGCGCCGCCCGTGCCCGCCACCGACGTCGACCTCGCGTACGGCGCCGCCGCGGCCGGGGCCCCGCGGGGGCGGAACCTGCCGTTCGCGTTGACCGGACTCGTCGGGCGCGAGGAGGAGCGCGAGCGCGTCGCGCTGCTGCTGCAGGAGCACCGGCTGGTGACGCTGACCGGCCCGGGCGGCATCGGCAAGACCCGGCTGATGCTGGAGGTGGCGCATGCCCGCACCGACGAGGACGGGCCCTGGCTGGTGGAGCTGGCGGACCTGGAGGAACCCGAGCCGCAGCTGGTCGCCGTGAGCATCGCCGACGCGCTCGGCATCCGTGACGGGGCGAGCGCGGCCCGCCTCGCGGAGGTGCTGGGCGAGCGCAGGACGCTGCTGGTCCTGGACAACTGCGAGCATCTGCTCCAGGCCGCGGCCGGGATCGTCGCGCAGTTGCTCTCCCGCTGCGGCGGGCTGCGCGTGCTCGTCACCAGCCGCGAGCCGCTGGGCATCACCGGGGAGGCGGTCTACGAGGTGCCGCCGCTGACCGCGGGGGCGGGCGGCGAGCTCTTCCTCGCCAGGGCCCGCGCCGTCGCGCCGAGCTGGGTGCCCGGGGAGAGCGACGCGGAGGTGGCCGAGCGGATCTGCCACGAGCTGGACGGGCTGCCGCTGGCCATCGAACTGGCCGCCGCGCAGTGCCGCATGCTGTCGCTCGAGCAGATATCCACGGCCCTGAACGACCGGTTCTCCGTGCTGGTCGGCGGGCCGGGAACCGGACCGGCGCGGCACCGGGCGCTGCGGGCCGCGATGGAGTGGAGCTACCGGATGCTGGAGCGTCCGGAGCGGGAGACGTTCCACCGCCTCAGCGTGTTCGCGGGCTCCTTCGACCTGGACGCCGCCACCGCGATCTGCGGCAGGCCGGTCCTCGCCGAACTGGCCGCCCTGGTCCGCAAGTCGCTGGTCACCGCCGAGACCGGCACCACCCCGCGCCGCTACCGCATGCTGGAGACGCTCAAGGAGTACGGCCGCAAGCAGGCCGACCCCGCCGAACTCGCCGCCGCCCAGGCCGCGCACCGGTCCTGGGTGCTGGCCCGCGCTGCCGGCGCCGCACGCTGGATGGAGGGCCCGCACGCCGCCCGTGCCACCGAGCAGACCACGCGCGACCAGCCGGAGATCCGGGTGGCGTTCACCTCGGCGCTGCTGGCCCGCGACGGCGCGTACGCGCTCCAGCTCGGTGGCGCGCTGATGCGGTTCTGGTACCGCAGCGGCCATGTCGCCGAGGGACTCGGCTGGCTGAGCGCCGCCCTCGAACTCACCCCGGAGGGCATGCCGGGCCCGCGGGCGCGCGCCCTGATCGCGACGAGCGCGCTCAACTACCTCAAGGGCGACTTCGCCACCGCCGCGCGGGCCGCCACGGACGCCGCCCGGCACGCCCGCGACGCGGGCGATACGGTGATCGAGGCCCAGGGACTGTCGTACCGGGCGCTGTTCGAGGGGATGGGCGGCACGCCGGGCACCGCGCGGCGGGCCGAGGCGGCGGTCGAGCTGGCGCGGATCTCGGGAGAGCCCTGGCTGGAGGCCGAGGCCCTCATGGTGCTCGGCATGCTGCTGCGCATCGACGGGGAGGGCGAGCGGGCCCGCGAGGTGCTGACCCACTCCATCACCCTGGCCGTCGCGTGCGGGCACCGCTTCGTGCAGGCCTCGTCGTCCTGGCTGGTCATGAAGAGCGACCTCGACCTGGGCCGGGCCGAGCAGGCGCTCACGACGGGTCTGGCGACCCTGCGGGACCTGGAGGAGGACCAGGACGTCACCGGCTGGCTGGTGATCGCCCACACGACCGCCGCCGCCCTGGCGCTGACCGGGCACGCCGAGGAAGGGGCCGTGCTGCTGGGGGTCGTGGAGGAACGCGGTGCGCGCGTGGGCTTCTCGCCGATGCTCATGGACCCGGTCGACGGCGCCCGGCAGAGCGCCCAGGTCCGCGCGGCGCTGGAGCCGGGCGACCTGGCCCGCTGTAGGGACAGGGGAGGACGGATGTCGCCGGGCGAGGTGACCGGGCTGCTCACCGGATTGGCGGCCGGCCGGGGGGAGTACGACGCCGCGGGCGCGGACCGCTGGCCCCACCGGGACAGCTCGTCACCCGCCGACCTGTAGCGATGCGCCCGTCGCCGGCCGGCGACGGCAACACGGTGGCCCGTACGGAGCGGGCCGCTGACATGGGGGGAAACACAATGGAGTCGAGCACGCACCGGGGCGAGGGCGAGCGTGAGGGCGTCGGCGACGGGGACGGCGGCGGCGGATCGCCGCCCCTGCCGCACGGCACGGGTACGGCGTTCGCGCACCCGCTCACCCGTCGCGCCTGGGCTCGCTCACGGTTCCTGCACTACGCGCGTCACCTCGGCTGGTACGCGCTGCTGACGGTCGTCCTGGCGCTGTTGCAGGTGACGACCGGCCTCTGGCCGCTGACGCTGGGGCTGGCCGTCTCCACGGTGCTCATCGTGGTGCCCGGTCACTGGTGGAACTGCCGCCACGCGTCCGCCAACGCACGCCGCGCGCGTCTGATCCTGGAGCACTACCCGTGGCAGCCCTGCCTCGTGGAGGCCCTGCCCGAGGGGAACGGGGCGGCCGAGGTGGACGAAGCGGCGGAGAACGACGGGGCCGCAGAGGGGGACGGGTGGCCCACGTTCCGGCTGACGGACCCGGCGGTCCCCGGGCGGACCTGGCGGCACGGCGTGCCCGGCCCGGGCCGGGAGGGCTCGTCGATCCGGGCCCTGGTCCATCCGCGGGCCCTGGTCGCCGCGGTCGGCTCCGCCGGCCCCGTCCCGGCGTGGTTTGCGGGAGACCCGCGCTTCGGGGGCGTGCTGTCTCCCCCCGGCGGAGGGCAGCCGGTCCTGCTGCGGGCGCGGGGCGGGCGTGGGCTGAAGGGGCACGACCGGCAGGCGCCGCTGGAGCGCGACGTGCTGGCGATACGCGCCGGTCTGCTTCAGTACCGCGATCTGCCCAAGAGGCACCCGGTGCGCCAGGAGTGGGAGGCGCAAGAGGCGGTCGCCGTCATGCGCGGTACGCCGCAGGCGGCCCCGCCCGGACCGTCGACGCCGCCCACGGCGACGGCACTTCAGCGCAGTTCCGGGCTCCGGATCGCCGTGCGGGCCCTCCTCGGCGCGGTGGGCGCCGTGTGCCTGGCGCTGGGGGTGGGACTGCTGGTCGGCGCGGCGCTCCCGGACAGCGGAGGGATCGGCATGCGGCTGATGCTGGCCGGCTCCGCCCTGGTGGCGCTGTCCGTGGCGCTCCTGTGCCTGGTGGGCGCGCGTGCCGCGGGCTCCGTGGGCCGGAGGGCACGGTGGGCCTGGGCCTGGCCCGTGAGCACCACGCTGTTCACGGCCGGTGTGCTGGCCTCCTGGCTGGGCGGTCTGCTGGACTGACCACCGCCTGGGGGCCGGCACCCGCGGATGCTGGGAGACGACTGGAAAAGGGGTTGCAGCCCGGTCCCAGAGCCGACGCGCACGATGTCCGTCACGGAAGTCCACGGGGGGCCCGGAGGCCGCGCACGTGGTCGTATCAGGGGGCCCGGATCAGCAGGGGGAGCAGTGACCGACAGGAAGAAGACGATCTACACGATCCTGTGCGTCGCGATCATTCCATTGGTCGTCGGCCTCGACGTCAGATCGTCCACGACGGTGGACGGGGAGATCACGTCCTACACCTACTTCAGCGTGCCGGCCCTGCTCGCCGGGATCATCGGAATCGGCTGCCTGATCAGGCTGTACAGCGCGGCCCGCTTCACTTCCCGGGCGGACGGCTCGGGGGCGAACGCCTCTCGTCCGAACCGGAACGTGATCCTGCTGCTGGCGCTGCTCGCGGTCGTGTCCGTCTTCCAACTGGTCCGCGGGTCCGGGGTGGTGCCCAGCGTGACGGAATGCACCGCCGAGTACAGCTTCGACCTGTGCATCCCGGTCACCGACTGAGTCCTGGCCGCGGGGCCGACCTGCCCTGCTCGTGACGGCTTGCATCGCCGTTGTCCTCCCGCGTACCCGTCAGTGGTCGCGGGCCACCACGTCCGTGACCTCCGCAGAGACCTCCGTGCTCGCCGAAGCCGTACTGACCAGAGACTGCGTGAGGTTCAACGTCGTCTGACCGACAGCTCCGCCGTCTCGACAACCGGCCCGTCCTCGTCGCCACTGATCTCGTAGGTGATCTCGTACACCGCGTCCGGGTCGATGCCGTCGATCCCCGTGTACGACAGCTCCGGCTCGACCGTCAGGTTGCAGCCCGCCGACCCGAAGCGCTGTCGCCGGGTCGTGCGCAGCTCGATTGTGAATCCGAGGCGTCGAGCTCCGCGTACGTCGGCTCCCGGCTCGGGCTCCTCGACGGCGGGCTCGGCGGCGTCTTTCGGCATGCTGGACGCGGTGGTTGTGGTGGCGGGTTTGTTGTCGTCGTCTGTCGCCTGCACGACGACCGCGCCGGTGGTGACGACTGTGACGATGACGGAGGCAGCCGCGCCGATGATGACGGCGTTGGTGCGGGACTTCCTCGGGGCCGACCGGGGGCGCGGGCGGCGGGAAGCCGGGCAGGGTCGGTTCATGGGCTCCCTCGCCCACGTCGTCCGACCTGGCGTCGCGCCGGGCGGTACGGGACGACGGGGTGGGTTCCGACGCCCCTCGCCACGGGTGGCTGTCGGCCGTTCCGACGAGCCGGAACCACCGGTCGGGTGCCCCAGGACGAGTGTCGGTCGGTCACCCGCCGACGCTGTGCCGACGCGGCTGCGACTGCGTATGCCGGCAGGAGTGCCTGAGTGGACGCCCAGGCCGGGCTCCCCCGAGGCAGCGGCGGGCGCGAAGGTCCGCCCGCCGGGCGTCCGGCGGGCGCGCATGCCGACGACCGCGGCGGCGGACGACACGGTGAAGGCGCGATTGCGGAACAGCCGCAGGTCGAAGATGGGGGATTCCGCGCCCAGCTCCACCACGACGAAGGCCGCGAGGGACAACGCACCGAGGGCGAAGGAGAGCATGACGGGCAGGGTCGTCCAGCCCGACTCGGGGCCTTCGACGGCGCCGTACAGCACCAGGATCAGGCCGAGCGCGAAGGTGACCTGACCGGCCACGTCGAGCTTGCGGCCCTCGGGTGCCTTCGGCTCCGCGGCCAGCGCGGCGGTGAGCACCATGCTGACGACGGCCAGTCCGACGAGCACCCAGAAGGAGCCGCGCCACGATCCGATCTGTCGGCGGGGCGGTCGTCAACCGGGCGGACACCATGGGCGTACACCGGGCACGGCGTCTTCGAGCCCGGTCCGGACGGCGTGCGCGTGCGCGAGGCGTACGGCATCTCGGTGGCCGGCTGCGGCGGCGGCTCGGCGTCGACCTGCCCTGCTGAGCCGCGCCCGGGCTTTACATCTGCTGAGCCGCGCCCGGGCTTTACAGCCGGGCAGGTGACCATGCGCCGTGTACGGCCGGTGTGCGGCGGCGCGTTAGGATCTGCGGCATGGCGAACCTCCGGCAGGTACAGAAGCAGATGACGCGCCGGCTGCTGCTGGAGTCGGGCCTGGAGCTGTTCACGACGAAGGGCTACGCCGCCACCAAGGTCGACGACATCGCGTCCGCCGCGGGCACCACCCGGGTGACGTTCTACGCCTACTTCCCCTCGCGCAGCGATCTCATGAAGGCGCTCATCGACGAGCGGCTCAACGAGGTGCTGCGGCGCGTGCGTTCACCGGAGCACGGCTCCACGGCCCAGGACCTGGTCGCCACCGTGGCCGACGGGACGCCGGAGGCGATCACCGCGTGGTTGCGGGACACCGCCGACAGCTGGCCGGAGATCCGGCCGATCATCCGCGTGGGCCGGGACGCCGCCGCGGTCGATCCCGAGCTGCGTGACCTGGTGGACCGCTGGCTGGAAGAGGCCATCAGTGACATCGAGGACGGTCTGACGCGGGCCGGGCGCCTCGCGCCCCACCAGCGCCGCTTCCGGGGTGTGCTGGCCATGGCGGAGCTGGACCATGTCGCCCAGCACTGGGGCGACACCGACTGGAAGCTCGACCGGGAGCAGATGCTCGACGAGCTGAGCGCGAGCTGGGTCCGGCTGCTGACCTGATCCGGGGGCGCGATCGGGTCCGACAGCCGGTCCGGCCCGTTCGACGCGCGGGGGCGGCCGTCTACCGCGCTGCCTCGGCGTCGCGCAGCACCTCCCGCGGCCAGGCGACGAAGTGCCGGTCGGCCGGCCGCGGGTTCCACGCCATGTCGATGCCGGGCCCGGGCAGCGGGAACGGGAATATCCGCAGGTCGGCGAGGGTGCGCATGGTGGCGGCGACCCGGTACCGCAGCAGTGCGACACCACCGGCGCGGGCCACGTGGAACGGCACCGGCAGGAAGTCGGAGATGCGCAGCCCGATGCGGTAGGGGATGCCCGCGTCCTACAGCACCGAGTACGGAAATACCCGTCGGTCGGTGTCCACGGCGATGTGGGGCTCGGTGGTGAGCAGATCGAGCGCGCTCGCCCGCGGCGGCGTGTCCGGCGCAGCCACCACGACCCAGCGGTTCGCCCGGCAGGCGCCGCATCCGGGTCAGGGCGTGGGTCCTGGCCGGCTGCGACAGTCCGACCCGTTCCGCGGTCCTGGTCACGGACCGTTCCTCCAGCTGGGCGAGGAGGGGCACCGGCAGGTTGAGGCCGACCGACGCCAGCCGGTCCAGTCCCGACGTGTTCCTCGCCGTTCGTGGCGCACGCCTCATGCGGCGGTCCGGGTCATGGACCGGCATGCAGGGCATGCATGCGGATCCGGTGGACGCCCCCCGTTGCTCAGATTTCCGCCCCTCAGGCAACGGCGAATTCATAGTTTTTTCGTGGTGTCTGTTTCGTTGACGTCATGTAAAGCCAATGGCTACCGTGACGGCAGCCACCGGGTGCACCGCCGCACCCCCACCGGACACGTGATGCAGGCATGAGCGTGAACAGCACCACCGTGAACACCGTCCTGGGCCCGGTGCCGGCCGAAGAGCTGGGCGTCGTCTCGGTCCACGAGGCGCTGCTGTCGGTGCTCCCGGGTGCCGAGCACGCCTTCGACATCACCCTCGACCGCGCCGAGATCTTCGAGACGCTCGCCGGCAAGCTGCGCGACTTCCGCGCCCACGGCGGCGGCACGATCGTCGACAGCACCGGCATGTTCCACGGCCGCGACGTGCCGCTCTACGAAGCCCTGTCCCGCACCACCGGCGTCCACATCGTCGCCTCGACGGGCCAGGGACCCGAAGAACTGCTCGGCGGCTACTTCCTCACCCCGCAGACCAACCCGCCGACCCCCTGGCCGGCCGAGAAGTTCGCCGACCTCTTCAGCCGGGAGATCACCGAGGGCATGGTGGTCCCGCGCGTGGAACGCCGCGGCCCGGCCGGACTGGTCACCACCGCGGTGACTCGCGCGGGCATGACCGCCACCGACGAGAGCCTGCTGCGCGGCGCGGCCCGCGCCGCCCTCGCCACCGGCACGGCCGTCACCTTCCGGTACGGCGACGACGCCGCGGGCGAACTCGACATCGCCCTGGACGAGAAGCTGCCCGCCGACCGGGTGGCCGTCGGCGGCCTCGACCGCAAGGACGCCGCCGACGCCGGCGCACCCGAGAAGATCGCGGCCCGCGGCGCCCGCGTCGTCCTCGACCACGTCGGCACCGAGGACGACGAGCACCTCACCGACACCGACCGCGCCGCCCTGGTCGCCGACCTCGTGCGCGCCGGACACACCGACCGGATCCTGCTCTCCGTCGGCGCGACCGGGGTGGCCAAGGGGCACCCCGCGAACGACCTGCCGTACAGCCATGTGCTGACCGCCTTCGTGCCGCTGCTGACGGCGCACGGCGTCGGCGACGGCGACGTGCGGCGCATCCTCGAGGCCAACCCGCGCGACCTGCTCGCGGTGCGCTGAACACGCCGGCCCGAACGACCGTCAAGAACTCTTCCGAAGGTGAGTGTTGTGTCGCGAGTGAACACCGTCCTGGGGCCGGTCCCCGCCGAGGAACTGGGCTTCGTGGCGATCCACGAGCACATCGGCTACGGCATGCCCGGCTCCGAGCTGGACACGCGGTGGTGGAAGTCCCCCGAGCAGCGTTACGAGGAGACCGTCCCGAAGCTGCGCCGCTTCCACCAACTGGGCGGCGGCACCTTCGTCGACGCCACCGGCATCTGCAACGGCCGCGACGTCGACCACTACAAGTCGCTGTCGGCGAAGACCGGCGTCCACATCGTCGCCTGCACCGGCTTCGTCGGCGGCGACACCGCGCTGCCGCACTTCGCCCGCGCCGACGTCGACTACCTGACCCGGCAGTTCGTCCACGAGATCACCGTCGGCATCGGCGACACCGGCAGCCTCGCCGGCGTGATCAAGGTCGGCGTGAGCCGGGGCGGCCGCATGACCGACCTGGACAAGCGCATCTACCGCGCCGCCGCCCGCGCCGCGCTCGCCACGGGCGTGCCGATCCTGCGCCACCGGGGCCAGGTGTCCTTCGACATCACCGCCCTGTGCCCAGACGGCACCTGGACGCCGCAGGTCACCAAGGAGGACTTGCTGCGCACGGTCGAGGGCTTCGACGAGCGCCTGGTGGACATCACGCGCGGCCTCGACATGGACACCGTCAACATCCGGGCCGTCTACGACATCGACCCGGTCGGCACCTGGCACTCGGACTCCGTCGTCCTCGTCGGCGACGCCGCGCACTCGATGCTGCACCACCAGGGCCAGGGCGCCAACTCCGCCATCGAGGATGCCGGCGCGATCGCCGACGCCCTGCGCGAGGCGGGCTCCGTGAAGGAGGGCCTCGCCCTGTACCAGGCCACCCGCAAGCCGGTGACCGACAAGCTCCAGGCCATCTCGCGGCAGGGCTGGACCGAGGACGAGATCAACGACGTCTTCCCCGGCCAGAAGCCCGCGGCCGCCGCGACGGGAGAGTGAGAACCATGCCGCTGCACCCCGAGGTCGCCACGTTCCTCGCGACCCTCCCGCCCCCGCCCGCGGGTCCGCTCGACCCGGTCGCGATGCGCGCCGCGGAAGAGGCACAGGTGCCCCCGGTCGAGGAGCGCCTGCCGTTGCACGCGGTGGAGGACCTGACCGCGCACACCGCCACCGGTGACGTGCCGGTGCGCGTCTACACGCCCACCGCAGCGGACCGCCACGGCCTGCTCGTCTACTTCCACGGCGGCGCGTTCTTCCTCGGCAGCCTGGAGACCCACGACCACGTCGCCCGCTCGCTGGCGAAGGAGACCGGGCTGAAGGTCGTCTCCGTGGGCTACCGCCGGGCACCCGAGGCCGCCTTCCCGGCCGGGCTCGACGACTGCTACGCCGTGACCCGGTGGGCCGCCGAGCAGGGCGAGGAACTGCACTGGGACGGCACGACCCTCGCCCTCGCGGGCGACAGCTCCGGCGGCACCTTCGTCGCCGCCGTCGCCGCCCGGGCGCACGACGACGGCTTCGACCGGATCACCCACCAGGTCCTCTACCACCCCTCGCTCGACCTGGACTTCGACGAGGACCGGTACGCCTCGCTGCGGGAGAACGCGGTCGGCTACGGCCTGGAGACGGCCGGTCTCAAGCCGTTCAACGCCTTCTACCTCGACAGCGGCGCCGACCCCGCCGACCCGCTGGTCTCCCCGGTCAAGCGGAAGGACCTGAGCGGGCTGCCGCCGGCCCTGGTCGTCACCGCCGAGTTCGACCCCATGCGCGACGAGGGCGAACTCTACGGCCGCCGCCTGCGGGAGGCCGGTGTGACGGCGACGGTGAGCCGGTACGCCGGCGCCGGCCACGGCTTCGTCCAGCACTTCTCCTGGATCCCCGAGTACCACCGGGTCTTCACCGAGACCCGCGACTTCCTCACCCGGCGCTGAACGGGCCGCCGTCGCGCACGAGTTCGGAAAGAGGACCATGACACACGACGTCGCCGTCCACCCCCTGGTCTCACCGTGGGGCCGGTTCGGTCTGTACAGCTTCTTCATCGACGCACCCGAACCGGCGATCGTCGACACCGGGATCGCCACCTCTCCCGCCGAGGGCATGGCTCCCGCGCTCGAGGCGATCGGGCGCCGCATCGAGGACGTGCGCTGGATCCTGCTGACGCACGGCCACATCGATCACGTCGGCGGGGCGCACGCCCTGTGGGAACGCACCGGCCGACGGGCACAGGTGGTGATCCACGAGGCCGACGCACCGATGCTGCGCTCCCGGCAGGCACACGTCGAGGAGTACCGCGCCGGACGCGGCCGGTACCTCCGCGACCCCGAGGGCGAGGCCAAGGTGGCGGCCGCCGCCGGTGCCGTCATCTCCGGGGAGATGGAACCGTCCCTGCTCGTCAAGGGCGGGGAGACCCTCCGTCTCGGCGGCGACGTCGCCGTGTCGGTGCACGCGATCCCGGGGCACACCCCCGGATCGGTCGCCTACGTGATCGACGGACAGCGCTCGGCCTTCGCCGGTGACGCCGTACAGGTCCACGGCGCCGCCAACGGCTTCCCCGGCTACACCGATCCGCCCGCCTACCGGGCCGGCCTGGAGCACCTGCGCGACGAGGTCCGCCCGCGCCGCCTCTACCTCGGGCACCCCTACCGGCGTGCCGACGGCACCCCGTACGGCGTCGAACTCGACGAGGCGCAGGCCCGGGAGGCCATCGACCAGAGCCTCGCCGCCGAGGACCGCGTCGCCGCGGCGGCCTGCCGCTGCCTGGAGGCCGGCCTGACGGAGACGGACTCCCCGTACTCACCCTTCGCCCGGGCCGCCGAGGACCTCGGCTACACCGGCGACCCCACGCTCGAACCGTCGCCGTTCTTCACCTCGATGCACGCCTACCGCACGCGCGCCCGGAACGTGTAACACAGGAGCTCGACAGACATGACCGACCTTCACACGATCCAGGCGGGCGCGCAGACCATCGCCGTCCGCAAGGACCTCCGGGTGCCGATGCGCGACGGTGTCACGCTGGCCGCCGACACCTACGGTCCCGTGGACGGCACCCCGCGGCCCGCACTCGTCGCCCTGAGCCCCTACGGCAAGGAACTGCAGGCACTCGCCCTCACCACGCCCCCGCAGCGCCGGCCCAGCCCGATGTGGGACGGCTGCATCGAGGCGGGCGACATCGCCCGCGTCGTCAAGGAGGGCTACGTCCACGTCATCGGCGACCTGCGCGGCTCCGGCGCCTCCGAGGGCGAGCACATCGGCAACTACAACGCCGGCGGCGTCCCGCTCGGACAGGACGCCTACGACTTCATCGAGTGGGTCGCGGCGCAGCCCTGGTGCGACGGCGACGTCGGCATGATCGGCATCTCGTACTTCGGCTCGATGCAGGTGCTGGCCGCGGCCGAACGCCCGCCGAGCCTGAAGGCGATCTTCGTCAGCGGCGGCCACTACGACTTCTACGAGACGACGTACCACGGCGGCGTCATGTGGTTCATGCCGCGCGCCGCCCGCGAGGGCCGCGGCGGCGACTCCGGCTGGGCGTTCACCGACGGCGTCAAGTCCCGCATGCTGGAGACGTACTCGCCCGAGGAGATCAGCAAGCGGGTCGCGGAGCGGCTGAAGGACCCGGACGTCGCCGCCTGGCCCAACCTGGTCCACGTGCTCAACTACCCGAAGAACCACGAGGCGTGGTTCGACATCGTGGTGAACGAGGTCGACGGCGACTGGTACGAGGAGCGCAACCCGATCACCCTCGCGCCGGACATCGACATCCCGGTCTGGCTCCAGATCGACCAGGGCCGCGGCTGGACGATGGACGGCACCATCGAGCTGTACAACTCGCTCAAGGGCCCGAAGAAGCTCGACATCGGCCCCTACCCGCCCATGCAGTCGCGCCCCTTCATCGAGGAGCACGACAAGATGTTCCGCTGGTACGAGTACTGGATCAAGGGCATCGACAACGGGGTCATGGACGAGCCCGCCGTCACCGTCCACGTCGAGGGTTCCCGCGAGACCGTCACCGGCGCGCAGTGGCCCCCGAAGGACGTCGAGTTCCGCTCGCTGTACTTCCGTCCGCGCCGCAAGCTCTCCTTCGAACCCGAGCTGATGGGCGCCGAGCACGCCGCCCCCGACGGCTTCTACCAGGCACCGCTGACGGTGACCGACAAGGTGGAGATCCTCAGCTGGTCCACCGCCCCCTTCACCGAGCCCACCGAGATGATCGGCCAGGGCGCGGCTCACCTGTTCGCCGAGATCGACCAGCCGGACACCAACTTCATCCTGCGCCTGTGGGACGAGGCCCCGACCGGCAAGCGGCAGCTCATCACGACCGCCTACCTCAAGGCCTCGCACCGCGAACTCGACGAGGAGCGCACCACCGAGGGCGACCCGTACCACCCGCACACCCGCGCGCTGCCGGTCGAGCCGGGGAAGATCGAGGAGTACGTGCTGCGCGTCTACCCGTTCGCGGCGACGTTCCTGCCGGGCCACAGGCTGGTCGTGGAGCTGTCCAACGACGAGCCGCTCGCCGACGAGCACAACGCGCTGCTGCCGCCGGACGCCTTCCACCTGCCGGTGGGCCGCCCCGTCACCCACAAGATCTACCGGGACGCGGCACACCCCTCCCGCCTGGTGCTGCCGTTCACGACGGCGGCGGCAGGGCCTGCGAGTCGGTAGAGGGCGCCGGACGCGGCAGAGCGCCGCACGACACGCAGCAGGGGGACGGCCGGTGCGGGCCCCAGGGGGCGGCACGGGCCGCCGTGGCGCCGCCGTCCTCCCGCGTGCCGTGGTCGCTCAGCCGACGTGGACCCTCGGGCGGCGGGAGCGGTCGGGTTCCGCCTCTCGCAGGACCTCGCGGGTGACCGGGGCGACTTCGCCCTGGCCGAAGAGGAAGAACCTCAGGAAGTTGGCGAAGGGGTTGCCCTCGGTCCACTCGAAGTAGATGTGAGGGGTCCGGCCGGTGAGATCACGGGCGTGGAGGAGGAGGGCCGCCAGGGCGTTGGATACGGAGGAGCTTTCCAGCGTCAGGACGCGGAACCGGCCGTGCATCACCTCGCCCCGCACGGTCAGGCCCGACTCGAACTCCGAGGGGTCGGTGACGGTCACCTCGACGAAGACGAAGTCCTCCTGGGAGGGGACCTCGTTGTCGGCGCGGATCTGCTCGATCTTGTCGCGGTACTCCGCCAGGTCCCGGTTGTCGGGCTCGTTGGCGATGAACCGGATCTTACGGCTTGCCATGTCCCGGACGAACCGCTCCGCCGTGGCGTCGAAGACCACATCGGTGACCCGGAGCTCGAAGGCGCGGGCGAGGCGCGAGAGGAAGGAGATCAGGACGATGCCGGCGATGAAGCAGGCGCCGATCTTGACGCCGTCCGGACGCTCGATGATGTTGAGGACGGTGGTGTAGAGGAAGACCGCGGAGATGACCGCGAACCCCAGGGCCCAGCCCCGCTGCCCGGCCTTGCGGGTGGCGATGGTGACGGCGATGGCAGCCGAGCTGATCAGTACCAGGACGCCCGTGGCGTAGGCGCCGCCCTGGGCGTCGACGTCGGCGTCGAAGATCCAGGTGACGAGGAAGCCGACGAGCGTGAAGACGATGACCATGGGGCGGACGGCGCGGGCCCAGTGCGGGGCCATGCCGTAGCGGGGCAGATAGCGGGGCATGAGGTTGAGCAGCCCGGCCATCGCGGAGGCGCCGGCGAACCACAGGATGGTGATCGTCGAGACGTCGTAGACCGTGCCGAAGGTGTTGCCCAGGTACTCGTGCGCCACGTACGCCAGCGCCCGGCCGTTGGCATCGCCGCCTGACTCGAACTCCCGCTCCGGGATCAGCAGCGTCGTGATGAAGCTGGTGGTGATCAGGAAGGCGCTCATGATCAGGGCGGCCGTGGTGAGCAGCTTCTTCGTGCCGCGGATCCGGCCCGCGGGTTTCTCCTCCGTGTCAGAGATCGCGCCTTGGACGTGCGGCATGACGGCCACGCCGGTTTCGAAGCCCGACAGGCCGAGCGCGAGCTTCGGGAAGACGATCAGAGCCACGCCGATCATGACGAATACGTTGCCGTGCTCGGCGGTCAGGGCGTTCGCCCAGTCGGTGATGACGTGCCCTTCGGTGGTGACGTGCCACAGGCCCGCCACGACCACGACCGCGTTGAGTGCGAGATAGGTCCCCACCAGGGCCACGGCGACCCCGATCGCCTCCAGGAAGCCCTTGAGGAAGACGGCTCCGAGGAGCGCGATCAGGATCAGGGTGATGATCAGCTGCTTGTCGTGCAGGACCTCGGTCAGATGGGGGTTCTCGACCAGGTGGGTGGAGGCGTCGGCCGCCGACAGGGTGATGGTGATGAGGAAGTCGGTGGCCGCGAAGCCCAGCAGGGTGAGGACGAACAGCTTCCCCTTCCAGAACGTCAGCAGCCGTTCCAGCATGGCGATCGAGCCCTGTCCGTGCGGACTCTCCTCGGCGACCCGCCGGTAGACGGGCAGGGCGCCGGCCAGGGTGACGATCACGAGGACGATGGTGGCCACGGGGGAGAGCAGGCCCGCGGCGAGGGCGGCGATGCCGGGCTGGTAGCCGAGGGTGGAGAAGTAGTCGACACCGGTCAGGCACATCACCCGGTACCAGGGCCGGCCCTTGTCCGGGGGCTCCGGCCGGGCGTGCGGTCCCTGGAGTCCGCCGCCCTTGCCCATGTCGGCCAGGCCCTCCAGCATCCAGGCCCGCAGGCGACGGCGCCGGGGGTGCTCGGTGGTGGCCATGGGTGCGCTCTCTCCCGACGTGCGGCTGGGTGCCGAGTTCCGGCCGTCGCGCGGACGGCTGGATCACCGTAAGCAGAGAGTGACACGTACCGGGACCGTGGGCTTCGTCGGCGTACGGCCGCTTGGCAGATCTCTGCGTTGTGATGCCGGCGTCCGCCCGGACCACGAGGCCGGGTGGACGCCACGGCCGGCCGCCGGTCGCGGGCGTTCGGTCCGTCGCGACGGGTGCCAGCTGGTGGCACGCTTGGTGCCAGTCGGTGCCATATCTTGTCCCTCACGGCTCATCGGCGCGTCGGTGCCGTAGCCACCCGCTCGGTCTCGTTCGCGCTTCCGCAGGTCAGGGCGGTCGTCCTGGAGCTATGTCGCGTTGGGTGCCATTCCCGCTTGCGCGTGGCGCCATCATGATGCCATCATGGCGTCATGGACCTCACCCCCTACGTCGACACACTCCGTCGCGAACTAGCGGTGGCCGCCGAAGCCGGCGGCGAGGAAGCCCGCGAGCTGGCCGAGAGGCTCACCGCTCCCCTGGAGTCGGCGACCCGGCTGACCTTGCTCAACGTGCTTTCCGCCGCGATGGACGAAATCACCCGGGAACTCGCCCCCGGGTCGGTCGACGTACGGCTGCGCGGGCTCGACCCGGACTTCGTCGTGACGCCGCCGCCCACCGACGCCGGTGCCCCCGCGGAGCCGGCCGCGCCCGCCGAGCCGCTCAGGGCCCCGGCCCCCGCCGACGGCGACGAGGGCGGCACCGCCCGCGTCAACCTGCGCCTGCCGGCCCACCTCAAGGCGCGCGCCGAGGAGGCCGCGAGCCGCGAGGGTCTGTCGGTCAACGCATGGCTGGTGCGCGCCGTCTCGGCCGCGGTCGACGGCGGCACCCGGCCGCGTACGGCGGAGAAGACCCGCACCATCGGACAGGGCTTCACGGGCTGGGTGCGCTGACCGCACCCGCGCCCGCACCACTTCACCCACACCACGTCCCACCAGCGGGGACGTCCTGAAGACCCAAGAGGACGGGACAACCATGCCTTCTTTCGACACTCCCGCACCGATCGCGGCCACGGCACACGTGGAGGCCGGTTCGATCCAGTTCACCGCGGGCGACCGCCTCGACACCGTCGTGGAGGTGCGGCCCCGCGACCCGAAGAAGGACCTGGACGTCCGGGCGGCCGACCAGACCGAGGTCACCTACGCGAGCGGCGTCCTGACCGTCAGGACGCCCAAGGCCGGGCTGCTCGGTCTCGGTCGCACCGGCACCGTCGACGTGACGGTCGAGGTGCCCACGGGCTCGCGCGTCGACATGACCGGCGCCTGGGCCCAGGTGCTCGGCGAGGGCCGGCTCGGCGAGGTCCGCGTGAAGACCTCGTCCGGTGACGTCCGCCTCGACACGACCGGCCCGCTGCATCTGACCGCCTCCCACGGCTCGATCACCGTGGACCGCGTCGAGGGCCCGGCCGAGATCACCACCAGCTCCGGCAGCATGCGCGTCGGCCTCGTCGACGGCGCCGCCGTCCTGAAGAACTCGCACGGCACCACGACCGTCGGCGCCGCGACCGGCGAGCTGCGGGTGAGCGGCGCCAACGGCGACATCGACATCGCGCGCGCCGAGAACTCGGTCACCGCCACCACTGCGCACGGCACCCTGCGGGTGGGCGAAGTGGCCCGCGGCACCGTCCAGTTGGAGACCTCCTACGGCGCCATCGAAGTGGGCATCCGCGAGGGCACGGCCGCCTGGCTCGACGTCCACTCGGGCTCCGGACAGGTGCGCAACACGCTCACCGCGTCCGAGACCCCGCAGGAGACCGAGGACACCGTCAAGATCCGCGCCCGCACCCGGTACGGCAACATCGACATCCGTCGCGCCAGGGCCTGAGCGCCGGCCCCGCGAACTCGCCACCTCACCCCAGTCACTTCACCCTTCGAACGGGAGGGCTCCATGCCTTCGTCTGTCATGTCCACGCCCAAGCAGGGTGACGGTCACGCGTCGCCGGTCGCCGTCTCCGCCGTCGGTCTGCGCAAGTCGTACGGTGAGAAGACCGTCCTCGACGGCATCGATCTGCGCATCCCCGCCGGCTCCGTGTTCGCGCTGCTCGGTCCGAACGGCGCCGGCAAGACCACCGCCGTGAAGATCCTCTCCACGCTGATCGGCGCCGACGGCGGGCAGGCCTGGGTCGCCGGCCACGACCTGGCCGGCGACCCGCAGGCCGTGCGGGCCGCGATCGGGGTCACCGGGCAGTTCTCCGCCGTCGACGGCCTGATCACCGGCGAGGAGAACATGCTCCTCATGGCCGACCTGCACCACCTGTCCAGGCGCGAGGGACGGCAGGTCGCCGCCGAACTGCTGGAGCGCTTCGACCTGACGGAGGCCGCGAAGAAGCCGGCCTCCACCTACTCCGGCGGCATGAAGCGCCGCCTCGACATCGCCATGACGCTGGTCGGCGACCCGCGGATCATCTTCCTCGACGAGCCCACCACCGGCCTCGACCCGCGCAGCCGCCACACCATGTGGGGCATCATCCGCGAGCTCGTCACAGGTGGCGTGACCGTCTTCCTCACCACCCAGTACCTGGAGGAGGCCGACGAACTCGCCGACCGCATCGCGGTACTGAACGACGGCAGGATCGCCGCCGAAGGCAGTGCCGACGAGCTGAAGCGGCTCATCCCCGGCGGGCACGTGCGACTCCGCTTCACCGACCCGTCCGCCTACCGGTCCGCCGCCACCGCGCTGCGCGAGGCCACCCGCGACGACGAGGCACTGGCACTGCAGATCCCCTCGGACGGCAGCCAGCGGGAACTGCGCGCCATCCTCGACTGGCTGGACTCCACCGGCGTCGAGGCGGACGAGCTGACCGTGCACACCCCCGACCTCGACGACGTGTTCTTCGCCCTGACCGGCGGCACCGACCAGCCCAAGGAGGCTGTCCGATGAGCACCCCCCTGGCCCCCGCCCGCCCGTCCCGCCTCTCCCCCGCCGTGCGCGACTCGAACACGATGCTGCGCCGCAACCTCCTGCACGCACGGCGCTACCCGTCCATGACGCTGAACCTGCTGCTCACGCCGGTCATGCTCCTGCTGCTCTTCGTCTACATCTTCGGCGACGTGATGAGTGCCGGCATCGGGGGCGGCGGGGCGGACCGGTCCGAGTACATCGCCTACCTCGTGCCGGGTCTGCTGCTGATGACCATCGGCAGCACCACGATCGGCACCGCGGTGTCCGTCTCCATGGACATGACCGAGGGCATCATCGCCCGCTTCCGCACCATGGCGATCCACCGCGGTTCCGTGCTCATCGGGCACGTCATCGGCAGCGTGGTGCAGTCGGTGATGAGCGTGGTCCTCGTGGGCGCCGTCGGCGTGGCCATCGGCTTCCGGTCCACCGATGCCACCGCCCTGGAGTGGGTCGCGGCCTTCGGGCTGCTGGTGCTCTTCACCCTGGCGCTCACCTGGATCGCGGTCGGGATGGGCCTGATCAGCCCGAACGCCGAGGCGGCCAGCAACAACGCGCTGCCGCTGATCTTCCTCCCGCTCATCTCCAGCGCCTTCGTCCCGGTCGACGCGATGCCGGGCTGGTTCCAGCCGATCGCCGAGTACCAGCCCTTCACGCCGGCCATCGAGACCCTGCGCGGCCTGCTGCTCGGCACCGAGATCGGTCACAACGGGTGGCTCGCGGTCGCCTGGTGCCTGGGACTGGCGGTGCTCGGCTACTTCTGGTCGAAGGCGGTCTTCGACCGCGACCCGAAGTAACGGACCGACCGCGCGAGGATCGCCTCCCGCAACTCCGTCCCGCCCGAGGGGGCGGCGTACTCCGACACCACGTCGGCGTACGCCGCCCCGTCCGCGTTTTCGGCCTCAGTGTCGCTGACCTGCGCATGTGTGACTTGGCGTGACACCTTGGCGTCATGGATGACGCAAGTGACGCCAAAACGCCTCGCGCTGGCATCATAAAGGTGCCACAATGACGCCAAGGGTGGAGCGCGCCCTCGGTCTCCACGACCGGCAGGCGCGTGTTTCGCGGAGTGAACCAGCGAGGGGGCGGATCATGGAGACGACACAGAGCCGGCAGCCGACGGCACCCTGCGCCTTCACCGCCTTCGCCCGCTTCGTGCTCTGCGGCGGCGGGGTGGGGCTCGTCTCCAGCTTCGCCGTGGCGGCCCTCGCCTCGTGGATCCCCTGGGTCCTGGCCAACGCCGTGATCACAGTGGTCTCGACGCTTCTCGCCACGGAACTGCACGCCCGCTTCACCTTCGGCGCGGGCGGGCACGCGACATGGCGCCAGCATGCGCAGTCGGCCGGGTCCGCGGCGGCCGCGTACGCGGTGACCTGCGTGGCAATGCTGGCCCTGCACCAGCTGGTGGCGACGCCCGGCGCGGTGCTCGAGCAGGGCGTCTACCTGTCCGCCTCCGCACTCGCCGGTGTCGCGCGGTTCGCGGTGCTGCGCCTCGTCGTCTTCGCGCGCAGCCGCGCGCAGGCCCCGGCCGCCGGCGGCGTCGTACGCCCCGAGGCGGCCACCGCGTCCGCGAGGTCCCGGGCCTCGGACGGGACGTCGCCGCCGTGCAGGCCCACCCGGCCGATCACCTGCCGGGCGGCACCCTCGCGGACCGCGCACAGCGCCCTGTCGTCCCACCGGGCAGACATCGGTTCCGGCGTGCTCGTGCCCGAGGTCGGGACGGACCGGCGGCGGCAGCGGCTGCCGCAGAACCAGGGGACGCCGTCGCGCACGCCGTGCGGCGCGAGGGCGATGCCGTGATCTGCCGGATGCGGCTCCGGCGGACCTGACGGCAGGCCCCTGTGCGGTCGTAAGAGAAGCGTCAAAGGCCTTCCGGCCGCCGTAAGGAAGCTGTCAACGGCGGTCGAATCCGGCCACAAGGGCGCTTTCCTCGTCTTGTCAGATCCTCATCCGATCCTCACTAGGAGCTCGCGATGGCCGACGTGGCCTTCGTCGTCACCACGATCGCGGTGTTCGCGCTCGTGGCTCTCGTCGCCAAGGGGGTGACGAAACTGTGACCGCCGAGAACATCGTCGGCCTCATCGTGGCCGTCGCCCTGCTGGGTTACCTCGTCCTCGCCCTGATCTACCCGGAGAGGTTCTGAGCACCCCATGAGCCCCGTCCTCGCCGGCGTGCTCCAGCTGCTCGCGCTCATGGCCGCGCTGGCGCTCGCCCACATCCCCCTCGGCGGCTACATGGCCAAGGTCTACTCCTCCGACAAGCACTGGCGTGTGGAGAGGTGGATCTACAAGGGCATCGGTGCCGACCCGGACACGGACATGCGCTGGCCCGCGTACCTGCGCGGCGTACTGGCCTTCTCCTTCGCCGGCGTCCTCTTCCTCTACCTGCTGCAGCGTCTTCAGGGCGTGCTGCCCGGCTCGCTGGGCTTCGCCGCCATCGACCCGGACCAGGCGTTCAACACCGCCGTGTCGTTCGTGACCAACACCAACTGGCAGTCGTACTACGGCGAGCAGGCCATGGGGCACGTCGTGCAGACCGCCGGTCTTGCCGTGCAGAACTTCGTCTCCGCGGCCGTGGGCATGGCCGTCGCCGTGGCCCTGGTGCGCGGCTTCGCCCGCTCCCGCACCGGTGAGCTGGGCAACTTCTGGGCCGACCTGGTCCGCGGCGTCGTCCGTGTCCTGGTGCCGATCGCCGCCGTCGCCGCGGTCGTCCTGGTGGCCTGCGGAGCCGTCCAGAACTTCTCCGGCATCCACGAGGTCGGCCAGTTCATGGGCGGCTCGCAGCAATGGAACGGCGGCGCGGTCGCCTCGCAGGAGGCCATCAAGGAGCTGGGCACGAACGGTGGCGGGTACTTCAACGCCAACTCCGCCCACCCCTTCGAGAACCCCACCCCGTTCACCAACCTCTTCGAGATCTTCCTGATCCTGCTGATCCCGTTCTCGCTCACCCGGACCTTCGGCGTCATGGTCGGCTCCGTCAGGCAGGGCTACGCGATCCTCGCGACCATGGCCACCATCTGGGTCGGCTTCGTCGCCCTGATGATGTGGACCGAGTTCGCCCACAACGGCCCGGCGCTGGACATCGCGGGCGGGTCGATGGAGGGCAAGGAGGTCCGCTTCGGGGTCGGCGGCTCGTCGATCTTCGCGGTGTCGACGACCCTGACGTCCACCGGCGCGGTGGACTCCTTCCACTCCTCCTTCACCGGCCTCGGCGGCGGCATCACCATGCTGGGCATGATGCTGGGCGAGATCGCGCCCGGCGGTGTGGGCTCCGGTCTGTACGGCATGCTGATCATGGCGATCATCGCGGTGTTCATCGCCGGTCTGATGGTCGGCCGCACCCCCGAGTACCTGGGCAAGAAGATCGGCACCCGCGAGATCAAGTTCGCCGCCTGCTACATCCTGGTCACCCCGGCGCTGGTCCTGGCGTTCACCGCCGTGGCCATGGCGCTGCCCACCCCGGGCAATTCGATGACCAACAGCGGGGCGCACGGCTTCTCCGAGATCCTCTACGCCTACACCTCCGCCGCGAACAACAACGGCTCGGCCTTCGCCGGTCTGAACGCCGACACCCAGTGGTTCAACACCACCCTGGGCGTCGCCATGCTGCTCGGACGTTTCGTGCCGATGGTGTTCGTCCTGGCGCTCGCGGGCTCGCTGGCGGAACAGAAGCCCGTCCCGGCCACCGCGGGCACCCTGCGCACCGAGAAGCCGCTGTTCACCGGCCTGCTGGTGGGCGCCATCCTGATCATCACCGGTCTGACCTACTTCCCGGCGCTCGCGCTGGGTCCGCTCGCCGAGGGGCTGGCGGCATGACCACCGACACGCAGAAGCACGAGGACTCGATGTCCACAGCCACCCCGACGCGGGCGCCGCACAGCGACGCACCCACCGGGCACACGCACGAGGAACGCCGGGTCGGAGCGGGCCTGTTCGACCCGAAGCAACTGGTCAGGTCGCTTCCCGACGCCTTCCGCAAGCTCGACCCCCGGGTGATGGTGAAATCACCCGTCATGTTCGTGGTCCTGGTCGGGTCCGTCCTGACCACGCTCTTCTCCTTCAAGGACCCCGGCGACTGGTTCGGCTGGACCATCAGCGCCTGGCTCTGGCTCACGGTGATCTTCGCCAACCTGGCGGAGGCGGTCGCCGAGGGCCGCGGAAAGGCGCAGGCCGACACCCTGCGCAGGGCCAAGACCGACACCGTCGCCCGCCGCCTGGTGGGCGGGCGCGAGGAGCAGGTGCCCGGCACCCGGCTGAAGATCGGTGACCTGGTGGTCTGCGAGGCGGGCGACATCATCCCCGGCGACGGCGACGTGATCGAAGGCGTGGCCTCGGTCGACGAGTCGGCGATCACCGGTGAGTCGGCGCCCGTCATCCGCGAGTCCGGCGGCGACCGCAGCGCGGTCACCGGCGGCACCAAGGTCCTCTCCGACCGCATCGTCGTCAGGATCACGACGGAGCCCGGCGCGACCTTCATCGACCGGATGATCAACCTCGTCGAGGGCGCCGCCCGGCAGAAGACGCCGAACGAGATCGCGCTGAACATCCTGCTGGCCTCGCTGACCATCGTCTTCCTGCTGGCGTGCGCCACGCTGCCGCCGTTCGCCGACTATGCGGGCACCCACCTGACGATGGTGGTGCTGGTGGCGCTGCTGGTGTGCCTCATCCCCACCACGATCGGCGCCCTGCTCTCCGCGATCGGCATCGCCGGCATGGACCGCCTGGTGCAGCGCAACGTCCTGGCCATGTCGGGCCGCGCGGTCGAGGCCGCCGGTGACGTCTCCACGCTGCTGCTCGACAAGACCGGCACGATCACGCTCGGCAACCGGCAGGCCGCCGAGTTCGTACCGGTGCACGGCGCCACCGAGGCCGAGGTGGCGGACGCCGCCCAGCTCTCCTCACTGGCCGACGAGACGCCCGAGGGCCGCTCGGTCGTGGTCCTGGCCAAGGAGAGGTACGGGCTGCGCGAACGCCGTCAGGGCGAACTCGTGGGCGCCGAGTGGATCCAGTTCACCGCGCAGACCCGGATGTCCGGCGTGGACGTCGACGGCCGCAAGGTCCGCAAGGGCGCGGCAGGTTCGGTCATCGCCTGGGTCGAGGAGCGGGGCGGCACGGCGGCCGGGGACGCGGAGACCGCCGCCGACCGCATCGCCGAGGCCGGCGGCACTCCGCTGCTGGTGGCGGTGGAGGACGAGCGTGGCGCCCGGGTCCTGGGCGTCATCCACCTCAAGGACGTCGTCAAGGAAGGCATGCGGGAGCGGTTCGCCGAACTGCGCCGCATGGGCATCAGGACCGTCATGATCACCGGCGACAATCCGCTGACGGCCAAGGCGATCGCCGACGAGGCCGGCGTCGACGACTTCCTCGCGGAGGCGACCCCCGAGGACAAGATGGCGCTGATCAAGCGGGAGCAGGCCGGCGGCAAACTGGTGGCGATGACCGGAGACGGCACCAACGACGCGCCCGCGCTCGCCCAGGCGGACGTCGGGGTGGCGATGAACACCGGTACGTCGGCCGCCAAGGAGGCCGGCAACATGGTCGACCTCGACTCCGACCCGACCAAGCTCATCGAGATCGTCGAGATCGGCAAGCAGCTCCTCATCACGCGCGGTGCGCTGACGACGTTCTCCATCGCCAACGACGTCGCGAAGTACTTCGCGATCATTCCGGCGCTGTTCGCGGCGGTCTACCCGGGCCTGGACAAGCTCAACATCATGGGCCTGTCCTCGCCGGACTCCGCGATCCTGTCCGCGGTGATCTTCAACGCGCTGATCATCATCGTGCTGGTCCCGCTCGCCCTGAAGGGTGTGCGCTACCGGCCCGTGAGCGCCGACCGGATGCTCCGCCGCAACCTGGCCGTCTACGGACTGGGCGGGCTGATCGCCCCGTTCATCGGCATCAAGATCATCGACCTGGTCGTCTCGATCGTCCCCGGGATCGGGTGAAGAACATGAACACATCCCTGACCAACACCGCACGGCTGCTCGTGGCAGGCCTGCGTGCCCTCCTCGTCCTGACCGTGGTCACCGGCATCGTCTACCCGCTGGTGGTCACCGGCATCGGCCAAGGGCTTTTCCCCGGCAAGGCCAACGGCTCCGAGATCAAGGCGGACGGCCAGGTCGTCGGCTCCTCGCTGATCGGCCAGTCGTACGACCTGCCGCTCGGGAAGGGCCAGGAAACCCCCGAGCCCGACCTCAAGTGGTTCCAGGGCCGCCCGCAGAACGGCCTCGGCACCAACAGCGTCAACACCCAGTACGAACTCATCCTGTCCGGAGCCACCAACCGCTCCGCCGACAACGAGGAACTCGTCCAGTGGGTGAAGGACGCCAAGGCCGCCGTCGTCAAGGACAACTCCGTGGGCGGCTACACCGTCAAGCCCTCCGACGTGCCCGCCGACGCGGTCACCTCCTCCGGCTCCGGCCTGGACCCGGACATCTCCCCGCAGTACGCGGACATCCAGGTCCACCGTGTCGCCGAGAAGAACGGCCTGCCCGTCGATCAGGTCCAGAAGCTTGTCGACGAGCACACCGAGGGCCGCACGCTCGGCTTCCTCGGCGAGCCCCGGGTGAACGTGCTCGAACTCAACATCGCGCTCAGGGAACAGGTCGCCGCGAGCTGACGGGTTGCCGGCCGGGCGCGGCGCTTTCGGCCCGCAGGGCCTTCACGACAAGGCCGCCGCGCTCGACGGCGACCGGCCCGGGTCGCAGGGGCCGTGAAGGGTGCCGACGACCAGGTCGGTGCAGTCCGGAAGGGAAGACCGGACCGACGTGGTGCCCGACGACGGCGAGTGCTACTCCCCGACGTCGGGCACCACGCGGTACGTGCGCTCGTCTCCCGGGCCGGGCGCCGGCGCCAGGGCGGCCAGTTCCTCCGGCGTGCGCGGCCCCGCCGTCGCGTCCGCCAACACCCCTTGCGCCCGCAGCAGACGCGCCGCCGCCACGCCCCACGGCAGGCGCAGTCCCGCCTGCCGGAGGAGGTCCGTGCGGGCCAGCGTCGAAGGCGTCGGGCCGGTGCGCACGCCGTCCGGGGTGAGCAGGGCGGCGTCGTCGGACCAGCGCAGGGCCAGGTCGACGTCGTGGGTGGCCATCACCACGGTGGTGCCGTCCTCGCGGAGCCGGTCCAGGGTGGCCAGCAGCCGCTCCTGGCCGTCCGGGTCGAGCCCCGCGGTCGGCTCGTCGAGGATCAGCACCCGGGGCCGCATAGCGACCGCGCCCGCGATAGCGGTCCGCTTGCGCTGCCCGTACGACAGCATGTGGGTGGGCCGGTCGGCCAGCGCGGTGATGTCCAGCGCGGCGAGCGCCTCCGCGACGCGGGAGCGCACCTCGGCGTCGGGCAGACCGAGGTTCAGCGGCCCGAACGACACGTCCTGGGCGACGGACGCCGCGAACAACTGGTCGTCGGGGTCCTGCACCACCAGTTGCACCGTGGTCCGCAGCCGCGTCAGCCCGCCACGGTCGTACCGCACCGGCTCACCCGCGACCGTCAACCGCCCGGCATGCGGCCTCAGTCCGCCGCTGAGCAGCCGCATCAGCGTGGTCTTGCCGCTGCCGTTGCGGCCGAGCAGGGCCAGCGCGCGCCCCTCGCGCACCTCGAAGTCCAGGCCGCTGAGCACGGCCGGGCCGTCCTCGTAGGCGAACGACGCACCCCGCAGGGCGACCAGGACCGACTCGCTCACGACAGGGGCCTTTCCAGTACGAGGGTGAGGACGGCCAGCGCCACGAGCAGCGCCGCGCTCGCCGCCGTGAAGGGCACGGAGACGCGGGCCTCGGGCACCAGGACGCGCAGGGTGCCGTCGTAGCCGCGCCCGGCGAGGCCGGTCTGCAGCCGCGCCGCCCGGTCGAAGGCCCGGACGAACGCCGTGGCGCCGAGCCCGCCGAGCGAACGCCAGGTCGCGGCCCGCGTGGTGTGGCCCAGCCGCGCGGCCTGCGCCTGCCGGATCCGGCGCACGGAGTCCAGCAGCAGGAAGCTCATGCGGTACGTCACCAGGGCGACGTCCACGACCGGCGCGGGCACCCCGGCCCGCACCAGGCGCGGCAGCAGATCGGACATCGGGGTGGTGAACGCGAACAGCAGCACGCCGAGGGAGGCGGCCGACGTGCGCAGCAGCAGCTCGGCGGCGCGGACCGGTCCGCCGTCGGCCCAGGTCACGAACCCCGCCGGGCTGCCGACCTGCACCAGCAGCGGCAGCGCGCCGGTCACGCAGAAGCCCAGCGGAACCCGGTAGGCCCGCCACAGCCGGCGCCCGGGTACGCCCGCCGGGCCGAGCAGCACCGCCAGCGCCGTCACCAGCACCAGCGCCGCGCCCGGCCACGGCGGCAGCGAGATCGCCAGCACGGTGAGGCCCAGCCCGAGCACGGCCTTGTCCACGGGGTGACGGCGGCGCCAGCGGCTGCTGTGGGCCGCCGCGTCGATCGGCAGCACTCAGTCACCTGCGGATTCGTCCGGCCGGGCCGCCAGGGCTCGCTCCTCGCCCTGCCGCCTGCCCCGGCGCAGACCGAAGTAGTAGGCCAGCACGCCCGCGCCGATGGCCGCCTGCACGGCGAACAGCGCGGACTCGATCTCCCCGGACGGCGGCTCGTACAACGGCGAGAACCACGGCTCGTAGTCCGGCTCCATCTCGGTGATCGCCGTCTCCGCCTCGGCGTCGGCACCGGTGAACGGCTCCTCCTTGTGATCGCCGAGTCCGAGCACCAGCGGCAGGACCGCGAGCGCGGCCACGGCGAGCAGCAGCAGGGCGTTGATCCTCGTGTTGCGGTTCATCGGGCGCTCACCGCCCGCTCCTTCGGGTCCGTCCCCGTCAGCAGCACGCCCAGCCTGGTCAGTTCGCCCTTGCTGGACTGCACCAGCAGCCGCATCACCAGCACCGTGAGCAGCCCCTCGCTCACCGCCAGCGGGATCTGCGTGACGGCGAAGATGGAACCGAACTTGCCGAGCGCGCCCAGGAAACCGCTGCTCGGGTCGGGGAAGGCGAGCGCCAGCTGCACGCTGGTGACGCAGTAGGTGGACAGGTCCGCGACGAACGCGCCGAAGAACACGCCGACCATCAGCGGGACGTCGTAGCGGCGCAGCAGCCGGTAGACGCCGTAGCCGGCCCAGGGGCCGACGATCGCCATCGAGAACACGTTGGCGCCGAGCGTGGTCAGCCCGCCGTGCGCGAGCAGCAGCGCCTGGAAGAGCAGGGTGATGGTGCCCAGCACCGCCATGATCGGCGGCCGGAACAGGATGGCGCCCAGGCCGGTGCCGGTGGGGTGTGAACAACTCCCCGTCACCGACGGCAGTTTGAGGGCGGACAGAACGAACATGAAGGCTCCGGAGGCCCCGAGCAGCAGCGTGCTCTCGGGATGCTCCCTGACCTCACGGGTGAGTGACCGTACTCCGTGGACGACGAACGGCGCGGACGCGACACCCCAGGCGATCGCGTGCGCCGGAGGCAGAAAGCCCTCGGCTATGTGCATGGCTCAGCAGACCCTCTCCAGCACCTCGTGGATGGACGACGCGCCTTGGCCGGTCTCCTGGCTGACGGGTACCACCGCCCGTACTCCGCCTTCCCGGGTCACAAGGACCCAGTGGCCGCCCGCAAGGGCTGGAGCCGGACTTCCCGATCACAGTGGCGAGGGCCGCACCGGCATCACACCGGATTTCCCGTTCACCAAGGCGTGGTGACAGTAGTGCGCCCACGGGGGTGGTGACAAGCGGGCCCCGGGGCGGACAGGCCCCCGGGGCTGCGGAAACAGCGTTGGAAACAACCGCCTGCGGCGCTCCGTGTCCGGCGTCACTCGTGCGTGTCCCGCTGCAGCCGCCGCTCCACCAGACCGCGTAGCCACTGGGTGAGCGCGGTCGCGGCGGCGGTGAGGAAGACGAAGCTGTAGAGGATCTGCAGGATCGTCACCACCCGGGCCGTCTGGCCCCGCGGGGTGATGTCCCCGTAGCCGACCGTGGCGAGCGTCACCACGGTGAAGTAGAGGGCGTCGACGCGGGTGCGCAGACCCGTGAACTGCCCGGGCTGCTTGGCGAGCGTGTAGTAGGCGGACGCGAAGATGTGCACCGACACGAGGATCAGCAGAGGGATGGCCACGCCCGGCCGGTTGTGCGGGCGTTCGATGAGGACGTCGCGGATCTGCCGGAGCAGCAGCGCGGCGACGAAGGCGAGGCCCAGCACGAACAGCAGCCAGCTGAGGACCGGGCGTCCGGGACCGAGGTGGTCCAGGGGGAGCAGGAAGTAGGCCGCGGCCATGCCCACCACGGCGATGACCCGCACCAGCCAGGGCGCGGCCGTGCGCCAGGACCGCGTACGCGACCCGGGGCCGGCGTCCGTCCAGCCGTCCCCGCGCCGCGTCACGGTGCGGCCGCCGTTCCGGTTCGCTCCCCCGCCGCCGTGCCCGCCGCCGCCTCCTCCTCCGTCTCCGGGGCCCCGCGGCGCACCAGCTGGGCGACGACGAAGGCCACCACCGAGGCGGTGACGATCAGCGGCATCTGGTCGTACGCGTCGCCGCCGACCACGAGCACGGCCAGCACCGCGCTCGCCAGCGGCAGCCCCGTCACCGCGGCGGAGGCGGCGG
This sequence comes from Streptomyces viridiviolaceus, assembly GCF_014650995.1. GTDB lineage: Bacteria > Actinomycetota > Actinomycetes > Streptomycetales > Streptomycetaceae > Streptomyces > Streptomyces viridiviolaceus. The sequence continues at coordinate 200,744 of NZ_BMWA01000002.1, forward strand.
AGATGCCGAGGGCGAGGGCCGGAGCCGCGCCGAAGCCGGGCAGGCCGGAGCAGGCCGTCGCCGTCGCCGTGCCCAGCAGGACGGCGGGGAAGATGGGACCGCCCCGCAGGCTGCCCAGCGCGATGCCCCAGGCCAGTCCCTTGCACACGACGAGCGCGATCAGCGCGCCCACGGACCAGGCGTGCGGATGCGCGGCGAGCTGTGCGAGCGTCGCCTGGCCGGACAGGGCCGCCTCCGCCGGGGAACGGCCGGTGATCAGGGCGTACGCGGCGATGCAGACGCCCACCGCTGTGGCGCAGACGACGGTGCGGACGGCCGTGCGGTGCCGTGTCCAGGAGACGGTCCGGTGGCCCAGCCCGCGGGCCAGTGTGACCAGGACCGCGATGAGCGCGGCCGTGGGGATGCCCCACAGGAAGTCCCCGGCGTCCGGGTTGGCGACCGGCGGCACGTCGGTCAGGGTGAGCGCGCCGATCTTCAGTCCGGTCCACTGCCCGAAGCCGGTGAAGACCAGCGCGCCCGCCGCGCTGGCCAGCAGACAGGGCAGCAGCAGGGCGACCAGCCGGGCGCCGGCGAGTCCCGCCCCCTCGATGAGCAGCACGGCCGCGGCCACGGGGCCGCCGAGGATGGTGGAGATCGCGGCGGTGGAGCCGGCCGTGGCGAGGATCGCCCTCGCCCGTGGGTCCGCTCCGCCCGCTCGCCGTACCGCCAGCAGCGCGAGTCCGCTGCCGACGGCCATCAGCGGCGCCTCGGGCCCCAGCACCACACCGAGCGGCAGGGTCGCCAGCGCGGCCAGGACCGCGCTGGGCAGCGCCCTGGGGCCCACGGGCGCGCCGCCCAGCCCGTCCACCGGCAGATGGCCGCCGCCGCCCGGCATCCGGGTCACGATCGGTGCCAGGACCAGCCCGGCCAGGACGAGCGCCGGCAACGGCCACCACCAGGGGGGCCGGTCGTACCCGGCCGCTTCGGGCAGTGACGTCCACACCCAGTGCTGGAGCTGGTGCTGGAGGCCGACGAAGAAGAAACAGGCGAGCGCGATGGGGACGCCGAGCAGCACGCACAGCAGCAGCAACCGCAGATAGCCGGGGGTGAGCAGGGTGCGCCGCAGGGACTGTTCGGCCCGGTCCGGTACGGCGTTCGCGGGCGCGGTCACCAGACCTCCCGGCGCGTTCCGCGCGCGAGTTGCGCGGGCAGGGGCTGAGTCGTCACGGGCCGCCCTCCTTCGTCCGCGTCCGCCCCTGGGGCCTCCTCCCGCGGTCCGCCGTGCGTCGTCCGTGCCGTTCAGTAAACGCGAGGCCGGCAGGGGCCGCATTCCCATGGCCGCCGTCCGGCCCCGTCGCCGGGGCCCCGGGGCACGCCGGGGCCCGTACGGGCGCGTTCGGACGCCGTGGTGCCGAAACCCGGTTCACCCGTTCGGCGTGCCCCGCATGGCCCTCCGGTACGGCCCCCCGCAGGCTCGGTAGCACCCTCCGGCACCCCCGGGCGCCGGTGACCCGAGGCCCGCACGGGCCACGCAGAAAGGAACGCCGTCATGAGTCAGCATGCCGCTTCTTCCCCCGGTGCGCCGTCCCACGGCGGTGGCCGTTCCTGGTCCTCGCAGCCGTCGGCCCGGCAGAGCGGCTGGGTGACCGGAGGTGTCGTCTTCGCGGGCGTCCTGATGCTCTGCAACGGTGCCCTCTCCATCCTCCAGGGCATCGCGGCCATCGCCGAGGACGACGTGTACGCCCGCATCGGCACCTATGTGTACGAGTTCAGCATCACCGGCTGGGGCGTCGTCCACGTCATCCTGGGCGCCCTCGTACTCGTCACCGGCTACGGCCTCCTGAAGGACATGGCCTGGGCCCGTTTCGCGGGCATCTTCCTGGCCGCCCTCAGTCTCGTCGCCCAGTTCCTGTTCCTGCCGTACGCACCCGTCTGGTCGGTGATCATGATGGCGATCGACGTCTTCGTGATCTGGGCGCTCGCCAGCCGCCAGGACGCGGCGGCTTGAGCGCCCCGCCGCCGTGCCCGTAGCGCGTCGGCCGTCTTCACAGCGCGCCGCCGTCCTCGTGGTGGATCCGCCGTCCCAAGCACGCCGGCCGTACTCGCCGTGGGCCCGCCGTCCCCGCAGCGCGCCGATCGTCTGCGTGGCGGGCCCGCCGTTCCCGGAGCGGGCCCGCAGCGCCGCCGTGACAGCAGCGCGACCGCCGTCTGCTGCGCAGCGCGTCCCCGTGCCCGCCCGCAGTGCGCCGATCGCCTGAACCGTGCGTCGGCCGTGCCGGATTCGGGCTGTCGTGTCCAAGGCGTGCCGACGTCTGCGTGGTGCGCACGCTGTTTCCGGAGCGGGCCCGCCGCGCCTGCCGCGCGACTGCCGTCCGAGGGGCGGTACGTCCCGTGCCCGCCCGCAGCGCGCCGATCGCCTGAACCGTGCGTCGGCCGTGCCGGATTCGGGCTGTCGTGTCCAAGGCGTGCCGACGTCTGCGCGGT
>NZ_BMWA01000002.1:203305-290444 GCF_014650995.1 Streptomyces viridiviolaceus
GCCGTCCGAGGGGCGGTACGTCCCGTGCCCGCCCGCAGCGCGCCGATCGCCTGAACCGTGCGTCGGCCGTGCCGGATCCGGGCTGTCGTGCCCAAGGCGTGCCGACGTCTGCGCGGTGCGCACGCCGTCCCCGGAAGCGGGCTGCCGCGACCGTGGTGCGCCGTTCATCTGCCCAGTGTGTCGGCCGTCCCTGAAGCGGGCTGCCGTCCCCGCAGCGTGTAGGCCGTCTGCGCAGCGTGTGGCCCTGGCGGCAGCGAGCCCCGTCACCGGAACGCGCCCCCCACCCCCGCGGCACCTCCCGTCCCCTCAGCGGCGGCGCCGGCGCAGTGTCAGGGCCGTCGCCGTGCCGGCTGCGGCCAGGGCGGCGCCCACCAGGCCCGCGGCCAGAGCCTGCACCGGGCGCCCCGGGGCCGCGGGCCGGGCGCCGGGCGCGGTGCCGTACGCACTGCCCCGGCCGCCGGGCAGCGCCGAGGCTAGCAGCTCCGCCAGGTGCACGGCCTCGTGCCCGCCGCTGTCGAACTCGTGGATCTGCGTACGGCAGCTGAAGCCGTCGGCGAGCACGACGGTCCCTTCGTCCGCCTCCCGCAGCCGCGGCAGCAGCACCCGCTCCGCGCACGCCTCGCTGACGTCCAGGTGGCCGCGCTCGAAGCCGAAGTTGCCGGCCAGCCCGCAGCAACCGGAGTCCAGCCGCTCGGCGTCCACCCCGGCGCGGCGCAGCAGTTCCCGGTCGGCGTCCCAGCCCATGACCGCGTGCTGGTGGCAGTGCACCTGGGCCAGCGCCCGCGCGGACCGGTCGGGCACCCGTGGCGGTTCGTAACCGGGGGAGTGCTCGGTGAGCAGCTCCGACAGCGTGACCGTCCGCTCGCGCAGCCGGCGCACGTCACGGTCGCCGGGGAACAGCTCCGCCGCGTCCGAGCGGAACACGGCCGCGCAGCTCGGTTCCAGGACCACCACGTGGCCGCCGTCGCGCACATGGCCCGCGAGGGCGCGCACGGTCCGGGCCAGCACCCGCTCGGCCGTGCCGAGCTGCCCCGTGGAGATCCAGGTCAGCCCGCAGCACAGCGGCTCGGCCGGCAGCTCCACCCGCCATCCCGCGTGTTCCAGCACCCGGACGGCCGACTGCCCGACGTGCGGGTGGAAGTGGTCCGTGAAGGTGTCCGGCCACAGCAGCACGGTCCCGCGCTCTCCGTCGCCGTACGGCTGGTGACGGGCGAACCACTGCCGGAACGTCTGCCCGGCGAACAGCGGCACCTCCCGGTCCGCCACCCCCGCGACGGCGACCGCGGCCCGGGACAGGGGAGGGGTGTGGGTGAGGGCGTTGACGACCGGGCCGAGCCGGGCGCGGCCCACGGCCCGGGCGAGCGCGGGCAGCCAGCCCATCGACCAGTCGGAGCGCGGCCTGCGCCACGGCCGGCCCGCGTAGTGGTGGGACAGGAACTCCGCCTTGTACGTGGCCATGTCCACGTCCGCGGGACAGTCCTTCTTGCAGCCCTTGCAGGCCAGACACAGATCGAGGGCGTCCCGCACCGCCTGAGAGCGCCAGCCGTCCCGGATCGCGCCGTCGCCGTGTCCGTCGAGCATCTCGAACAGCAGCCTCGCCCGGCCCCGGGTGGAGTGCTCCTCCTCCCTGGTCACCTGGTACGACGGGCACATCACGGTGCCCTCGCTGGTGTGCTGCCGGCACTTGCCGACCCCGACGCAGCGATTGGCCGCCTCGGCGAAGGACCCCCCGTCGTGCGGAAAACGGAAGTGCAGGTCACGCGGCTCGTGCGGGGCCCAGTCACCGCCGAGGCGCAGGTGCTCGTCCAGCCGGTACGGCGCCACGACCTTCCCGGGGTTCATCCGGTCCAGCGGATCGAAGACCGCCTTCAGCCGCCCGAACGCCTCCACCAGCTCCTGCCCGAACATCCGGGGCAGCAGCTCGCCCCGGCTCTGTCCGTCGCCGTGCTCACCGGACAGGGACCCGCCGAACTCCACGACCAGATCGGCCGCCCGCTCCATGAACCGCCGGTACGCCGCCACGCCGTCCGCGGTGTACAGGTCGAAGGGGATCCGGGTGTGCACACAGCCCTGGCCGAAGTGGCCGTACAGGCTGGGGCCGGTGTCGCTCTCGTAGCCGAACTCCTCGAACAGCGACCGCAGACGCCGCAGGTAGTCGCCCAGCCGCTCCGGCGCGACCGCCGAGTCCTCCCAGCCCTCGAAGGTGTCGGGCCGGCCGGGGATGTGCGCGGTGGCACCGAGCCCGGCCTCCCGGACCTGCCACAGCTCCTCCTCCCGGGCGGGTTCGTCCAGGAACTCCACGTCCGGGTCGTGTTCGCTCTCGTGCAGGGCCCGGAGCATCCGGTGCGCCCGCGCGTCCGCGTCCTCGGCGGTGTCCGCCCCGAACTGCACCATCAGGAAGGCGTTTCCTTCCGGCAGTTCGCCGAGAGCCTTCGGGTTGAGGTGCTTGATCCGCTCGTCGCGGACCAGCCGGGCGTCGACGCCCTCGAGCGCGATCGGCTCGTGCGGCAGCACGTCCGGCACCGCGTCGGCGGCCCGGTCGATGCTGTCGAACCCCAGCACCACCAGGGTGCGTTCCCTCACCACCGGCACCAGTTCCAGTTCCGCCCGCAACACGGTGACGAGCGTCGACTCACTGCCGACCAGCAGTCCGGCGACGTCGAAGCCGTACTCCGGCAGCAGCGAGTCCAGGTTGTAGCCGGAGACCCGGCGCGGGATGCGGGGGAAACGGCGGCGGACGTCCTCGGCGTAGCGGTCGCGCAGCGCGCGCAGTTGCCGGTAGACGGCCGCCCGCAGGTCGCCCTGCCGCTCGATCTCGGCGTACTCCTCGTCGCCGGTCTCCCCGCACCAGAAGCGGGTGCCGTCGTAGAGCAGCACCTCCAGGCGGGCGACGTTGTCGACGACCTTGCCGTGCGCCTGCGCGGTGGCGCCGCAGGAGTTGTTGCCGATCATGCCGCCGATGGTGCAGTTGGCGTGCGTCGCGGGTTCCGGCCCGAAGCGCAGGCCCTGGGGCGCGAGCCGCCGGTTCAGGTCGTCCAGCACGATGCCGGGCTGTACGACGCACCTGCGTGCGTCGGCGTCCACGGACTCCACGCGCGTGCAGTACTTCGACCAGTCGATCACCACACCGGCGCCTGTGCACTGCCCGGCCAGGCTCGTCCCGCCGCCGCGCGACAGCACGGGCGCGCCGTGTTCGCGCGCGACGGCCACGGCCTCGGCGGCGGCCTCGGGGGTGCGCGGGACGACGACGCCGATCGGCGTCTGCCGGAAGTTGGAGGCGTCCGTCGAGTACGCGGCCCGGCTGCCCGCGTCGAACCGGATCTCGCCGTCCACCCGCTCGCGCAGCGCCGCCCGGAGCGATGTGAGGTCGACCGGCGGCGCGGCCCCGTGGCGGGTGACGGGTTCGGGCAGGTCCAGCACGCCCATGGGACCTCCTTGCGTCTGCGGACGGGCAGCGACGACCGTCGCGTGCGGCACGGCAGGCGCCGGGTACCCCGGCGGTGACGGCGGCAACCACCGGCGGCGGTGGGCACCGGGACGGTCGCGGACCGTGTCGTTGTTGGGCCGAACGGGTGACTTGGCGTAAGAATTGGCTGGTGCAGGCATTGAAGGCGAGTCGAATCGGGGGGAGCCGGTGAACAGCCACGACGTCACCGATGAACAGTGGGAGGGGCTCGCCCAGGTCGTGCCGTTGCGCGGGCGCGACGCCTGGCCGTCCTCGGTCGGCCATCGCGCGCTGCCGGAGGCGGAGACGGAGGCGCGCCGCCGATTCGTCGTCCTGAGGGTCAACGTGTTCGCGGACGCCCGCGAGGTCGCCGAGACCTTGATGGCGGGCATCCCGGTCCTGCTCGACCTGACCGGCGCCGAGACGGAGGTCGCCAAGCGGGTCCTGGACTTCAGTACGGGCGTCGTCTTCGGCCTGGCGAGCGGGATGCACCGCGTCGACCGGAACGTGTTCCTGCTCACGCCGGCCGGAACCGAGGTGAACGGGCTCATGGAGGGCGCGGCCGGGGTCCCGGGCGTGTGACGCCCGGTCGGGTGCGAGGACGCCTGACGTCCCGGGGCTCAGGTGCCTCGGGCGCGTCCCGTCGCGGCCCGTGACGTCGGCTCGGCGCGTCCGCGAGGGTGACGGGCGGCCCGGCCCGACGGGTCCGGTCCCCCGATCGTAGGAACGTCGCCCGGGCGGAACGGTTCGGCGCGGAGCCGGAGTTCTACGGTCCGCATATGGCCGTGTCTACCCCGTCAGCGGCGCCCGCCACCCCCGCCCGCCCTGAGTCGCCGCCGTCCGGACACGACGAGGGGCACCCGGACCGGCCGCGCGTCACCGAACTGCGGTTGTCCGCGTTCGCCGCGCACCGCCGCGTGGTGATCCGCCTCGGTCCCCTCACCCTCCTCACCGGCCCCAGCGGCTGCGGCAAGACCAGCGCGCTGCGGGCGTACGAGGCCCTCGCCCGGCTCGGCGGCGGCGCGGAACTCGGCACGGTCTTCCCCGACCCGGTCGCCTGCGTGCCCGAGCGGGCGCGGCCCGACGCCCAGCGCCGTCGCGGCTTCCGCATCGGCTGCACGGCAGACGGACCCGAGGGCCCGGTCCGGCTCGACGTCGCCGTGCAGGCCGAGCCTGAACTGCGCATCGTGGGGGAGCGGCTGACGGCGGACGGGGTCGTCCTGCTGGAGACCGCCCTGCGCGACCCCGGGCGCCGTGCCGTGCAGGCGGCCTGGCACACCGCCGGCTCGGCGCCGGTGACGCGCGCCCCGCTCCCGGACGACCGGCTCGGTACGGCTCTGCTGCCGCTGCGCGTGGCCGGCAAGACGGACGGGCAGCGCCGCGTCCTCGCCGCCGCCGAGCAGATGGTGGTCGCCCTGCGCTCCGTCTATGCCTGCGACCCGCGGCCCGAGCGGATGCGGGCACCCGTGCCGACCGGCTCGGGGCGGCTCCTCGGCGGCTGCGACAACCTCGCCGACGTGCTGTGGCGCACCCGCGCCGAGTGCGGGCGGCGGCACGCGCAGTTCGTCGCGGCGGTGCGCGCCGGGTGTGCGGGGCCGGTCGCGGACGTGCCGGCCGAACCGGTCGCCGGCGGAGCGGTCCGCGCGCTGCTGGACCGGGGTGACGGCATCCGTACCGGCCTGGATCGGCTCGGCGACGGCGAACTGCGCTACCTCGCGCTCGCGCTGGTGCTGTTCACCGGCCCCGGCGTGCTGGAGGTCGATCCGGTCGGCGAGGTGCCGGCCGCGCTGCAGACGCTCACCGTCCTGGCCGACGGCCTCGACCGGGGGCTGGACGCGCGTCAGCGGGAGGAACTGCTCCGCGTGGCGGTCCGCATGTGCGACCGGGGGCACATCCGCCTCGTCGGCGCGGTCGGCGAGGGGACGTGGGCGCCGGGGGCGGAGGGGACGGAGGGTGTCACGGTGGTACACCTGAAGCCGTGACCGATCACCCCCTGGACCTGGCGGCCCTCCAGCGCAGACTGGCCGAGTTCGCCGCCGCGCGGAACTGGCAGCCGTACCACACTCCGAAGAACCTCGTCGCCGCGCTCAGCGTGGAGGCGTCCGAACTCGTCGAGATCTTCCAGTGGTTGACCCCGGAGCAGTCCGCGCGTGTCATGGCCGACCCCGACACCGCGCACCGCGTCCGGGACGAGGTCGCCGACGTACTGGCGTACCTGCTCCAGCTGTGCGAGGTGCTCGGCGTCGACCCGCTGGCCGCACTGGAGGCGAAGATCGAGCGGAACGAGCTGAGGTTTCCGCCGCCCGGAGGACGGGACGACTGAACGTCCGGGTGGAGCGGAGGGGGACGTACGTCGAACAGCTGGGAGCCACGGACTCCACTATTACTCTCCGCAGTCGAAATCGCGCCAGTAATCGATTTGTTGTCCCCAGATTTCCGCCTTCCTCTGGCTTTTCGCCCCATGGCCCTTCACTCTGGGTAGTGGACAACGGAGTGCGGGCGGACGTGCCGGGGGCGCGTCGGGACGGACGGGGGCAGCCCATGGACGCGGTGCGGCTCATCGTGAGGAGCGGGCGTGCCCTGGCCGGCGCGGGCGATGCGCCAAAGATCCTGGCCGAGGTGTGGCAGGCACAGGCCCTGGCGCAGGCGATAGGCAGCCGGCTGGCGGTGTCCGGGCCGCCCGAACTGCGCGGCGAGGCGATCGGGTTGACCGAGCTGGCGGGGCGCGGCTGCGGGGTGCTGCACACGCCGGAGCTGGCGCCGGGTGAGCTGCGCGCCGCCCAGCTCACCGAACTGGGCGACGCCCGCCAGGCCCTGATGAGCCTCGGCACGCTGCTCGGCGAGATCGGTATCGCCCTCGTCGGTGTCGCCTGTGCCGCGGACGACGAAGGCACGTACTGGCAGTGCATGGAGGGCATCGACGCGGCCGACGAGTCACGGGACCGGGTCCGGGAGATGCTGCGCAAACTGGCCGACCGGGAGGCGGCGTCACCGGAGCGGGAGGCGGGCTAGGCGCCGCCCACCCGGTGTCCCGGAAAAGGAGCCCACCCGCACCGCATGCGGCCCACCGCTGACCGCGGTCATGGGCCGGTTCCGCTCGTCATCGGAGAACCCGGCTGCTGACCGCGGTCATGGGCTGGTTCCGCTCGTCATCGGAGAACCCGGCTGCTGACCGCAGCCATCGGCCTGCTCCGCCCCTGATCGGAGTTCTAGCCGACCCACTCCCGCAGCAGTTCCTCCCGCTGCGCCCCACGGGGCGACCCGCCCTCCCAGGCGCGGCCCCATTCCGACATCGCCGCCAGCGTCGTGGCCATCGTCGCGGCGCCCTCCGTGAGGCGGGACAGGAGGGCGCGGGAGAGGTCGACCTCGGTCGGGGAGTACCCGACGGCTGCGGCCACGTAGGCCGTCAGCTCGTGGTCACCGTCGCGTGTCTCCACGCGCACCGTCATCATCGGGGCCTCGTCCGTCAGGCCCGTGTCCACGGGCAGAGCCAGGCTCGCCACCATGCCCAGAGCCACGTCCTTGACCACGCCGACCTGCCGCATCAGGGACTTCACGGGGACGTCCGCCACCGTCAGTGCACGCACGTCCTCCCACAGGTGGAGGGCGGACTGCCCGTCGCCGAGTGCCACCACGCCCTCGGGGGTCAGACGCACACCGGGAGCCAGGCCGGACGGCTTCGCGCCCACGTACACGTCGCCCTCGGCGATCCAGAACAGGCCCACCATGGCCATGGGTTGCTCACTTCCCCCGACGACGGCACCGCCGTCGTGTCACACGTCGAACGATCAGGTCGTCCTCCGAAACGCGCGAAGGAGCCGGGAAGTTCCCGTTTTCCCGGTCCCGCACACGGCCCACCGCACCAGACGCCGCGGCCCGATCCCCGTGGACCGAAGACCCCACACCCCCTAGGCGCGGGCCTCCGGGCCCTGTCTCACGTCCTCGGCCGCCGGCCGCCCCGAATCCCCCGGCCGCAGGTCGGCGTCCAGGGCCGACAGATCCGTGTCGAGGGCCGCCATGAGCTCCTCCATCCGCTGCAGCAAGCCCTTCGGCCCGGCGGCCCCGCCCTGCTGCGGCACGGTCTCCTCGGACATGACGGCCTCCTCGGCCTGTGGCCCCCCGAAGAGGCCGACACGGGTTGCGCCCCGGCTCTCGCCGGCCGGCACGGGCGCCGGGCGGTCCGGCTCCGCCCGAGCCAACGATCATCGTCGGGGCCGGTCACTGGGCGGCCGCGCACCGGGCGCGGGGTTGACGCGAATTCACCCGAGGGGGACCCGGCCGGGGACGACGGGGGACCGGCGATCCGCGGGCCGGGCCGCGGCATGCAGGATGGAGACATGGATCTCCGTATCTTCACCGAGCCCCAGCAGGGGGCCACCTACGACACCTTGCTCACCGTGGCGAAGGCCACCGAAGACCTCGGCTTCGACGCGTTCTTCCGTTCCGACCACTATCTCCGCATGGGCTCCGTGGACGGCCTCCCCGGTCCCACCGACGCGTGGATCACCCTCGCCGGCCTCGCCCGCGAGACGAAGCGCATCCGGCTCGGCACGCTGATGACCGCCGGCACCTTCCGCCTGCCCGGCGTGCTCGCCATCCAGGTCGCGCAGGTCGACCAGATGTCGGGCGGCCGGGTCGAGCTGGGTCTGGGCGCCGGCTGGTTCGAGGAGGAGCACAAGGCGTACGGCATCCCCTTCCCGAAGGAGAAGTTCGCCCGCCTGGAAGAGCAACTGGAGATCGTCACCGGCCTGTGGGCCACGGAGGTCGGCAAGACCTTCGACTTCCACGGCACGTACTACGACCTCACCGAGTCGCCCGCGCTGCCCAAGCCCGCTCAGGGCAAGGTCCCCGTACTCGTCGGAGGCCACGGCGCCACCCGCACCCCGCGGCTCGCCGCGCGCTACGCCGACGAGTTCAACATCCCCTTCGCCTCGATCGAGGACACCGAGCGCCAGTTCGGCCGGGTGCGGGCCGCGGCCGAGGAGACCGGTCGCGGGGCCGACGCCCTGACCTACTCCAACGCCCTCGTCGTCTGCGTCGGCAGGGACGACGCCGAGGTCGCCCGCCGGGCCGCCGTGATCGGCCGCGAGGTCGACGAGCTGAAGACCAACGGCCTGGCAGGCTCCCCCGCCGAGGTCGTCGAGAAGATCGGCCGCTACGCCGAGGCCGGTTCGCAGCGGATCTACCTCCAGGTCCTCGACCTCCACGACCTGGACCACCTGGAGCTGATCTCCTCCCAGGTGCAGTCCCAGCTGACCTGAGGCCGCCCGTGGAATAACCGAAGGCGCCGGTCACCCGCCCTGTGCGATGGTGTGACCGCCGACCGACGCCCCGCAGACCCCCGGCACCGACCACCGGGGGTTCCAGGCCCTGTCGTCACCTTCCCGTCCGCACGGCGGCGTCCGACGACAGGGCCTCGCGCGCGGCACCCTCGCATCGTCCACCCAGCCGGAGAGGCCCTCCGCATGTTCCTGACCATCACCACCACCGGCACCCCCGAGCACCCCGCGACCGACCTCGGATTCCTGCTGCACAAGCATCCCGACCGGGCGCAGGCGTTCTCCACCTCCTTCGGTACGGCCCACGTGCTCTACCCCGAGGCGGAGGAGCAGCGCTGCACCGCCGCGCTGCTGCTGGAGGTGGACGCGGTGGCGCTGGTCCGGCGCGGCAAGGGCAGGGGAAGGGGCGGCGCCCCCGACGCGGCCCTCGCGCAGTACGTCAACGACCGCCCCTACGCCGCCTCCTCACTGCTGGCCGTCGCGCTGAGCAACGTCTTCTCCAGCGCGATGCGCGGCGTGTGCAAGGCCCGTCCGGACCGGGCGGGGCAGCCGTTGCCGCTGCGCGTGGAGGTGCCCGCGCTGCCCGCCCGCGGCGGCCCGGACCTCGTGCGCCGGCTCTTCGAACCGCTCGGCTGGACCGCGGCCGTCGAGGCCGTCCCGCTGGACACCGAGTTCCCCGAGTGGGGCGACTCGCGGTACGTGCGCCTCGTCCTGGAGGCCCGAACACTCACCCTCGCCGAGGCCCTGCGGCACCTCTACGTCCTGCTGCCCGTGCTCGACGACGCCAAGCACTACTGGGTCTGCGCCGACGAGGTGGACAAGCTGCTGCGGGCCGGCGACGGCTGGCTGCCGGGCCACCCGGAGCAGAAGCTGATCACCAGCCGCTACCTGTCCCGCCGCTGGTCGCTGACCCGGGACGCGATGGAGCGGCTGGAGCTGGTCCGGCTGGCCGAGACGGACGACAGCGACGTCGAGGAGATCGACAACGCGGTCGCCGCGGAGGCGGAGCCCGACGCCGAGGAGAAGCCGGCGCCGCTCGCCGTGCAGCGGCGCGAGGCGATCCTCGGTGCGCTGCGCGAGTCCGCCGCCGCCCGCGTGCTCGACCTCGGCTGCGGCGAGGGCCAGTTGGTGCGGGAGCTGCTCAAGGAACCGCGGTTCACCGAGATCGTCGGCGTGGACGTGTCGGTGCGCGCGCTCACCGTCGCCGCCCGGCGGCTGAAGCTGGACCGCATGGGCGAGCGCCGGGCCGCCCGCGTCACCCTCTTCCAGGGCTCCCTCGCCTACACCGACAACCGGCTCAAGGGCTACGACGCGGCCGTGCTCAGCGAGGTGATCGAGCACCTCGACCTGCCCCGGCTGCCCGCCCTGGAGTACGCGGTGTTCGGTGCGGCCCGCCCCCGGACCGTCGTCGTGACCACGCCGAACGTCGAGTACAACGTGCGCTGGGAGACCCTCCCAGCCGGCCACGTCCGCCACCGCGACCACCGCTTCGAGTGGACCCGCGAAGAGTTCCGCACCTGGGCGGACGAGATCGCCGAACGCCACGGCTACGGCGTGGAGTTCCGCCCCGTCGGCCCCGACGACCCCGAGGTGGGGCCGCCCACCCAGATGGCCGTGTTCACCCTGAAGACCATCCACGAGAAGGAGGCGAAGGCCGCATGACCACCACCGGCACCGGCGTCAGGGCCCGCGCCCTGCCCGTCACCGACCTGTCCCTCGTCGTGCTGATCGGCGCCTCCGGCTCCGGCAAGTCCACCTTCGCCCGCCGGCACTTCAAGCCGACCGAGGTCATCTCCTCCGACTTCTGCCGCGGACTGGTCGCCGACGACGAGAACGACCAGAGCGCGAGCCGGGACGCCTTCGACGTCCTGCACTACATCGCGGGCAAGCGGCTCGCCGCCGGCCGGCGCACCGTCGTGGACGCCACCACCGTGCAGCAGGACGCCCGCCGCGGGCTGATCGAACTGGCCAAGCGGTACGACGTGCTGCCGATAGCCATCGTCCTCGACGTGCCCGAGGACGTGTGCGCCGAGCGCAACGCCACCCGCACCGACCGGGTCGACATGCCACGCCGGGTCATCCGGCGTCACGCCCGCGAGCTGCGGCGCTCCCTGCGCCACCTGGAGCGCGAGGGCTTCCGCAAGGTGCACGTCCTGCGCGGAGCGGAGGAGGTCGAGCACGCCACCGTCGTCACCGAGAAGCGGTTCAACGACCTGACCCACCTCACCGGCCCCTTCGACATCATCGGCGACGTCCACGGCTGCGCGTCCGAACTGGAGGCGCTGCTCGGCAAACTGGGCTACACCGACGGCGTGCACCCCGAGGGCCGCACCGCCGTGTTCGTCGGCGACCTGGTCGACCGCGGCCCGGACAGCCCCGGCGTGCTGCGCCGCGTGATGGCGATGGTGAAGTCGGGCAACGCGCTCTGCGTACCGGGCAACCACGAGAACAAGTACGGCCGCCACCTGCGCGGCCGCAAGGTCCAGCACACCCACGGCCTCGCCGAGACCATCGCGCAGATGGAGGGCGAGAGCGAGGAGTTCCGCGCCGAGGTACGGGAGTTCATCGACTCACTCGTCAGCCACTACGTCCTCGACGGCGGCCGGCTCGTGGTCTGCCACGCCGGTCTGCCGGAGAAGTACCACGGCCGCACCTCCGGCCGGGTCCGCAGCCACGCCCTGTACGGCGACACCACCGGCGAGACCGACGAGTTCGGACTGCCGGTGCGCTACCCGTGGGCCGAGGACTACCGGGGCCGCGCGGCCGTCGTCTACGGACACACCCCGGTCTCGGAGGCCACCTGGCTCAACAACACCATCTGCCTGGACACCGGCGCCGTCTTCGGCGGCAAGCTGACCGCGCTGCGCTGGCCGGAGCGCGAGCTGGTCGACGTCCCCGCCGAGCGGGTCTGGTACGAACCGGCGAAGCCGCTGCGCACCGAGGCACCCGGCGGGCACGACGGCCGGCCGCTGGACCTGGCGGACGTGCACGCCCGCCGCGTGGTGGAGACCCGGCACGCCGGCCGGATCACCGTACGGGAGGAGAACGCGGCGGCGGCCCTGGAGGTCATGAGCCGCTTCGCGACCGACCCCAGGCTGCTGCCGTACCTCCCGCCGACGATGGCGCCGACCGCGACCTCACAGGTGGACGGCTACCTGGAGCACCCTGAGGAGGCGTTCGCGAGTTACGCGGCGGACGGCGTGGCCCGCGTCGTGTGCGAGGAGAAGCACATGGGTTCGCGGGCGGTGGCCCTGGTGTGCCGCGACGTCGGGGCGGCCCGCGCCCGCTTCGGCGTGGAGGGCCCCACCGGCGCCCTCTACACCCGGACCGGCCGTCCGTTCCTGGACGACGGGTCCGTCACCGAGGAGATCCTCGACCGGCTGCGCACCGCGATCGGCGAGGCCGGTCTGTGGGACGAGCTGTCGACCGACTGGATGCTGCTCGACGCCGAGCTGATGCCGTGGTCGCTGAAGGCGTCCGGGCTGCTGCGCTCGCAGTACGCCGCCGTGGGCGCCGCCTCCGGCGCGGTGTTCCCTGGCGCGCTGGCCGCACTGGAGGGTGCCGCGGCGCGGGGCGTGGACGTCACCGACCTGCTGGCGCGCCAGCGCGGGCGGGCCGCCGACGCCGCCGCGTTCACGGACGCCTACCGGCGCTACTGCTGGACGACCGACGGCCTGGACGGCGTCCGCCTGGCCCCCTTCCAGATCCTGGCCGTCCAGGGCCGCAGCCTCGCCGCCCTGCCGCACGACGACCAGCTCGCCCTGATCGACCGGCTCGTCGAGCACGACGGCAGCGGCCTGCTGCAGACCACCCGCCGGCTGTACGTCGACACCGCCGACCCCGAGTCGGTCCGGGCCGGCGTCGACTGGTGGCTGGAGATGACCGGCCGCGGCGGCGAGGGCATGGTCGTCAAGCCGGTCGGCGCGCTGGTGCGCGACCCCGAGGGCCGTCTGGTGCAGCCCGGCATCAAGTGCCGGGGCCGCGAGTACCTGCGCATCATCTACGGTCCCGAGTACACGCGCCCCGACAACCTCGCCCGGCTGCGGCAGCGGTTCCTGAACCACAAGCGGTCCTTGGCGATCCGCGAGTACGCCCTCGGCCTGGAGGCCCTGGACCGGCTGGCGGACGGCGAACCGCTGTGGCGGGTGCACGAGGCGGTCTTCGGGGTGCTGGCGCTGGAGTCGGAGCCGGTGGACCCGCGGTTGTGATCAGGTGAACCCGTCGCGCCGACGGGTTCACCGCCGGCCCGGCCACCGTGCGGTACGGCCGCGCTGTGATGGCCGAGGTTGTCGAGTCCGCCTGGAACGCCGGGACTTGGCGTGCTAGCTTCGCTGGTCGGTCAGGTGAACCGGCTCGTGGGGGAAGGTCGGTGGAGACAGCGGCGGGATGGGGCGAGTTCGGGCGTGCGCCGGGAAGTGACCTGCTGTTCCGCCTGACAGAGGCTTTGTGCGACCTGAGCAGCCTGGAGGACCAGGCGGGCCGTGTCTTCTTCGCGGGCGTCCTCTCGGACCAGCTCCAGCTGCATGTCGACCTGCGCGGCGCCAAACAGCGCGAGGACGTGATCGCCCTGGTGAGGGCAGCGCTCAGCGTGCCTTCGGGCGAGCGGGTGCTCGTCGACGTGGTGAGGGTCTTCGAGGGCGCGTCGACGGCCGCCGGGATCGAGCAGCTGCTCATCGCGGGGGAGGCCGGGTTCGCTCCGCCACTGCCAGGTCCCCTGACCCCGGACGACGTGCGTTCCGCGCTGGCTCTGCTGGAGACCGCCGACAGCAGCCTGCCCGGAACGGGACTGCGCGACTCACTGGCCCGCGAACTCCACCTCGATCTGCCCTGGAACCTCTCAGCCGGCAGGCTCTTCACCCACCTCGTGGAGCTCAACGTCCAGCCGGACGGCCTGCCGCCCGCGGTGCTGCTCATGGAGCACGCCGCGGAACTCGTCCGCGGCCCCGCCCTGCGCAGCGGCCTGTCCTCCTGGGTCCGCGGCTGGGCGGAGCGGGCCGAACTGCTGACGGCACTGGAACGGCGGCGGGCGGACCGGGCGGCCGCCGCCCCCGACCCGACGATCCCCCGGTGCCTGGTCGTGGCCGTGGAACCGGCGGGTGACGGTTCGCCGGACGTCGTCGTCCGGCCCTGGCTGAACACGGTCCCCGGTCACTGGCACCCCCACCCGGCGGACCCGGAGACGACCAGCCTGGATGCGCTCGGCCCAGCGGTCGAACGCGCCCTGCGTCAAGTCGTCCGGCTCTCCTCCGCACCGCGCGAACCGGCCGCCGACGGGAGCCACCCGACGCCTCCCTACGTGGAGTTCGTCCTCCCCTACGAACTGCTCAACCACGACGTGGCGGGTCTGGCCGTCCGGTCGGGGGACGCCAAGCCCCTGCCCCTACGGTTGAAGTACGCGGTGCACCTGCGCAGCCTCGAGCGCATGCGCAGCGACGACGGACTGGTCAGGGCCCAGTGGCAGGAGCGGTGGCGCACACTGCAGCGCCAGGGCATCGCGGTGCACGGCTGGCAGGCGTCCGACGCCGACGGGCCCGACGCGTGGCAGGCGACGCTGGCCGCGGAACCCAGCCGCACGGCCGCGGTGCTCGACGCGCCCGACGGCGGTGCGGCGACGGAGGCGCTCAAAGCGGCCATCGCCGAGGGGATCGGGCTCGCGGTCTGGGATCGCAGAGGCGAGTTCCCGGAGGAACGGCGGGAGGTCGTGATGGCCGTGTTCGCCGCCGTACAGCGGCCGGCGCGGCTGCCGGTCGTCATCCACCAGCTCAGACGCCGGGCCGAACTCAACGCCGCGGGGCGCTTCCTGCTCGGCCGGCACATCGCCTTCCTCTGGGACGACCCGCATCGGCTGGTCGACATCCAGACCGCGGCCGACTACGAGCCGGCGCCCGCCCACGGTCATGGGTACGCCGGCCGCGCCATGGCCACCATCGACAGTGAGGAGACCCCGGTATGAGCGGGGTGGAAGCGGTGGACGGACAGGACTGGCGGGTTTTCCGTGCCACAGGAGCCGCGCCGAGCGGGCCGCCACCCGAGTTGCCGCCCGCGCCGCCCTGGCGCCGGTTCCGCGGCGGGCCGCCACAGCCTCAGCCACCGGACGACGAGGAGGCCGCCCGCCGCCGTCTGGGGCATGTGGACGCCGTACCGCAGCTCGACGCCGAGAGCACGGACATCGTCAATGCGGCGCTGCTGCTGCGGCGGCCCCTGCTGGTGACCGGCGCACCGGGCGTGGGCAAGTCCACGCTCGCCTACCTCATCTCCCGCGAGCTCGGCCTCGGACGCGTCCTGGAATGGAACATCGTCAGCCGGACCACGCTGCGCGACGGCCTCTACGCCCACGACGCCATGGGGCGCGCCCAGGCCATCGCGGCCTGGCGGGCCGGGCTGCACCCCACCGGAACGCCGGCCGCCGACCCGGGTGCCGAGGACGGCCGGCCGCCACCCGCTCTGGGCGACTTCATCACCCTGGGGCCCCTGGGCACCGCGCTGCTGCCGCACGTCCGCCCGCGCGTCCTTCTGGTCGACGAGTTGGACAAGAGCGACATCGACCTGCCCAACGACCTGCTGCACGTCCTGGAGAACGGCAGCTACGAGGTCCCGGAGCTGGTGCGCGACGCGCGGGACAGCGCGCGGGTGCACACCAGCGATCCCGGTGTGCACGCCGTGGTACGGGAAGGGCGCGTGGAGAGCCTGGAGTTCCCCGTCGTGGTGATCACCAGCAACGGGGAGCGGGAGTTTCCGGCCGCGTTCCGCAGGCGCTGCCTCCCGCTGGACATGCGTACGCCCACCCGTGAGCAGCTTCTGGCCATCGTGGCGAGCCACTTGAGTGTGCTGCCACCGGAGGCCGAGGTGCTGGTGGACCTGTTCGTCAAGCGGATCGACGCGGGCGGCACCCACTCCTTGGACCAGTTGCTCAACGCCGTCCAACTGACCACCGCGGGCACGTTCCGCGCCGACGGCAGCGGGCGCAAGCTCCTGGAGATGCTCCTGCGCGACCTGGCGAAGGGCCGTTGAATGGACGGCCATCCCCGGGAACGCGCCCCCGGACCCGGCGGCGACGCCGGGCCGGAGGCGGCGAGGCCCCCGGCCAGGGAGTCACGCCCCGACCCGCACTGGCAGGAACTGGCCGACGCCGTGTGGCTGAGCGCCCACTGGAGCCGCACCGGACGGGCCACCGCCGCGGAGACCACCGCGCCGGACGGCGGCGGACGCCAGGACCCGGCGCCGCCCGCGCCTGCCGCCACCTCGCCGGAGCGCCCCGAGTCGCCGGGCGAGGACGCCGGCGCCGCTCCGCAGCCGCTGTTCACACCCGACCCGGTGGGTCCCGACCGAGTACGCCTGGGCGCCCCCGTCCTGCCCCGGGTACGGCCCGGTACGACCGGGCGGCAGGGTCTCACCGCGGGTCTGGCCCGCGCCCTGCACCGGCTTGCGCGCCAGGTGCCCTCCCGCGACGTCCGGCAACTGGACGAAGAGGAGACCGCCGAGCGGGGCCTCCTCGACGAGTTGTGGATGCCGGCGTTCCAGCCCGCCGACGTCAAGGCATTCGACCTGGTCCTGCTCGTCGACGACGCCCCCACCATGGCCGTCTGGACCGGGGAGACGGCAGGCCTGGCCGCCGCCGCGGAGCAGAGCGGCGCCTTCCGGGCCGTACGCACCGTCAAGGTGTCCGTGCCCCCGAGCGGCGAGCCGAGCCTGCGCTGGAGCGACGGGCGAACCACCGCGGAAGCCGGCGAGCTGTTCGTCGGCCGAGGGGACCGGATCTTCCTGGTGCTCACCGACGGTATGGGACACGGCTGGGCCGCGCCCGCCGCCGACCGGCTGCTCGGACGCCTCGGCCGGGCCGGCCCCACGGCCCTCGTCCATCTGCTGCCACCCCACATGCGGCACCGCTCATCCTTGTACCCGCACGCCGCGCAGTGGGAGGCCGGGGGTTTCGGAGCGGCCACCCACCGCCTGCGGCTCCGGCCCCCGGCAAGCGGACCCGACCCCATGCGGCCTCTGCCGGACGGACCCGAGGACGCCGTCCCCGTCCCGGTGCTGTCACTGAAGGAAGGGTCCTTCGCCGTATGGGCGGATCTGGTCCTCGCCGAGCGCGGAGTGCGCCGCACCCTGCCCGCCGTGGTGGCCGGAACGCTGCGACAGGGGGCGCCCGCTCCCGGGTTGCGCGCCCCGCGCCACAGGAAGGCGGCGGCCGCCGCGGTCCACCACTTCTTCACCCTCGCCACCCCCGTCGCCCGTCGGCTCGCCACGCACCTCGCGGCCGCGCCGTTCCGCTTCGACCTCATCGACCAGTTACGTCGGCGGACCATGCCCGACAGCGGTCCCGAGCATCTCGCCGAGATCCTGATGGGCGGACTCGTCGACTGGGGCGGCGACCGGGAACGGCCCGAGTTCGCCGAAGGTGTCCGGGAAGCACTGCTGGCGACCACGACGCGCACGCAACTGGCGGGCATCGTCGCCGTGCTGGGGGCACTTCCCGCAGCGGGAGAGCACGGTGTCGCCCTGCGCGCCGCCCTGCGCGACCCGAACGGCACCACCCTGCCCGATCCGGGGGCCGGCGGATGGCGGCAGTCGGAGCTGGCCGTCATGCGGGCGCTGGCGGGACCGTACGCGGAGCGGGCCCGCCGGATCGCCTCGGACGCCGGAGCCACCGGCGTACCGGGTGACGGCACCGTGTCGCACCGCTCTCCGGACGGCGAGTCCGTCCGCACCGCACCGCACGACGGATCGGCCGCACGTCCGGAGCCGATCCAGCATCCGACGGAGGAATGGCGGGCCATGAAGAGTGAGCCGGCGAAGACACCTGCCCTTCTGGTGAACGTGCCCCTGAGGAACATCAGTTTCGTCGGGCGGCGGGCGCTGCTGCGGGCCGTGGAGGACCAGCTGTCGGCCCAGGACACCGCGGCCGTGCTTCCGCACGCCCTGCACGGCCTCGGCGGCGTCGGAAAGTCGCAGCTCGTGCTGGAGTACATCTACACCCACCTGCACGACCACAAGGTGATCTGCTGGATCCCCGCCGAGCGGGAGCCGCTCATCCTGGGCGCGCTGGCCACGCTCGCGGTCCAGATGGGTGTGGCGCCGGCCGAACAGGACAGCCTCGGCGCCCCCGTGGCACGCACGGCCGTCCCGGCCGTCCTGGAGGCACTGCGTACCGGTGAGCCGTACGACGACTGGCTGCTCGTCTTCGACAACGCCGAGGACGTCGACGCGGTGCGCGCGTACTTCCCGTCCCACGGGCCGGGCAAGATCATCGTCACCTCCCGCAACCGCGCCTGGGAGCAGGTGGCCACCCCCCTCACCGTCACGGTCTTCGAGCGTCAGGAATCCGTCGAACTGCTCCAGAAGCGTTCGCCCGAACTGTCGGCCGAGGACGCCGACCGGCTGGCCGAGGCTCTCGGCGATCTCCCGCTGGCCGTGGAGCAGGCCGGCACCTGGCACGCGATCACGGGCATGCCCATCGACGAGTACCTGGAACTGCTCGCCCTGCGCAGCCCGGAGATCCTGGAACTCGACCCGGCTCCCGAGTACCCGGTCTCGGTCGCCGCCGCCTGGGACATCTCCCTGCACCGGCTCGAACACAACAACCCGGGCGCCCGCCAGCTCCTCGACATCTGCGCCTGCATGGCCCCCGAGCCGATCCCGCGTTCCATGCTGCGCGGCAGCCGCGGTGTCAGCATCACCCCGGAGGTCGACCCCCTGCTGCACGAGCCGATCAAGATGAACCGGGCCGTGCGCGACCTCAGCCAGTTCTCCCTGGTCAAGGTGGATCCACGATCCGACACCCTGCAGATGCACCGCCTCCTGCAGACCGTGCTCCTGGCCAAGCTGAGTCCGCAGGACCGCGAACGACGGCGGGAAGCCGCCCACCAACTGCTGTCAGCGGCCAAACGCGGCCCGTACGGCTCCTCCGCGGAGTGGCGCGGATACCAGGAACTGCTGCCCCACGTGCTCACCTCACAGGCGGTGACCAGCACCGACACCTGGGTGCGCGAACTGGTCCAGGACACCATGTGGTTCCTCTACTACTGGGGCGACCACGAGGGCGCGGTGAACCTGGCACGCCAGGCATGCACGGCCTGGACCGCGGCCTCCGGCGAGGAGGACGTCCACGTCATCCGCATCACCAAGAGCCTCGCGTTCCTGCTGCGCCAAGTCGGCGAGGTGACCGAGTCCTACCCGCTCAGCGCGGCGGCGCTGGACGTCTCCCGCCGGATCGACGTCGACCCGGAGGAACTGGTCGACTCACTGTGCGGCCTCGCCGACGCCCGCCGCTACCAGGGACGTTTCCGGGAAGCCCGCGATCTGAGCCAGGAGGCCACCGAGCTCGCCCGCTCCCTGTTCGGTCCCGACGACATGACCACGCTGCGGGCCGGCCACAGCCTGGGCGTCGACCTGCGGATGTGCGGGCAGTTCACGGACGCGCTGCCGCTGGACCAGGAAACGGCCCGGCTGCGCGACCTGCTCCTCGGCCCGGGGAACTTCTTCACGCTCAACAGCCTCAACGCCGTCACCCTCGACATGCTGGAGGGCGGCGACTACCCGGGAGCCCGCGACTTCCAGGAGGACGTCCACCGCCGGGCCCGCACCGCGCTCGGTGCCGACAACCCGCTCACGCTGCGCATCGCACGCACGCTCGCGGTGTGCCTGCGCCGTAACGGGGCGCTCGCCGAGGCCGCCCTGCTCTCGGCGGAGACCCTGCGGCGCTTCACCGCACGTTACGGAACGGACCACTTCGACTCGCTGGCCACCGCGGTCAACCTGTCCGTGGACCTGCGCCTGGCCGGTGACCTGGACGGTTCCCGGGAACTGGCCGAACAGACCGGGCGCCGCTACGCGCAGCGGCTCGGCGAGGACCACGCGTACACCCTGCTGACCAGAGCCAACCTGGCAGCCACCCAGCGGGCCCTCGGGGCGCTGGACAGCGCGCGGGAGCAGGAGGACGACGCAGCACGCCGACTGGCCGAGACGGTGGGGGACCGGCACATCATCACGCTGACCACGGCCATCGGCCAGGCCAACACGGCCTACGCGCTCCTGGACTTCGAACGGGCCCGCGAGCTCGACGAGGCCGCCCTGCCGCTTCTCGCCGAGGTCGCCGGCCCGGACCATCCGCTGACCCTGTCCTGCACCGCCAACCTCGCCCTCGACCTGCGCGGCCTCGGCCGGAGCACGGAGGCGGACGAGTGGCAGCGCCGCGCGGTCGAGGGCTTCGCCAGGGTCGTCCGCGCCGACCATCCCTGGCTCCTCGACGCCCGCCGACGGCGCCGTATCGAGTGCGATCTGGCACCGATGCCGCTGTGACGTCCGGTGTCGCGGAGCGGCACCGGCACCGTCAGCCCACGTCCGCCGCGGAGGCCGTCGCCGTGCCGTCCCGGGGATGCCGGGGCGCGGGAGTGCCGGGGGACGGCGGTGCGGTCCGGTCCCGGGCGGCCAGTCGGCGGGTCAGGAGCAGGAGCGGCTGGGTGAGCAGCGTCGTGGCGAGGGCCATGAACACCAGGACGGTGTAGAGCGGGCCGCTCAGCAGACCGGCCTGGAAACCCGCGTTGAGCGCGATCAGCTCGGTGAGGCCGCGGGCGCTGAGCAGCACGCCCACGGTCCGTGCGTCGTGCCGGCCGAGACCGCCGAGCCGGGCCGCGAGCGTTCCGCTGACCGTCTTCGTCGTCACCGCCAGCACCGTCACCACCAGCAGCACGGTCCAGCCCGTGCCGTCCATGCCGTTCAGGGCCACGGACTGCCCCGAGACCACGAAGAAGAACGGAAGCAGCAGTGAGCCGACGTCGTGCAACGGCCGAAGCAGATCGGGGTCGAGCGTGCCGCCCTCCTCGCGCGGGACCATCACCCCGGCCAGCAGTGCCCCGAAGATCACGTGCAGCCCGAGGGAGTGTGTGACCCAGGCCGAACCCAGGGCGAAGCCGATGAGCAGCGCCACCCGCAGTGAAGGGTCCAGGCGCGTCCGCCACAGTAGCCGGCGAAGCACCGGCCGGGCGGCGAGCGACATGACGGTGACGAAGCAGACGGCGATCGCCACTCGCCAGGGCCAGTCGAGCGCCGCCTCGGCACCGCCGCCCTCCAAAAGCGCCGCGGCCAGCACCGTCCAGCAGACCGCGTCCAGCACCCCGGCGGCCGAGACCGCCACCACGCCCGGCACCGTGCGGGACAGTCCGTTCTCCCGCACGATGGCCGTCAGTACGGGCACCGCCGTTATCGACAGGGCGACACCTGCGAACAGCACCATGGCGGGGGAGAGGTCCCGCGGCATGCCCAGGTCGTGCAACGGGCCCCGGAACAGCAGCGCACAGCCGCAGCCCACGGCCATCGGTACGACGAACGAGGCCAGCGCCACCGTGACCGAGGTGCGCGCCCGGTCGCCGAGGACCTTCAGGTCCAGCTCGTAGCCCACCGTGAACAGGAACACCACCAGGGCGAACTGAGCGAACCCCGTGAGCGCCGGAGCGATCTGCGTGGGGAAGAGCGACGCGTACGCGTCCGGAGCCACGCTGCCGAGCAGGGAGGGGCCGAGCGCGATGCCGGCGGACAACTGGCCGACGATGTAGGGCTGTTTCAGCCGCCGGGCCAGCCAGCCGCCCGCATGGGCCACCACCAGGATCAGAGCCGAGGCACCTACGAAGTGCGTGATCAACGAGTCAGCACTCAAGGGGGTCTCCCCACAGTCCGTTCGTCATCCTCCGCCGGCTGCCGCCAACCTCCCTAGAATGAGGGCGGCTTGACGTCGCATCGAAGGTCGCAAGCGGGCCTTGACCAGGGGCACGGGGGGCACATGACGGCAGTCGTCTTCATCCACGGGACCGGAGTGCGCGAACCGGGCTTCTCTGCGCTCGCGGGGCGCGTCGCGGCCGGTCTCACGGCCCTGCGCGACGGATTGCGCGTCGTGCCGTACTACTGGGGCGGCGCGCACGGCGCCACATTCGCCGCGGCCGGCGCGAGCCTGCCGCCGGCTCCGGGCCGCAGCCGCGGGCCGGACGTCGACGACGGCACGGCCGTCTGGGCCGCGCTCTACGCCGACCCGTACGCCGAACTCACCCTTGCCGCCGCCGGCGCCAAGCCCGCGGTCGAGCTCCCGCCCGGCTCGGTCCCACCCGACCGGACCCTGCGGACGCGGCTGACCGCGCTCGCCGCAGAGGGGGACGCGCCCGCGGCCGAGCTGGGCCCCGGCCTGGCCCGCGCCGTCACCGACCTGGCCGCCCACCCGCTGCTCGGCGCCGCGGCCGCCGCCCTCGGCCCGGACGACCTCGCCGCCGTCGCCGCCCGCTGCCTGACCGCCCGGGTCGTCGCCGGGGCCCTCGACTCCGATGCCCCCCTCGTGCCGGTCGGCGGTGTCCGGGACGCCGTCGCCGACCGGCTCGCCCAGACCCTCGGCGCACCCGCCCGGGGCACGGAACGCGGCCTGCGCTCCCTGATGCTGCGGGTCGCGGGCTCGGCCGCCTCCCGTGCCGTCGTACGCCGCCGCCGCGCCCTCACCGAGGCCGCCCACCCGGCCGCCGGGGACGTCCTGCGGTACCTCAGCCGCGGCGAGGCGGTCCGCGCCGGGCTGCGCGGTCTGATCTCGGGGTTGGAGCCACCCGTGGCGATCGTCGCGCACAGCCTCGGCGGCATTATCGCGCTGGACACCCTGGTCCTCACGCCGCTGCCACAGGTCCGGCTCCTGGTCACCGCCGGTTCCCAGGGCCCGTTCCTGTACGAGTCGGGTTCCCTGCCCTCCCTCGAACATCCCGCGCCGCTGCCCCCGCACGTGCCCGACTGGCTCAACCTGTACGACCCCCGTGACCTGCTCGGCCACGTCGGCGCCGGCCTCTTCCCGGGCCGTGTCACAGACGTCGCCGTCGACAGCCGCCAGCCCTTCCCCGCCGCGCACAGCGCCTACTGGACCAACCCGGCGGTGTACCGGCACATCGTGGACCGCTTGCCGTGACCGGCCCCGTGGACCAGGACCCGGCGACCGTGCACGCCCTCGTCGTCGGCATCGAGACCTACGACGCCGGTCCCGGTTGGGACCTGCCCGGACCCGCCAGGGATGCCGTCCGCTTCCATCGCCTGCTGCGGGGCGCGGGCGTACCGGAGGCCCAGCTGCACCTGCATCTCGCCCCGCTGCCTCCGTACGTCCCCGAAGTTCCGTACGCGGCGGCCGACCACGCCACGCTGCGCCGGGTCCTCGTCCGGGAGCTCCCCGCCGTGCGGGGCGACGTGCTGTGGGTGTGGTGGGGCGGACACGGCGTCCTCGACCGGTCCGGGCGGCTACGGCTGTTCTGCGCGGACGCCACCACGGAGGACAAACTGGGCATCGACCTGGAATCCGCGCTCGAACGGTACGCCGGGGACGCTCTGCCCGGCTTCGCGGAGCAGCTGTGGATCGTGGACGCCTGCGAGACCTTCGAGGAGGACCTCGGCTTCCGGGAGCCCCTGCCGCCCGACGCCCTGCCGGTCGGACGGCGCAACCTCGCCCACCGGCAGACCCTGCTGCGCGCCGCCGGCCGGGGCCGGGCCGCGGTCAACGACCCGGTGCGCGCCACCGGGCTGTTCTCCGACGTCCTGCTCGGTCTGCTGGCCGACCGGGCGGCCCGGCTGCCGGCGCCGCCCGAGGCGGAGGACCTGTTCCCGGCCGTGCGCGGGCAGGTGGCTGCCCTCAGGGACGCGGGGCGTACTCTGCAGCAGCCGGAGATCCGGCTGCAGAGCCCGGAGCACACCGAGACGCTCGCCGCGGCGGGGCCGGGCGGAGGGCAACGCCCGGTGTCCGCGTTGCAGCGCGCCGTCGACGCACTCCTCGCCTATCCGTTGATGGCCGACCCGGCGGAGCGGCAGACGGTGATCGCCTCGATGGACCCTGGAGTCACCGCGATGCTGCCCCGTCACACCAAGGCCCGCACGGACGTCGCCGGGATCCTCACCGGGCTCGCCCGGCGCCGTCCGCAGGCGCTGTGGGAGCTGTTCGACGCGGTGGTGGCCGTCGACGACGACCCGGAGCGCGGGCGTGAACTGGACCAGGCGCTGCGGTATTTGACCCAGTCCGCTCGGCAGGCGAAGGACCCGGGGCGTCATGTGCGATGATCGGGCAGTTGCCGGGCCCGTCACGACCAGGCCCCGCTGCGTCGTATGCCGCCGAGGACGAAGGGGGAGCGTCTTGCCCCGGCCGCTGAGACATTCACCTGCTGTGCGGGCGACTGCCCGCGACGAAGCTTCCGGAGCCGGGGAAGCGGCCTGGGAGTCGGACCTGTCGGATCTCGCGGCCCTGCCCCTGGCCGCCGTCGACCGTCTCGCGCCGCTCGGGCCCGGCACCCGCCTCCTCGACGAGGTCCTGCGCGCGCGCAGCAGCATGCGCGGCGGAGGAGAGGGCGGCGGCGGTGCTCGGGCCGAGTAGCGGCACATCCGTCTCGCCGACCCGGTTCTGACGAAGCCCGGTGCGTCCGTCGGCTGAGGGTACGTCCGCACCCGCGATCGGAGGTCTCTCGCCATGACGAGCGAGGAGCACCACGCTCCCTTCCGGATGCCCGACCGGCTCTTCGACGAGCTGGGCACCGGAGGCGGCTCCAAGGAGGCCGTCTTCTTCCTGGAACGCGCGGAGAGGTCCCGTCGGCTGCTGCTCCTGCGCACCCTGCTGGACCGGCTGGACTCCCTGCCCACCCCCCTGAGCCCGGCCGCCGAGGCGTGGAGTGTCCTCAAGGCGGCGGCGGAGCGGGCACCCGAGGCGGTCGACCGGCTGCTGCTCGCCCCGGCGACCGGCGGCTGGATCGCCCATGTGCTGCGCCGGCTGCACGGCACCGCCACGGGTCCGCCGCTGTGGGCGGAGGCCGGCCGCCTGAGCGCGCTGGCGGTCGCGGCCTCTCTGCACGCCGGGACGCGGGCAGAGCTCCTCGTCCCCCTCCTCGACGGCGCTGTCCACTTCCCCGGTCTGGGGACGGCGCGGCTCGGGGACGTGCAGCCCGGAGCGACGGTCGGGAGGGCCGAAGCGGACCAGGGGCGACTGTCCCTGTCGTGGCCGGTACCGGACGCCGTGGGCACCCCGGGCAGACGGGCGGTCTTCGACTGCCGGCCCGGCTCCGCCACCGCCGGTGACGAGCCCGCGGCGGGCGACGGCAAGGCGTGCTGGACCCCGCTGCGCACCCTCACGCACGGCGGTCCCCCGGGGCTCGCGGCGATCCCCCTGGACGACCTCGACCCCTACCGCGACCTCGACGAGCCCGCGCCCCCGGCCCGGCTCGACGCCGACGAGGCCGCCGCGTGGCAGGACCTGTTCGGCGCCGCCGTCGGCATCCTGTCAGGGGCGGGGGACGACGCGGGACCGGGACGGCTCGATCCCGCGGTCATCCGTTCCGTCGTCCCGTGGGGGCGGACCACCCTCGCACCGCCGCCTCCGCCGGACGTACGGGTCTCGGCGTCGAGCGGCGACTCCTACGGAGCAATGCTGATCACCCGACCGGGTTCCGCGCTCGCCCTCGCCGAGACGCTCGTCCACGAGTTCCAGCACAGCAAGCTGGCCGCGCTCCTCCATCTGTTCCGGCTCGTCGACGACGACCGGGAGGAGCGCTTCTATGCTCCCTGGCGCGCCGACCCCCGCCACCTCACCGGCTTGTTGCACGGCGCCTACGCGTTCACCGGAGTGGCCGGTTTCTGGCGGGACCGCCTGGCCGAACCGGCCCACGCCGACATCGCGGCCTACCACTTCGCGCTGCGCCGGCTGCAGAGCCGGCTGGTCGTGCGCACCCTGCTGGCCAGCGCCCGGCTCACCGCGGCAGGGCACCGGCTCGTGACGGGCCTCGCCCGGACCCTGGACGACTGGCTGCGCGAACCCGTCGACCGGGCCGCCCTCGCCCGAGCCCGCACAGCCGCCGCCCTGCACCGCACCGAGTGGAGGCTGCGCAATGTCGCGGCGCCGGCCGACCCGCGGGCGCCGGAGCGCGCCGCGCTCCGCTTCCGCGCGGACCGCCGCTTCTGGCCCGACACCCGTACCCACGCCTTCGCGACCCGCCCGGTCGATCCACGAACCCCCGACGATCACCTCGCCGCCGGCGACCCGGCCACCGCGCTCGACGGCTACGAGCGGGCCCTGGCCCGCGATCCCGCCGACGCCCGCGCCCGGTCGGGCTGGATCGTCGCCCGTGCCGCGCTGAACCCGGGCCCGTCCACCCGCCGCCTGCTGGCCCGCCCGGAACTGTTCCAGCCGCAGCGCGGCGGCTGACCCACGCCCGGAACCACTTCGGCGCACACGCATCCGCGCAAGCAGGGGGTGAACCCCCACCCGGATGGTCAGGATGGAGGCATGGGATTCCATGTCGACTCCGAGGCCGGGCGGCTCACCCGCGTCATCCTGCACCGGCCGGATCTCGAGCTCAAAAGGCTCACCCCCAGCAACAAGGACGCCCTTCTCTTCGACGACGTGCTGTGGGTGCGCCGGGCGCGCGCCGAGCACGACGGGTTCGCCGACGTGCTGCGCGACCGCGGGGTCGCCGTGCACCTCTTCGGCGACCTGCTCACCGAGACCCTGGACCTCCCGGCGGCCAGACGGCTCGTCCTGGACCGGGTCTTCGACGAGAAGGAGTACGGAGTGCTGGCCACGGACCACCTCCGGGCCGCCTTCGAGACCCTGCCCGCCCGCGAACTCGCCGAGGCCCTGGTCGGCGGCATGACCAAGCGGGAGTTCCTGGAGGCGCACCCCGAGCCCACCTCGGTGCGGTTCCACGCCATGGAGCTGGACGACTTCCTGCTCGGTCCGCTGCCCAACCACCTCTTCACCCGCGACACCTCCGCCTGGATCTACGACGGGGTCTCCATCAACGCCATGCGGTGGCCCGCCCGGCAGCGGGAGACCGTCCACTTCGAGGCCATCTACCGGCACCATCCGCTGTTCCGTGACGAGACGTTCCACCTCTGGTCCGAAGGGCAGGCCGACTACCCCTCCACCATCGAGGGCGGGGACGTGCTGGTCATCGGCAACGGTGCGGTCCTCATCGGCATGAGCGAGCGGACCACGCCCCAGGCCGTCGAGATGCTCGCGCACAAGCTGTTCGCCGCGGGCTCCGCCCGCACGATCGTGGCCCTCGACATGCCCAAGCGACGGGCGTTCATGCACCTCGACACCGTGATGACGATGATCGACGGCGACACCTTCACCCAGTACGCCGGGCTCGGCATGCTCCGCTCGTACACCATCGAACCGGGCGTGGCCGAGAAGGAGCTGAAGGTCACCGACCACCCGCCCGAGCACATGCACCGAGCGATCGCCGCCGCCCTCGGGCTCAGTGAGATCCGCGTCCTGACCGCCACCCAGGACGTCCACGCGGCCGAGCGCGAACAGTGGGACGACGGCTGCAACGTGCTGGCCGTCGAGCCGGGCGTCGTCGTGGCCTACGAGCGCAACTCCACCACCAACACCCACCTGCGCAAACAGGGCATCGAGGTGATCGAGATCCCGGGCAGCGAGCTGGGCCGGGGCCGGGGCGGGCCGCGCTGCATGAGCTGCCCGGTGGAGCGAGGGGCCGTATAGGGATTCAGTTTCCGTATAAGAATTCAAAGTTTCGTATACTGTTCCAGAGACCCGTCCCCGTATCCCTGGAGCGCCCCATGGCGACAGTCCCGACCGCCCTCGCCGGCCGCCACTTCCTCAAGGAGCTCGACTTCACCGCGGAGGAGTTCCGCGGCCTGGTCGAGCTGGCCGCGGAGCTGAAGGCCGCCAAGAAGGCCGGGGCCGAGACACGGTACCTGCAGGGGAAGAACATCGCGCTGATCTTCGAGAAGACGTCGACGCGCACGCGCTGCGCGTTCGAGGTCGCCGCCGCCGACCAGGGTGCCTCGACGACGTACCTCGACCCGGCCGGCTCGCAGATCGGCCACAAGGAGTCCGTGAAGGACACCGCGCGCGTGCTCGGGCGCATGTTCGACGGGATCGAGTACCGGGGCGACAGCCAGCAGAAGGTCGAGGAGCTGGCGGCCTTCGCCGGCGTGCCCGTCTACAACGGCCTGACCGACGACTGGCACCCCACCCAGATGCTCGCCGACGTGCTGACGATGACCGAGCACAGCACCGAGCCCCTGGGCGGGATCGCCTTCGCCTACCTCGGCGACGCCCGCTTCAACATGGGCAACTCCTACCTGGTCACCGGCGCCCTGCTCGGCATGGACGTACGCATCGTCGCGCCGAAGTCCTACTGGCCCGCCCAGGAGGTCGTCGACCGGGCGAAGGAGCTCGCCGAGTCGAGCGGGGCGCGCATCACGCTCACCGAGGCCGTGGAC
The DNA here is from genome assembly GCF_014650995.1 of Streptomyces viridiviolaceus. Taxonomy (GTDB): domain Bacteria; phylum Actinomycetota; class Actinomycetes; order Streptomycetales; family Streptomycetaceae; genus Streptomyces; species Streptomyces viridiviolaceus. Next base: position 231,269 of record NZ_BMWA01000002.1, read on the forward strand.
GAGGGCGTGCGCGGCGCCGACTTCGTCGTCACCGACGTCTGGGTCTCCATGGGCGAGCCCAAGGAGGTCTGGGACGAGCGGATCACCGCCCTCGCCCCGTACGCGGTGACCATGGACGTCCTGCGGGCCACCGGCAACCCGGACGTGAAGTTCCTGCACTGTCTGCCCGCCTTCCACGACCTGGGCACGGGGGTGGGCCGGCAGATCTTCGAAAGCCACGGTCTGACGTCCCTGGAGGTCACGGACGAGGTCTTCGAGTCCGCGCACTCCGTGGTCTTCGACGAGGCGGAGAACCGCCTGCACACCATCAAGGCTGTGCTCGTCGCCACACTCGCCTGACCAGGACCGTTATCCTGACCGGCGGCCCCGGAGCCACCCCTTCCGGTGCCGTCGGCCGCGACCACCGTCGCGCCCCCCGCACCACCAGAAACGAGCACCACCCGCAATGCCCGCTTCCCGCATCAAGTCCCCCCACGTCCTCGTCGCCGAATCCGGCGCGGACCGCGAAGGCCACGGCCTGAAGCGCACGATGGGGCTGTTCCACCTCGTCTGCTTCGGCGTCGGCGCCATCGTCGGCACCGGCATCTTCGTCGGCCTGTCCGACTCGGTCGCCGAGGCCGGCCCGGCCGTCGTCGTCTCGTTCATCCTGGCCGCCATCACCTGCGTCTTCACCGCGTTCGCCTTCGCCGAGCTGGGCGGCGCGATCCCGGTCTCCGGATCGTCGTACTCCTTCGCCTACGCCGGACTCGGCGAGACCACCGCCTTCCTGGTCGGCTGGTGCCTCCTGCTGGAGTACGGCGTGTCGGTGTCCGCGGTCGCGGTCGGCTGGAGCCAGTACGTCAACGAACTGCTGGACGGCGTCCTCGGCATCCAGCTGCCGCACGCGCTCTCCGCGGGGCCCGGCGACGGAGGAGCGGTCAACCTGCCCGCGGTCGTCGTCATCGCCCTGGCCTCCGTCCTGCTGATCCGCGGAGTGCGGGAGAGCGCCCGCGCCACGGCCGCGATGGCCGTCCTCAAGCTGGCCGTCCTCGTCGCCTTCATCGCCATCGGCTTCACCGCCTTCCAGGACGGCAACCTCACCCCGTTCTCACCGGCCGGCCTCGGCGGTATCGGCGCCGGCACCACGGCCGCCTTCTTCTCGTACATCGGCTTCGACGCGATCACCACGGCCGGCGAGGAGGCCAAGAACCCGCGCCGCGACATCCCCGTCGCCATCCTGGTGTGCATCGGCCTGGTCACCCTGCTGTACTGCGCGGTCGCTCTCGCCGCGATCGGTGCCATCGGCGGCGACGCGGTCGGCGACCGGCCCGCCGCGCTGTCCTACGTCGTCAACGAGGTCACCGGCTCCACGGCCGGCGGTGCCGTCGTCGCCTTCGGCGCGGTCGTCGCGATCGCCTCGGTGGTGCTCGCCGTGATGTACGGCCAGACCCGGATCCTGCTGTCCATGTCCCGCGACGGACTGGTGCCGCGCGTGTTCGAGAAGGTCTCGCCGCGCACGGCCACGCCCGTCGCCGGCACGCTGATCGTGGGCGTGGTCTTCGCGCTGCCGGCGGCCTTCGCCCCGCTGGACGCGGTGGTCAACCTCTGCACCATCGGCACGCTCGCCACCATGGCCGCCGTCAACGTCGCGGTGATCGCGCTGCGCCGCCGGGAGCCGGGCCTTGCCCGTACCTTCAGGGTGCCGCTGTACCCGGTGACGCCTCTGCTGGGCGTCGGGTTCTGCCTCTACCTGATGTACGAGACGGGCCGGGCGACCTGGCTCCAGTTCGCGGTGTTCCTCGCGGTGGGGCTGCTGGTGTACGCCGTCTACGGGCGCCGGAACTCCCGGCTCGCCCGGGCGCGGGTCACGTCGGACGCCGCTGAGCGGGTACCACAGGCAGTCTGAACCAGACCGCCTTGCCGGAGCCGGTGGGGCGGTGCCCGCAGGACGAGCTCAGGGCGCGGATCAGCAGCAGACCGCGCCCGCCCTCCTGCCAGACGTCCGGCTCGGCGAGGGTCGGGCGGGTGAGGTCGCCGGGCGGTGCCGGGTCCGGGTCGTGCACCTCGACCTGGCAGCCGGTCGGCAGCAGCTCCACCACCAGCTCTATCGGGTCGTCCCCGGCGGTGTGCTCCACGGCGTTGGCGACCAGTTCCGCCGTGAGCAGCTCCGCGGTGTCGCAGTCTGCCGTGTGCTCCAGCTCGGCCAGCGCCGTACGGACCAGGGCGCGGGCCACCGGCACGGCCGCGGCGGTGTGCGGCAGTGCGATGCGCCAGGAACCGGGGGCTTGTGAGCGATCGTGCACGGCTTGTCCGTTCGTGGAGCAGGGCTGTCCTGTCCTGCTTTCAACCTTATGAATGGTACGGCGCGGCCCGGCAGAGCCCTTCGACGGGCACCGCGCGGGACCTTCGACCCCACCGGGGAGCGGCCTACCCGGGTGAACGGCACGTCTCGCACGGATGCTCCCGCTGTTACCGCCTTATTGACGTCCAGTGACGGATGTCACGGAAGTCGATCGTCCGGTCACCTGTCCCCCGGGCGGACTATCGCGGACTCGTGACGACAGTCACGGATCGGTGATAACTTCGAAGGCGTAGCGCTCAGTGAGGCCGCGCCCGCCCTAGGAGGCCGCCCGTCATGAGTCCCTTCACCGGCTCCGCCACACGCACCCCCGACTGGCGGCACCTGCGCGTCGACCTCGCCGACGGCGTCGCCACCGTCACCCTCGCCCGCCCCGACCGGCTCAACGCGCTCACCTTCGGCGCCTACGCCGACCTGCGCGACCTGCTCGCCGAACTGTCCCGGGAGCGGGCCGTACGGGCCCTCGTGCTGGCCGGCGAGGGGCGCGGCTTCTGCTCCGGCGGCGACGTCGACGAGATCATCGGCGCGACCCTGTCCATGGACACCGCTCAGCTGCTGGACTTCAACCGGATGACCGGCCAGGTCGTCCGTGCCGTGCGGGAGTGCCCGTTCCCGGTGATCGCCGCCGTCCACGGCGTCGCGGCGGGTGCCGGGGCGGTCCTCGCCCTGGCCGCCGACTTCCGCGTCGCCGACCCCAGCGCCCGCTTCGCCTTCCTGTTCACCCGCGTCGGCCTGTCCGGCGGCGACATGGGTGCCGCCTACCTGCTGCCCCGGATCGTCGGCCTCGGCCACGCCACCCGGCTGCTGATGCTCGGGGAACCCGTGCGCGCCCTGGAGGCCGAGCGGATCGGGCTGATCAGCGAGCTGACCGACGAGGGCCACACCGACGCGGCCGCCCAGGCGCTCGCCCGCCGCCTGGCCGACGGCCCGGCGCTGGCGCTCGCCCAGACCAAGGCCCTCCTGACGGCGGAGCTGGACATGCCACTGGCGGCAGCGGTGGAGCTGGACGCCTCCACCCAGGCCCTGCTGATGAACGGCGAGGACTACGCGGAGTTCCACGCGGCGTTCAAGGAGAAGCGCCCTCCCAAATGGAACGGACGGTGAGGATGCCGACCCAAGGGGCGCGGGGAACTGCGCGATCGGCCACGACGGGCCCGCAGGCGCACGACGGGACCAGCCACCCCCTACGCGTGGCGATCGTCGGCGGAGGCCCCGGCGGCCTCTACACCGCAGCCCTCCTCAAACGCCTCGCCCCCGACCGGCAGGTCACCGTCTGGGAACGCAACGCCCCCGACGACACCTTCGGCTTCGGAGTGGTCCTCTCCGACGAAACCCTCGGCGGCATCGAACACGCCGACCCGGTCGTCCACGAAGCCCTCCAGAAGCACTTCGTCCGCTGGGACGACATCGACATCGTCCACCGCAACACCCGCCACACCTCCGGAGGACACGGCTTCGCCGCCCTCGGCCGCCGCCGGCTCCTGGCGATCCTGCACGAGCGCTGCCGCTCCCTCGGCGTCGACCTGCGCTTCCGCGCCGCCGCCCCGGACCCGGCCCGGCTCGCGGAGACGTACGACCTCGTCGTCGCCGCCGACGGAGTGCACAGCACCACCCGTGAGGCCTACGCCGACGTGTTCCGGCCGCACATCACCGGCCACCGCTGCCGGTACATCTGGCTGGCCGCCGACTTCGCCTTCGACGCCTTCCGCTTCGAGATCGCCGAGACCGAGCCCGGCGTGATGCAACTGCACGGCTATCCCTATGCGGCCGACGCCTCCACGGTGATCGTCGAGATGCGCGAGGAGGTCTGGCGGGCCGCCGGATTCGACGAGGCGGACGAGCGGGAGTCGGTCGAGCGCTGCGCCAAGATCTTCGCCGACGCCCTCGGCGGCCGGCCGCTGCGCTCCAACAAGTCCGCGTGGACCACCTTCCGCACGGTGGTCAACGAGCGCTGGTCGCACGGCAACGTCGTCCTGCTCGGCGACGCCGCCCACACCGCGCACTTCTCCATCGGCTCCGGCACCAAGCTCGCCGTCGAGGACGCGCTCGCGCTCGCCGCCTGCCTGGACGAGCAGCCCACGCTCGAGGAGGCGCTCACCGCCTACGAGGAGGAGCGGCGCCCCGTCGTCGCCTCCACCCAGCGCGCGGCCCGCGCCAGCCTCGAGTGGTTCGAGGACCTGCCCCGGTACCTCGACCGGCCGCCCCGGCAGTTCGCCTTCAACCTGCTCACCCGCAGCCGCCGCGTCACCCACGACAACCTGCGGCTGCGCGACGCCCGGTTCACCGAGTCCGTCGAGCGCGAGTTCGGCTGCCCGCCCGGCACACCCCCCATGTTCACCCCGTTCCGGCTGCGCGGCCTGACCCTGCGCAACCGGGTCGTCGTCTCCCCGATGGACATGTACTCGGCCGCCGACGGCGTCCCCGGCGACTTCCACCTCGTCCACCTGGGGGCCAGGGCCCTCGGCGGTGCCGGGCTGGTGATGACCGAGATGGTGTGCGTCAGCGAGGAGGGCCGCATCACCCCCGGCTGCGCCGGCCTGTACACCGGCCGGCAGGCGGAGGCGTGGCGCCGGATCACCGGCTTCGTGCACGAGCGGTCACCCGGCACCGCGATCGGTGTGCAGCTCGGCCACAGCGGGCGCAAGGGCTCGACCCGGCTGATGTGGGAGGGCATGGACGAACCCCTGCCGGACGGCAACTGGCCGCTGGTGGCGGCCTCCCCGCTGCCGTACAAGCCGGACAGCCAGACCCCGCGGCAGCTGACGAGGGCCCAGCTCACCGACATCCGCGAACAGTTCGCGGCCGCCGCCTGGCGGGCCGCGCGGGCCGGCTTCGACCTGCTCGAACTGCACTGCGCCCACGGCTATCTGCTGTCCGGCTTCCTCTCCCCGCTCACCAACCACCGCACCGACGCCTACGGCGGCTCACTGGCGAAACGGCTCCGCTTCCCGCTGGAGGTCTTCGACGCCGTACGAGCCGTGTGGCCGGAGGAGCGGCCGATGACGGTACGCATCTCCGCCACCGACTGGGCCGAGGGCGGGACGAGCGCGGAGGACGCCGTGGAGATCGCCCGCGCCTTCGCCGCGCACGGCGCCGACGCGATCGACGTGTCCACGGGGCAGGTGGTCGCCGACGAGCGGCCGGAGTTCGGGCGGTCGTACCAGACGCCGTTCGCGGACCGCATCCGGCACGAGGCGGGCGTCCCGGTGATCGCCGTCGGCGCGATCTCCTCCTGGGACGACGTCAACTCGCTGATCCTGGCCGGGCGCGCCGACCTGTGCGCCCTGGCCCGCCCGCACCTGTACGACCCGCACTGGACGCTGCATGCGGCGGCCGAGCAGGGCTACGACGGTCCGGGCGCCGTCTGGCCCGCTCCCTACCGGGCGGGCAGCCGGCGCCCGCGCACCGGACGCTCCGAGGCGCCCAAACCCCGCTTGTCACTGGGTAAGTGACGTTTGTTCAGGTCGTGTAGCCCCAGGCCCGGCACATCGGGCGCAGGGACTCGGGGACCTCGTCGTCCTCGGCCAGCGCGCGGCCGGGCTGCACTGTGCCGGTGCGTATGTTGTCGCGCCAGTCGCCCAGCCCTCTGACCAGGTCGGCCCCGCTCTTCTTGCCGTAGTTGAGCATGGCGGGTTCGTAGTCGACACCGAGGTACGCGCACAGGCGGCGCATCTGCCGCTCGGGATCGGCGGTGATGTCCTCGTAGCGCACGGTGCACGCGTCGGTGGCGGCCGCGCGGACCTGCTCGACGGCCGTCATGTAGCGCAGCACCTCGGTGACGGCCTTGTCGTAGGGCCGCTTGACGGGGTCGCTCTCGTGCCAGGAACGGGCGATCGACTCCGGGTGGCGCAGCAGCAGGACGAACCGCGCGTCCGGCCAGCAGTCCCGGATCCGCCGGTACATGAAGGCGTTGGCCGGCGTCTTCTCGACGATGAAGTCCTTGCCGGACTTGACCAGTTCGCGGTGCATGACGCGGTCCCACAGCAGATGCTCCAGGTCGCCGCGCCCCAGCCCCAGCGCGCCCATGGCCCGCTCCGAGTGCCAGTTGTTGCAGGTGACGTCCATCCGGCCGAGGTGCAGCTCGTGCAGGGTGTGCAGCCGCGAGTGGGCGCCCAGCATCATGCGCAGCAGGGTCGAGCCGGACCGGATGGACGAGATGATGAAGACCGGCCGCCGCAGCAGCCGGTCGGTCGGCAGGTCCTCGGCCGACGGACATCGGTACGTGGCCGCGCTCCGCTCCGCGGGTTTCGCGGCGGCCACCGCCTGCGGCTTCGCCGCGGCCGGCTGCGGAGCCCGCCGCACCTGGAGGCCGGTGGTGGCGGTGAGGGCCCGGTTCAAGCTACGCATGAGACTCATGAGTCACGACGCTAGGCAGCGAACCTGAGAAGACGGTCGGAGGATGCTGAGGGTTCCCTTATCGCGCGGAAAGGTGACGCGGGGCACAGGGCCTCACTGTTCCGCCACCCCCGCGTAGACCGCCCCCGCGTCGCGCAGCCGCTCGTGCAGGGCCCGGAAGACGGCCGCCGAACGCACGCCCGGCCAGTCCTCGGGCAGCAGCCGGGCGGGCAGTCCGGGGTCGGTGTAGGGCAGGTGGCGCCAGGAGTCCAGGGCGAGGAGGTAGTCGCGGTAGGCCGCGTCCGGCGGGGTGTCTTCCCGGCGCTCCCAGTCGCGCAGCACGCGCGCGTGCCGTTCGAGGAACGCCTCGTGCTCCTTGGCGATCGCGGCCAGGTCCCACCAGCGTGCCACCGCCTCCGCGGTCGGCGAGAAGCCCAGGTGCTCACCGCGGAAGAAGTCCACGTACGCCTCCAGGCCCAGCCGGCCCAGCGTGTGCCGGGTCTCCTCGTACAGCCGGGCCGGGGCGATCCACACACCGGGGGCGGCGGTGCCGAAGCCGAGCCCGGCCAGGCGGGAGCGCAGCACGTGCCGCTTCTGCCGCTCCGACTCCGGCACCGAGAACACGGCCAGCACCCACCCCTCGTCCTCGTACGGCGCCCGCGCGTAGATGCGCCGGTCGCCGTCGTCGAGCAACTGCCGTGCCTCGTCGGACAGCTCGTATCCCGCCGCGCCCTGCGCCGTACGGGCGGGCACCAGCAGCCCGCGCCGTTTCAGCCGGGACACCGACGAGCGCACGGAGGGCGCGTCCACGCCGACGGCCGCCAGCAGCCGGATCAGCTCGGCGACGGGCAGCGGTCCCGGCACGAAGCGGCCGTACGCGCCGTAGAGGGTGACGATGAGGGACCTCGGGGCGTGCTGCACATGCTGGTCGGACACGTTGATCATCTTAGGTCGTCGGCATCACGCCTGGTCGCCTCGGGCGTCACCGGCGCTCAGCAGCCGGAACCGCTGGAGCTTGCCGGTCGCCGTGCGCGGCAGCGCGTCCCGGAAGAAGATCTCGCGGGGGCACTTGTACGGCGCCAGCTCGGAGACGAGATACGCGCGCAGGGCCTCGGCGTCCCGCTCGGCGCCCTCCTTCAGCACGGCGTAGGCCACCACGACCTGCCCGCGGGCCTCGTCCGGCCGGCCCACCACCGCCGCCTCGACGACGTCCGGATGCCGCAGCAGCGCGTCCTCCACCTCCGGCCCGGCGATGTTGTACCCGGCGGAGATGATCATGTCGTCGGCGCGGGCCACGTACCGGAAGTAGCCATCGGGCTCACGGACGTAGGTGTCCCCGGTGATGTTCCAGCCGCCGCGCACGTACTCCCGCTGCCGTGGGTCGGCGAGGTACCGGCAGCCGACCGGTCCGCGCACGGCCAGCAGTCCGGGCTCCCCGTCGGGCACGGGCTCGCCGTCCACGTCCTGCACGCGCGCGTGCCACCCCGGCACCGGAACGCCCGTCGTGCCGGGCCTGATGTCGTCGTCGGCCGCGGAGACGAAGATGTGCAGCAGCTCCGTCGCCCCGATGCCGTTGATGATCCGCAGGCCCGTGCGCTCGTGCCACGCCCGCCAGGTGGACGCGGGCAGGTTCTCGCCCGCCGAGACGCAGCGCCGCAGACAGGTCAGGTCGTACCCGTCCAGGTCGTCGAGCATCGCCCGGTAGGCCGTCGGTGCTGTGAACAGCACCGACACCCGGTGCTCGGCGACCGCGGGCAACAGCTGCCTGGGACCGGCCTGTTCGAGCAGCAGGGCGCTCGCCCCGGCCCGCATCGGGAAGACGACCAGCCCGCCGAGCCCGAAGGTGAAGCCGAGCGGTGGACTGCCCGCGAACAGGTCGTCCGCGTGGGGCCGCAGCACATGCTGCGAGAAGGTGTCGGCTATGGCCAGCACATCGCGGTGGAAGTGCATGCACCCCTTGGGACGCCCGGTGGTGCCCGAGGTGAAGGCGATCAGCGCCACGTCGTCGGCCGCGGTCTCCACGGCCGGATACGGAGTGCCGGGCGCCGTGCGGCGCAGCAGGTCGTCGGGCGCGTCGCCGCCGTACGTCGTGATCCGCAGCCCGGGGACCTCCGCCTTGGCCAGGTCGTCGACGGCCCGGACGTCGCACAGGGCGTGCCGCACGTGCGCGATCTCGCACATCTGGCTCAGCTCGTGCGGCCGCTGCTGGGCCAGCACGGTGACCGCCACCGCGCCCGCCTTCAGCACCGCCAGCCAGCAGGCCGCCAGCCACGGCGTGGTGGGGCCGCGCAGCAGCACCCGGTTGCCGGGGACGACACCGAGGTCGCCGGTGAGGAGGTGGGCGATCCGGTCGACGCGGGCGCGCAGTTGCCCGTACGTCCAGGTGTCGCCGGACGCGGTACGGAAGACGGGGCGGTCGTCGGGCGGGCCGGTGAGCAGTTCGGCCGCGCAGTTCAGCCGCGCCGGGTAGCGCAGCTCCGGCAGGTCGAAGCGGAGTTCGGGCCACTGGTCGGCGGGCGGCAGGTGCTCGCGCGCGAAGGTGTCGACATGGGCCGAGCGGTGCGGATCCGCCATGGCGGTTCGCCCCCTTTGCCGTGGTGGGCTCGCGCAACGAGCGTATCGTGTTGGTGACGACAGTCAACGGGGCGCGATACCCTCGCCAGTGGCCCAGCGGGGAGGGAAGGGACCGGCGATGACCGCATTCTCGCTCGAACCGGCACAGCTCACCTGGTGCGAGGAACTGCGCGCCCTCGCCGCCGAGCGGCTGCGCCCCCTGGCCGAGACGGGCGAACCGGGCCGCGTCAACCGTCCCCTCGTCGCCGAACTCGGCGCCCTCGGCCTGCTGCCCCGGCTCTTCACCTCCGGAGCGCTCGACCTGTGTCTCATGCGCGAGTCCCTCGCCTACGCCTGCACGGAGGCCGAGACCGCCCTCGCCCTCCAGGGCCTGGGTGCCCACCCGGTGCACGCCCACGGCACCGAGGTCCAGCGCGCCCGCTGGCTGCCGCGTGTCGGCGACGGCAGCGCCGTGGCGGCCTTCGCGCTCAGCGAGCCGGGCGCCGGCTCCGACGCGGCGGCGCTCACGCTGCGGGCGGACCCGGACGACCGGACGGACGCGGCGGCGCCGGCGGCACGGGACGGCTCGACGGGGGTCGGCCCGGCACGGGGCAGCGACCCCGGAGGACCCCACCTGCCCGCCCCCGGCGAGCCGGCGGACACCGGGCAAGGCGGCTCGCCCACCGGCCGGCCGGGCTCGCTTCCGGATGTGGTGGCGTCAGGTGGGTCCGTGGGTTCGTGGGCGGGTGGTTCGGGCGGTGGGGAGCGTGGCGGGCGTGTCGAAGGGCCGGGCTCGCGTCCGGATGTGGTGGCGTCAGGTGGGTCCGTGGGTTCGTGGGCGGGTGGTTCGGGCGGTGGGGAGCGTGGCGGGCGTGTCGAAGGGCCGGGCTCGCGTCCGGATGTGGTGGCGTCAGGTGGGTCCTTGGGTCCGTGGGCCGGTGGACCGGGCAGTGGGGAGTCTGCCGGGGCCTGGGCGTCGGACGCCTCGTCGGAGCAGTCGACGGCCCTCGCCGCCGACCCCGACGGCCGGTCCGGCTGGCGGCTCACCGGGGAGAAGTGCTGGATCTCCAACGCCCCCGAGGCCGACTTCTACACCGTCTTCGCCCGCACCACCCCCGGCGCCGGAGCACGTGGCATCACGGCCTTCCTGGTGCCCGCCGACCGCCCCGGCCTCACCGGCACGGCCCTCGACATGCTCTCGCCGCACCCGATCGGGACCCTCGGCTTCGACGCCGTGCCCGTCACCGCCGACGACGTGCTCGGTGAGAGGGACCGCGGCTTCCGCGTCGCCATGGACACCCTCAACCTGTTCCGTCCCAGCGTCGGCGCCTTCGCGGTCGGCATGGCGCAGGCGGCCCTGGACGCGACCCTGGCGCACACCAGCGCGCGCGACGCCTTCGGCGGAAAGCTCCGCGACCTCCAGGCCGTCTCCCACCAGGTCGCCGAGATGGCCCTGCGCACCGAGGCGGCCCGCCTGATGGTGTACGCGGCGGCGACGGCGTACGACACGGGCGCCGGGGACGTCCCGCAGCGCGCCGCCATGGCGAAACTGCTCGCCACCGAGACCGCCCAGTACGTCGTCGACCGGGCCGTCCAGCTGCACGGCGCCCGCGCCCTGCGCCGCGGCCACCTCCTCGAACACCTCTACCGCGAGGTGCGCGCCCCCCGCGTCTACGAGGGCGCGAGCGAGGTGCAACGCGGCATCATCGCCAAGGAGCTGTACCGGAAGCAGGACTTGGACAAGGAGGCCGGGGCATGAGCGCCGAACGGGTGAACCCGCCCGAACTCTCCCCGCCCACCGGCTTCTCCCACGCCGTCGTCGCCACCGGCACCCGCGTCGTGTTCCTGGCCGGCCAGACCGCCCTCGACACCGACGGCAAGGTCACCGGCGACACCCTCCCCGAACAGTTCGCGAAGGCCCTCACCAACCTTCTGACCGCCCTGTCCGCCGCCGGCGGCACCCCCGCCGACCTCGCCCGCGTCACCGTCTACGCCACGGACGTCGCCGCCTACCGCGCCCACGCCGCCGAACTGGGCCGCCTGTGGCGCGAACTGGCGGGACGCGACTACCCGGCCATGGCGGTCGTGGAGGTCGTACGCCTCTGGGACGAGCGGGCGCTGGTGGAACTGGACGGTTTCGCCGTACTGCCGTAATCCCCTGCCCGGCCCTAGCATTCGGTCATGCCGGACATCGAGCTGAGCACGGGCACCATCGAGTACGAGGACACCGGAGGCGACGGCCCGGTCGTGGTCCTGCTCCACGGTCTCGTCCACGACGCCACCGTCTGGCGCAAGGTCGTCGCCGGCCTGCGCACCGACCACCGTGTGATCGCGCCGACCCTGCCCTACGGCTCCCACCGCCGGCCCATGACCCGGCCGCCCACGCCGGACCTCGTCAACGAACTGATCGCGGAGTTCCTGGACCGTCTCGACCTCAGGGACGTCACCCTGGTCGAGAGCGACTGCGGGCGCGCGCAGACGGTGGGGGCCCGCCATCCCGAGCGCCTGGCGCGGCTGGTGCTGATCTCGTGCGAAGCCTTCGACAACTATCCGCCGGGACTGCCGGGCAAGCTGATCGGCGTGGCGTGCAAGGTGCCCGGCGGGGTGTCCGTGCTGGTCCGTACCCTCGGCCTGAAGCCGCTGCGCCGACTGCCCGTCGGCATCGGCGCGCTCACCAAGCACCCCGTGCCGGACGCGGTCGTCGACGGCTGGCTCCGCCCGCTGCGCACGGACCCGGCGATCCGGCGCGACTTCCGGCACTACGGCACCCATGTCCGCAGGGCGGAACTCCTCGAAGCGGCCGAAGGGTTGCGGACCTTCGACCGGCCCGCGCTCGTCGTCTGGGCGACCGAGGACCTGATGATGCCCCGCGCCCACGGCCGCCGTCTGGCCGAACTCCTCCCGCAGGGAAGGCTGGTGGAGATCGAGGACGCCCGGACGCTGATCGCCGAGGACCAGCCCGAACGACTCGCCCGCGAACTGCGGGAGTTCATCGCCGCGACGTGATCAGGCGGCCATGGCCAGCCGCCCGGAGGACACCCGGTGCGGCGCGACGACACGGCCGTCGGGCAGCAGCTCGCCGGTGTCGTCGAAGACGATGGTGCCGTCGCACAGCAGGCTCCAGCCCTGCTCCGGGTGCGCGGCGACGACGTGCGCGGCGGGGGAGGAGCCGGTCGCGGGGCAGGAAGGCCGGTGGGAACACATGGCGCACCTCCACATCGGAAGACCGTCCCGTCGGTGGGACCGTCGCATGGTTCGACCGTGCGCCCGCCGAGAAGTCATCGCCAAGGCCCGGCGGCGAAGCGTGACAACACCCGGACAACCCGGCGACGGTTCCACGACGGCCGACGCGGACTCGCCACCGAAGGGGTGACGATGACGGCCGTCGGCCCGCCCGCCCGGTACCAGTGGAAGCCCCACACTCGAACAACCGGGAGATTCCACCATGCGTGTACGACCCGCCACCTTCGCCGCGGCCGCCGGCGCCGCCCTGTTCCTCCTGGCGGCCCCCGCCGCGAGCGCCGCCCCCACCGCCACCGAGACGCTGACCGTCGACCGGACCGGCCGGATCGCCTCGGACGGCACCATCACCCTCTCCGGCACCTACCGCTGCACCGCCGGCACCGGCCCGGTGTACGTCAGCTCCTCCGTGAGCCAGAACTCCGGGGTCCTCAGCTACGGCATCGGCGGCACGAAGGCCGTGTGCGACGGCGAGGAGCACCGCTGGGTCAACACCGGCCGGCCCGCGGCGGCCGACGCACTGCGCCCCGGTACGGCCCACGTCGAGGCCACCCTGCTGGAAATGCGCCCCGAGGGCATCGCGGTCAAGCCGGCCTTCCACGCGATCCAGCGACAGGAAATCACCCTCGTCAGAGGCTGATTCCCGCCCGTCCCCGTGCGCGCCGGGCCGGCACGGGGACGGACGATCTCCCTGCCGTTCTTCCGATGATTACGTCTTTCGAGGCGACTTCTGTATGTCGTTCCGCCGCGCACCGTCCGAGGAACTCGCACGGTCCACGGCGGTCATTTCCTTCCCGCAGGCGTCACATGACCGGTGTGTTCGCGCGAGTGCCGTCAGGGCCGCTGCCGCGTCGGCCGGCCGGGTCGATTCGGAACTCGGCCCTCCGGGCGGTCCCGGACCTCCGCCCGAGCGGGGTCGGCGGGGTTGCGCGGGTGCGGAAGCGACACGTCACGGGCCGACGCACCGGTCGTCTCGCCGGACCGCACCGGCGCGGGACGCTGACGGTGCCTCGGCGCCGCCCGCCGCGGCGGACGCGTGAGGGTGATCTGCCGGACCACTTGCTGGAAGCAGACCAGCGAGGCCAGCCCGGGCAGCGCCGCCGCCGCCGTGTCGCTGGGCGTCCTCGGCGCGTGGGCGACGCACAGCAGCATCGCGATGAACGAGAACAGCAGGACCACGGCCCAGGAGTGGACGGCGCGGCGCTGGTGCAACGCGGACCGCAGCACGGACAGCGACGCCACCAGCCAGGGCCCGTAGACCAGCAGCGGCCACCACGACACGACGCCGTCCTCGGCGCGGCCCACCGCGGTCAGGCGCAGCGGTTCGTAGGCCACCATCCCGCCGAACAGGCTCACCGAGGCCGCGATGACGGCGGCCAGTGCCGCGAGGAGGAGGCTCGCGGCCCGCAGGCGGCTCACCTTCCTGCCCGGACGGACCTTGCGGTGGCTCGTGGGGGAATCTCTCAGCGGCGGCAGTTCCGCGGTGATCTCCTGCAGATTGCTCAGCGGCGATCCCGGCGCGGGGGAGATGGCCGAGGGGTCCGTTTCGTGCCGGACGGGGGCCTGCTGTTCCATCGCGTCCTGGAGCAGGAAGGCCAGCTCCTCGGCCGGGTCCCAGCCCGGCTCCGGGGGCACCAGGGCCTCCGGGAACGCCCCGCCGGGAGCACGGTGCCGGCCGGTGCCCGCAGTGGGGAACGGCCCTTCGGTGTAGGACGTGTGGCGGTCGACTCGTTCGTGATGCATGACGCGGCCGGGTCACTCCGCCCGGGTGTACGTCAGAGCGCCCTGGGACCGGCTCCACCGCTCGGCGAGACCCGTCTCCAGCTCGGTGAGGACGTCCAGGAGCCGCTGCAGGACGGGTTCGGTCACGCGCAGGGACACGGGGAGTCCGCCCCTGGTCAGCGTTCCCTCGACCGGTGACGAACAATGTGCCCGCCCGGGCGTGTAGGTGTACGGGCCCAGCGCCACCGGACACCCCCCTTCGGTGACGTTGCCGTACTCCCGTGCCAACAGGTAGGAGACCATTTCCCCGTTTTCCTCGGTCATATCCGAAGTAACGTCTGCCTAGTGCGTCGGATGCGTGGCAGTCGAGTGAACGATTTCTAGGATGCTTACCAAATCCAGAATTCAGACAGGCGCGAAAGTAACGCTGTACGAAAAGCGTGAAAGGGCGCGCGAACGGGGGAACGCGGGGCCGGCGGCACCGGTTCGCCGGCCGGCGGGGGAGCGCCCGTGCGGTCAGGCCGACGGGCGAGTGTCAGTGCCTGGTGTCACGCTGAGGTCACACAGGATCTGCGAAAGGGCATCGCCGTGATCACCACCGACTTCGTCCCCGGCTCCCCCTGTTGGCTCGACCTCGGTGCCCCCGACGTCCGGGCCGCCGCGGCCTTCTACGGCGCGGTCCTCGGCTGGGAGTACGAGACCATGGGCGAGGGGGAGGACATGGAAGGCGGGATGTTCCGGAAGGACGGCAAGATCGTCGCCGGGCTCGGCAAGCTCACCGAGGAGGGTGCCCGCCCGGCCTGGATGATCTACTACTGCGTCACCGACGCGGACGCCACGACCCAGGCCGTCCAGCGCGCGGGCGGCAGCGTGCGGGTGACGCCGACGGACCTCGACGACTGGGGCCGGATGGCGCAGTACAGCGACCCGCTGGGGGGCCAGTTCGCCGTCTGGCAGCCGGGGAAGGACAAGGGCGTCGAGCTGGTGGACCAGCCGGGCTCGCTGTCCTGGACGGAGCTGTACACGAGTGACGCGGCCGCCGCGAAGGAGTTCTACGGCGGTGTCTTCGACTGGCAGTTCAGCGACATGGAACTGCCGGGCGGCGGTGGCACGTACTCCCTCATCACGCCCGCCGGCCTCCCCGAGGAGCGTATGCACGGCGGCCTGATGCAGCTCCGCGAGGAGGACCTCGCCCTGACGAACGGGCGCCCGTACTGGCACCCGGTCTTCGCCGTCGCCGACTGCGACGCCACGGTCGCCAAGGTCACCGGGAACGGCGGCAGCGTGCAGATGGGGCCGGAGGACGCGGAAGGCGTCGGCCGGCTGGCCGTCTGCCTCGACCCGGCGGGCGCGGACTTCGTGGTGCTCACTCCCGCCGAGAGCTGACGCCGCGTACGCGGATCCCTCGGTCCGCTCCGCCGCTGCCACGCCCGTGGCGACGGCTACGGCATGCCGGGAAGCCGGACCGTGACGAGGAGACCGCCGGCGGGCAGGGGGACGAGGTCGAGGGTCCCGTCGTGGGCGCGGACGACGCTGTGCACGATGGCGAGGCCGAGGCCGACACCGGCGTGTTCGTCGGTGCGTGCGCGTTCCGTTCCGCGCTGGAAGGGTTCGGTGAGGGTCGGCACCAGTTCCGGCGGGAGCGGATGACCCGTGTTCTCGACCCGCAGCACGCTCGCGTCGCCCTGCGCCTCGGTGTGGACCGTCACGGAGCCGCCGGCGGGGAGGTTGTGGACGACGGCGTTCTGGACGAGGTTCGTCACCATCCGCAGCAGGAGCTCCGCGGAGGCGGTGGTCCGCGTCGCTCCGCCGGTGACGTCGAGCGTGATCCCGCGCTGTTCGGCGAGGGGGAGCAGGGTCTCGGCGGCCTCTTCGGCGACGAGGGAGAGGTCGACGCTCTCGCGGGCGAAGTTCCCGCGGTCGCTGCGGCCGAGCAGCAGGAGGGCCTCGGTGAGGCCGATCGCGCGGGTATTGACGACCCGCAGACGTTCGAGGAGTTCGTCCCGGTCCCGCGTGGGGTCCCTGCGGGCGACGTCGAGCAGCGTCCGCGAGATGGTCAGCGGGGTGCGCAGTTCGTGGGAGGCGTTCGCGGCGAACCTCTGCTGTTCGGCGACGTGCGACTCGAGTTGTTCGAGCATGGTGTCGAACGCGTCGGCGAGTTCGCGGAATTCGTCCTGGCGGCCTTCCATGCGGATCCGGTGGGACAGCGATCCGTTCCCGGCCGTTCGTGTCGCGGCGGTGATCCGTGTGAGCGGTGCGAGCATCCGGCCGGCGAGGAGCCATCCCCCGACGAGGCCGAACACGAGCAGGAAGGCCATCGCCACGGCCGCGGCGGGGAAGAAGGTGCGCACCAGGAGGTAGCGGTTGGGCGAGACCCCGAGAAGACCCTGGGCGTTGTCCGGCACGTAGCGCAGCAGGAAGCCCCACACCACGGCCAGCAGGAGAGCCCCGGCGACGGCGAGGAACCCGGCGTAGCTGAGCGTGAGTCTCAGCCGGACGCTGAGCCCCGGGCGTCTAGACATGCGTACTTTCGGGGCGGGTGGCGCCGGGGCCGGTGTCGATGCGGTAGCCGACACCCGGAACCGTGGCGATGATCCACGGTTCGCCGAGCCGTTTGCGCAGTGCGGAGACCGTGATGCGGACGGCGTTGGTGAAGGGGTCGGCGTTCTCGTCCCAGGCCCGTGCCAGCAGCTCTTCGGTGCTGACGACCCCGCCCTCGGCGGCGACGAGGACTTCGAGCACGGCGAACTGTTTGCGGGTGAGCGCGACGTAGCGCCCGTCGCGGAAGACCTCCCGGCGGAAGGGGTCGAGGCGCAGGCCCGCGAGCTCGCGGACCGGGGGCCGGGCGTACGCGCGCCTGCGGTCGAGCGCCCGCAGCCGCAGCACGAGCTCCCGCAGCTCGAACGGCTTCGTCAGGTAGTCGTCGGCACCGAGCTCGAAGCCGGACGCCTTGTCGTCGATCCGGTCGGCGGCCGTGAGCATGAGGATCGGGATGCCGCTGCCGGAGGCGACGATGCGCCGGGCGACCTCGTCGCCGGAGGGGCCGGGGATGTCGCGGTCGAGGACCGCGAGGTCGTAGGAGTTGACGCTCAGCAGCTCCAGGGCGGAGTCGCCGTCGCCGGCGATGTCGGCGGCGATCGCCTCCAGCCGCAGACCGTCACGGACGGCCTCGGCCAGGTAGGGCTCGTCCTCCACGATCAGTACACGCATGCCCGAAGCCTAAGCAGCACGGCATATCGGCGACGTATGCAAGGACGTGCGCACACCGGACACCCGGCTCAGCCCACCGGCTCCGGCGCGGGGCGGGGCCGGTCGGACGCCGCTTCCGCCGTGGTGCGCCACCAGCGCCGCGAGGCCAGCCCGGCCAGTGCGGCGCCGGTGGCGTTGACCAGGACGTCGTCCAAGGAGGACACCCGGTCCAGGCGCAGGACGAACTGCGCGGTCTCGACCAGGACCGAGCAGCCCGCCCCGAGCGCCAGGATCCGCGGCACGGACGCCAGCGCCGCGAACCGCATCGGGGCGAAGAACCCCAGCGACGCGAACACCAGCAGGTTGCCGGCGATCCCCAGCGATCCCATCGTGACCAGGTCCCGCAGCGGCACCAGGCTCACCCGGGCGGGGACGACGCCGGCCCCGGCGCCCGGCATCAGGGTCAGCCACAGGAACGGCACCGTCCCGTGGACCATGCCCACCTCGGCCAGCGACGTCCGCCACGGCGACGCGACGCCGGCGGCACGCCGACGGCGCGCCAGGGCCCACGCCACCAGCACGGCCAACGGCACCGTGACCAGCGTCATGAGCACCACACCGTTGAACGTGTCGAAGCAGCCGTGCCACCGCCCGGCCATGCACCTGGGAGCGGACATCAGCAGCGGCCCCCGCAGGGCGAACAGGGCGCTCGCCACGCCGAGGGCCGCCAGGCCGAGCAGCACCCTCCCGCGCGTGCGGCGGGGCGGTGCGGACAGGGACGCGTCGTGGTTCATGCCCCCATTGGAGACGGAGGGCCGTTGCGGTGGCGTATGCGTTTTTCGATACGCCCGCGATACACAGGGTGCGGCGGCACCGCGATGAGCATCTGTCAGATGTCCCGGAACGTCTCGATCTGCGCCCCCACCGAGTTCAGGCGCTCGGCCAGGTCCTCGTAGCCGCGGTTGATGACGTACACGTTGCGCAGCACGGACGTGCCCTCGGCGGCCATCATCGCCAGCAGGACGACGACGGCGGGGCGCAGGGCGGGCGGGCACATCATCTCGGCGGCGCGCCAGCGGGTGGGGCCCTCGACCAGGACGCGGTGGGGGTCGAGGAGTTGGAGGCGGCCGCCGAGGCGGTTGAGGTCGGTCAGGTAGATCGCCCGGTTGTCGTAGACCCAGTCGTGGATGAGGGTCTGGCCCTGCGCGGAGGCCGCGATGGCCGCGAAGAACGGGACGTTGTCGATGTTCAGGCCCGGGAACGGCATCGGGTGGATCTTGTCGATCGGCGCCTCCAGCTTGGAGGGCCGGACGGTGAGGTCCACCAGGCGGGTGCGGCCGTTGTCGGCGACGTACTCGGGCGTGCGGTCGTGGTCGAGGCCCATCTCCTCCAGGACGGCCAGCTCGATCTCCAGGAACTCGATCGGCACCCGACGCACCGTCAGCTCGGACTCGGTGACGACGGCGGCGGCCAGCAGGCTCATCGCCTCCACCGGGTCCTCGGAGGGGGAGTAGTCCACGTCGACGTCGATCACCGGCACGCCGTGCACGGTGAGCGTGGTGGTGCCGACGCCCTCGACCTTGACGCCCAGCGCCTCCAGGAAGAAGCACAGGTCCTGGACCATGTAGTTGGAGGAGGCGTTGCGGATGACGGTGACGCCGTCGTGGCGGGCGGCGGCCAGCAGCGCGTTCTCGGTGACGGTGTCCCCGCGCTCGGTCAGCACGATCGGGCGGGCGGGCCGGACGGACCGGTCGACCACCGCGTGGTACTGGCCCTCCGTCGCCGCGACCTCCAGACCGAAGCGGCGCAGCGCGATCATGTGCGGCTCGATGGTCCGCGTCCCCAGGTCGCAGCCGCCCGCGTAGGGCAGCTTGAAGCGGTCCATGTGGTGCAGCAGCGGGCCGAGGAACATGATGATGGAGCGCGTGCGCACCGCGGCCTCGGCATCGATGGCCGCCATGTCGAACTCGGCCGGCGGCACGATCTCCAGGTCGACGCCGTCGTTGATCCAGCGGGCGCGCACACCGATCGAGCCCAGCACCTCCAGGAGCCGGTAGACCTCCTCGATGCGGGCGACCCGGCGCAGCACCGTGCGCCCCTTGTTGAGCAGCGAGGCGCACAGCAGCGCGACGCACGCGTTCTTGCTCGTCTTGACGTCGATGGCACCGGAGAGGCGCCGGCCGCCGACCACGCGCAGGTGCATCGGACCCGAGTAGCCGAGCGAGACGATCTCACTGTCCAGAGCTTCGCCGATCCTGGCGATCATCTCAAGGCTGATGTTCTGGTTGCCGCGCTCGATGCGGTTGACGGCGCTCTGGCTGGTTCCGAGCGCCTCCGCGAGCTGTGACTGCGTCCAGCCGCGGTGCTGCCGGGCGTCACGGATGAGCTTGCCGATGCGTACGAGGTAATCGTCTGCCATGAGGCTGAGGTTATCTCAGATATGAGATGGCGCCTCTCAGGGGGTCCAATCGGGTGACGGGACGTCAATGTCGCCTGGTGGTACGGGTGCGGCGCCATCCGAAAGGTCCGGGCAAATCCATCGATGTCGTACGACGTCCCGTGCTGCTGCGGGTGTGCCGGGGGCCGTTCCTGCCGCCGGTGGTGATGGACCAGGAGCGTTTGTTGAGGTTCAGGCGTACTCCGGGAAGGATCCGGAAGCTCTTGCGGAACGTGAGGGGCGTCGTGCCTCCTTCCGAGGTTCGCCGGGCTGCCCCGGCTCCACTCGGTTACCCGGACTTCGCGAAGTGATGGCCGGCGCGCGCCGCTCGGCCGGGGTGCGCCGTCGCCCCGGGTGGGGCGCACGCCACACCGGGTCCGGGCATGACCAGTCCGCCCCCATGTACTAGAGTTATCTCGACATCGAGATATCTGCCGAGGCGCACCGCAGCCGCCACCCTGGTAAGGGCTACCTAACTTAGCCTTACCTTAGCGGATCGGCCAGGGCGGCGTGGCGGCAGGATGCGGTGGTACGCGCACATAAATGAAGGAGACTGTCGTGTCGGCGAACAGCTTCGACGCCCGCAGCACGCTGCAGGTGGGCGACGAGTCGTACGAGATCTTCCGGCTGGACAAGGTCGAGGGCTCCGCGCGCCTTCCCTACAGCCTGAAGGTGCTGCTGGAGAACCTGCTCCGCACCGAGGACGGCGCGAACATCACCGCCGACCACATCCGCGCCCTCGGCAGCTGGGACTCGCAGGCCCAGCCGTCGCAGGAGATCCAGTTCACGCCGGCCCGCGTGATCATGCAGGACTTCACCGGCGTGCCCTGTGTCGTGGACCTCGCCACCATGCGCGAGGCCGTCAAGGAGCTGGGCGGCGACCCGGCGAAGATCAACCCGCTGGCCCCGGCCGAGCTGGTCATCGACCACTCCGTCATCGCCGACAAGTTCGGCACCAACGACGCCTTCAAGCAGAACGTCGACCTGGAGTACGGCCGCAACAAGGAGCGCTACCAGTTCCTGCGCTGGGGCCAGACCGCCTTCGACGAGTTCAAGGTCGTCCCGCCGGGCACCGGCATCGTCCACCAGGTGAACATCGAGCACCTGGCCCGTGTCGTCATGGTCCGCGACGGCAAGGCCTACCCCGACACCCTGGTCGGCACCGACTCCCACACCACCATGGTCAACGGCCTCGGCGTCCTCGGCTGGGGCGTCGGCGGCATCGAGGCCGAGGCCGCGATGCTCGGCCAGCCGGTCTCCATGCTCATCCCGCGCGTCGTCGGCTTCAAGCTGACCGGTGAGCTCAAGCCCGGCACGACCGCCACCGACCTGGTGCTGACCATCACCGAGATGCTCCGCAAGCACGGTGTCGTCGGCAAGTTCGTCGAGTTCTACGGCGAGGGCGTCGCCGCCACCTCGCTCGCCAACCGCGCCACCATCGGCAACATGTCGCCGGAGTTCGGCTCCACCGCCGCGATCTTCCCGATCGACGACGAGACCCTGAACTACCTCAAGCTCACTGGCCGCTCCGAGCAGCAGGTCGCGCTGGTCGAGGCGTACGCCAAGGAGCAGGGCCTGTGGCTGGACCCGGCCGCCGAGCCCGACTTCTCCGAGAAGCTGGAGCTCGACCTCTCCACGGTCGTGCCCTCCATCGCCGGCCCGAAGCGCCCGCAGGACCGCATCGTCCTCGCCAACGCCGCCCAGCAGTTCAAGCTGGACGTCCGCAACTACGTGGACAGCGTGGACGAGGCCGGCGTCGAGTCCTTCCCGGCCTCCGACGCCCCGGCCGTCGCCCCGAACGGCGCCCCGTCCAACCCGGTCACCGTGACCGCCCCCGACGGCACCTCGTACGAGATCGACCACGGTGCCGTGACGGTCGCGGCCATCACCTCCTGCACCAACACCTCCAACCCGTACGTCATGGTCGCCGCCGCCCTGGTGGCCAAGAAGGCGGTCGAGAAGGGCCTGACCCGCAAGCCGTGGGTCAAGACCACCCTCGCCCCCGGCTCCAAGGTCGTCACCGACTACTTCGAGAAGGCGGGCCTGACCCCGTACCTCGACAAGGTCGGCTTCAACCTCGTCGGTTACGGCTGCACCACCTGCATCGGCAACTCCGGCCCGCTGCCGGAGGAGGTCTCCAAGGCCGTCAACGACCACGACCTCGCCGTCACCTCGGTCCTCTCCGGCAACCGGAACTTCGAGGGCCGCATCAACCCCGACGTCAAGATGAACTACCTGGCGTCCCCGCCGCTGGTCGTCGCCTACGCGATCGCCGGCTCCATGAAGGTCGACATCACCAAGGACGCCCTGGGCACCGACCAGGACGGCAAGCCGGTCTACCTGAAGGACATCTGGCCGACCGAGGCCGAGGTCAACGACGTCGTCGCCAACGCCATCGGCGAGGACATGTTCTCCAAGTCCTACAGCGACGTCTTCGCCGGCGACGCCCAGTGGCAGGCGCTGCCGATCCCGACCGGCAACACCTTCGAGTGGGACGCGGAGTCGACCTACGTCCGCAAGCCCCCGTACTTCGAGGGCATGGAGATGGAGCCCGCCCCGGTCGAGGACATCGCGAACGCCCGGGTGCTCGCCAAGCTCGGCGACTCCGTCACCACCGACCACATCTCCCCGGCCGGTGCGATCAAGGCCGACACCCCGGCCGGCAAGTACCTCACGGAGCACGGCGTCGAGCGCCGCGACTTCAACAGCTACGGCTCGCGCCGCGGCAACCACGAGGTCATGATCCGCGGTACGTTCGCCAACATCCGCCTGCGCAACCAGATCGCGCCGGGCACCGAGGGCGGCTACACCCGCGACTTCACCCAGGACGGCGGCCCGGTCTCCTTCATCTACGACGCCTCGCAGAACTACCAGGCCGCCGGCATCCCGCTGGTCGTCCTGGCCGGCAAGGAGTACGGCTCCGGCTCGTCCCGCGACTGGGCGGCCAAGGGCACCGCGCTCCTCGGCGTCAAGGCCGTCATCGCCGAGTCCTACGAGCGCATCCACCGCTCGAACCTCATCGGCATGGGCGTCCTGCCGCTGCAGTTCCCGGAGGGCCAGTCGGCCGGGTCCCTCGGCCTGACCGGCGAGGAGTCCTTCTCCATCTCCGGCGTGACCGAGCTGAACAACGGCATCACGCCGCGCACGGTGAAGGTCACCACCGACACCGGTGTCGAGTTCGACGCGGTCGTCCGCATCGACACCCCCGGCGAGGCGGACTACTACCGCAACGGCGGCATCATGCAGTACGTGCTGCGGAGCCTGATCCGCAAGTAAGCGGTACGGCACAGCGGTCGAGGGCCGCATCCCCGGTCACCGGGGGTGCGGCCCTCGCCGTCGTACAGGAGGGGGGCGGGTCCGGGCCAGGGTCCGGACCCGCCCCCGGGGTCTCATCCGCTCACGCCAGCAGTTCCACCTCCGCCAGCGTGTGCTCGCCGTCGAGGACCAGGCGGTACTTCGCGTACGTGCCCGGTGACTTCACCGAGAACGCGCGGGTCTGCCGGTCCCACGTGAAGGTCTCCCCGGAGCGCTCGTCCAGGGTCCGCCACGTCGTCCCGTCGGACGAGCCCTGGAGCTTCCAGCCGGTCGGGGCCTCGGCCCGGTCCGCCGACGACGTCAGCGTGTACTGGAGGGCCTTCACGCCCTTCGACACCGGCAGGTCCACCGACGCGAGGGTCGCGTCCGTCGCCGAGGTGTCGTCGAACAGCGCACCGTCGCCCTCGACGGCGTCCTTGCGCGGCGTCGGCACCTCGTCGTCCTGGGCGATCGACACCGGCGCCGCGTCCTTGCCGGTGCCCCACGAGGACGGCCGCGGGCCCATGTCGAACTCCAGGACGCCGCCCTTGGCGATCAGCGAGTGGGGGAGCGCGGTGGAGTTCCAGCGCTTGCCGTTGACCTTCAGCCCCTGCACGTAGACGTTCTTCGCGCTGTTCTTCGGCGCCTTCACGACCAGTTCGCGGCCGTTCTCCAGGTGGACGGTCGCCTTGGTGAACAGCGGGGAGCCGATGGCGTACTCGCCACTGCCCATCACCAGCGGATAGAAGCCGAGGGAGGAGAAGAGGAACCAGGCCGACTGCTCGCCGTTGTCCTCGTCGCCGTGGTAGCCCTGGCCGATCTCGCTGCCGGTGTACAGGCGGGAGAGCACCTCGCGGACGTTCTTCTGCGTCTTGTGGGGCTGCCCGGCCGCGTCGTACATGTACAGCGCGTGGTGGGCGACCTGGTTGGAGTGGCCGTACATGCCCATGCGGACGTCGCGGGCCTCGGTCATCTCGTGGATGACACCGCCGTAGGAGCCGACGAACTCCGGGGAGGCCGTCTCCGGCGTGGCGAGGTACTCGTCGAGCTTGTCGCCGAGGCCGCCCCGTCCGCCGTAGAGGTTGGCCAGACCCCGGCTGTCCTGCGGGGCGGTGAAGGCGTAGCCCCAGCCGTTGGTCTCCGTGTAGTCGTGGCCCCACACGCGCGGGTCGTACTTCTCGGAGTCCACGCGCCAGTCGCCCGCCGCGTCCTTGCCCTGGAAGAAGCCGGCCTTCGCGTCGAACATGTTGACGTAGTCCTGGGCGCGGTCGAGGAAGTACGCCGACTCCTCCTTGTAGCGCTTCTCGCCGGTCTCCCTGTAGAGCTTCTCGCCCATCTTCGCGATGCCGTAGTCGTTGAGGTAGCCCTCCAGCGCCCACGACAGGCCCTCGTGCGTCTCGGTGCTCGTGTACCCGAGGAACGGCGAGGTCGCCATGCCCTTGCGGCCCACGCCCGACGACGGGGGCACGACGGTGGCGTTCTTCACGGCCGCGTCGTACGCCGCCTTCGCGTCGAAGTCGACGCCCTTGACGTACGCGTCCGCGAACGCCACGTCCGAGGAGGTGCCGGTCATCAGGTCCGCGTAGCCGGGTGAGGACCAGCGAGAGGTCCAGCCGCCGTCCTTGTAGTGCTGCACGAACCCGTCGACCAGCTCACCGGCCTTGGACGGGGTCAGGAAGGAGTACGCCGGCCAGGTCGTCCGGTAGGTGTCCCAGAAGCCGTTGTTGACGTAGACCTTGCCGTCCACGATCTTGGCGCCGGTGTGCGTCGGTGTGTCCGGCCGGGGCATCTTCGAGAACGGAGAGGCGTACTTGTAGGTGCCGCCGACCTTCTCGTGGCCCGCGTTCGGGTACAGGTACAGCCGGTAGAGGCTGGAGTACAGCGTGGTCAGCTGGTCCGGGGTGGCGCCCTCCACCTCGACCTTGCCGAGGATCCGGTCCCACTGCTTCTGGGCGTCCTTCTTGACCTTCTCGAAGGACGTGCCCTCCGGTGCCTCCTGGCGCAGGTTGTCCTTCGCCTGGTCCACGCTGATGAGCGAGGTCGCCAGGCGCAGGGTGACCGTGCGGTCCTCGCCCGCGTCGAAGCGCAGGTGGCCCTTGACGCCGCTGGAGTCGCCGCCGGTGACCTTCTTGTCGAACTCGCCGTGGACGAAGAGCCGGGTCGCGCCCGTGGACAGCCCGGACTTGACGTCCGAGTAGCCGCTGAAGGTTCCCGTCTCCTTGTCCAGGGTCAGGCCCGCCTGGTCGGTGACGTTGTCGAAGATGACGCTCGCGTCGTCACCGGGGTAGGTGAAGCGCATCACCGCCGCGTGGTCGGTCGGCGCCATCTCGGCCCTCAGGCCGTTCTCGAACCGCACCCCGTAGTAGTACGGCCGCGCGGTCTCGTTCTCGTGCCGGAAGGCCAGCTCGCGGGCCTCACGGCCGGTGTCCGGGGTGCCGGAGGCGGCGGACGGCATCACCTGGAAGGTCTGCCGGTCGCCCATCCACGGGCTCGGCTCGTGGCTCGCGCTGAACGCCTGGAGCGTCGGCAGGTTGTCCGCGTTGTTGCCGCGCGCGTAGTCGTACAGCCAGCTCAGCGAACCGGCGTTGGTCACCGGCGTCCAGAAGTTGAAGCCGTGCGGCACGGCGGTCGCGGGGAAGTTGTTGCCGCGCGAGAAGCCGCCGCTGGAGTTGGTGCCGCGGGTGGTCAGCGCGTAGTCGGACAGATGCGCCTTCGGCCGCTCGGGAGCGGCCGTCCTGATCGCCACGTCGTCCAGCCAGCCGCGGAACTTCGCCGGGCCCTTGGGGGAGTCGTACGCCACCAGGATCCGGTCGACGGTCTTGCCGGCCGCGACCGAGCCGATGGACGACTCGACGTTGTTCCACTGGTTGACGTACAGCACCTTGGCGGCGCCCTGCCCCCGCGGAGTCAGCGCGAACCCGTGCTGGTCCGTCGCGCGCAGGTCGCTCAGGTAGGTGCCGTCGGTGAAGGCGAGGTCGACGGAGACGTTCGTGGCGTCGTAGTCGAGGTCGCCGTCCGCCATCGACGGGAAGATCCGGTACGACAGCTCGGTGCGGCGCTCGACCTTCACGTCGACGTCGAAGACCTTGTTGTACGAGTACGCCCGCCCGTCGGCCGTGTGCCGGCCCGCGTACCGCAGCGCACGCTTGCCGGTGAAGCCGGCGCCCGCCTTCGCCGTCGGCGAGCCGCTCGGGCCGCGGTCGACGAGGGAGAGCATGTCCTGCGGGACGGGAGTCTCGCTGTCGCCGGTGGAGAGTTGCACATCGGCGAGCTGGAGGATGTCCCCGCCGTTGTTCTTGGTGACCTCCAGCCGGAAGTGCCGGTACTCGGCCGCCTCGGCGAGGTCGTAGGTCTTCGTCTGGAACCGCTCGGAGAAGGACTCGCCGGAGCGGGTGTCCAGGGTCTGCCACTGCTCGCCGTCGGCCGACCCCTTGAGCGTCCAGTCCACCGGGTCGCGTTCGGCGTGGTCGTTGGCCGACGTCAGGGCGTACCGGGCCAACTGGACGGGCTCGTCGAGGTCGAACTCGACCCAGCCGGTCTTCTCGAACGCCAGCCATTTGGTGCTCGGTTCACCGTCGACGAGGTTCTCCTTGACCTCGCCGCCGCCCGTGTTCTCCGCGCTCGCCCGGACGTCGGTGACGTGGTCGGTGACATTGCCCGGTATGCCGGTGCTGTACCCGCCGTCCACGCCCGCGGCCCGCTTGCTGCCGTCCGGGGCGGTGTCGACGGTGTTGAGCCAGTCCGGGGCCGGGTCGTCCGCCTCGAACGAGGATGCGAACTCCCGGTCGGCGGCCGCGGGCGCGGCGGGCAGGGCGACCGCAGCGCCCTGTGAACCCGCCGCCAAGGCGAAGGCGGTCGTCACCACGACCGCCGGACCCCATCTGTGTCGAACTCTGTGCCGCATGCGCCAGCACCCTCCCTGCGCTCACTGGGGATGGACAACGTTGTCAAATTCGATGCGCAAGGACTAGTAGTGCGTGAAGGTGCCAATGGTGTCAAGGGTGTTGGCTGTGGCGCACCGCTCGGGTGCCGGGGATTTTCCTTCAGGGGGCACACAGGCCGCTCATATTTCCGCGAGGTCTCAACTCGGAAAAGACGTGCGGTGAACCTTGCATTCGATCTTGCTCCGCTGGCGGGAAGTGGACTATACCTGTCGGCCACTGGGGGATACGAGGGGGAACCACCAAGGCGCCCGAACTGCACGACCCGTACTTCCTGCACGACCCAGCTAGACCCGATCGCGGTGCCGGGAAGGATCCGGTTCACCGCCTGAGTCCTGGAGAAGGCGAGGACTTGAGCATGGGATCCACTTCCGCCGAGAACGCCGAGAACAACGGCACCGCAGGCGTCGGCCGCCGCGATCTGATCAAGCGGTCCGCCGCGCTCGGCCTGATCTCCGTACCGACGATGAGCTTCCTGTCCGCCTGCGCCAGCGGCGGCGGCGACGACCAGGAGAAGGCGAAGTCGGGCGAGAAGACCGCCAAGAACCCGCTCGGCGTCAACGACAGTGCCGGGATGGAATTCGTCCTCTTCGACGGCGGCTTCGGCAAGGAGTACGCCGAGGACGCCGTGAAGATCTACGAGAAGAACTTCCCGAAGGTGAAGGTGAAGTTCTCGGCGACGCAGAAGATCCAGTCGACCCTGCAGCCGCGCTTCAACCAGGGCAACCCGCCCGACCTCATCGACAACTCCGGTGCCGAGCAGATGGACATGGGCGTCCTCGTCGGCAAGAACCAGCTCGCCGACCTCACCGAGCTGCTGGACGCCCCGTCCTACGACGACCCGAACAAGAAGGTCCGCGACACGCTGCGCCCCGGCATCGTGGAGATGGGCCAGTTCGACGGCGACAAGGTCTGGATCCTGTACTACGCCTACACGGTGTACGGCAACTGGTACTCCCAGAAGGCGCTGGACTCGCTCGACGCCGAGTACCCGAAGACCTGGGACGAGATGCTCGCGGTCTGCGCGAAGGCCAAGAAGAAGGGCATGGCGGGCTGGACGTACGCGGGCAAGTACCCGTACTACATCCCCTTCTCGATGTACCCGATGATCGCCAAGGTCGGCGGCGCCGAGGTGCTGGACTCCATCGACAACCTGGAGCCCAACGCCTGGAAGCACCCCGCCGTCAAGGCGGTCTTCGAGGCCTACTACGAGCTCTACAAGAAGGGTTACATCCTCAAGGGCACCCCGGGCCTGGACCACATCCAGTCACAGACCGCCTGGGCCAAGGGCGACGCCCTGTTCCTGCCGAACGGCTCCTGGGTGGAGAACGAGTCCGCGAAGGTGATCCCCGCCGACTTCCAGGTCACCGTCTCCGCCCCGCCCGGCCTCGACTCCTCCGACAAGATGCCGTTCGGAACCATCTGGGCCTCCGGCGGCGAGCCCTTCGTCGTCCCGGCCAAGGCGAAGAACGGCGCCGGCGGCATGGAGCAGCTGCGCATCATGCTCAGCGAGGCGTCCTCGAAGAACTTCACCAGCAAGGTGAAGTCGCTGACCGCCTACAACGGCGGCACCGACGGCATCGAACTCACCCCCGGACTCAAGGCCGGTGTCGCGGCGCTGGAACTGGCCGGCGACAACGTGGTGAACCCCCGTCTGCAGGACTGGTACGTGCAGCTCCAGAAGGAGAAGATCGGCGTGGCCGGTCTCGGCGAGATGATGGCCGGCCGGCTCACCCCGGCCGAGGCCATCAAGAAGATCCAGGGCTTCGCCGACGAGGCCGCCAAGGATTCGTCGATCAAGCACTACAAGCACCAGTGAGGATGCGTCACCGGGGCCTGTCCGCCGCGCACACGGCGGACGGGCCCCGGCGGCGGCACCCGCGCGCAGATCGGGGTCGTTAGCCATGCAGCACGGCAAGTACCGGTTCATCGTGGGGTTCCTGGCGGTTCCCCTGGGGCTGTACGCGCTCTTCGTCGTCTGGCCGTTCATCCAGTCCATCTACTACTCGTTCACGGACTGGACGGGCCTGAGTCCCGACTTCAAGATGGTCGGCTTCGACAACTACTCACGGATGCTGGACGACGACATCTTCTGGAAGTCGTTGCAGCACAGCGTGATGTTCGCCCTCCTGGTGCCGTTCGTGACGCTCGGCCTGGCACTGTTCTTCGCCTTCATGATCAACGTGGGTGGGAGGCGCCGCAAGGGCGGACCCGCGATCACCGGCGTCCGCGGCTCCGGCTTCTACAAGATCGTCTACTTCTTCCCGCAGGTGCTCTCCATCGCGATCGTCGCCCTGCTGTTCGCGTTCGCGTACAACCCGGACAGCGGCGCGATCAACTCGCTGCTGCGCGGCGTCGGCCTCGACGGGATCCAGCCGCTGTGGCTCGGCGACCCGAACCTGGCGCTGTGGTGCGTGATGGCGGTGCTGGTGTGGTCCACGGTCGGCTTCTTCGTGGTCCTGTTCTCCGCGGGCATGGCCTCCATCCCGGCGGAGCTGTACGAGGCCGCGCTGCTCGACGGGGCCAGCCGCTTCACCACCTTCTTCAAGGTCACCCTGCCGCTGCTGTGGGACACCGTGCAGTCCGGCTGGGTCTACATGGGCATCCTCGCGCTCGGCGCCGAGTCGTTCGCGGTCGTACAGATCATGACGACCGGGCCCGGCGGTCCCGACTACTCGACCACCGTCATGGTCCTGTACGTGTACCAGAAGGCGTTCCGTGACGGTCAGGCCGCCTACGCGACCACCATCGGCGTCGCCCTCCTCATCGTCACGCTGGCCTTCGCGGCGGTCGTGATGCGGCTGGGCCGGCGCGAGCGGCTGGAGTACTGATCAGATGAAGACGACCGAGACCCCCGCCCCCGTACCGGCCGAGTCCGGTGCGCCCGTCCTGAAGGCCGACACCCCGCCCGGCGGGCCCCGGAAGGGGAAGAAGGAGGGCACCACCCTCAACGTCTTCTCCCACGGCATCCTCGTCATCTGGGCGTTCATGGTCGCCATGCCGCTGGTGTGGGCGGTCATGACGTCCTTCAAGGACGACGCCTCCATCTTCGGCTCGCCCTGGTCGCTCCCCGACAAGCTGAACTTCGACAACTGGTCCCGGGCCTGGTCCCAGGCCCACATGAGCGACTACTTCCTCAACACCGTCCTGGTGGTGGGCGGCTCGCTCGTGGGCACCCTGGTGCTGGGCTCGATGGCGGCCTACGTGCTGGCCCGGTTCGACTTCCCGGGCAACCGGTTCATCTACTACCTGTTCATCGGCGGCATGAGCTTCCCGATCATGCTCGCGCTGGTCCCCCTGTTCTACGTCGTGGACAACATGGGGCTGCTGAACACCATCCACGGGCTGATCCTGGTCTACATCGCCTACTCGCTGCCCTTCACGGTGTTCTTCCTGACCGCGTTCTTCCGCACCCTGCCGACCTCGGTGGCGGAGGCCGCGTTCGTGGACGGGGCCTCGCACACCCGGACGTTCTTCCAGGTCATGCTGCCGATGGCCAAGCCCGGCCTGATCAGCGTGGGGATCTTCAACTTCCTGGGGCAGTGGAACCAGTACATGCTTCCGACCGTGCTGAACACCGACCCGGACAAGCACGTCCTCACCCAGGGCCTGGTGCAGCTGGCGGTCAGCCAGGGGTACAAGGGCGACTGGTCGGGCCTGTTCGCCGGCCTGGTGATGGCGATGCTGCCGGTGCTGGCCGCGTACATCATCTTCCAGCGCCAGGTGGTCCAGGGGCTCACGGCGGGTGCCCTGAAGTAGCACGTCCGGCACCTTCGCACTCCTCGCGCATGCCGCTCCCGGACCTCCGGGGGCGGCATACGCGTGCGTGTGCGGTTGCGTGTGGGGGGCACCCGGATGCGGTTCAACCTCTTGACGGGAGGCGACCCGAACGGCTCAGCTTAGAGTTCACTAGTTGGACATGGACGGGGCCTCACCGAAGCGGTCCCGCGCGCAGGAGGTCGTCGTGGAGACTCCGGGGTCGCAGTCGTCGCTGCACCGAGCCAACCTGGAGAGGGTCGTACGAGCCGTACGACTCGCCGGGTCGCTCACGCAGGCGGAGATCGCGAGGACGACGGGCCTGTCCGCGGCGACCGTCTCCAACATCGTCCGGGAGCTGAAGGACGGCGGCACGGTCGAGGTCACGCCCACCTCGGCGGGCGGCAGGCGGGCCCGCAGCGTCTCCCTCAGCGGGGACGCCGGCATCGTCATCGGCGTGGACTTCGGGCACACGCATTTGCGCGTCGCGGTCGGGAACCTCGCCCATCAGGTGCTCGCCGAGGAGGCCGAGCCGCTGGACGTGGACGCCTCCGCGGCACAGGGCTTCGACCGGGCGGAACAGCTGGTCAGCCGACTGATCGCGGCGACCGGCGTCGACCGGTCCAAGATCGCCGGGGTGGGCCTCGGCGTGCCCGGTCCGATCGACGTGGAGTCCGGGACGCTGGGCTCGACCGCGATCCTGCCCGGCTGGGGCGGGACCCGTCCCGCCGAGGAGCTGCGGGACCGGCTCGGCGTGCCGGTGCACGTGGACAACGACGCCAACCTCGGCGCCCTCGGCGAGCTGGTCTGGGGCAGCGGCCGGGGGGTGCGGGACCTGGCCTACATCAAGGTCGCCAGCGGTGTCGGGGCCGGCCTGGTGATCAGCGGCAAGATCTACCGCGGCCCCGGGGGCACGGCCGGGGAGATCGGGCACATCACCCTCGACGAAGCCGGCCCCGTCTGCCGCTGCGGGAACCGGGGCTGCCTGGAGACCTTCACCGCCGCGCGCTACGTGCTCCCGCTCCTGCAGTCCAGCCACGGCACCGACCTGACGATGGAGGGCGTCGTGCGGCTGGCGCGGGACGGCGACCCGGGCTGCCGCCGGGTCATCGCCGACGTCGGCCGCCACATCGGCAGCGGAGTCGCCAACCTCTGCAATCTGCTCAACCCGAGCCGGGTGGTCCTCGGCGGCGATCTCGCCGAGGCCGGTGAGCTGGTCCTCGGTCCCATCCGGGAGTCCGTCGGCCGCTACGCCATCCCCAGCGCCGCACGTCAACTCTCCGTTCTTCCCGGGGCACTTGGGGGCCGTGCGGAGGTGCTCGGGGCGCTCGCGCTCGCCCTCAGCGAGATGGGCGATTCGACACTTTTGGACGGGACTGCCTCAGGGTCCCTCCAAGCTGCCACGCCTGCCTTCACTTAGAGCACGGATGGCACCGTTGTCATCTCGTTAAGGATTTACTTCTTGACGTCGCACGTGTGGCCGAGTTGACTTCCAGCCACCTCGGCCGCAACGACGCGGCCTCGTCAGGGAGGTTTCTGAAGTGAACACGCGTATGCGTCGTGCCGCCGTCGCCGTTGCAGCCACCGCGATGGCCGTCTCGCTGGCCGCCTGTGGCAGCGCCAAGGAGTCGGGCGACAAGGGCGACTCGTCCGGCTCGTCGGCCGCCGCGAAGGGCGACGACATCAAGGTCGGCCTGCTGCTGCCGGAGAACAAGACCGCGCGGTACGAGAAGTTCGACAAGCCCCTGATCGAGAAGAAGATCAAGGAGCTGACGAACAACAAGGCGGAGATCCAGTACAACAACGCCCGCCAGGACGCCAGCCTCCAGGCGCAGCAGGTCGACACGATGATCACCAACAAGGTCGACGTGCTCATCCTGGACGCCGTGGACGCCAAGGCGATCAAGAACTCCGTGCAGAAGGCCGTGGACGCGGGCATCAAGGTCGTCGCCTACGACCGCCTCGCCGAGGGCCCGATCAGCGCGTACACCTCGTTCGACAACGTCGCCGTGGGCAAGACCCAGGGCGAGGCCCTGCTCGAGGCCCTGGGCGACAAGGCCAAGAGCGGCCAGATCGTCATGATGAACGGCTCGGTCACCGACCCGAACGCCAAGCAGTTCAAGGACGGCGCGCACTCCGTCCTCGACGGCAAGGTGAAGGTCGGCAAGGAGTACGACACCAAGGAGTGGTCGCCGGACAACGCCAACGCCAACATGGAGGCGGCGATCTCGGCGCTCGGCAAGGACAAGATCGTCGGCGTCTACTCCGCCAACGACGGCATGGCGGGCGGCATCATCACCGCCCTGAACGCCGCCGGCATCAAGGTCCCGGTCACCGGCCAGGACGCCGAACTCGCGGGCGTGCAGCGCATCGTCAGCGGCGAGCAGTACATGAGCGTCTACAAGTCGTACCCGGAGGAGGCGAACGTCGCCGCCGAGATGGCCGTGGCGCTCGCCAAGGGCGAGGACCTGGGCTCCATCGCCAAGGACAAGGTCTCCAGCGGCAGCGCCAAGGACGTTCCGTCCGTGCTGGTCCCGGTGGTCTCGCTGACCAAGGACAACATCAACGACACCGTCGTCAAGGACGGCATCTACACGGTCAACGAGATCTGCACGGCGAAGTACAAGTCCGCCTGCGACAAGCTCGGCCTCAAGTAGGCAGTCACCCGTCCCGTACCGCGCGAGGCGTGTACGGGACCGGCTGCACGCAGCTTCCTCCGGCGCCCCGCACACATCAGCCCCGCAAGCTAGGCGGGGCGCCGGACGGAACACCCACCCCCCAAAACTCTCTGCACAACCTCCCGCCGGGTCAGGCGGCGAAGGAGATGGTTCACGTGTCCGCTACGCCCGTGCTGGCGTTGCGCGGGGTCTCCAAGCGGTTCGGTGCCGTCCAGGCGCTCACCGACGTAGAGCTTGAGGTCCACGCCGGTGAAGTGGTCGCCCTGGTGGGCGACAACGGCGCCGGAAAGTCCACGCTGGTCAAGACGATCGCCGGCGTGCACCCCATCGATGAAGGCGCCATCGAATGGGAAGGCAAGACCGTAACGATCGGCAAGCCGCACGACGCCCAGAACCTGGGCATCGCGACCGTCTACCAGGACCTCGCGCTGTGCGACAACATCGACGTCGTCGGCAACCTCTTCCTCGGCCGTGAGCTGAAGAAGTTCGGTGTCCTCGACGAGGTCGAGATGGAGCGCCGCAGCCGCGAGCTGCTGACCACGCTCTCCATCCGGATCCCCAGCGTGCGCATCCCGATCGCCTCCCTCTCCGGCGGTCAGCGCCAGGTCGTGGCGATCGCCCGCTCGATGCTCGGCGAGCCCAAGCTGGTCATCCTCGACGAGCCCACCGCCGCCCTCGGCGTGGAGCAGACCGCCCAGGTGCTCGACCTCGTCGAGCGGCTGCGCGAGCGCGGTCTCGCGGTCATCCTCATCAGCCACAACATGGCCGACGTGAAGGCCGTCGCCGACAAGGTGGCGGTCCTGCGGCTCGGCCGCAACAACGGCGTCTTCGAGGTCAAGACGACCTCGCAGGAGGAGATCATCTCCGCCATCACCGGCGCCACCGACAACGCCGTGACCCGCCGTGCGGCGCGCACGAACGGGGAGGTTTCGAAGTGAGCACCGACAAGACCTCTACGGCGGAGCAGGACACGAACGCCGTCGAGAACCCCGAGGCGGCCGCCGCCGCGGTGACCGCGGTCGACCCGCGCCTGCTGGTCCGGGAGCAGGGCCTGGCCGGCTACCTCGGCGAGTTCAAGCGCAAGATCAAGGCCGGCGAACTGGGCTCCATCCCGGTCGTCATCGGCCTGATCATCATCTGCGTCGTCTTCCAGAGCCTGAACTCCGCGTTCCTGTCCGCGCAGAACATCAACGACATCACCGTCACGATGGTCGGCACGGGCATGATCTCGGTCGGCATCGTCTTCGTGCTGCTGCTCGGCGAGATCGACCTGTCGGTCGGTTCGGTCAGCGGCGCGGCCAGCGCGATAGCCGCCGTCCTCGCGGTCAACCAGGGCTGGCCCGAGTGGCTGGCGGTCCTCACCGCCGTCGCGGCGGGCGCGGCGATCGGTGCCGCCCACGGCTTCTTCTTCGCCGTCCTCGGCGCCCCGGCCTTCGCCGTCACGCTGGCGGGCCTGCTCTTCTGGCTCGGCTTCATGCTCCAGACGCTGGGCGAGAACGGCACCATCAACCTGGACAGCGACGGCTTCATCGGCAAGCTGACCACGTACTTCTTCACCGACGTGGCCGCCGCCTACGGGCTGGCCCTGCTGGTGACGGTGGTCTTCTTCGTCACGTCCTTCCTCGGCAACCGCCGCCGCGAGGCCGTCGGCATCCCCTCGCGGCCGCTCAGCGACACCGTCCTGCGCACGGTGCTGCTGGCCGTGATCTCCTTCGCCGCGGCGTTCATGTACAACCAGTACAAGGGCCTGCCGCTGGCCACGGTGATCTTCCTGGTCTTCCTGGTCGGGACGGACTTCCTGCTGCGCCGCACCTCCTACGGCCGCAAGGTCTTCGCCCTCGGCGGCAGCGTCGAGGCGTCCCGCCGCGCGGGCATCAACGTCACCGCGATCCGGATCTCCGTCTTCGCCATCTCCGGCGGCTTCGCGGCCATCGGCGGCCTCTTCCTGGCCTCCAAGATCGCCTCGGCCAACCAGAGCGCGGGCACCGGTGACCTGCTGATGAACGCGATCGCCGCGGCGGTCATCGGCGGTACCAGCCTCTTCGGCGGCCGGGGCCGCACCTGGAACGCCCTGCTGGGCGTCCTGGTGATCGTCTCGATCCAGTACGGCCTCCAGCTGGAGTCCATCGCCGAGCCGGTGAAGTACATGATCACCGCGGGCGTGCTGCTCACCACCGTCGTCATCGACTCGGTGACCCGCAAGACCCAGAAGACGGCCGGCCGCGCCTAGCCGCAGCGGCCCTTCTGACGGGATCTGTGCCCGGCACCGACGGCGGTGCCGGGCACAGCCGTGTCATAGGACAGTCACTTGTTGGGTACGGCCGAATGCGTGACGTACGACGCACCGCCCGGACACGTTCCGCCAGGGCGGAACATTAGACTCGTCAGGCCCGGCAACAGCTCGAACAGCTCTACTGCAAGGAGGCACGGGTGCCGCTGCTGACCCGCATCACGGGACCGCGCGATCTGGACCGGCTCAGCCTGGAGGAGCTGGACCAGCTGGCAGAGGAGATCCGGACCTTCCTCGTCGAAGCCGTGTCCAAGACCGGCGGCCACCTCGGCCCCAACCTCGGCGTGGTGGAGCTCACCCTCGCCCTGCACCGCGTCTTCGACTCTCCGAAGGACAAGGTGCTCTGGGACACCGGCCACCAGTCCTACGTGCACAAGCTGCTGACCGGCCGGCAGGACTTCTCCAGGCTGAAGATGAAGGGCGGCCTGTCCGGCTACCCCTCGCAGGCCGAGTCCGAGCACGACGTGATCGAGAACAGCCACGCCTCCACCGTCCTCGGCTGGGCCGACGGCCTCGCCAAGGCCAACGAGCTCCTGCACCGGGACCGCCACGTCGTCGCGGTCATCGGCGACGGCGCCCTCACCGGCGGCATGGCCTGGGAGGCGCTGAACAACATCGCCGCCGCCAAGGACCGCCCGCTCGTCATCGTCGTCAACGACAACGAGCGCTCCTACGCCCCGACCATCGGCGGCCTCGCCAACCACCTCGCGACCCTGCGCACCACCGACGGCTACGAGCGCTTCCTGGCCCGCACCAAGGAGGTCCTGGAGCGCACCCCGGTCGTCGGCCGCCCGCTGTACGACACCCTGCACGGCGCCAAGAAGGGCCTGAAGGACTTCATCGCCCCGCAGGGCATGTTCGAGGACCTCGGCCTGAAGTACGTAGGCCCCATCGACGGCCACGACATCGAGGCCCTGGAGTCCGCACTCACCCGCGCCAAACGCTTCGGCGGCCCGGTCATCGTGCACTGCCTCACCGAGAAGGGCCGCGGCTACCAGCCCGCCCTGCAGGACGAGGCCGACCGCTTCCACGCCGTCGGCAAGATCCACCCCGACACCGGTCTGCCGATCTCCACCTCCGGCGCCGACTGGACGTCCGTCTTCGGCGACGAGATGGTCCGGCTCGGCGAGGAGCGCGAGGACATCGTCGCCATCACCGCCGCCATGCTCCAGCCGGTCGGCCTCGACAAGTTCGCCAAGGCGTTCCCCGAGCGGGTCTACGACGTCGGCATCGCCGAGCAGCACGGCGCCGTCTCCGCGGCGGGCCTCGCCCACGGCGGCCTGCACCCGGTCTTCGCCGTCTACGCCACCTTCCTCAACCGCGCCTTCGACCAGGTGCTGATGGACGTGGCCCTGCACAAGTGCGGCGTGACGTTCGTGCTGGACCGGGCCGGCGTCACCGGCACCGACGGCGCCTCCCACAACGGCATGTGGGACATGTCGATCCTCCAGGTCGTCCCCGGCCTGAGGCTCGCCGCCCCGCGCGACGCCGAACAGGTCCGCGCCCAGCTGCGCGAGGCCGTGGCGGTGGACGACGCACCGACCGTGGTGCGCTTCTCCAAGGGCGCGGTCGGCCCCGCCGTTCCCGCCGTCGGCCGCGTCGGCGGCATGGACGTGCTGCGCGCACCCGGCACCGACACCCCGGACGTGCTGCTGGTCTCCGTCGGCGCGCTCGCCCCGATGTGCCTGGAGATCGCCGACCTGCTGAACAAGCAGGGCATCTCCACCACCGTCGTCGACCCGCGCTGGGTCAAGCCCGTCGACGAGGCCATGGCCCCGCTCGCCGAGCGGCACCGCGTGGTCGTCACCGTCGAGGACAACTCCCGCGTCGGCGGCGTCGGCTCCGCCGTCGCCCAGGCCCTGCGGGACGCGGGAGTCGACGTACCGCTGCGCGACTTCGGCATCCCGCCGCGCTTCCTCGACCACGCCTCCCGCGCCGAGGTGCTGGCCGAGATCGGGCTCACCGCGCCCGACATCGCCCGTCAGGTCACCGGTCTGGTCGCCAAGCTCGACGGCGCCCGGTACGAGCGCCCGGGCGCCGAGGCGGACTCGGTGGAGGCCGCGCGCGACTGAGGTACCGCGACCGGTGTACCGCCGATGGGCCGGTCTCTCCACTCGTTGCAGTGGTGAGACCGGCCCATCCGCGTGATTCCACCCGCGCCGGGGCATACGCACTAGGCCCCCTCTCGATCATGTCGAGGACGACAAGCGTGGGAGGACCCGTGAGCAGCAGCCTCTTCAGGACGAAGAACGTCGAGCAGTCCATCCGGGACACCGAGGAACCCGAGCACGCGCTCAAGAAATCCCTGTCCGCGCTGGATCTGACCGTCTTCGGCGTCGGTGTCATCATCGGCACCGGCATCTTCGTGCTGACCGGAACCGTCGCGAAGAACAACGCCGGCCCGGCGGTCGCCCTGTCCTTCGTGGTCGCCGGTGTCGTCTGCGCGCTCGCGGCGCTCTGCTACGCCGAGTTCGCGTCCACGGTGCCGGTGGCCGGCTCCGCCTACACCTTCTCCTACGCCTCGCTCGGCGAGCTGCCCGCCTGGATCATCGGCTGGGACCTGGTCCTGGAGTTCGCGCTCGGCACGGCGGTGGTGGCCGTCGGCTGGTCCGGCTACATCCGTTCGCTGATGGACAACGTGGGCTGGCAGATGCCCGAGGCGCTCAGCGGCCGGGAGGGCACCGAGGGCTTCGGCTTCGACATCCTCGCCGCCGTCCTGGTGCTGATCCTCACCGTCATCCTCGTCCTCGGCATGAAGCTGTCGGCGCGGATCACCTCGATCGTCGTCGCCATCAAGGTCGCCGTCGTCCTCATCGTGATCGTCGCGGGAGCGTTCCTCATCGAGGGTTCCAACTACGACCCGTTCATCCCCGAGTCCAAGCCGCAGGAGGCCGGCCGCGGCCTGGATTCCCCGTTGATCCAGCTGATGTTCGGGTGGGCGCCCGCCGACTTCGGCGTCATGGGCATCTTCACCGCCGCGTCCGTCGTCTTCTTCGCCTTCATCGGCTTCGACATCGTCGCCACGGCGGCCGAGGAGACCAAGAACCCGCAGCGCGACATGCCCCGAGGCATTCTCGGCTCCCTGTTCATCTGCACCGTTCTGTACGTCCTCGTGTCGATCGTCGTCACGGGCATGCAGCACTACAGCAGGCTGTCCGTCGACGCCCCGCTCGCCGACGCGTTCAAGGCCACCGGGCATCCCTTCTTCTCCGGCGTGATCAGCTTCGGCGCCGCCGTCGGCCTCACCACGGTGAGCATGATCCTGCTGCTCGGCCAGACCCGGGTGTTCTTCGCGATGAGCCGTGACGGACTGCTGCCCCGCTTCTTCTCCGTCGTCCACCCGAGGTTCAAGACGCCGTACCGGCCGACCATCCTGCTCGGCGTCATCATCGCGATCGTGGCGGGCTTCACCAGCCTGAGCGAACTCGCCGAGCTGGTGAACATCGGCACGCTGTTCGCCTTCGTCATCGTCGCGATCAGCGTGATCATCCTGCGGCGGACCCGGCCCGACCTGCCCCGCGCCTTCCGCACCCCGTTGGTTCCGCTGCTCCCGATCGTGTCGGTGGCGGCCTCGCTGTGGCTGATGCTGAACCTGCCCGCCGAGACCTGGGTGCGGTTCGCGGTGTGGATGGCGATCGGCGTCGTCGTGTACTTCCTCTACGGCCGCTCCCACAGCCGTCTGGGGCGCGGTGAGTTCACCGGTCCCGACCTGTCCAAGCCGTCGGGCGGAGACGCTCGGTAGTCGTCCCGGCGGGTCGAAATGACGGCGTATGCCTGTTTGGAGAGTAATTGCTGGGCCGGATAGCGTCTGCGCATGCCCGCCCAGACCGTCGCGCCGTCACCTTCCGTATCCGAAGCGGGTGCCGGTGCCGGCTACTGGACGCGCCTGCTGCCGCTGCTCGCGGTGCTGGCCTGTGTCACCCGCATCCCGTCGTTCACGCGTCCGCTGTGGAACCCGGACGAGGGCTATCTCGCCGTCCAGGCAGGCATGCTGGCGCACGGCGGTGAGCTGTACGGGACGGTCGTCGACCGCAAGCCGCCGCTGGTGCCGTGGCTGTACCAGGCCGCGTTCGCGCTGGCCGGTCCCGAGTCCCTGACGTCGGTGCGGATCCTGGCGGTCCTCGCCCAGCTCGCCACCGCCGTGGCGCTCGCCTCCCTCGCCCGGCGCCGCTGGGGCGACACCGCGGGGCGCACGGCCGGGGTGCTGTACCTGCTGATCTCCGTCGGACTCAACCCGGAGGACGCGCAGGCGGCCGCCTTCGAGGTGTTCATACTGCCGTGTACGGCGGCCGCCATGTGGTGCGCCGACCGCCGCCGCTGGGGCGCGGCCGGCCTCGCCGTCGGCTGCGCGTTCCTGGCCAAGCAGACCGGCGGGGCGGTCCTGCTGCCGGTGCTGTGGCTGTGCGGCGCCCGGCGGGACGGACCGGTGCGGGTGATTGCGGGGGCGGCGGCGCCGGTACTGGCCGCGGCGCTGGTCACGGACCCGGCGGGCTTCCTCTTCTGGACGGTCACGGGATCGGGCACGTACGCGTCCTTGGGCGGCTCCGTCCTCCACATCGCGGGCCGCGCCCTGGGCAACGCCGCGATCCTCGCGGTCGCCTGCGCGGGCTTCCTCCCGTCCCTCGTACGGAACCGGCACGCCGCCCGCACCGGCACCACCGACCTGTGGCTGTGGCTCGCCGCGTCGGCCGGGGCGGTCGCGGTGGGCCTGCACTTCTTCGGCCACTACTACCTGCAGCTGCTGCCGCCGCTGGCCCTGCTCGCCACGGCCGCGTTGCGCGCCCTGCCGCGGGACCGCCTGCCCGGCCCGGTCCTGGCCACGGCCTGCTGCTGCGCCCTGTTCCTGACCTGGGGCCTGCTCGCGCCCAGCACGGAGCTCGATCACGCACGCCGCCTCGCGGACGCCGCCGCCCACCGCACCGGTCCCGGCGAGCGGGTCCTGTTCTGGGGCATGCACCCCGAGGCGTACTGGTTGGCCGGCCGCACCCCGGCCAGCCGCTACCTCACCGCGGGACTCCTCACCAACTACAGCGGCGGCCGCGACGGCACCCGGACCGGGGAGCCGTACGCCGTCGAGGGCGGCTGGACGGTCTTCCGCGAGGAACTGGCCACGCACCCGCCGGCCCTGATCGTCGACGACTCCCGCGGCAAGCCGTACGCGCCGGACCGGCTGCCGAGCCTGCGCCGGCTGCTGGCGGCGGGATACGAGGAGGCGGGGACGGTGGACGGGGCGGTGCTGTACGAGCGGGCGGGGAGACGGGGACGGGCATGACACGGGCCGGGCGCAGGACCCGGGTGCCGGCCGAGCGCGGCCGGCGTCCTCGGCGTGGCGTCCGGTTTCGGGGTGTCCGGGGTCACGACGGCCGGACCGTACGCGGACCCGCCACCTCCGCGCCCAGTTCCGTCACCCGGCGGCGCAGTTCGCGGTCGGCCGTCACGACCAGGACGGGGCGGTCGCCGGCCCGCGTGACCAGCTCGACCATGTGGTCGTCCCCGCTGCCGGACGCGGACTCCACCCGCACGCCGGGCACCGAGTCCACGCCACGGGCGGCGCCCTCGACGACGAGGACGATCTCCACCGGTCCGGGCTGCCCGGGAACCCCGTCCTGCGCCAGCCGGTCCCGCAGCCGCTCCGCGGCTCCGCGCCGGTCCCGCCACCAGCCGTCGGGCACCGACCCGACGACGTTCGCGGCGTCGACGATCACCAGCAGGGCTGCGTTGTCGTCCATGCCGCACAGGGTCGCACGGGCCTCCCCGGCACGTCGTACCCGGTCGGCGAGGTCCGACCGCCCCCGCTTAGAGTGATCCGGTGAACGGCGACTGGCTTCTCCTCGGCCGCGACGGCCGCCTCAGTGTCTACCTCCCGTCGGACGGCGCCGCCCTGTGGCGTGCCGAACGCGTACCCGGCGGTGCCTGGGAGGCTCCGCGCAGGATCGGCGGCGACCAGGAACTGCACCCCGGCCTCGCGGTCGGCCGGGGCGCCGACGGCTACACCCATCTGGTCGCGTGGCGCCCCACGGGGACCGGCACTGCTGCACTCGTGCACTCCACGCACTTCAGGCCGCTGCTCGCACCCCTGGACTGGCAGCCGGCCGGCCACCCGAACAAGCAGGGCGACCGCACCGGAACACCGGCCGTCGCGGTCGACGCACAGGGCCGCGCCCACCTGTTCGTGCGCAACGGGGGCGGTGGCATGAGCATGCTCGCCCAGAAGGAGAAGGGCGGCTGGGAGCCCTGGCGGGACCTGAAGGGACGTGACGTCCAGGAGCAGCCCGCGGCGGTGACCGGCCGGTCCGGACTGGTCGAGCTGTACGCGGCCGTCCCCGGCGGGGTCATGCACTGGCGGCAGGAGAAGCCGGGCGCGCGTCCGGTGCCGCAGGAGGGGATCGACGCGACGGTCCGCCCGGGCACCCTCCGCGCGCTCGCCACGTCCGACGAGAGCACGACCCTCTTCTTCACCGACGACGACACCGGCGAACTGTGCGCCTGGCGCCCGGGGGAGAAGGTGATGCCCCTGGTGACCGCCGCCGGCCCCGGCCCGCTCGCCGCCGTCCGCTGCGAGATCGACGGCCACGACTGCACGCTGCTCGCCCAGCGTTCGGCCGGCGGCCGCGTCGCCTTCGCCGCGTACCCCGCGGAACAGGAGGCGGCCGGCGCGGCGTGGACGGAGTCGGGCCCTGCGCTGCCGGCGGACGCGGTGGTGTCCCTGGCACTGGACGCCGACGGCCGGCTGGTGGCGGCGAGCCTGTCACCGTCGACGGGACAGCTCCTGGTGAGCCGCCGCAAGGACGAGCCGGGGCTTGCGCTCGGGGCCTGGCAAGCCGTCTGACGTCGCTTCAACGGCCCGGTGACCGAGCCATGGGGAACTGATGAACGAACGGCATATGATGTTCCGCGTTCTAGGGTCGCCGGCCGTGACACTGTCCGTGACACGGCGGGCTTGAGGAAGGTGCACCAGGCCATGCGGAGAAGGTCGGCAGGCCCCGTCGGCGCCGCCCGCCAGGTCGGGCCGGGCGCCGTGGAGCGGGCTCAGGACACGGCCGGGTCGGCCCACGGCGACTGGCTGACGCTGGGAAGGGACGGCCGGCTCAGCCTCTACGTGCCCACCGACGGCGGCCTGTTGCGCTGGACGGAGACCACCGTGGGCGGCCCCGCGTGGAGCGGACCGCATTTCGTGGCCGTCGCGGGACTGACCCATCTGACGGTGACGCAGGGCGCGGACACCTATGTCCACTTCCTCGGCCGCAGGGAGCGGGAGCGTGCCGACGGCGCGCTCGGCGTGGACGTCGTGCACGCCATCCAGTACCAGACGGGACTGGCCGTCACCGAATGGCGCTCGCTCGGCAACCCGCACCGGGACCGTGAGCAGGGCCGCGAACTGGGGGCGCCGGTCGGGGCGGTCGCGGCCGACGGCACCGTGCACGTCTTCGTGCGGAACGCCAACGGCGGGCTGGCACTGCGCCGCGAGTCCCCGACCGGCAAGTGGCGGGCCTGGGAGGATCTGCAGGGCAGCGGCATCGACGCCGCGCCCGCGCCGATCGCCCTCGCCGGGGGACGGCTGGAGGTCTGCGCTGCCGCGGCTCCGGGCATGTTCGTCTGGCGTCAGACCGAACCCGGCGGCGACTTCGACGGCCCCCGGGGCTTCGCGCTGCGTCCGGCGCCGGGCACGGTCACCGCGCTGGAGACCGGCCCGGACCGTGCCACGTTCTTCTGGACCGACGCCGACAGCGGTGGCGCGGCGGCTTGGCGGGCGGGCGACTGGCCCGCCGCGCTGGGCGGGTCGCCGGCCGGGCACCCGTACGCCTCCCTGCGTACGACGGTGGACGGCTACGACTGCGTCGTGCTCGCCTACCGGGACCGGGACGGCTCCGTCGTGCTCGGCATGGGCGGCACCGAGAACGAGGCCGGCGGATTCTGGTGGTACGCGCTGGCCGAGTCCTGCCAGGGGGTTCCCGCACTCGCGCGCGACGGCCGCGGGCGGGTGGTGATGGCGCTGGTCGGACCCGACGGCGCGCCGAAGGTGGCCCGACAGGAGGACGGCGCCGGCCTCACTCTCGCCCGGTGGCACACCCTCGCGTACTAGGGGGTGACCGCCGGACCCCGTCGCTGACGCGGGGGTCCGGCAGGCCTTCCCACTTCTGAAGGGCGGCAGCGGCGTCGTCGGTCGGCGGCCCAGACAAGCCACCGCTGGTTTCCCGCGACCTGGTCCGCGGCACCCGCAACCGAGCGGCCGACGCCGTCGCGAGGTGACGGACGGCGGGTCAGC
Source organism: Streptomyces viridiviolaceus (assembly GCF_014650995.1). GTDB lineage: Bacteria > Actinomycetota > Actinomycetes > Streptomycetales > Streptomycetaceae > Streptomyces > Streptomyces viridiviolaceus. Next base: position 275,308 of record NZ_BMWA01000002.1, read on the forward strand.
CGCCCGCCGCGGGCGACTTCTTCGCGGACTCGGGGATCTCGGAGTCCGAGCGGACGGCCTTCCACAACTGAGTGGCCTGCGGCTCGGCGGCCACGACCCGGTTCGGATCGGTCTTGTCGTACGCCACCGGCAGCATGATCGTCTCCATGGTCGCGGGGTCGACCCCGTTCATGCTGCGCGCGAAGTCCGCCAGGCTGGTCAGCGAGGCCAGCTCGGAATCGGTGGTGAGCGCCGAGGTCAGGGTGTCGGCGATCTTGTAGGTCTTGGTGGGGCTGCCCAGCAGGTCCTGTCGCTTGACCTCGCTCAGCAGCGCGATCAGGAACTGCTGCTGCAGTCCGATGCGGCCGAGGTCGCTGCCGTCGCCGACCCCGTGCCGGGTCCGCACGAACGCCAGGGACTGGGTGCCGTCCAGGGTGTGGGTGCCTGCGCTGAGGTCGAGGCCGCTGGAGCTGTCCTTGATGGGCTCGTCGACGGTGACGGTCACGCCGCCGATGGCGTCGACCAGTCCCTTGAAGCCGGCGAAGTCGATCTCCATGTAGTGGTCCATGCGGACGCCGGACATCTTCTCGACGGTCTTGACCACGCAGGCGGGTCCCGCCAGCGAGTACACGGAGTTGAACATCACGCGCTTCGCCTCCGGGAGCGCGGACCCGTCGGACTTGGTGCACTCCGGGCGGGTGACGAGGGTGTCGCGCGGGATGCTGATGGCGACGGCCTGCTTGCGGCCCTCGGGGATGTGCACCACCAGGGCGGTGTCCGAACGGGCGCCGGAGACCTGGCCGGTACCGAGCGAGGCGTTGTCACCGGCACGCGAGTCCGACCCCAGGACCAGCAGGTTCTGTCCCGACGTCGGCAGCTTCTCGGGGCGGTCGTCGCCGAGGGCCTTGTTCAGGTCCACGCCGTCGATGTTCCCGTTCAGGCCGTTGTAGAGCCAGTAACCGGTGCCGCCGGCGGCGAGCAGGAGGACGAGGAAGGCCAGCAGGACGATGCGTCCCCAGCGCCTCCGGCCGCGTTGCGCGCGGCGACCGCCGCCGGGCGGCGCGGCCCGGCGGGCACGCCGGGACTCCGTCGTGGCACTGTGTGACATGCTGTTCGGTTCCTCTCCTCACGGGCTCCGCGCAGCGGAGTCGCAGGGCCCGGGTGGGGGGAGACCGGCCCACTATGCGGTCGTGTCAGTGCCAGAACTATATGCGCCGACCCATAGTGACTTTACGAGCCGGGAACCTTAGCGCGTTACAGCGATGGACGCCACATTAACTGGCCTTGACCATCCTTAAGGGTGACATAAGATGTGGCAAACCTGTGACCGTGGTGAAGGGGGGCTTTCTCGGCGGTCAGAGGTGCCGGTGAAGCCAAGGCGGTGGAGGGGGCCGCGGGTACACCAGGTAGGGGTGGGGCGTCCAGTACGGACTGTTGGTGGCCCGCTGGGCGAAATGTCTTGGTAGGAGTACGAGTTGGTGGATCGTCCGCGTCTGAGCGTTGTCGTGCCCTTCCAGGACGTCGAGACCTATCTCGCCGAGTGCCTGGAGTCGATCGCGCGCCAGTCGTTCCGCGACTTCGAGGTGATCCTCGTCGACGACGGCTCCACCGACGGCTCCTCGCGGATCGCCGCCGACTTCTGTGCCGCCGATCCGCGCTTCCGGATGATCCGCCAGGAGGCGCACGGCCCGGGCCACGCACGCAACACCGGGCTGCGGGCCATGCACCCCCAGGGCGAGTTCCTGGCCTTCGTCGACGGGGACGACGTCATCCCCGAGTACGCGTACGGCCTGCTGATCCGCACGCTGGAGGAGTCCGACTCGGACTTCGTCTCGGGCAACGTGCAGATGATGAACTCCACCAAGAAGTGGCAGTCGCCGCTGCACAAGGGCCCGATGCAGAAGAACCGGCGCGGCACGCACATCACCCGGTTCGAGGCCCTGATCTACGACCGCACCGTCTGGAACAAGATGTTCCGGCGGTCCTTCTGGGACTACCACTTCATCGAGTTCCCCGAGGGCGTCATGTACGAGGACTCCTGGGTCAACATGTACGCCCACTTCCGCGCCGCCAAGGTCGACGTCATCACCGACATCGTCTACTTCTGGCGCCGGCGCGACGGCGGGGCCGCGCCGTCCATCACCCAGCGCCACAGTGAGCTGTCCAACCTGCGCGACCGGGTCGCCGCGGTGCAGTCGGTCAGCCGCTTCCTGGCGGAACGGCGCTCGCGCCAGTACGAGGAGAGCAAGCGCAAGTACGACCTCGCCTGCCTGAAGTCCGACCTCATGCTGCACCTGAAGGTGCTGCCGGACGCGGACGAGGAGTACCGGCAGGCCTTCATGCAGTGGGCCAACGAGTTCCTCGACGAGGCCGACCTCACCATCATCGACGAACTGCCCGCGGACGCCCGGGTCAAGTGGCTGCTGGTGCGCGAGGGCCGGCTGGCCGAACTTCTGGACGTCATCGAGTTCGAGCGCCGCGGCGGACCCATGCCCGTCCAGCGGCGCTGGCACCGCTACCTCAAGTACCCCTACCTCGGGGACCGGGAGGTCGGCCTCGACAAGAAGGCGTTCCGGCTCGACAAGGAACTCTCCCTGCACGGTTCGCTCAGCGGTGCCCGCTGGAGCACCAACGGCGACCTGCTGACCCTCACCGGCACCGCCTACGTGCGCTTCATCAACGTGCACAAGAAGCACATGTCGGTGAAGGCGATCGCCCTGCGGAACAAGAAGCAGGGCCGGATGGTGATCACCACGGCGAAGACCACCTACGCGCCGCAGGCCACCGAGCACTCCAACCAGAATCGTTACTGCTACGACTGGGCCGGCTTCGAGGCCCGGATCGACACCACCCGCCTGAAGCGCAAGGGCCAGTGGGTCGAGGGCACCTGGGACGTGGCCGCCGGCGTCCTCAGCCGCGGCCTGTTCCGCTACCGCGGCATCGACCGGGGCGGCGCGGGCAGCGCCGCCAACCCCCCGTACAAGTACGTCGACAAGAACACCCGCATCCTTCCGGTCTTCCTCCAGGGCAAGCTGAAGCTCCGCGTGGAGGTCGTGCGGTGCCGGATCACGAGCCACCGCCTGGTCGGTGACCAACTGGAGCTGCGCGGGGTGTACCTCGGCCCGAAGGTGCCCGAGTGGGGCAAGCTCCGCGTCACCAGCCTCAGCGGCGCGGGCCGGCACGACGGCAAGGTGTACTTCACCCCCGGCGGAGAGGGCTGGTGCACCTTCGCGGCCCGGCTCCCGCTGCGCTCCCTCGTCCCCGGCTTCCGCGCCGACGCCCAGGCGGACACGGACATCCCGCAGTCCTGGAGCATGGGCAGCAACGGCTGGAAGACGACCCTCCACGTGGAGGGCCGCAAGATGACCATGTATCCCGTCATGGCGGAGGACACGCCGGACGGGCACTACCGCATGCCCGCCTCGCTGCAGACCCGGGAGGGCGACCGCGAGGTCGTCGTCCACCGCAACGGCTCCGGATACCTCGTGCTCTTCGAGCGCGCCACCCTCCCCACCGCGACGGCGTTCGCCTGGCACGAGGACGGCGCGCTGGAGATCCACGGCCGGTACCTGGCCGCGGACCGGCTGTCGCCACAGGAGTACCAGGACGCGCACATCGTGGTGCGCTCCCGCGCGCACGGCGCCGAGCGTGACGTCCCGCTGCAGTGGAACGGCAACGAGTTCCGCTGCGTCCTCACCCCCGCCGCCATGCGGACGCTGGCCGGTGACATCCCGCTCGCGTCCGGTCGCTGGGACTTCTTCCTGCGACGCCAGGACCTGTCGGCGGTGGCCCGCGAGGACCGCCTCGAAGACCTGATGGTGAAGATCGAACAGGACCTCGTCCGCGCGTTCCCGGAGGAGTACGAGGAGGACGAGCGCCGCTACGAGCTCCAGGCCGAGGCGTACGACCGGCTGTCCCTGCTCGTCCACTCGGCCATGCCCGACAACGCCCGGGGCCCCTACCGCCAGAAGCTGCTGCGCACCAAGGCGTATCCGGCGGCCCGGCGGCAGAGGGTGCGCCCGGCCGTCCTCTTCGACGCCTTCAAGGGCACCCAGTACTCCGACAGCCCGCGGGCGCTGCACGAGGAACTGCTCCGGCGCGGTGTCGACCTCGAGCACCTGTGGGTGGTGCGCGACGACCAGGTGCAGGTGCCGCCCTCGGCGATCCCGATCCGCATGTGGTCGCCCGAGTGGTACGAGGCCCTCGCCACCAGCCGGTACGTCGTCGCCAACAACCACCTCCCGGACTGGTTCCAGAGGCGGGACGGCCAGATCGTCGTCCAGACCTGGCACGGCACCCCGCTGAAGAAGATCGGCCACGACATCGAGTCCATCCACTTCGCCGACCAGCGCTACCTGGAACGGGTCGAGAAGGAGGTGCAGAACTGGGACATGCTGGTCTCGCCCAACAGCTTCTCCACCCCGATCCTGCAGCGCGCCTTCGGCTTCCCCGGCGAGATGGTGGAGTCCGGCTACCCGCGCAACGACGTCCTGCGCCTGCCCGGCATGGAGCGGCGGGAGCAGGAGATCCGGCGGCGGATCGGCCTGCCCGAGGGCAAGCGCGTCGTGATGTACGCCCCCACCTGGCGCGACGACCAGTACTACGCGCCCGGCAAGTACAAGCTCGACTTCCGCATCGACCTCGCGGACGCCCGGGACCGGCTGGGCGACGACCACGTCCTCCTGGTCCGCCGTCACCCCAACGTGGTGGACCCGGTGCCGGGCGCCGGCGACGGATTCGTCTTCGACGTCTCCGACTACCCGGACATGGCCGACCTCTCCCTGATCACCGACGTGATGATCACGGACTACTCCTCCCTGATGTTCGACTACGTCAACACCGGGCGGCCGATCCTCTTCTTCACCTACGACCTCGACCACTACCGCGACACCCTGCGCGGCTTCTACTTCGACTTCGAGAGCAGCGCCCCGGGCCCCCTCCTCTACACCTCGGAGGACCTGGTGTCGGCCATCCGCCAGATCGACCGGATCCAGGAGGCGTACGGCGAGCGTTACCGCTGGTTCCAGCGCGAGTTCTGCGACCTGGACGACGGATACGCCTCCGCGCGCCTCGCCGACCGGATGCTGGTGGCGGGCGGCGACCTCGCGCCCGGGCAGGCGCTGGCACCGGCCGTCGGCACCGTGAACACGGCGCAGACGGTCCGGCCCATGACGCCGATCCAGGGGCCCGCCGGAAACTGGTTCACCGCGCCGCGCCGGGCGGCCCGCCCGGAGACCGGCCCCGCCCGCGTCGTCAACGCGCTGCCCGCGCAGCCCTCCCCGGCGCACGCGCCGCAGCTGGAGCAGTCGTACCCGCAGCAGCCGTACGCGCACGAGCTGCCGCACTCACAGGTACCGCAGCTCATGCCGGCCGGCTTCCAGCAGCCGGCCGAACCGGTCGGGCAGACGCCGCCCACCGCCGGCCGGACCTACGAAGGCGCGATCGTATGACGCCGATGGCTCAGCCGGACGGCGCCGACGCTCCATGACCGCACCGTCGTCCGCGTCCCCGGTGCTCGGTCCGTCCCCCGTTCAGGGTGGGGGAGCCGAGCGCCCCTTCGGCGTGGCCTCAGGCGGTGTCCACCCGCATCAGCAGCGCCCGGTGGTCGGAGACGCCGGTGTCGCGCACCGTGCAGCCGGACCTGGGCAACCCGGTGAAGAGATAGTCGAGTTTGTGGCCGGACACGTGCGTCGGGCGCCCCGACCGGTCGGAGGCGGAGGCCTGGTCGCATTCCCGGTAGGCACGGTAGGCGGCGGACGGCCACACCCAGCTGGACGGATTGCGGGCACCCGGCGGGTTCAGGTTGAAGTCGCCGCCGAACACGGTGCGCCGCTGCGGCACCGCCGCGAGGAGCGCCTCGAGCTGGTCGTCGCGGTACTCCCAGTCGGGGTGCGCCCGGTCGCTGCCGGGAACGCTCAGGTGGGCGTTGCACACCTGGACGTCGAACGCCGCGACGGTCGCGCACAGGATGCCCCGCCGCAGTCCGACCGAGGGCTGGAGCGAGGGCACCGACCGTACCGAGGACAGCGGGTGGGCCGACAGAAGGGCGAGGCCGGCCCTGCCCAGTCCGCGTCCCTCGCAGGGGACCGTGCCGGTGCGCCCGCCGCGGTCGCGCCAGGTGTAGGGCCGGAAGGACAGCTTCCAGGACTTGCCGAGTGCCTTGCGCACCGACTCGGCGTGTGTGGCGCAGGCCTCCTGGAGCAGCACGACGTCGGCCCCGGCGCCGACGAGCCGTTCCACCGCCCGCCGCTTGGCGGCGGCACTGCCGGTGTCCGCGCAACCCCACTGCCGGACGCCGCACATGTTCCAGGTCGCCACCGTCAGAGTGCGGTCCGCGGCGAGGGACCGCGTCCTGCCCGTGGCGTTCTGCACGAGCGGCACCGCGGCGAGGACGGCCGACAGAACGAGCACCGAGGCCACGGCGAACAGCGCGCGGCGTCGGCGAAGGCGGGGCGGGTGCGTGGAGGCCACGAGAGGCATCCCGACATCATGACCGATCAGACGATTCGGCGCCAATACGACGATCTGCCCCTGAGACTGGAGTTCCGTACATGTCCAAAGCACCCTCAAGCGGGCGGAAGCTGTTCAACGGGATCGAGGCGTCCGGTGCGTTCCCCGTCGAGTACCGGTTCTCGCACGCCAAGAGCGGCAACCGTCACCTCGTCGTCGTGTTCGCCAACTTCTCGGCACCCGAGGACTACGGCTGGTCCAACGGTGTCTTCGACAACGTGCGCGCCAACATCCTGTGGATCCGCGACCGCTTCGACGGGATGAACGCCTACTACCTGTGCCGGAACATGGACTTCGGCCTGGCGGACTCGGTGCAGACCCTCATCTCGAACGTCATGAGGTCGCTGCGGCTCACCCCGGACCAGGTCACCCTGTGGGGCGGGTCGAAGGGCGGCAGCGCGGCGCTGTACTTCGGACTGCGCTACGGCTACCGGAACATCGTGGCCATCGTCCCGCAGTTCCTCATCGGCGACGCCCTGGAGAAGCGGCACCCGAAGGTCTCCGCCTACATGCTCGGCGAAGGGGCACAGGCGCACAACGCGCGGGTCCTGGACGCGCTCATCCCCGATCTGGTGCGCGCGCAGGCGAACCCCGGCGCCAACATCTACGTGCTGTCCTCGCCGCAGGACGAGCACTACACCGTGCAGGTGGAGCCGTTCCTCGGCATGTTCCAGGGGTACGAGAACTTCAACTTCATGTACAGCGAATCACCGACGATCACCGGGCACGCCACGGTGACGAGGCGGAACGTGCCGGCGCTGGTCGGTCTGCTGAACCTGCTGGCCGACGGCTACGCCCCCCGCCTGGGCTTCGTGCGGCACGCCGCCGAGGAGTTCGACCGCGACCAGTCGGACATCGATGCCTACCTCTCCTCCACCTCCAAGGTGCAGAACGCCGACGCCTTCCCGCCCCCGGTGGTGACGACCCCGGACTACAACGGCGAGGTCCCCGTCACCGACCCCCGCTTCGCCGGGCTGGCCCCGGGGGCGGTGCGGGTGAGCATGTGGGAGAACGGCAAGTTCGTGGCCTCACCGGAGGTCGCGGCCGACGGCACCTGGTTCTGGGAGCCGGCCAAGCCGTGGGCCAAGGGCAAGCACCTGGTCAAGATCTTCGCGGTGGACCCGGCGGGCTTCCACTCGAGCCGGGTCGAGGTCCCCTTCACGGTCGTGGACTCCGCCCCCGGCCCCGGAGCCGGGGCGGTGCCCTCCGGCACCGTCCTCCACCCGCCGGTCGTCTCCGTCCCGGGACCGCAGCAACAGGTCGGGACGGCGGTCGCGTTCCACGGGACCGCGCCGGGCGCGGTACAGGTCCGCTTCCGGGAGAACGGCGTGCACCTGGGTGCGGTGGCGGTCGCGCCGGACGGGATCTGGGGCTGGGACGCGGGCTGGGCGTGGCCCGAGGGGCCGCACCTGGTCGAGGTCGTCGCGGTGGACGCGAACGGCATGGAGTCCCCACCCGCCCCGGCCGCCTTCACCGTCCTGACCGCGTCCGCCCCCGCCGGGTACTTCACGCCGCGGTACTGACCGCCGACGGCCGCCGATCCTGAACGACTCACGAGTGGAAGCCGCACATGCCCAAAGCAGCGTCGAAGGGGCGCCAGATCATCACCGGGATCGACACGTCCGGTGCGCACCCCGTCGAGTACCGGTTCGCCCACGCCAAGAAGGGCAACCGCCACCTGACGGTGGTGTTCGCCAACCTCGCGGCCCCGGACGACTACGGCTGGTCCACCGGTGTCCTCGACGACCTGCGGTCCAACATCCTCTGGATCCGTGACCGTTTCGACGGCGGGCTCACCTACTACCTGTGCAGGGAGATGGACTTCTCCGTCGAGAGGTCCGTCATCGACCTCATCGCGAAGGTGGTGAAGGCCCTCGGCCTGACCCCGAACGACGTGACGCTCTGGGGCAGTTCCAAGGGTGCCAGCGCGGCCCTGTACTTCGGGCTGCGGTACGGGTTCCGCAACATCGTCGCGTGTGTTCCGCAGTTCCGCATCGGCACCTTCGTACGGGAGACCTATCCCAAGGTCGGCCGGTCCATGCTGGGCGAGGGGCTGCCGGAGGAGAACGCACGGGTCCTCGACGCGATCCTCCCCGACCTGCTCAGGGCGGGCGCCAACCCCGAGGCACACATCTACCTGGTGTCGTCGCCGCAGGACGAGCAGTACCGCAGCCAGGTCGAGCCCTTCCTGGAACTGCTGCGCCGCTACCCGAACTTCAACTACATCCACAGCGAGTCCCCGTTCGTCAAGGAGCACAACCAGGTGACCGTGCGGAACGTGCCGCCACTCCTGGGGATCGCCTACCTGCTGGTCGAGGGGATCACCCCGAGGCTTGGCCTGACCCGGCACGGCTACGAGGAGCCCGACCGGGACACGTCGGCCATCGACGACTTCCTCGGCGCGACCGCCAAGGTCAAGGAGAAGGGGACCTTCCAGCCTCCCGTGGTGACCGTCCCGGCGATGGGCGGGCAGGTGCCCCGGACGGGCTCGCGGTTCACCGGGTCCGCCCCGGGCGCGGTGCGGGTGAGCCTGTGGGAGAAGGGCAAGTTCCTCGGGTCGCCGCCGGTCGCGGCCGACGGCACCTGGTTCTGGGAGCCGGCCAAGCCGTGGGCCGCGGGGGAGCACCGCGTCAAGATCTTCGCGGTGGACCCGGCGGGCTTCCACTCCGCGACGACGGAGGTCCCCTTCACGGCGACGGACGGGGACGCCGTGGCGGCACCCGCCCAGGCGGTACCGGCGGACGCCGTGCCCGGTGCGCGGTCCGCCGTCCCGCGGGCGCAACCGCCTGTCGTCTCCTTGCCCGCGGCTCACCAGCAGGTGACGGGAACGGCGGTAGGTTTCCGCGGCATCGCCCCGGGCGCGGTGCAGGTCCGGTTCCGGGAGAACGGCGCCCTGCTCGGGGCGAACGGGCTCCGGCCGGACGGTACCTGGGCCTGGGAGCCGGGCTGGCCGTGGCCGGAGGGCGCGCACCTGGTCGAGGTCGTCGCGGTGGACGCGAACGGCATGGAGTCCGCGCCCGCCCAGATCCCCTTCACCGTCACCCCCGCCACCGCACCGGCCGGGTATTTCACGCCGCGGTACTGACCGCCGCCGCGACCGATGTCGAACAACTCCTGAGTGGAAGCCACACATGCCCAAAGCACCGCAAGCACGCGAGCTGATCAGTGGGATCGACACCTCCGGTGCGTATCCCGTCGAGTACCGGTTCACGCACGCGAAGGGCGGCAACCGCCATCTCGTCGTCGTCTTCTCCAACTTCGGCGTCACCGACGACTACGGCTGGTCGAACGGCGTCCTCAACCCGGTGCGGGCCAACATCCTGTGGATCCGCGACCGGTTCCGCGGCATGAGGAGCTACTACCTGTGCGAGGGGATGGACTTCTCCCTGGAGCAGTCCGTGATCGGGGTCATCTCCAAGGTGATGAACGCCCTCGACCTGACCCCGGACCGCGTCACGATGTGGGGCGGCTCCAAGGGCGGCAGCGCGGCCCTCTACTTCGGCATGCGCTACGGGTTCGGCAACATCGTCTCCATCGTGCCGCAGTTCCTCATCGGCACCTACGTGAAGACCACCCACCCGAAGACCGCCCGGTTCATGCTGGGAGAGGGAGCGCCGGCGGAGAACGTCCGGATGGTCGACGCGATCCTCCCCGACCTGGTGCGCTCGGGCGCCGGGCGGCACGCCAACATCTATCTGCTCTCCTCGCCGCAGGACGAGCAGTACAAGGAGCAGGTCGAACCGTTCCTCGGGCTCTTCCAGGGATACGAGAACTTCAACTTCATCTACAGCGAGTCCCCCTACATCACCCGCCACTCGGAGGTCACCAGGAGGAACGTCCCCTTCCTCATGGGCCTGATCAACATGCTCGCCGACGGGCTGCCCCCGCGGCTCGGCATGGTGCGCAACGGGTACGAGGAGCCTGACCGCGACAAGTCGGCCATCGAGGCCTATCTGTCCGACACCTCGCGGGACAAGCCCACCGACCTCGCCCTGCCGGTGGTCACCCATCCGGCACCGAACTCCGAACTGCCGACGGACGGCGTGTACTTCACCGGCGTCGCCAACGGTGCCGTGCGCGTGAGCCTGTGGGAGCACGGCAAGTTCCTGGGCTCGCCGTCCGTGGCCGCGGACGGCACCTGGTCCTGGAAGCTGAGCAAGCCCTGGAGCAAGGGCAAACACCTGGTGAAGGCCGTCGCCTGGGACGCGAACGGAGGCCACACCAAGGGAGTCGTCGTCCCGTTCACCACGGTGGACGGTGCGGCGGCCGGCGCCATGACCGGAATGCCGGCGCAGCCCGGGACGCCGGCCGGGGTGCCCCACATGGACGGGCAGGGGCTGCCGCAGGCCCCGACGGTCCAGTCCCCCGGGGCCTACGAGCAGATCGCGGGGACGGCGGTGCGCTTCACCGGTCTCGCGCGGGGGGCGGCGCAGGTGGGCTTCAGGGCCGGCGGCACGCTCCTGGGCGCGAGCCCGGTCGCGGTCGACGGACGGTGGACGTGGGACTCCGGGTGGCCGTGGCAGGAGGGCAGGCACACCGTGGAGGTGTTCGCCGTGGACGCCGCGGGGACCGAGTCCCCGGCGACCCTGGTGCCGTTCGCCGTCGCGCACGCCACGGCGGGCGCGTCGCAGTTCGGCTACTGACCGGTCCCAGGGCGCGAGAAGGGGCCCCCGCCTTGCGGTGGGGGCCCCTTCGCCGGCGTACGGAGACTACGCGGGAACGCTCGCCACGCCCGGCTCCAGGAACCGCTTGCCGTTCACCCGCTCGGCCACGCCCTCACGGTCCAGGTACGGCGTGATGCCGCCCAGGTGGAAGGGCCAGCCGGCGCCGGTGATCAGGCAGAGGTCGATGTCCTGGGCCTCGGCGACGACGCCCTCGTCCAGCATGAGGCCGATCTCCTGGGCCACCGCGTCCAGGACGCGGGCGCGGACCTGCTCCTCGGTGAGGACGGTGTCGCCCTGCTTCAGCAGCGCGGCGACCTCCGGGTCCAGCTCGGGCTTGCCGCTGTCGTAGACGTAGAAGCCGCGCTTGCCGGCCTCGACGACCGCCTTGAGGTTGGGGGAGACCGTGAAGCGGTCCGGGAACGCCTTGTTGAGCGTCTCCGAGACGTGCAGACCGATCGCCGGGCCGACCAGCTCCAGCAGCACCAGCGGGGACATCGGCAGGCCGAGCGGCTCCACCGCCTTCTCCGCCACCTCGACGGGAGTGCCCTCGTCGATGACGTTCTGGATCTCGCCCATGAAGCGGGTCAGGATGCGGTTCACGACGAACGCCGGGGCGTCCTTCACGAGCACCGCGGTCTTCTTCAGCTTCTTGGCGACACCGAACGCCGTCGCGAGCGACGCGTCGTCGGTCTGCTCGCCGCGGACGATCTCCAGCAGCGGCAGGATCGCGACCGGGTTGAAGAAGTGGAAGCCGACGACCCGCTCGGGGTGCTTCAGCTTCGACGCCATCTCCGTCACGGACAGGGAGGAGGTGTTGGTGGCGAGGATCGCGTGCGCCGGGGCGACCGCCTCGACCTCCGCGAACACCTGCTGCTTGACGCCCATCTCCTCGAAGACGGCCTCGATGACGAAGTCCGCGTCCGAGAAGCCCTCGGCCTTGTCCAGGACGCCGCTCACGAGCGCCTTGAGGCGGTTCGCCTTGTCCTGGTTGATCCGGCCCTTGCCGAGCAGCTTGTCGATCTCGGCGTGGACGTAGCCCACACCCTTGTCGACGCGCTCCTGGTCGATGTCGGTCAGGACGACCGGCACCTCCAGGCGGCGCAGGAAGAGCAGGGCGAGCTGCGAGGCCATCAGGCCGGCGCCGACCACGCCCACCTTGGTGACCGGGCGGGCCAGCGACTTGTCGGGCGCACCCGCCGGGCGCTTGCCGCGCTTCTGCACCAGGTTGAAGGCGTAGATGCCGGAGCGCAGTTCGCCGCCCATGATCAGGTCGGCGAGGGCCTGGTCCTCGGCGTCGTAGCCCTGCTGGAGGTCGCCGTTCTTGGCGGCGGCGATGATGTCGAGGGCACGGTAGGCGGCCGGGGCGGCGCCGTGCACCTTGCCGTCCGCGATGAACCGGCCCTTGGCGACCGCCTGGTCCCAGGCCTCGCCCCGGTCGATCACCGGACGCTCGATCTCGATCTCGCCCTTGAGGACGGACGCGGTCCAGATCAGCGACTGCTCCAGGAAGTCGGCGCCCTCGAAGATCGCGTCCGCGATGCCGAGTTCGTAGACCTGCTTGCCCTTGAGCTGCTTGTTCTGGTTGAGGCTGTTCTCGATGATCACCGAGACGGCCTTGTCGGCGCCGATCAGGTTCGGCAGCAGCGTGCAGCCGCCCCAGCCCGGGACCAGACCCAGGAACACCTCGGGGAGCGAGAACGCCGGGAGGGCCGCGGACACCGTCCGGTAGGAGCAGTGCAGGCCGATCTCGACACCGCCGCCCATCGCGGCACCGTTGTAGTACGCGAAGGTCGGCACGGCCAGCTTCGACAGCCGCTTGAAGACGTCGTGGCCGCCCTTGCCGATGGCGAGCGCGTCCTCGTGCCGCTTGAGCAGCTCGACGCCCTTGAGGTCGGCGCCGACCGCGAAGATGAACGGCTTGCCGGTGACGCCGACGCCGACGATCTCGCCGTCCGCCGCCTCCTTCTCGACCTGGTCGATCGCGGCGTCGATGTTCGCCAGCGACTGCGGGCCGAGGGTGGTCGGCTTGGTGTGGTCGTGACCGTTGTCGAGGGTGATCAGGGCGAAGCGCCCGGCACCCAGCGGCAGGTCGAAGTGGCGTACGTGCGCCTGCGTGACGACCTCGCCCGGGAACAGCTCGGCCGCACCCTTCAACAGCTCTGCGGTGGTGCTCACTTGTCCCCCTCGAAGTGCGGGTTCTCCCAGATGACCGTCGCGCCCATGCCGAAGCCGACGCACATGGTGGTCAGGCCGTAGCGGACGTGCGGCTGCTCCTCGAACTGGCGGGCCAGCTGCGTCATCAGCCGGACGCCGGAGGAGGCCAGCGGGTGACCGAAGGCGATGGCGCCGCCGTACTGGTTGACGCGCTCGTCGTCGTCGGCGATGCCGTAGTGGTCCAGGAAGGCCAGCACCTGGACGGCGAAGGCCTCGTTGATCTCGAACAGGCCGATGTCGGAGATGGACAGGCCGGCCTGGGCGAGGGCCTTCTCCGTGGCCGGGATCGGGCCGTAGCCCATGACCTCCGGCTCGACGCCCGCGAAGGCGTAGGAGACGAGGCGCATCTTCACCGGGAGGTCGTTCTCGCGGGCGAAGTCCTCGGAGGCGATGAGGGAGGCCGTGGCGCCGTCGTTCAGGCCGGCCGCGTTGCCCGCGGTGACCCGGCCGTGGACACGGAACGGCGTCTTCAGGCCCGCGAGGTTCTCCAGGGTGGTGCCCGGGCGCATCGGCTCGTCGGCGGTCACCAGACCCCAGCCGGTCTCGCCGCCCTCCGGGTTGGTGCGGCGCACGGAGACCGGAACCAGGTCGGCCTGGATCTTGCCGTTGGCGTACGCCTTGGCGGCCTTCTCCTGCGAACGCACCGCGTACTCGTCGGCGCGCTGCTTGGTGATCTGCGGGTAGCGGTCGTGCAGGTTCTCCGCGGTCATGCCCATGAACAGGGCGGACTCGTCGACCAGCTTCTCGCTGACGAACCGCGGGTTCGGGTCCACGCCCTCGCCCATCGGGTGACGGCCCATGTGCTCGACACCGCCGGCGATGGCGACGTCGTACGCACCGAAGGCGACGGAGCCGGCCACCGTGGTGACGGCGGTCAGGGCACCGGCGCACATGCGGTCGATGGAGTAGCCCGGGACCGAGGTGGGCAGGCCGGCGAGGATGCCGGCGGTGCGGCCGATGGTCAGGCCCTGGTCACCGATCTGGGTGGTCGCGGCGATCGCGACCTCGTCGACCTTCTTCGGGTCGAGGCCGGGGTTGCGGCGCAGCAGCTCCCGGATCGCCTTCACGACGAGGTCGTCGGCGCGGGTCTCGTGGTAGATGCCCTTCGGGCCCGCCTTGCCGAACGGGGTGCGGACGCCGTCGACGAAGACGACGTCCCTGACGGTACGAGGCACGATGGCTCTCCTCCAGGGTGCGGGGTGGCACTGCTGCGGCACGCATGCACTGAGCGCGCGCTCAGCCCCATGCTACTTGTGGGTAACGTAGCTGCCCAGTCCCCCTGGCCGGAGCGGTGAACGTCACACCCCCGACGGACCCCACCAGGCAGAGCGACGCGGTGAACGCCCCCCGCCTGACCCCCACCGAGAACGGCACCCGGGCCCGGCCGCCCTCCTGAACGCCCCGAAGGGGGGCGGGGAGCTGCACGCCCACCACGACGAATCCGCAGCCGCCCATGAGGACGACCCGGCAGACGCTCAGCGCGTGTCCCGGCACGGCGCGGAGGGGGGAGGAGGGGGGGAGGCTGGGGGGAGCGCGGGTCCCGGGCCGCCCGCTGCACGCCTGGAAGGGGCGCGGGGAACTGCGCGCCCGACCACGACGAACCGGCAGCCGCCCACGAGGAGAACCCGGCAGACGCTCAGGCGTGTCCCAGCAGGAGCGGGTCCCGGGCCCGGCCGCCCGCTGCACGGCTGAAAGGGGCGCGGGGAACTGCGCGCCCGACCACGACGAACCGGCAGCCGCCCACGAGGAGAACCCGGCAGACGCTCAGGC
>NZ_BMWA01000002.1:290543-371260 GCF_014650995.1 Streptomyces viridiviolaceus
AAAGGGGCGCGGGGAACTGCGCGCCCGACCACGACGAACCGGCAGCCGCCCACGAGGAGAACCCGGCAGACGCTCAGCGCGTGTCCCGGGAACGGGTGCCTGCGAAAACACCCCCGCAGACACGCCCCGCCCCGACGGACCCGCAGCCGCCGCCCACGGCAGGAACCCCGCGGACGCTCAGCGCGTGTTCCCCGCCGAGGCCAGCGCAGCGACAAGTACCGGCGTCACCTGCTCCACCTGCCAGGGCCGGGCACCGTACCCGGCGAGGGCCGCGCCCACCGACTCCGCGTCGACGACCTTGGGCGGCTCCCAGCAGACCCTGCGCACCGTGTCGGGGGCGATCAGGTTCTCCTGCGGCATGTTCAGGCGCTCGGCCACCGCCGAGACCGCCGTCCGCGCGGCGGACAGCCGGACCGCGGCGGCCGGGTCCTTGTCGGCCCACGCGCGCGGCGGCGGGGGACCGGCCACCGGCTGTCCGGGCTGCGGCAGCTGCGATTCCGTGAGGCTCTTCGCCCGGTCCACCGCCGCCTGCCACTGCTCCAGCTGCCGGCGGTTCACGCGCCCGAACCCGTTCAGCGCGGCCAGCGCGTAGGCGTTGGCCGGCATCGCGAGCGCCGCCTCGACGATGGCCGCGTCCCCGAGGACCTTGCCCGGCGAGACGTCCCGGCGCCGCGCGATCCGGTCCCGGGTCTGCCACAGCTCCCGCACGACGGCGAGCTGCCGCCGCCGGCGCACCTTGTGCATGCCCGACGTGCGGCGCCACGGATCCTTGCGGGGCTCGGCCGGCGGGGCCGAGGCGATGGCGTCGAACTCCTGCCGGGCCCACTCCAGCTTGCCCTGCCGGTCCAGCTCCTTCTCCAGGGCGTCACGCAGGTCGACGAGGAGTTCCACGTCGAGCGCGGCGTAGCGCAGCCACGGCTCGGGCAGCGGGCGCGTCGACCAGTCGACGGCCGAGTGGCCCTTCTCCAGCACGAAGCCCAGGACGTTCTCCACCATCGCGCCGAGACCGACCCGCGGGAAGCCGGCGAGCCGTCCGGCGAGCTCGGTGTCGAACAGGCGGGTGGGCACCATCCCTATCTCACGCAGACAGGGCAGGTCCTGCGTGGCGGCGTGCAGCACCCACTCGGCGCCGGAGAGCGCCTCGCCGAGCCCGGACAGGTCGGGGCAGGCCACGGGGTCGATCAGCGCGGTCCCGGCGCCCTGGCGGCGCAGCTGGACCAGGTAGGCGCGCTGTCCGTAGCGGTAGCCGGAGGCGCGTTCGGCGTCGACGGCGACGGGGCCGCTCCCGGCGGCGAACGCGGCGGTCACCTCGGCGAGGGCGACCTCGTCCGCGATCACCGAGGGAATGCCCTCGCGCGGTTCGAGCAAAGGTATCGGCGCCTCCGAAGCAGAAGATCCGGCCTCGTCCGGAGGGGCGCCTCCGGTGGTTCGCAGTGAACGGTCTGCTGCGGTTTCGTGGGCGTCGGTCACCTGTCAAGAGTATCTGTGTATCGACGGCGCCCGCCGACGGAACGTTCCGTCGGCGGGCGCCGGGGGGTCGTAAACCAGTCAGGGCGGTGAAAGATCGGGTCCACGGTCGGCGGTGGGGGCGGTCCGGGACCGGCGGTGATCTCTGTTCACGCCGGTGAACGGTGGGGGAGAGGGGACGGCACGGGGATCAGTGGATGATGCCGGTCCGCAGGGCGACCGCGACCATCCCGGCGCGGTCGCCCGTGCCGAGCTTGCGGGCGATGCGGGCGAGGTGGCTCTTGACGGTCAGTGCGGACAGGCCCATCGAGACGCCGATCGCCTTGTTGGACTGGCCTTCCGCGACCAGTCGCAGCACCTCCACCTCGCGGCCGGACAGCTCGCGGTAGCCGCCCGGGTGGCTCGGGGCACCCGGGGGGCGGCGGTGGAGACGGGCGGCGGCGGCACCGATGGGGGCGGCGCCCGGCCGGGTGGGGAGCCCGACGTTGGTACGGGTGCCGGTGACGACGTAGCCCTTGACGCCGCCGGCGAGGGCGTTGCGTACGGCGCCGATGTCGTCGGCGGCGGACAGGGCGAGCCCGTTGGGCCAGCCGGCGGCGCGGGTCTCCGACAGCAGGGTGAGACCGGAGCCGTCGGGGAGGTGGACGTCGGCGACGCAGATGTCGCGGGGGTTGCCGATGCGGGGACGGGCCTCCGCCACGGACGAGGCTTCGATGACATCGCGTACACCGAGCGCCCAGAGATGGCGGGTGACGGTGGAACGGACGCGCGGGTCGGCCACGACGACCATGGCGGTCGGCTTGTTGGGGCGGTAGGCGACCAGGCTTGCAGGCTGCTCGAGGAGAACGGACACCAGGCCTCCTGGGTGCGGGACGGGGTCGGCTCGTGGGGGGAAGAAGCCGGGACGAACCGTGCTTTCAAGGTCACAGTCGTCTTCGGCACCGAACCGGTCCGCCTTTAGGGAATGATCACGATCTGGTGAGTAACAATCTGCGCAATTCGGACACGCGATCGATCATTCGAAGATCGAACGGGTCCGCTCTGCGTCGATACGCGCTCGAAAGTGTCCGTGTCGACAAAGTGACGGACGATGCTGCACATGGGCAGGAAGTCCGGCGAAGAGCCGCCGAGGAGCCGAGGAGAAGAGCCGCGAGCAGAGTCCTGCCGGGTCCGGAAAACGCCGGGGGCCGGTGCGCCTACCGCGCCTGCGGCCCGCGCCGCTGGGGCAGCGTCACCACCGACGCGTCCCCCGGGCCGGCCGGCGGCAGACCCGCGACCTGGGCCAGCAGATCGCACCAGGAGGCCAGGTGGGCGGCGGTGTCCGGGACGCCGCCCAGGCCCTCGCGCGGCGTCCAGGAGGCGCGGATCTCGATCTGCGAGGCGGCCGGGCGGTCCGCGAGGCCCCCGAAGTAGTGGGAGCTCGCGCGCGTGACGGTGCCGCTGGGCTCGCCGAAGGCCAGACCGCGCGCCTGGAGGGCGCCGGTGAGCCAGGCCCAGCACACCTCCGGCAGCAGGGGGTCGGCGGCCATCTCCGGCTCCAGCTCCGCGCGCACCAGCGTCACCAGCCGGAAGGAGCCCTGCCAGGCGTCGTGTCCGGCCGGGTCGTGCAGCAGCACCAGGCGCCCGTCGGCCAGGTCCTGGTCGCCGTCGACGACCGTCGCCTCCAGCGCGTACGCGTGCGGGGCGAGCCGCTGCGGCGGGCGCGTCGCCTCCACCTCGATCTGCGGCCGCAGCCGGGCGGACCTGAGCGCCTCGACGGCGGCGCCGAAGAGCGGCGGAGGCGCACCGGCGCCATGCCGGGCTCCCCCCTCGGTGTCCTTCGGTTCGTCCATTCCGCCAGCGCCGTCCGACAGTCGTCCCTGAGCCGCAGCCATGCGGGGAAGATTAAGCGGAACGCGGCCGCGTCGCAGGGAGGGACACCCGCGTGCGGGCGCGATGTCCGGATCACACCGCGCCACGGGGGCGCGCCCGGACGTTCGGAGGGTGTGCGCCCCGCGGTCCGGCGCCGTCGGGCGGACATGCGAGACTTGCCGACGTGAGTGCCAACCAGAGCCCCGCGGGCAAGCAGCCGACCGCCACGTACGAGTCCGCATTCCTCAAGGCGTGCAGGCGCGAGGCAGTGCCGCACACGCCGGTGTGGTTCATGCGCCAGGCCGGGCGTTCGCTGCCGGAGTACCGCAAGGTGCGCGAGGGCATCCCGATGCTCGAGTCCTGCATGCGGCCGGAACTGGTCACCGAGATCACCCTTCAGCCGGTGCGCCGGCACGGCGTGGACGCGGCGATCTACTTCAGCGACATCGTGGTGCCGCTCAAGGCCATCGGCATCGACCTGGACATCAAGCCGGGCATCGGCCCGGTCGTCGAGAGCCCGATCCGCTCCCGCGCGGACCTGGCGCGGCTGCGCGACCTGACCCCCGAGGACGTCTCCTACGTCACCGAGGCGATCGGCCTGCTCACCCGCGAGCTCGGCGGCACCCCGCTCATCGGCTTCGCGGGCGCGCCGTTCACCCTCGCGAGCTACCTCGTGGAGGGCGGTCCGTCCCGCAACCACGAGCACACGAAGGCGCTGATGTACGGCGACCCGCAGCTGTGGGCCGACCTGCTCGACCGGCTCGCCGACATCACGGCCGCCTTCCTGAAGGTGCAGATCGAGGCCGGCGCGAGCGCGGTCCAGCTCTTCGACTCCTGGGTCGGCGCCCTCGCCCCCGCGGACTACCGCAGCTCGGTGCTGCCCGCCTCGCGCAAGGTCTTCGAGGCCGTCGCCGGGTACGGCGTGCCGCGCATCCACTTCGGCGTCGGGACCGGCGAGCTGCTCGGGCTCATGGGCGAGGCCGGAGCGGACGTCGTCGGCGTCGACTGGCGCGTCCCGCTGGACGAGGCCGCCCGCCGCGTCGGCCCCGGCAAGGCGCTCCAGGGCAACCTCGACCCGGCCGTCCTGTTCTCCTCCCGGGAGGCGGTCGAGACCAAGACCCGCGAGATCCTGGACGCGGCGGCGGGCCTGGAGGGCCACGTCTTCAACCTGGGCCACGGCGTCCTGCCGTCCACCGACCCGGAGGCCCTGACCCGGCTCGTGGAGTACGTCCACACCGAGACCGCGCGCTGAACCACAGGCGGGCCCGGCGGGAAACCGACCGCCGCCGGGCCCGGCGTGACATCGTGGTGCCATGACCATCGACGTGCGCCCGGCCTCGGTCTTCGAGGACGTCCGCGCCGTGCTCGGCCCGAAGTCCCCGACGGCCAAGGTCTGCTGGTGCCTCAGCCACCGCATCCCGTCCAAGCTCAACAACGAGCTGCGCGGACCGGCCCGCGGCGAGTACGTGGCCGGGCTGTGCGACGCGGATCCCCCTCCGGGGGTGCTCGCCCACGACGGGGACGAGCCGGTCGGCTGGGCCGCCGTGGCACCGCGCTCGGAGACCTCCTTCGCCCGCAACCGCAGGATCCCGCACGTCGACGACCTGCCGGTCTGGTCGCTGTGGTGCATCCGCGTGCGCCCCGGTCACCGCAAGAGGGGCATCTCGCACGCCCTCATCGCCGGCGCGGTGGCCTTCGCCCGCGAGCACGGCGCACCGGCGATCGAGGCGTACCCCCTCGACAACGGTGACGCCAAGGTGGACCTGACCATGGCGTACGCCGGGATCCGGAAGAACTTCGAGCGCGCCGGCTTCGTGCACGCCGCCGACACCACCTCGGTGCTCGCAGGTCATCCCCGGATCCTGATGCGGCTCGACCTGCGCCCGGAGTCTTGAACAATTCTCAGCTTTACTGATGTGATCTGCGGCACTGCCGACCGACCGTGCCGGAGGTCCCATGTACCGCCGTCTGCTCGCCGCGCTCGTCTGCACCGTCCTGCTGTCCGCCCCGACCGCCCACGCGAAGGCCGCCGCCGAGGACCACCGGGACCCGCCCCCCGGGATACCCCGGCTCACCGACGACCGGGGCCGCGTCCTGACCCTGCGCGGCTGGAACGTCGAGGACAAGACCCACCGCGGCGAGGCCGCCCTGTCCGCGATCGGTGAGCGCCACTTCCGGGACCTGCGGGCCCGGGGCTTCAACTTCGCGCGGCTGCTGGTCTTCTGGGACGACCTCGAACCCGAGCGGGGCCGTTACAGCGAGAGGTACCTCCGCAAGATCGAACGCGTCCTGGACTGGGCGCACAAGCACCGCGTCCGGGTGCTGATCGACGCGCACCAGGACGTCTTCGGGCCCGCTTTCGGGCACCGCGGCATCCCCGAGTGGGCGACCAGGACCGACGGGCTGCCGTTCTCCCCGCACCCCGACGACTGGTTCGCCGAGTACTTCGAACCGGCCGTGCAGCGTGCGTTCACCCACCTCTACGAGGACCGGGACCTGCGGCGCGCCCAGGCGGACATGTGGCGGGTGCTGGCCGCACGCCTCGGGGACCATCCGGCCGTACTCGGCTACGACCTGATCAACGAGCCCATGGGCGAGATCGCGCCGGGCGAGGACCTGCCCACGGCCGCCCGGCGCATCGAGCGCGATCAGCTCACGCCCCTGTACAACCGCCTCGCCGACGCCGTCCGCTCCGTCGACGACGACTCCTGGATCTTCTTCGAGCCGACCCCCATCGTCGGTGAGGGCGTCCCGACCGGGCTGGGCCGGATCGACGACCCGAAGGCCGTCTACGCGCCCCACTTCTACAACACGGCGATGGAGGCGGGCGCCGACTACGACCCCTCGGCGGGCTGGATCGAGGCGTACGAGTCCGCGGTGACCGTCTACCCGCGCCGGTACCGCGTCCCCGTCGTGGTGGGGGAGTGGGGCCCGCTCAACAACTCCCTGCCGAACATGGGGCGTTTCTACCGCGACGCCCTGTCGTCCCTGAACCGCTACAGCTCCGGCTGGGCGGGCTACGTCTGGTGCTACGGCGGCGGTTACTGCGCCGTCGACGCCGAGGGGCGCTTCCGGACCAACAAGGAGCAGACCGCGGCGCCGTACGCCCCGGCGGTCGCCGGCCGGGTCACCGCCGAGGCGTACGAGCCGGACGGCCGCGCCTTCCGGCTGTCGTACCGGGCCGGGCGCGGTGTCACCGAGATCTCCGTGCCGCCCCGGGCGGGCGGCTGGCGCATCGAGCTGACCGGGGCCGCCCGGACCGGCACGCCCGTGCTGCCCGGGGACCGCGCGGCGACCGCGCGCGTACTGGCGCGGCCCGGCGCGCACGTCACCGTCGTCGTCACTCCGCGCCCGCCGCGCTGACTCCCGGACCAGCCGCAAAAGTTGAGCAGTTGTCTTGTTTCAGCCGTTCCCCCGGTGCCTACCGGCCAGTACAACCCCTGGTAACCCCACCACCAGGAGGTGCAGTGAAGGGCACACGGCACAGACATCACTGGCTGACGGCGGCTGCCGCCGCGGTGGCGGTGGCATGCGGAACCATCACCGCCGCCGCCCCCGCACAGGCCGCCCGGCCCGGCTCCGCCGAGTCCGTCTCCTCCGTACCGCTCTCCCCGGAACTGGAGGCCATCCGCGCGGCCGAGGCCACCGAGATCTACGGAAGCCCCGGGGAACGGCCTCTCGAGGACCGCAGGACCAGCCTGATCTCCCTCGGCGACAGCGAGATCTCCGGCGAGGGGATCGGCACCTACGAACCCGGCACCAACGGTCCCGACAACTGGTGCCACCGCTCGCCGGACGCCGCCATCCACCGCACCGGGATCCCCGCCGACCTCACGTTCAACGTGTCCTGCTCCGGTGCGTACACCGGTAACATCCGCATCGGCGGCTCCAAGCAGTACGCCGACGAACTCGTGCAGAGCGACAGCCTCGCGATCAAGGCGCGCAACACCCGCGTCAAGATGGTGCTGCTGGTCGCCGGAGCCAACGACGACCTCCAGTTCGGCCCCGTCATGACCGACTGCGTCACGCGCTACCTGCTAGTCCAGGGCCCCTGCGAACCCAAGTACGCCCCCGGCTGGCAGGCCCGCGTCGACGCTCTCGTGCCCAAGGTCGAGCAGACCGTGCGCGACCTGAAGAGCGTGATGAGGGACGCGGGTTACGCCGACGGCGACTACAGGCTCGTCGTCATGGGCTACCCCAGCCCGATCGGCCCCGACTTCCGCGACAACCCGGACTTCGCCGGCAAGCTCGCCTGCGGCGGCCTGGGGTACGACTCCGACACCGTCTGGGGCCGCAACAGCGCCGTCCCCGCCTTCGAACGCGGGATGCGCAAGGCCGCGGCCGACACGGGCGCCGTCTACCTCGACAACTCCCGGCTCTTCCACGGACACGAGGTCTGCATGGAGGACACCTGGGCCCGGGGCGCCTACATCGACCTCTCCAAGCCCGGCCTGCCGGACGAGAACTCCCTGCGCCAGTCCTTCCACCCCAACGAGCGCGGCCACGCCGCCTTCGCCTCCTGCCTCACGCAGCTGTACGACTCGGGTGCCGACGAGGCGAGTTGCGCGGACGTGGGCTCCTCCGGGCGGCCGGTCCTCTTCCCGTACGCCTGGGACACGGTCTACCGGCCGCTGACGGACCGGGCGACCGGCACCTGCGTGGACGTCGACGCCGCCGAGAGCGCCAACGGCACCCGCGTCCTCGGCTGGGCTTGCCACGGTGGGCGCAACCAGGGCTGGTGGTACGACCCGGCACGGGGCACCATCCACACGGAGCTGACCCAGGACCGCTGCCTGGACGTCCCCGACACCAGGTACCCGGCCGGCACGGGTCTGGTCCTGTGGAACTGCCACGGCGGGACCCACCAGAAGTTCGTCCGTGACGGGGCCACGATCCGGCCGACGGCCGCGCGGGGGCTCTGCCTCACCCTGGCCGGCCCGGGCCAGCCGCTGCGGATCCAGAACTGCGACGGTTCGGCGAACCAGCAGTTCGCGTAGGTACCGCCGCCGTCCCCACCCCGGCCGCGCCCGCCTGCCGAACAGCGGCCCGCGCGGCTCCGGTGGGGGCGGGTACCTGCCGCACGACGGCTCCGTCGGCACTCGTACGGACGACTTCCAGGACGGGACGGACGACTCCCTCGTCACCGATCTTTACCTGACGGCCCATCGGGTAGGCCGGTATCGGGTCACCGTAAGCCTGCGGCAGGCTCCTACGGGGCCCGCCGGGCCTGCCGGCCGAAGAGGATGCCGCGTGGTTCCGGTGGTGGGGGAGTGCCGGGCTTGAGGGGCCAGGCGATCAGCATGCCCGCCAGGAAACCCGCCACATGGGCCAGATAGGCCACGGTGCCGGCCTGGGAGACACCCTGCCCGGACGAGTAGACCGCCTGGATCCCGAACCAGGAGCCCAGCACGATCCAGGCCGGCAGCCGGAGCGGCAGGAAGATCAGGAAGGGGACGAGGACCCACACCCGGGCCCTCGGGAACAGCACCAGATACGCGCCGAGGACCCCGGCGATCGCCCCGGACGCGCCGACCAGGGGGTCGGCGGAGTCGGAGTTCGCCAGGGCGAAACCGTAGGCACCCACGTACCCGCACACCAGGTAGAAGAGGGTGAAGCGGATGTGGCCCATCCGGTCCTCGACGTTGTTGCCGAAGATCCACAGGAAGAGCATGTTGCCCAGCAGGTGCAGCCAGCTGCCGTGCAGGAACATCGCCGTCAGGACGCTCAGCTCCGGGGACTTGTCGTAACCAGGCGGTCCGATCACGCAGCCCGGTCCCTGCGGGCCCACCCCGACGTCCCCCGTCGGCACCAACCGGGGCATCCGGTGGTGGAGCAACTCCTGCGGCACCGCCGCGTAGTGGTCCAGGAACGCCTCGTAGTGGCACAGCTCCGCGAGATTCGCGTCACCGGCCACGGAGCCGGCCAGACCGGGCGTGAACACGAAGACCAGGAAGTTGGCGACGATCAGTGTGTACGTCACCCAGGGCGTGCCGCGCACCGGGTTCACGTCATGGACGGGGATGACCACGAGGAACTATTGCCCGTACGGCGGCGGGCGAATCGGCACGCGGTCCTGAACGCCGCCGTCCGGGTCTGCGTATGTCCTTTCAACGGCCCGCGGCTCGGGGAAGGCGGCTGCGGGGACGACGTGAGGACAGGCGATGAAGGACCGAGTCACCCCCGCTATGCACGCCCTGCCCGACGGTGAGGCCGAGGTCGCCCTCGTGCTGCGCCTGCCCTGGGAGGACGTCGCCAGGCTCGGCCAGGAGGCCGGACGGCTGGCCGCGCAGATGCAGCGGCCCGTGACCCTGGACGAGGCGGTGAGTCACCGCCTGCGCTCCGCACGGGGCGCCGCGCACGCCAAGCCGGCCGGGGAGCAGCCGCCGGCCGTGACGGCACCGGCGTCGGTGTCGTCCCTGCCCTCGCGGCCGCCGGCCGAGCAGGCACGGCAGGCGATCGACCGGATCAACGGGACGGCGTAGGGAACGCGCCGGGCCTCGCCCGGCACGGCGGCCCGTACCGGGCGCCCGCCTGTCAGGACTGCTGCGCCACCGCCCTCGCCGCCTTGCGGGCGGCCACCAGCACCGGGTCCCACACCGGGGAGAACGGCGGCGCGTAGCCCAGGTCCAGGGCGGTCATCTGTTCCACCGTCAGGCCGGCCGTGAGCGCCACCGCGGCGATGTCGACCCGCTTGCCCGCGCCCTCACGGCCGACGATCTGGACACCCAGAAGCCGGCCGGTGCGGCGCTCGGCGAGCATCTTCACCGTCATGGGCGAGGCGCCCGGGTAGTACCCGGCGCGACTGGTGGACTCGATGGTCGCCGTCACGAACTGCAGCCCCACCCGGCGCGCGTCCTTCTCGCGCAGTCCGGTCCGGGCGATCTCCAGGTCGCAGACCTTGCTGACGGCGGTGCCGACCACTCCCGGGAAGGTGGCGTAGCCTCCGGCCGCGTTGGTGCCGATGACCTGGCCGTGCTTGTTGGCGTGCGTGCCCAGCGCGATGTGCCGCTCCTGGCCGGAGACCAGATCCAGCACCTCGACGCAGTCGCCGCCCGCCCAGATGTTCTCGTGCCCGCGCACCCGCATGGCCAGGTCGGTCAGCAGACCTCCGTGGGCTCCGAGCGGAAGGCCGGCGTCCGCGGCGAGCCCGGTCTCGGGGCGCACACCGATGCCGAGCACCACCACGTCGGCCGGGAACTCGGCGTCCTCGGTGGCCACCGCGCGCACCCGCCCGTCGTCGCCGGTGAGCAGCTTGGTGACCTCCGCGTCGTTCACCATGGTGATGCCGAGGCCCTCCATGGCCTCGTGCACCAGGCGGCCCATGTCCGGGTCGAGCGTGGACATCGGCTCCCGGCCGCGGTTGACCACCGTCACCTCGTAGCCCCGCTTGATGAGCGCCTCGGCCATCTCCACGCCGATGTAGCCCGCGCCGACGACCACCGCGCGGCGGCCACGCGTGGCCGCCAGCGTGTCCAGCAGTTCCTGCCCGTCGTCCAGCGTCTGCACGCCGTGCACCCCGGGCGCGTCGACGCCCGGCAGGTCCGGGCGGATCGGACGGGCGCCGGTCGCGATCACGAGCTTGTCGTACGACGTCCAGGACTCCGCCCCCGAATCGACGTCACGCGCGCGTACCCGCCCGCCCGCGACGTCGATCTCCGTGACCTCGGTGCGCATCCGCAGGTCGATGTCCCGCGCCCGGTGCTCCTCGGCCGTACGGGCGATCAACCGGTCCCGCTCGGGGACGTCGCCGCCCACCCAGTACGGGATGCCGCACGCGGAGAACGAGGTGAAGTGGCCGCGCTCGAACGCCACGATCTCCAGTTCGCCGGGCCCCTTCGACCGGCGTGCCTGCGACGCCGCGGACATCCCCGCGGCGTCGCCGCCGATCACCACCAGTCGCTCTCGCGTACCCCTCGCAGCGTTCATGCTCATGCGAACACGCTACGGGGGGCGGGGCATTTCAGTCCCGTTCGCCGCCGGACCCCGCGCCGGGCGCGGGCTCGGGCGCCTGCCGGGCCGCCGGCAGCGGGCCCAGCGCCGTCATCGGGGGCTCGGTGGCCGGGCGGCGCGGCAGCCGGGGCCGCACCACCCGCAGCCACAGCAGCAGGAGCAGCGCGGCCACCGCGGCGAACGGCAGCACCGCGCCCAGCGCCACGGCCAGCCAGCGCAGCATGGTCACGAACGCGTCCCAGCCGCCCGCCAGCGCGTCCATGAACCCGGGGTCGTCGTTCTCCTCCTGCGGCTTCACCGGGGTCTCGGACAGCGACAGGGTGATGGTCGCCAGGCTCGTCCGGTCCTTCAGCGACTCCTGCTGGGCGAGCAGCGCCTCCAGCTCGGCCTGGCGGGAGCTCAGCTCGCCCTCCAGGGTCACCACGTCGCTGAGCCGGGTCGCCCGGTCCATCAGCTCGCGGACGCGGGCGACGCTGGCGCGCTGCGACTTGATGCGGCTCTCCACGTCGACGACCTGGTCGGTGACGTCCTGGGCCTTCGCGTTGCGCTCCAGGAGCTTTCCGGCGCCCTCCAGGTCGTCGAGCACCTCGTCGTACTTCTCGACGGGCACGCGCAGCACGACCCGGGTCTGCTCGTGGCCCTCCTCGTCCCGGTCGGTGTTCTCGTCGCCGACGTAGCCGCCGGCGTTCTCGGTCGTGGTGCGGGCCGCGTCCAGGGCCTTGGGAACGTCCTTGACCTGCACGGTCAGCGACGCGGTGCGGATGATGTGGCTCGGCGAGACCTTGGGCGGCGCGGTGGCCTGGGAGGCGTCGGCCCGGGAGGAGCCGGCCTCTGCGCCGGCGGAACCCGCCCGCCGGTCGTCGGCCTGGGGCCCCAGGGCCTCCTTGGCGGCGCCGCCGGCGGAGTCGGAGCCGTCGTCCGCGCCGCTGCACCCGGCGAGGGCGAGGGCCGCGGCCAGCACCAGCCCGGCCAGGGCCGGGACGGGGCGCCGCGCGGAGCGTCGGGCGGATGGTCGTGGTGAACGTGGTGCGCGCATGTGGGCTTGCCCCCCGGGACGTCGTGACGACTGATGCTCCTACGACGCCGGCACCGGCCCGGAACGTTTGCGGGAAAGGGTCCCGAAGAGGTCACGGTCCGGACTCGCGCCGGACACCGGGCCTGCGGGACGCACTGTCGGCGGGGTCTGAGAGGCTGGGCCCATGTGCGCAAGCGAGACCCGTACCGGCACGGGGCATGTCGTCGTCATCGGGGCAGGCATCGCCGGACTGGCCGCCGCCCACCGGCTGCTTCTGCGTGGCGCGCGGGTGACCGTGCTGGAGGCGTCGGACCGCGTCGGCGGCAAGCTGCTGCCCGGCGAGATCGCCGGGGTCCGCGTCGACCTGGGAGCCGAGTCGATGCTGGCCCGCCGCCCGGAGGCCGTCGGCCTCGCCCGCGAGGTGGGGCTCGCCGACCGCCTGCAGCCGCCGGCCACCGCGACGGCCTCCCTGTGGACCCGCGGCGCCCGGCGCCCCATGCCCAAGGGGCACGTCATGGGCGTCCCCGGCACCGCGTCCGCCCTGTCGGGCGTCCTGTCCGAGGAGGGGCTCGCCCGCATCGAGCGCGACGCCGAGCTGCCCCGCACGGAGGTCGGCGACGACGTGGCGGTCGGGGAGTACGTGGCGGCGCGGCTGGGCCGCGAGGTCGTCGACCGCCTGGTCGAGCCGCTGCTGGGCGGCGTGTACGCGGGCGACGCGTACCGCATCTCGATGCGGTCGGCCGTGCCCCAGCTCTTCGAGGCCGCCCGGACGCACACCTCCCTGACCGAGGCCGTGCGCGGCATCCAGGGCCGGACCGCCGCCGCCCCGCAGCAGGGGCCGGTGTTCATGGGCATCGAGGGCGGCATCGGCACCCTCCCCCTAGCGGTCGCGGAGTCGGTGCGCGCCCGGGGCGGCGAGATCGTCACCGAGGCGCCGGTGACCGAGCTGCGCCGCACGGCCCCGGACGGCTGGCGGGTCGTCGCCGGCGACCGGGTGCTGCACGCCGACGCGGTCGTCGTCGCCGTCCCGGCACCCGCCGCCGCCGGCCTGCTGCGGGCCGAGGCCCCCGCCGCCGCGGCCGAGCTGGCCGCGGTCGAGTACGCCTCCATGGCCCTGATCACCCTCGCCTACCGCCGCTCCGACGCCGCCGCGCTCCCCGAGGGCAGCGGCTTCCTCGTGCCGCCGGTCGACGGGCGCACCATCAAGGCGTCCACGTTCGCCTCCCGCAAGTGGGGCTGGATCGCCGACGAGGACCCGGACCTGGTCGTCCTGCGCACCTCCGTCGGGCGGTACGGCGAGACGGGGATCCTCGGCCGCGACGACGCCGGGCTGGTGGCCGTCTCCCGGCACGACCTCGCGGAGGCGACGGGCCTGACCGCCGAGCCCGTCGCGGCCCGCGTCACGCGCTGGCAGGACGGCCTGCCCCAGTACCCCGTCGGCCACCACGCGCGCGTGGCCCGCATCCGTGAGCAGGTCGCCGAGCTCCCCGGCCTGGCCGTGTGCGGGGCGGCGTACGACGGCGTCGGCATCCCGGCGAGCATCGCGAGCGCGTACGCGGCCGTCGACCAGATCCACGGCGACCTGCGAGGTGTGGAGGAGCTCACCGCCCACCCGGTGCAGAGCCTGCACGGCGGAGCGGGAGAATAGGACCATGAGTGACGACGCCTCCACCCCCGCCGCCGAGCGGATCCCCAATAAGGGCAAGCTGGCCAAGGACCTCAACGAGGTCATCCGCTACACCCTCTGGTCCGTCTTCAAGCTCAAGGACGTGCTGCCCGAGGACCGCGCGGGTCACGCCGACGAGGTCCAGGAGCTGTTCGACCAGCTCGCCGCCAAGGACGTGACGGTCCGCGGCACCTACGACGTGTCCGGTCTGCGCGCCGACGCCGACCTCATGATCTGGTGGCACGCCGAGACGGCCGACCAGCTCCAGGAGGCGTACAACCTCTTCCGCCGCACGAAGCTGGGCCGCGCGCTGGAGCCCGTCTGGTCGAACATGGCGCTGCACCGCCCCGCCGAGTTCAACCGCTCGCACATCCCGGCCTTCCTGGCCGACGAGACGCCCCGGAACTACATCAGCGTCTACCCCTTCGTGCGCTCCTACGACTGGTACCTGCTGCCCGACGAGGACCGGCGCCGCATGCTCGCCGACCACGGCAAGATGGCCCGCGGCTACCCGGACGTGCGCGCCAACACCGTCGCCTCCTTCTCCCTCGGCGACTACGAGTGGATCCTCGCCTTCGAGGCCGACGAGCTCTACCGCATCGTCGACCTCATGCGCCACCTGCGCGGCTCCGAGGCCCGCATGCACGTCCGCGAGGAGGTCCCGTTCTTCACGGGCCGCCGCAAGGACATCGGCGAGCTGGTGGCCGGGCTCGCCTGACCGTGCCCTCGGGCCCGGGCCCGCGCTCGGGCCCCGGCTCCGCGGGGAGGCGGCCCCCGAGCAGGTGCGCCGCCTCCCGCACCCTCACCCCCTGCGGTCCTCCTCCAGGTACTCCTCGCGGTGGGCGAAGGCCGCGCGCAGGTCCGGTTCGCCGATCGCGTGCACGCCCAGGACCGCGACGGACGTCAGGTACGTACGGTCGTCGACGGGGCCTTCGGACCGCCGGGCGAGAGTGGCGAGCAGCCGCTGTCCGGCCGGGGAGGCCCAGCGCGAGTACGGGTGGATCTCCATGCGCGCGATGGCGAGGCAGCTCAGGGTCAGGGCGAGCGGCAGCGCGAACCACAGGGCGATCAGGTGCCGTGGCACGTCCGTCGGGACGGGCAGCGCGACGGCCACCGCGCCCAGCAGGCACACGGCCACGGCGGCGAACCGCACCCGCCGGACCCCGGCCGCGACGGAGCGGGCACCGTCCGGTACGGCGAGGCCCGCGCTGACGAGCCGGTCGGCCAGGCCCCGCACCGCGTCCGCGGCGGCAGCGGCGGCCCGCACGGGGGCGATCCGGGACTGTCCCTCCGGCCCGATGGCACCTATCACGGACCGCTCCATCTCGTCCCGGCCGCGCGGGTCGACCACGGTCGCCCAGCCGGTGTGGGCGAGCAGCAGTCGGCGCTGGCGCGCCATGGACACGAGCGTCAGGTCGGCGACCCGCCGCGGCCCGCCGGACAGGAACGCCGCCTCGTACAGCGTCAGATCGCGTCCGCGGCCGGCGGCGCCGGTGTCGACGGCCGCGTCACGCACGGCCGCCAGGCACAGCCGTGTGCACGCCGTGGCGGCGACGGCCCAGGCGGGCAGGAGGAGAAGGACCCAGAACATGCCGTTTTTCTATGCCAAAGGCTTTCGCCGGCGCCATGCCCTGTTCACATTCCGGGACGCAGGTATGTGACGTTCCGTTTGATGCGCCGGTCACCACCGTCTCAACGGCGCAACAGCGCCCGCCGGGTCGCACGTGCCAGCCGCACCCCCGGGCGCCGCGAACGCGGCACCGGCCCCGACCGTTCCAGCCACCACTTCCGCAGCTCCCGCCGCACCCGGGCGTCCCCGGGCTGTCCGTCGCGCCACAGCCGTTCGGCGAAGTCCAGCGCGTCACGCCGGTAACCGCCGGTCATCGGATGCCCCTGGGCGTAGCCGAGGAAGGCGGGCCGGTAGGCCGTACCGAGGATCTCCGGCAGTTCGGGCGCGACCTTCGCCACCACGTCCGCCCGCTTCCCGGCGAGCGCCCGCGCCTGCACCCCGAGCCGCACCCGGTCGAACCCCTCGGGCACGGGCGTCCCGGCGACCAGCGCGGACAGCAGCGCGGTCTGCGCGAGGGCGAGCCGCCGACGCGCGGCCTCGGGCTCGGCCGCCCGCTGCGGGGACCGCCGCCCCGGTGCCGTGGATCCGGAGAGCGCCCCGCCCGAGGCCCGCCCCTTCTCCACGGCGGCACGGATCGCCTCCACCTCGCCCTCCAGCTCCGCCGGCTCGGGGAAGTTCTCGTCCCGCTCCAGGAGCACGCCCGGCGGCGCGACGCGCGCGGCGAGGTCGGTCAGGATGTCCAGGACCGGCTCCGGCACCGGGTGGGCATGGCTGTCGTGCCAGACGCCGTCCCGCTGGAAACCGCCCGCGACATGGACGTAGGCGATGGCCTCCAGAGGCAGTTCGGCGAGCGCCTCGGCCGGATCCTCACCGCGGTTGACGTGGTTGGTGTGGAGATTCGCGACGTCGATCAGCAGCCGAACGCCGGTGCGGTCGGCCAGTTCGTACAGGAACTGTCCCTCCGTCATCTCCTCGTCCGGCCAGGAGAAGAGCGCGGCGATGTTCTCGACGGCGAGCGGCACGGGCAGGGCGTCCTGGGCGATGCGCACGTTCTCGCAGAGGACGTCGAGGGCGTCCCGGGTACGCGGCACGGGCAGCAGGTGCCCGGCCTCCAGGCGCGGGGAGGCGGTCAGGGGCCCGCCCGCCCGGACGAACGCGATGTGCTCGGTGACCAGCGGCGAGCCCAGCGCCTCGGCCCGCTCGGCCAGTGCCGTGAGCCGTGCGGCGTCGGGCCGCTCGGCACCGCCGAGCCCCAGCGAGACGCCGTGCGGCACGACGGTCACGCCGCGCCCGCGCAGCCTGATCAGCGAGTCGGGGAGGTGGCCGGAGCAGACGTTCTCGGCCACGACCTCGACCCAGTCGATCCCCGGCATGCGCTCCACGGCGTCGCCGATCTCCGGCCGCCACCCGATGCCCGTCCCCAGCCGCTCCATGGCCCGTCCCCCTTCTTGGCGCCGGTCGCTCACGCTCGACGGGGGTATGGCCCCGGCGGTGGCGGACGAATCCCGTGGAGGGTGTGTTCAGAGCAAGATCTGAGGTTGCCGCCGGAATCCCCGCCACCGTCGGTCCGGCGGCGCGGACCTACCGCAGCGCCGGATGATCCGCCACCACCGTGCACGAGCCGGGGGCGATCTCCGTGAACCCCGCGTCGCGGACCACCGGCAGACCGCTCGTGGTGAGCCGCTTCCACCGCTCGGGGTCCGGGGTGCGCACCGCCAGGGGGAAACCCGCGTCGCGCCAGGCGGTCCGCTCCTCGTCCGGCAGTTCCCACCAGGCGAGCTGGGCGCCGTGGCCGGCCTGCGCCATCGCTTTGCCCGCCGACATGCCGAGGTCGGGATTCATCCACAGCACCGGCGCGGCCGGGTCGGCGGCCACCGGCGGCTCGGGGTCGTCGAGGTCGGTGCCGGAGACCTGGAGACGGGCGAGGTCCTTGGGCCAGCCGTCCAGCGGGACCGGCGGGAAGACCCGCACTTCCGCCGCCTTGCCGGTGACCGTGATGCCGTCCAGCGCCTCGGCCCGCCGCCACTCGGCGCCGCGCGCCCGGCGCACCACCTTGCGGATCCGGGCGTCCTGCCAGTCACGCATCGCCTGCGCCCATGCGCCGTCGCCGGTCGACCGGGCGTCGCCGAGCATCACCAGCACCGCACGGGCCGCGGTCTCCAGGGCGTCCGTGCGGGCCGGCGGCGCGGCCCGCTCGATGCGCACGACCAGCGGCAGGACGAACTGCGGCGCGAGGTCGCGGTCGCCGGGCTCGGCACGGAAGGGACTGTCGTTCACGGGCGTCGGATCGTTGCTCACGCCCACCAGTCTGCCAAGCCGATCGGCGCGCGAGGGCGGGCGGGCCGGTCACCCGGAGCACGACGTGCGCTGGGCCTCCTGCCATTCGCAGGCCGGGCAGAGGGTGATCCCCTTGTAGGACTCCGGGTACTCGGTCGGCTCCCGGCACAGAACGCACTCCGCGTACGGCGGGCCGTCGGCCTCGGGCGGCCTGGTCGCGCCGATCGGACAGTAGTCGTCCGGACCGTGGTCGTTCTCGCTCATGTCTCCAGCGTAGGACGGTCAGCGCCGCCCGTTCGCGGCGCCGATCAGCTCGGAGACCTTCACGAAGCGGAAGCCCCTGCGGCGCAGTTCGGGCACGATCGTCCGCACCGCCGGCTCGGTCACCGGGGCGGCGCTGCGGGTGCAGT
Source organism: Streptomyces viridiviolaceus (assembly GCF_014650995.1). Lineage (GTDB taxonomy): Bacteria > Actinomycetota > Actinomycetes > Streptomycetales > Streptomycetaceae > Streptomyces > Streptomyces viridiviolaceus. The sequence goes on from NZ_BMWA01000002.1 coordinate 308,750, forward strand.
GCAGGACGACGACCGACCCCGGCCGTACGCCGTCCAGGACCTGCCGGGCGACGGCGTCGGCGTCGGTCGCGAACGCGTCCCCGCTCACCACGTCCCACTGCACGGCGGTGACGCCGGTGGCGCTGATCTCCCTGAGGGCGGCGCGGTCGTAACAGCCGCCGGGGAAACGGAAGTACGGCATCGGGCGCGGTACTCCGGCCTCGCGGAGGGCCGCGTACGCCCGCTCGACGTCGGACCGCATCCGCTCGCGGGACACGGTCGGCAGGCCGTGGCAGTCCTCGGTGAACGCGTAGTGGCTGTAGGAGTGGTTCGCCACCTCGAAGTTCGGGTCGTGGCCGAGGGAGCGTGCCTGGTCCGGGTACTCCTCTGCCCACCGTCCGGTCATGAACACCGTGGCCGGCACCTTCAGCCGCCGCAGCGTCGCGAGCAGCGGCGGATTGTCGAACCGTTCGCCCGCCGCCGCCCGCGGTCCCTGATCGGCGGTCATGTCGGCGTCGAAGGTGAGGGCGACGGTCTTGCCGCGGGCCCGTGGTCCGTGGGCGAAGACGGGGGTGAGTCCCGCCGGGCCGGGCGCGACCGTCGGCGCCCGGGACGGGGCGGGGGAGGAGGGGACGACCGAGGTGGCGGAGGGGGCCGGACGGGGCGCCCGTGCCGTACGGGCGGGGCCGCAGGCGGCGAGGGCGGCGGCCAGCGCGCAGAGGGCGGTCACCGTGGTCACACGTCGCACGTGGGGGATCACTGAACGAACGTATGAGTGTGATGTTCAGTTTGTGTGACTATCCGTGGTGACGTGCCGGGGAGTCACCCTCCCGGGTCAGATGTCCCGCCGCTCCAGCGGCTTGGTGGCCGGTCCCTCGATCACCTTGCCGTCCGTGTCGAAGCGCGAGCCGTGGCAGGGACACTCCCAGGCGCGTTCGGCGGCGTTGAAGCTGACCAGACAGCCGAGGTGGGTGCAGCGCGGCGAGACGGCGTGCAGAGTCCCGGCGTCGTCGCGATGGACGGCGAGCCGGTCGCCGCCGACCCGGACCACGGCGCCTTCACCGGGCGGCAGGGAGTCGACGGGCGGCGCGGGCCTGAGCCGGTCGCCGACGAAGTGCCCGGCGACCTCGGCCTGCAGCTTCAGCAACGCCGGCGCTTCACGCACCGCGGTACGCAGCCGGCGCGGATCGTACAGGCCGCTCCACGCACACTCCTCGCCGGTGATCTGCGCGGTGAGCAGCCTGCCCGCCATCATGCCGCCGCTCAGTCCCCAGCCGCCGAAGCCGGTGGCGACGTAGGTGTGGTGCGCGCCCGGGTGCAGCGGACCCACCATGGGCACGGTGTCCGTGGGGTCGATGTCCTGCGTGGCCCAGGCGTAGGTGAGGTCGACCCCGGGGAAGTGATCGTGCGCCCAGGCGGACAGGCGGTCGAAGCGCTCCCGGGTGTCGCCGGTGCCGGGGGTGAAGTGCTCCCCGGTGACGACGAGGAGCCGGTCCCCGGACTCCCCGTCCAGCGGCGCCGTACGGACCGAGCGGGTGCCCTCGTCCGGGGTGATGTACATGCCGTCCGGATCACGGTCGGTCCCGATGTTCCCGGCCACGACCAGTTCCCGCCGCGGAGAGAGACGGGCGAACAGCAGCGCCCGGTCGAAGATCGGGTAGTGGGTGGCGACCACCACGTCCCGGGCGGTCACGGTCGCACCCGTCCCGGTCGACACCCGGCACGGCGTGCCCTCGTCCAGGCCGTGGACGGTGGTGTGCTCGAAGATCCGCCCGCCGCGCGCCACCAGGTCCTCGGCGAGGGCCAGCAGGTACTTGCGCGGATGGAACTGCGCCTGTCCCGTGACCCGCACCGCGCCCGCGACGGGGAACGGCAGCCCGGTCTCCGTCACGAACGACGCCGGCAGCCCGGCCTCCTTCGCGGCGGCCGCCTCCGCCCGCAGCTCGTCCACGCGGCCCGCGTCGCAGACGTAGGTGTAGGCGCTGCGCGACTCCCAGTCGCAGTCGATGCCCAGCTCGGCCACGACCTCGGCGGCGTGCTCGATCGCCTCGGTCTGTGAACGGGCGTACAGCCGGGCGCCCTCGGTGCCGCGGGTGCGGCGCAGCTTGTCGTACTTCAGGGTGTGCAGGGCGGTCAGCTTGGCGGTGGTGTGGCCGGTGACGCCGGCGGCGACCCGCCCGGCCTCCAGCACCGCCACGCTCCGCCCGGCCCGCGCCAGCTCCCAGGCCGTGCTCAGCCCGGCGACTCCGGCGCCGATCACGGCCACATCGACGTCGAGGTCGTCCTCCAGTGCGGGTCGGGCGGCGCCGCCCGGTGCGGTCCGAAGCCAGTAGGAGCCGCTGACGTGCGGTTTCTCGGTCATGCGGCCCCGAGTACCCCGTTGCCGCGGCTTCAGTGACCGGGCGGCGCGCGGCCGGCTACCTGCGCCAGGGGCCGGTCACCGCGAAGGTCGTCCCCGGCGTGTAGCAGTTGACGTACATGGTGTCGCCGTCGGGGGAGAAGGTGACCCCGGCGAACTCGCCCCACTCGGGCTCCGCCTCCGTGCCGATGTTCTGCCGGCCGCGGGCCATCGCGTACACCTCGCCGCGCCGGGTCACGCCGTAGACGTGCTGGGCGCCGTTGCCGTCCTCGCAGACCATGAGACCGCCGCTGGGCGCGAGACAGATGTTGTCCGGCGACTCGCCGGGGAGCTGGACGTCGGTGTCCGGGCCGAAGACGATCACCAGCGTCAGCCGGCGCCGGTCGGGGTCGTAGCGCCAGATCTGGCCGTAGTGGTCGGCCGCCGAACCCTCCGCGCTGCGGGCGAAGGACGACACGAAGTACACGCTCCGTCCACCCCAGTAGCAGCCCTCCAGCTTCTGCGCGTGGGTGATGCCCCCGGGCCCGAAGTCCTGCAGGCGGATGGGGGTTTCGACCGCCAGCGGGTCGGGGACGTCCACCCACTCGACGCCGTCGAAGGAGGCGCCGGTCTCCTGGATCGAGGACAGGTCGGGCACGCCCGGCACACGCATCGCCTGGAGCCGGCCGCCCGCCCGCAGCGAGCCCGTGCCGCCCAGCGGCTTCTCGGGCAGGAACCGGTAGAAGAGGCCGAACGGCCGCTGGAAGGCGTCCTCCGTCTCGTACACGATGCCCCGCCGCGGGTCCACGGCGACCGCCTCGTGCTGGAAGCGGCCCATCGCGGTCAGCGGCACGGCACCGGTTCGGTGCGGGTCGGCCGGATCGACCTCGAAGATGAAGCCGTGGTCCTTGGTGTAACCGCTGGTGCCGGCCTTGTCCTCGGTCTCCTCGCAGGTCAGCCACGTGTGCCAGGGGGTGGGGCCGCCCGCGCAGTTCACGGCCGTCCCGGCGATCGCGACCCGCTCGGCGAGGACACGGTTGCGGGAGTCCAGGGTCAGCGCCGTGCAGCCGCCCTTGCCGGCCGGGTCGTAGGTCAGGCCCTCGACCGTGGGCACCGGGACTCTGCCGGTCGCGCGGTTCTCGTGGTTGCGGACGAGGTGGACCCGGCCGTGCCGGCCGGGGAAGGCCGACATGCCGTCGTGGTTGGACGGGACCGGGCCCTCGCCGGAGCGCAGCATGTCGCCCTCGCGGGACAGGACCCGGTAGCGGAACCCCTCGGGCAGGTCGAGCAGTCCGTCGGGGTCGGGAACCAGCGGGCCGTAGCCGCTGTGGCCCAGGGTCTGCGCGGCGGCCGTGCCGGCGAAGAGTTCGGAAAGGCTTCCGGCGAAGGCGATCGAGACGCCCAACGCGCCGGTGCGGGCGAGCACTTGACGCCGTGACGCACGGCCGTCGGCGAGGCCGGTGCCGCTGTCGGACAGGGTCCCGGGCGTGTTTTCGGGCATGGGGCAACCTTCCTGCTGGCGGACAGGGACGGTGACCCCGCTGTGTCTATCACCTGCTACGAGCCTCGGGAACCACGCGTGCTACACGCGTCACTTCCGGGCTCCCCTCTCGACGGCACCGTCGGACGGCGCCTGCTGCGCCTTCTCCAGGAACCGCAGCAGTTCCACGGGGAAGGGGAGTACCAGCGTGGAGTTCTTCTCGGCGGCGACCGCGACGACCGTCTGGAGCAGCCTCAGTTGCAGCGCGGCGGGCTGGTCGGCCATCTGCCCGGCCGCCTCGGCGAGCTTCTTCGACGCCTGGAGCTCGGCGTCGGCGTTGATGATCCGGGCCCGCCGCTCCCGGTCGGCCTCGGCCTGCCGGGCCATGGAACGCTTCATCGTCTCCGGCAGGGACACGTCCTTGATCTCGACCCGGTCGACCTGCACACCCCAGCCGACCGCCGGGCTGTCGATCATCAGTTCCAGGCCCTGGTTGAGCTTCTCCCTGTTCGACAGCAGGTCGTCCAGGTCGCTCTTGCCGATGATCGAGCGCAGCGACGTCTGAGCCATCTGGGAGACGGCGAAGCGGTAGTCCTCGACCCGGATGAGCGCGTTGGCCGCGTCGACCACCTTGAAGTACACGACGGCGTCGACCCGCACCGTCACGTTGTCCCGGGTGATGCCCTCCTGCGCGGGCACCGGCAGCGTGACGATCTGGATGTTCACCTTGTGCAGCCGGTCCACGAACGGGATGATCATGGTGAAACCGGGCGGGCGCACCTCGCCCGCGAGCCGTCCGAGCCGGAGGACCACCCCGCGCTCGTACTGCTTCACGATCCGCGCCGCCGAGACGACGTAGACCACCCCGGCGCTTCCGACGGCGGCGGCCGCGGTGAGCAGTTCCTCGAGCATGACGACCCCCTCGCGCAGAGGTCCGTTTCACGTGCACTTATCACGATATGCCCGACGCCCGGTCCGGGGCCATGGCCAGGACCGGGCGTCGGGCACGAGCGGATCACCCGTGCGAGTGGCGGCTACACCGCCGCCTTGGCGGGCTCCGTCACCTTCACGGGTTCCGTGCCGCTCGCGCTGTGCCGCTCGGCCCAGTTCTCCAGCGCCGTCCGGCAGGCGTGGTCCAGGTGGTGCAGCCCGGACAGGTCCAGCTCGACCGGGCGGTCCTGCGGCAGCGCCTCCAGGCTCTCCAGGATCCTCGGCAGCCGCAGGAAGGTGGCGTTGCCCGACAGGTACGCCTGGACGGGGCCGGCGCCCTTGTCGACGACCTCCAGCCTGAGGTGCGAGGCCTCCCAGGCGGTCTTGACCACGGACAGGGCCAGGCCGATCAGCACGCCCTCGAACATGTTGACCGCGACGATCGACACGGCCGTCACCACCAGGATCAGCGCCTCGCCCCGGTGCGCCCGCCACAGCGACACGATGCCGCGGAACGGGATCAGCTTCCAGCCCGCGTGGACCAGGATGCCGGCCAGCGCGGGCAGCGGGATCAGAGCCAGCGCGGAGGGCAGCAGTGCGGCGAACAGCAGCAGCCACACACCGTGCAGGACCCGGGACGCCTTGGTGCGCGCCCCGGCGCTGACATTGGCGGAGCTGCGCACGATGACCGCGGTCATCGGCAGGGCGCCGAGCAGGCCGCACACCGTGTTGCCCGCGCCCTGCGCCATGAGCTCCTTGTTGTACTCGGTACGCGGGCCGTTGTGCAGCCGGTCCACCGCGGCGGCGCTGAACAGGCTCTCGGCCGAGGCGATCAGGGCGAAGGCGAGGATCGTGCCGATGACGCCGACGTTCGCCAGCTCGCCGAAGCCCTCCGAACCGGGCGGCTGGACGGAGTCCAGCAGGCCGTTCACCTCGACGGTCGCCACCGACAGGCCGGACGCCAGGGTCACCAGCGTGGCCAGGACGACCGCGGCGAGCGCGCCGGGGACGGCCTGCGCCCGCTTCGGCAGCCGCTTCCACAGCACCATCACCGCGACGGTGCCCGCGCCGACCGCCAGCGAGGTCAGTGCCTCGCCGCTGCCCAGCGCGTCGGCGACGGCCCCCGGCAGCCCCAGGATCTTGTCCAGGCCGGAAGCGGGCGCCTCCAGCCCGGCCGCGGCGTACAACTGGCCCGCGATGAGCACCAGGCCGATGCCGGCCAGCATGCCCTCGACGACCGACAGGGAGATCGCCCGGAACCAGCGCCCCAGCCCCAGGGCGCCCATGGCGAGCTGGAGCAGCCCGGCGGCCAGCACGATCACGCCGAGCGCGGGCAGCCCGTACTCGTCGACGGCGCCGAAGACCAGCACGGTCAGCCCGGCGGCGGGCCCGGACACCTGCAGGCTGCTGCCCGGCAGCAGACCGGTGACGAGACCGCCCACGATGCCGGTGACCAGTCCCAGCTCCGCCGGCACACCGGAGGCGACGGCGACGCCCACGCACAGCGGGAGGGCGACCAGGAACACGACGAGCGAGGCGGTGAAGTCCCGCCGCAGATGGGGGTACTTCCCCGCGTGCTTGGTTATCGCGGTCATGGCCCGGCTCACAGGACCTCGAAGGCGTCGGTGTCCGCGCGGTACTGGCGCACGGCACCGGTGTGGACCTCGTAGTACCAGCCGTGCAGCCGGATCCGGCCGTCCGCCAGCCGCCGCTCGACGCACGGGTAGGACCGCAGGCGCAGCAACTGGGCCAGGACGTGGTGCTGCACGGCCTCGGCGACGGTCGGGTCGGCGGGGTCGGACGGCTTCGGCTCGTCCGCGGCGTGCGCCAGCCACTCGCGCACGGCGGGTACGGCGGTCAGGTCGTCGCCGCGCACCAGCGCGCCCACGGCGCCGCAGTGCGAGTGGCCGCAGACCACGACGTCCGTCACGCCGAGGACCTGCACGGCGTATTCGATGGTGGCCGCCTCGCCCGTGGGGCGCCCGGCGGCGTACGGCGGGACGATGTTGCCCGCGGTGCGCAGCTCGAAGAGCTCGCCGGGCCGGGCACCCGTGATCAGGGCGGGCACGACCCGCGAGTCGGAGCAGGTGATGAACAGGACTTCGGGCGACTGGCCTTCGGCGAGCCCGGCGAACTCCTCAGGGCGCTGTCCGAACGTGCGGGCGTTGTCGATGAGGGGTTGCATGATGTGGTTTTTCCTCCTGGCGCGCCGTGGGGGACGCGTCGGATGTGCAGGACAGGGTGGGGGCTGCTCTGCGAACTCAGCAGCGGAAGACCTGAAGTGCCGCCGGGGAGTGGGTCGTCGACGATCTCGACGGGTGCCGGTGCGCGCTGCCGGACGCGGCCCGTTCGGGCGGGGTCTCGGCGTGCCGGCGCGCGAGGGGGCGCTCCGGGGTCTCCGGTGCGGAGGGGGCGGCGGCACGGTGCCGGTCGCGGAGGCGCGGGGAACCGTTCGGGCTCCCGGGCTTTCCGGCGTCGTGGCAGGTGACGGTTTCGCCGCGCGGGGCCGTTCCGGACGGGTCGAATCCGGGGGCGGCCTTGGCCACGGCATCACGACTCGTATGCGCGGATGCGAAGGATGCGGAGGGGGTGAGGAAGTGGAGGGCGAGCAGGACGGCGGCGAGAAGCGCAACGATGGTCCGGGCCCTCGTGCCCTCGAACATGCGCCTCCCTCCAGGTGGTTCACACCTCTGATGCACCTCTTGTGCGCACACCAACGCTTGGTCAATGCTTGGTCAAGAAACACGTTAACCCTGCAAGGTCGTTTGCAGGGTTAACCAAGCGTTACGAGTCGAAGAGAGCCTGAAAATCGAGGGTGGGTTGGCGCGTTCGGGCCGATCTCAGCCCATGTCGACGAGGCGGGCGGCGTCCCGGGCCAGCGCGGTGAGCCGGGAGATGGCCCGGAAGTACTTCTTGCGGTACCCGCCCTTCAGCATCTCCTCGCTGAACAGCCGGTCGAAGGGCAGACCGGAGGCCAGGACGGGCACCTCCCGGTCGTAGAGCCGGTCGGCGAGCACGACGAGCCGGAGAGCCGTCGACTGGTCCGGCACCGGGCGGACCCCGGTGAGGCACACGGCCTCGATGCCGTCGGTCAGCGCCCCGTAGCGGCTGGGGTGGACGCGGGCGAGGTGGTCGAGGAGCGCGGGGAAGTCGTCCAGGGAGGCGCCCTCGGTGGCCTGCGCGGCCCGCGTCACCTGCTCGTCGGAGTACGGCGCCGGCGCCTCGGGCAGGCCGCGGTGGCGGTAGTCCTCGCCGTCGATGCGCAGGGCGCGGAAGTGGGCCGACAGGCCCTGGATCTCGCGCAGGAAGTCGGCGGCCGCGAACCGGCCCTCTCCGAGCTTGCCCGGCAGCGTGTTGGAGGTGGCGGCGAGCGCGACGCCCGCCTCCACGAGCCTGCCGAGCAGGGAGGAGACGAGGACGGTGTCGCCGGGGTCGTCCAGCTCGAACTCGTCGATGCACAGCAGCCGGTGCCCGGACAGGGTCTGGACGGTCTGCTGGAAACCGAGGGCGCCGACCAGGTTGGTCAGCTCCACGAAGGTGCCGAACGCCTTGCGGGACGGCTCGGCGGGGGTGGCGTGCCACAGGGAGGCCAGCAGGTGGGTCTTGCCGACGCCGTAGCCGCCGTCGAGGTAGACGCCGCGGGGGCCGGCGGGGGTCTTCGGGGCCTTGCTCCGTCCGAAGCCGAGGAAACCGCGCCTGCCGCCGTCGGCGGCAGGCGCCTGGCCCAGTCCGGACGCGAAGCCCTCCAGGACCCGCACGGCCTCGCTCTGGCTGGGCTGGTTCGGATCCGGGATGTACGTGCTGAAGCGGACGGAGTCGAAGCGCGGCGGCGGCACCATCTCGGCCACCAGCCGGTCCGCGGGTACGTGCGGCTCACGGGCGCACAGGGACAGCGGGGCCGTCCCGGCTATCGGGGCGGAGCCGGGGGTGGCGGAACCGGGGGCGGGGGAGGAGGACGACACGGTTGTCCATGGTAGGGCCTGCGGGGCGGGTGCCCGGCGGGCGGGCGGAGGGAGGGGGCCGGCGGGCCGGTGCTTCGGGCTGCCCGGCGTGGGTGCGGGGGCGCTGCCGCGGGGTGCGTGGTCCTTGCGTGCATCTGGTTGCCCGGCGTTGGTGCGGGGTTGCTGTGCGGGGGTGTTTGCCTGGTGCCCGGCGTCGGTGCGGGCCGGGGGTGGGTGGCGCGGCCCGGCGCCGACGGGGTGCCGCCGCGCCCACCCGTGCCGCCCCAGGCGGCACGACTGCCCGCGGTTACGGCGGCGGCGAGGGTGACCGCCAGTCACGGGGGCGCGGTTCCGCGGTGGGCTGCGCGGGGGCGGGTTGGCGGCGCGGTTGCCAGTGGTTCCGGCGGTGCGGGTTGTCCGCGGTCACGGCGGCGCGGTTGCCCGTGGTTACGGCGGCGGCGAGGGTGACCGCCAGTCACGGCGGTGCGGGTCGCCCGCGGACCCGGCGGTGCGGTACCGCGCGGCCACGGTGTGTGACTGCCCGCGTTCCGGCGGTGTGGCTGTCCGTCGGCGTGGTCGCCTGGAGTGGTGGGGTTCGGGGGTGGGGGGCGTGGAACACTGCACGGCATGCGACGCCTGTTCCCTGTGACCGACCAGACAGCAGACCGGGACTCCGGCGGGACCGACCGGGAGTGGAGCCTCGCCGAGCTGGCCGCCGCCTACGCCTACCCCGGGCCGGGCGGGCCGGACGGGCGGCCGGGGGCCTGGCTGCGGGCCAACATGGTCTCCACCCTGGACGGGGCCGCGCAGCACGACGGCCGTTCGCAGCCCATCTCCAGCGCGGCCGACATGCGGATCTTCGGCACGCTGCGGGCGCTGGCGGACGTGGTGATCGCGGGCGCCGAGACGGTCAGGCAGGAGGGTTACCGCCCGGCACGCGCGCGTGCCGAGTTCGCGGAGCTCCGGCAGGCGGCCGGGCAGGGCCCGGCGCCGGTGATCGCGGTGGTCAGCGCGAGCCTGGAGCTGGATTTCTCCCTGCCGCTGTTCACCGCGCCACTGGTGCCGACCCTGATCCTGACCGGCGCCGCGGCGGCCCCGGACCGGATCGCGGCCGCCGAGCGGGCGGGCGCCCGGGTGGTGGTCGCCGGCGACGGTGCCGGAGTGGATCCCGCCCGTGCCGTCCGCGCGCTCGCGGAGCTGGGCCACACGCGGCTGCTGACCGAGGGCGGGCCGCGGCTGCTCGGGCAGTTCGTCGCCGCCGGTGTGCTCGACGAACTCTGTCTGACCGTCTCCCCGATGCTCACCGCCGGCGATGCGCAGCGGATCGCCGGCGGGCCCTCGGTCGAGGTTCCCCGGCGGTTCACGCTGGCCTCCCTGCTGGAGGAGGAAGGTTTCCTCTTCAGCCGGTACCGGCGCGACTGATGCGGCCGACGGCGGCCCGGCCGGGCGGCGGTGAGCCCGAAAAGCGTACGGACGTTCGAGCGTTACCGCACATCCGGGAATCGGCGGAATCTGTCGTTCCGTTTAGTCCGCGCCGGGCACACTGAATCCGGCAGTACCCGTTCGATCACGGGGCAGGATGGTTTCCGCAGGGCCTGTCACGGCCCGCGGAAGGTGGGCCCACGGGCCCTCGAAGGAAGGGGCGCCTGGTGTTCACAAGCGTTTTGATGATCGAGAAGGCCCTGACGTCCGCCGACGTGGAGTTCGTCACCACCCTGCACGGGGACGAGCCGGTCGCCTTCCACGTGCTGCTCCAGCCGCGCGGCGACCAGGCCGACCGGCTGCTGCGGGCCATCGACGACGTCGCCCTCGGCGAGCTCGACGAGGCCGTCCGCGAGGGCGAGACGCCGGAGGGCGAGGAGGCGCTGCCCGTCGGGCAGCGGGCCCTGGAGGTCTCCCTCACCGCCCTGCGCGCCGCCGGCGCCCGGGCCGAGGGCCGGATGGTCGAGGACCACCCGCTGGACGAGCTGAGATCCCTGGTCGTGGAGGCCGGGGCCGACGAGGTGATCGTCCTGACCGATCCGCACTACGTGGAGGAGTTCTTCCACCGGGACTGGGCCTCGCGGGCCCGGCACAAGGTCGGCGTACCGGTCCTGAAGCTCTTCTCCCACAGCAAGGCATAGGCTTGGCCCGCGCTCCCGCGCCGGGGGCGCCGACCGTCGTAACCGGCCGTCGGCAACCGCTGCCGACGCACCACCCGTCGCACCAATGGGGAGAACAGCGCATGGCACCCGGCCTTCCTACCGCCATGGACCGACCGCACTTCATCGGCATCGGCGGCGCCGGGATGTCGGGCATCGCCAAGATCCTCGCGCAGCGCGGCGCCGAGGTGGCGGGCAGTGACGCCAAGGAGTCCGCGACCGCCGAGGCGCTGCGCGCGCTGGGCGCGACCGTGCACATCGGGCACGCGGCCGAGCACCTCGCCGACGACGCGAGCTGCGTGGTCGTGTCGTCGGCGATCCGCCAGGACAATCCGGAGCTGGCCCGCGCGGCCGAGCTGGGCATCCCCGTCGTCCACCGCTCCGACGCCCTCGCCGCGCTGATGACGGGCCTGCGCCCGATCGCGGTCGCAGGCACCCACGGCAAGACCACCACCACCTCCATGCTGGCGGTCTCCCTGTCCGAGCTGGGCCTGAACCCGTCGTACGCGATCGGCGGCGACCTCGACGTGCCCGGCTCCAACGCCCTGCACGGCGAGGGCGAGATCTTCGTCGCCGAGGCGGACGAGAGCGACCGCAGCTTCCACAAGTACGCGCCCGAGGTCGCCATCGTCCTCAACGTCGAGCTGGACCACCATGCCAACTACGCCTCCATGGACGAGATCTACGAGTCCTTCGAGACGTTCGCCGGGAAGATCGTCCCCGGCGGCACGCTGGTGATCGCGGCCGACCACGAGGGCGCCCGGGAGCTGACGCGGCGGCTGGCCGGGTCGGTGCGGACGGTGACGTACGGCGAGGCCGAGGACGCCGACGTACGGATCCTGTCGGTCGTGCCCCAGGGCCTCAAGAGCGAGGTGACGGTCCTGCTGGACGGCGCGGAACTCACCTTCACCGTCTCCGTCCCCGGCCGCCACTACGCCCACAACGCGGTGGCCGCCCTCGCGGCGGGCGCGGCGCTGGGCGTCCCGGCCGCGGAACTGGCCCCGGCGCTGGCCGCCTACACGGGCGTAAAGCGGCGCCTCCAGCTCAAGGGCGAGGCGGCGGGCGTCCAGGTCATCGACTCCTACGCCCACCACCCCACGGAGATGACCGCGGACCTGGAGGCGATGCGCGCGGCGGCCGGCGACGCCCGCATCCTCGTCGTCTTCCAGCCGCACCTCTTCTCCCGCACCCAGGAGCTGGGCAAGGAGATGGGTCAGGCCCTGTCCCTCGCGGACGCCTCGGTCGTCCTCGACATCTATCCGGCCCGCGAGGACCCGATCCCCGGCGTCACCAGCGACCTGATCATCGAGGCGGCCCGCGCGGCGGGCGCGGACGTCACGCCGGTCCACGACAAGGCGGAGTCGCCCGCGGTGATCGCGGGAATGGCGAAGGCCGGTGATCTCGTTCTCACCATGGGCGCGGGCGACGTCACCGACCTCGGACCGCGCATCCTGGACCAGCTGTCGAGCAAGGCGAAGTGAGGGGCTGAGGACTCATGTCGTACGACGTCGAGAAGCCGGACGAGCAGTGGCGCGCGGAGCTGGCCCCGGCCGAGTACGCCGTGCTGCGCCAGGCCGCCACCGAACCCGCGTTCACCGGTGAGTACACCGACACCAAGACCAAGGGTGTCTACTCCTGCCGCGCCTGCGGCGCCGAGCTGTTCACCTCCACCACCAAGTTCGAGTCCCACTGCGGCTGGCCGTCCTTCTACGACCCGAAGGACTCCGACGCGGTGGAGCTGATCGAGGACCGCTCCCACGGCATGGTGCGCACCGAGGTGCGGTGCGCCCGCTGCGGGTCCCACCTCGGGCACGTCTTCGAGGGCGAGGGGTACCCGACCCCGACCGACCAGCGGTACTGCATCAACAGCATCGCGCTGCGGCTCGAGCCCGACGAGGGCTGAGCCGCCCGGTCAGCGGGCGTCCGGGCGCAGCGGCAGCGTCACCGTGAACGCCGTCGCGCCCGGTTCGCCGCTCAGCTCGATCGTCCCGCCGTGCGCCTCCACCAGGGAGTTCGCCACGGCGAGGCCCAGCCCGCTGCCGCCGCGGTCACGGCTGCGGGCCTTGTCGACGCGGTAGAAGCGGTCGAAGATCCGGTGCCGGTCCGCGGGCGGGATGCCGGGCCCGGTGTCGGCGACCGTCACCCGGGCGCAGCCCGCCAGGACGGAGACCGCGAGCGTGACCTTCGTGCCGGGCGGAGTGTGCACGGCCGCGTTGGTGAGCAGGTTGTCCAGCACCTGCCGGATCCGCTGCGGATCCAGCCGCAGCCGCACCGCCCCCGGCCCGGTCGTCACCGTCAGCGGACGGTCCGGGCGCCCGGCGCGGAGGGCGTCCGCCGCCTGCCGCACCAGCTCCGTCAGGTCGACGTCCTGAAGCCTCAGCGGTGTCTCCGCTCGGCCGCGTCCAGCCGGGCGAGCAGCAGCAGGTCGTCGGGGAGCACACCCATCCGGGCCGCCTCGGCGCGCAGCCGCGCCAGGTGCCTGTCGCGCTCCCCGGGCGCGTTGGCCGCCGCGTACTGGAACAGGTCCGCGTAACCCCGGACCGACCATCAGCGGGGTGCGCAGCTCGTGCGAGGCGTCCGCGACGAACCGGCGCAGCCGCTGCTCCGCCTCCGCACGCACCGCGAGCGCGCCGTCGATGTGCTCCAGCATCGTGTTGAACGCGGTGCGCAGCTCCTCCATCTCCGCCGCCGCACGGCAGGGGTGCGAGGTGTTCGCCGTGGACGCCGCGCGGCGGGTTTTCCGTACCCCCGGCCTGCCGGTGGCCGCCGAGAGCCCGCGGCGCGGCGCCCGGGTGTGAACGGCGGGACGGCGGGGACGCTCCGCCCGACGGCCCGGGACGTCCGGCCGGTCCGGTGACCTCGCCGTCTAGACTCTCCCGGCAACGACCCGCGCGACCCGGCCAGACTTCCGCCCACCCGAAGGGTTTTCGGCGTTTTGATACGGATGGAATCAGTCACCAAGCGGTACCCGGACGGCACGGTGGCGGTCGACCGGCTCTCTCTGGAGATACCCGACCGCTCGATCACCGTCCTCGTCGGCCCCTCCGGCTGCGGGAAGACGACGACCCTCCGCATGATCAACAGGATGGTCGAGCCCAGCGAGGGCACCATCCTCCTCGACGGCGCGGACATCCAGCAGCAGGCGGTCACCACCCTGCGCCGGTCCATGGGGTACGTCATCCAGAACGCCGGTCTCTTCCAGCACCGGACGATCCTCGACAACATCGCCACCGTGCCCCGCATGCTCGGCTGGGGCAAGCAGAAGTCCCGTGCACGGGCGGCGGAGCTGATGGAACGGGTGGGACTCGACACCTCCCTCGGCAAGCGCTACCCGTACCAGCTCTCCGGCGGCCAGCAACAGCGCGTCGGCGTGGCCCGGGCGCTCGCCGCGGACCCCCCGGTGCTGCTGATGGACGAACCGTTCTCGGCCGTCGACCCCGTGGTGCGCAAGGGGCTGCAGGACGAACTCCTGCGGATCCAGGAGGAGCTGGGCAAGACCATCGTCTTCGTCACCCACGACATCGACGAGGCGATGAAGCTGGGCACCAGGGTCGCGGTGATGCGGACCGGTGGCCGGCTGGCCCAGTTCGCGCCGCCGGCCGAGCTGCTCTCCGACCCCGCGGACGCCTTCGTGGAGGACTTCCTCGGCGCCGACCGCGGCATCCGGCGGCTGTCCTTCTTCCCGTCCGCCGGCCTGGAGCTGACGACCGGCCCGGTCGTCCCGGCCGACGCCGGCGCCGAACGGATCGCCGCGTCCGACGCCCCCTACCTCCTCGTGACCGACGCGGCCGGCCGGCCGCTCGGCTGGAGCGCACCGGGGGACCTGACGGCCGGGGACATCGTGCCGGAGCGACTGCTGCCGTACGGGCGGCCGTTCGTGCCCGGCACCGACTCGCTGCGCGCCGCCCTCGACTGCGCGGTGCTGTCGCCCACCGGCTGGGCCGTCGCCGTGGACGCCGACGGCCGGGTCACCGGCGTCGTCTCGCAGGCGGCCATCGGCGAGGCGATCCGCAGCGCCCACGCCGCCGGACAGGCCGACGACGCGAAGGTCGCCCCGTGAACGGCTTCTTCGACATACCCAGCGACCTCCAGCACAGCTGGTGGGGCCTGATCGGGCTGCACCTGCGCGAGGCACTGCTGCCGGTCCTGGCCGGGCTGCTGCTCGCGCTGCCGCTCGCCCAGCTCTGCGTCCGGCTGCGCTGGCTGTACCCGCCCGTGCTCGGCCTGACCACCGTGCTGTACGCCATCCCGTCCCTGGCGTTCTTCGTCGTCCTCATCGACTACACCGGCCAGACCGAGCTGACGGTGATGATCCCGCTGGCCGTCTACAGCCTGGTGGTGCTCGTCCCGGCGATCGTCGACGGTGTGCGCTCGGTTCCCGAGGAGACCCTGGCCGCCGCGAAGGCCATGGGCTTCGGGCCCGTACGGCGCTACGTGCAGGTGCAGCTGCCGATCGCCGTTCCCGCGATCCTCGCCGGCCTCCGCGTGGCCACCGTGTCGAGCATCTCCCTGGTCAGCGTCGGCACCCTGATCGGCAACCAGGGGGCCCTCGGCAACCTGCTCGCCGACGCGCAGAAGTACGACCGGCCCGAGCTGGCCGTGAACTCCGTGATCACGACGGCCGTCCTGGCCGTCCTGTGCGACGCGGCGCTGGTGCTGGCCCGCAACCTGCTGACGCCGTGGATGCCGCGTGGCACGCGCTCCCGCCCGGAGTCCGCCGCGTCGCGGGAGCTGACCGGTCCCAAGGAGACGGTCCGGTGAACGTACTGAACTTCGTCAGCGCCTTCTTCAGCGACAGCGCCCACTGGCACGGCTACGACGGCATCCCGCAGCGCCTGCTCGAACACCTCCAGTACTCGCTGCTCGCCCTCGCCCTCGCCGCCGCGATCGGCCTCCCGGTCGGCCTGCTGACCGGGCACACCGGGCGGGGCGGCAACGCGCTGGCGTTCATCGCCACCGCCGCCCGGGCGCTGCCCAGCTTCGGCCTGCTGGTGCTGATCGTCATCGTGATGGGCTTCGGGCTGCTGCCCGTGATGATCCCGCTGGTCGTCCTCGCCGTACCGCCGATCCTGGTCACCACCTACGAGGCGGTGCGCTCCGTCGACCCCTCCCCGGTGGACGCCGCCCGGGGCATGGGCATGCACGAGTCGCGGATCCTGTTCCAGGTCGAACTGCCGGTGGCGCTGCCGCTGATCCTGAGCGGGCTGCGCTCGGCGGCCATCCAGATCGTGTCGACGGCCACCATCGCCGCGTACGTCAGCCTCGGCGGACTCGGCCGGTACATCGTCGACGGGCTCTACCAGCGAAACTACGAGAAGGTGGTCGGCGGCGCCACCCTGGTGGCCGTCCTGGCGCTCGTCACCCTCGCGGTGTTCTGGGCGGCGGGCCGGCTGGCGGTGTCGCCGGGGGTGCGCAGGCGCTGACCCCCGGACACAGCTGTGCAAGAAACCGTAACCAGGCCGTTCTTGACGGACCGACAACCGGCTGGATTGGATCGCTGAATGACTTCTACCGCGAAGAACAGCCGGTCCAGGACGAGGCACACCGGCGCGGCGGCCGCCGCGCTCACCGCCGCGGTGGCGCTGCTCGCGGGCTGTTCCTCCGACGGCACCTCCGACGACCCCCTGGCGGGGGAGAAGGCGGATGCCGGCACCGTCGTCGTCGGCTCGAACAACTTCGCCGAGAGCACCCTGCTCGCCGACATCTACGGCGAGGCGCTCAAGGCCAAGGGCATCAAGGTGACCTACAAGCACAACATCGGCAGTCGGGAGACGACGTACGGCCTGATGAAGAACGGGTCCGTCACGGTCCTGCCGGAGTACAACGGCTCCCTGCTGGCGTACCTCGACCCCAAGGCCGAGCAGAAGTCCGCCGAGGCCGTGAACGCGGCCGTCAAGGCCAAGCTCGACAAGAAGCTGACGCTGCTGGACTCGTCGCCCGCGGAGGACAAGGACTCGGTGAGCGTCAACGCCGAGACCGCCAAGAAGTACGGCCTCACCTCCTCGTCCACCCTCGCCGACCTCAAGGAGATCGCTCCGGACCTGGTCATCGGCGGTTCGCCGGAGTTCCAGACCCGGCAGCAGGGCCTGAAGGGCCTGAAGTCCGTGTACGGCCTGGAGTTCAAGTCCTTCAAGGCGCTCGACGCGGGCGGCCCGCTGACCCAGGCGGCGCTGACCAAGAACACCGTTCAGGCGGCGGACATCTTCACCACGGACCCGACCATCGTCAAGGAGAAGTTCGTCGTCCTGAAGGACCCGGAGAACCTCTTCGGCTTCGCGAACGTGACCCCGCTGGTGCACAAGGACGGGCTCTCACAGGAGGGCGTGGCAGCGCTCGACGAGGTCTCCGCCAAGCTGGACACGAAGACGCTCCTCGAGCTCGACGCGCAGGTCCAGCTGGAGAAGAAGGACCCGCTGGACGTGGCCAAGGACTGGCTGAAGTCCGCCGGCCTGGTCTGACCGTCCGGACCGCCCGGGCCCGGTCGTGGGTCCGGGCGGCCGGGGTCCGTACGGGTCGGCTCAGGCGGGTTCGCCGGTCCGGGGCTGCGGCGGTGGCGACCGCCGGGCGGCCCGGAGGAAAGCGGCCGCCGGTCACCGCCGCCTACGCCCCGGTGACCGACGGGGGCGCCGCCGTCTTCGTCAACCGAGCGGACGCCTCGGGCGCACGGGCCGGCCGGAGCGAACGGGTGCCGGCCGGCCCGTGGAACACATGTCACCGGACAGTGAGTTATCGTATGCGTAGAGTTAAACCACATGGGTGACCCGTTCATTCCGAGCCCAGGAGTGTTCAGCCGATGGCGAGGCAGTTACGCGCCGAGCAGACCCGCGCGACGATCCTGACGGTCGCCGCCGACCTGTTCGACCGTCACGGCTACGAATCGACCAGCCTCAGCGAGATCGTGAACCACGCCCGCATCACCAAGGGCGCCCTGTACTTCCACTTCGCGGCGAAGCAGGACCTCGCCCAGGCCATCATGGAGTTCCAGTCCCGCACCTCGCGCCGACTGGCGGCGGAGCTGGACGGCCGGGGCTACTCCTCGCTGGAGTCCCTGATGCGCCTGACCTTCGACTTCGCACGCGTGTCCGCCGAGAACCCGGTCCTGCGCGCCGGGCTGAGGCTCGCCACCGGGGGAGTGGAGGTACGGCCCCCGCTGCGCCACCCCTTCGCGGAGTGGCGGGACCTCACCTCCTCGCGGCTCCTCGGCGCCGTCAAGGAGCACGACGTGCACCCGGACACGGACGTGGACTCCGCCGCCCACACCCTCGTCTGCTCCCTCGTCGGCACCGGGGTCGTCAGCCGCGCCCTCGATCCGGTCGCCCGGCAGTCCCGCCGGACGGCCGAGCTGTGGCAGGTGCTGATCCGGGGCATGGTGCCGGTGACCCGACGCCCGCGCTATCTGGGACTCGCCGCGCGCCTGGAGCGGGAGACCGCCGCCGCCTGAACCGCGCGCTACGGTGAGGCGCATGCCCGACACCGCCTCCGAGCCCGCGCCCGTCCTCCTCGGCAACGAGCCCGGGTCCTTCCCGCACGGCGTGCTGGCCGAGCGGCATCCCGCCATCATCCGGCAGGTACGGGAGTCGTTCCCGTACGAACCCGGCCAGCACCGGGCGCTCGACGCGCTGCTGGCGAACTGTACCGAGGGCGAGATCGAGCCGCTTCCCGGCGACGCCCGGGACCGGGACCGCTGGACCGCGTGGGGCTTGGACGAGTACGTCGGCCGGTCCTGGTTCGACGTGCCCTGGTTGTGGGCCGAGAGCCACTTCTACCGCCGGCTCCTCGATGCCGTCGGCTGGTTCGGCCCCGGGGCCTGGCAGGGCATCGACCCGTTCCGGCCCGCCAAGACCGCCGAGCTCGACTCCCCGGAGACGGACGAGGAACTCGCCGCGCTCGACGGTCTCGCCGGCCTGCCCGCCGACGAGCGCGGCCGGGCCCTGCTGCACGGCTCGCTCTGGGGCAACCGCGCGGACCTCGGCTTCAGCCTCTCCGCGACCGGCACCGGCGCGGGCCCCCGGGACGACGTCCCGGCCCTGGTCGCCGACGACGGCGAACGGCTCTGGTCGCTGCTCCCGCCCTCCGGGACCAACACCCTGTGCCTCGTCGCCGACAACGCCGGCCGGGAACTCGTGCCCGACCTGCTCCTCGTCGCCCACCTCCTCGCGCACGGCCGCATCGGACGGGCGGTCCTGCACGTCAAGCCGTACCCGTACTACGTCTCCGACGCCACGACGGCCGACGTGGTGGACGCGCTGCGGAGACTGACCCGGGCCGAGGGCGCGGCCGCCGACCACGGCCGGCTGCTGTGGTCCGCGCTGGCCGACGGCCGCCTCACCGTCCGTGCCCATCCCTTCTCCTGCGCCCCGCTGCCGTACGCGGACATGCCCGGCGACCTGCGCGCCGAGTTCGCGGCCGCCACGGTCACCGTCCTCAAGGGCGACCTGAACTACCGTCGCCTCGTCGGTGACCGGCTGTGGCCCCCGACCACGCCCTTCGCCGACGTCACCGCGTACTTCCCCGGCCCGGTCGCCGCGCTGCGCACGCTCAAGTCCGACGTGATCACCGGGCTGGACGCGGACACGGAGGGCGCGCTGGTCGCGGCCGAGGGACAGCGGTGGCGGACGAGCGGGACGCACGCGCTGATCCAGGTCCGGCGCTGAGCCGCCGGACCCGCGGCCCGCGGGTGGCCAAAGCGGTGGAAGATCCCGGCTTCGGCCCCGATTCACGCGATGGTGTGATCATGTTCCCCCTCGCGGATGCCCCACACGGGCCATGGGTAGGGCCGGGCCATGACGCAACAGCCCTTCGAACTCCCGCACTTCTACATGCCGCACCCCGCGCGGCTCAACCCCCATCTCGACGAGGCCCGCGCCCACTCGACGACGTGGGCGCGCGAGATGGGCATGCTGGAGGGCTCCGGGGTCTGGGAGCAGGCCGACCTCGACGCGCACGACTACGGCCTGCTCTGCGCCTACACCCACCCCGACTGCGACGGCCCCGCGCTCTCCCTCATCACCGACTGGTACGTCTGGGTCTTCTTCTTCGACGACCACTTCCTGGAGAAGTTCAAGCGCACCCAGGACCGCGTCGGCGGCAAGGCCCACCTGGACCGGCTGCCCCTGTTCATGCCGCTCGACCCGGCCACCGACATGCCCGAGCCGGAGAACCCCGTCGAGGCCGGACTCGCCGACCTGTGGAGGCGCACGGTGCCGGCGATGTCGGCCGACTGGCGCCGCCGCTTCGCCGTCGCCACCGAGCACCTCCTCAACGAGTCGATGTGGGAGCTGTCCAACATCAACGAGGGGCGGATCGCCAACCCCGTCGAGTACATCGAGATGCGCCGCAAGGTGGGCGGTGCCCCCTGGTCGGCCGGGCTCGTGGAGTACGCGACCGCCGAGGTGCCCGCCGCCGTCGCCGGGACAAGGCCGCTGAGGGTGCTGATGGAGACGTTCTCCGACGCCGTGCACCTGCGCAACGACCTGTTCTCCTACCAGCGGGAGGTGGAGGACGAGGGCGAGCTCAGCAACGGGGTGCTGGTACTGGAGACCTTCTTCGGCTGCACCACGCAGCAGGCCGCCGACATGGTCAACGACGTCCTCACCTCACGGCTGCACCAGTTCGAGCACACGGCCTTCACCGAAGTGCCCGCCGTGGCCCTGGAGAACGGCCTCACCCCGGCCGAGGTCGCCGCCGTCGGCGCGTACGCGAAGGGGCTGCAGGACTGGCAGTCCGGCGGCCACGAATGGCACATGCGCTCCAGCCGGTACATGAACGAGGGCGCGCGGTCCACCGCCCCCTGGCAGGCGCTCACCGGGCCCGGCACCTCGGCCGCCGACGTCGGCGCGCTGCTCGCCGTGGCCGGTGCCGAGCGGCTGCGTTCCCACACGCACGTCCCGTTCCAGAAGGTCGGCCCGTCGATCATCCCCGACATCCGCATGCCGTTCCGGCTGGAGCTCAGCCCCCACCTGGACGGCGCCCGACGGCACCTGTCCGAGTGGGCGGCCCGGATCGGCTTCCTCGGCGAGGGAGTGTGGGACGAGGACAAGCTCGCGAGCTGCGACCTGCCCCTGTGCGCCGCGGGCCTCGACCCGGACGCCACCCAGGACCAGCTCGACCTCGCCTCAGACTGGCTGGCCTTCGGCACCTACGGCGACGACTACTACCCGCTGGTCTACGGTCACCGCCGCGACCTGGCCGCCGCCCGGCTGACCACCGCCCGCCTGTCGGCCTGCATGCCGCTCGACGGAGAACCGGTGCCGCCGCCCGCGAACGCCATGGAGCGGGCCCTGATCGACCTGTGGGCGCGCACCACCGCCACCATGACGCCCGAGCAGCGCCGCCCCCTGAAGTCGGCCGTCGACACGATGACCGAGGCCTGGGTGTGGGAGCTGTCCAACCAGATCCAGAACCGGGTCCCCGACCCGGTGGACTACCTGGAGATGCGGCGCGCCACCTTCGGCTCCGACCTCACCCTCGGTCTGTGCCGTGCCGGACACGGCCCGGCCGTCCCTCCCGAGGTCTACCGCAGCGGCCCCGTCCGCTCCCTGGAGAACGCGGCGATCGACTACGCCTGCCTCCTCAACGACGTCTTCTCGTACCAGAAGGAGATCGAGTACGAGGGCGAGATCCACAACGCCGTCCTCGTCGTGCAGAACTTCTTCGGCATCGACTACCCGACCGCTCTGCCCGTGGTGCAGGACCTGATGAACCAGCGCATGCGCCAGTTCGAGCACGTGGTGGCCCATGAACTTCCCGTCGTCTACGACGACTTCCAGCTGTCGGACGAGGCGCGCGCGATCATGCGGGGATACGTGACCGACCTGCAGAACTGGATGGCCGGCATCCTCAACTGGCACCGGCACGTCCCGCGTTACCAGGCCGAGTACCTGGCCGGGCGGACCCACGGCTTCCTCCCGGACCGGTCCCCGGCCGTGCCCGTTCCCAGGGCCGCGCCGCTGCCCGCGTTCAGCTGACGGACCCGGTCCGTCCGGCCCGTGCCGCATGCTCCGTCGCCGCTCGTGCCAGCGCCCGGACCATGGGGTGCGGGCGCCGGCCGTCGCCCGCCAGCTCCGGCTGGAACAGGGAGGCGAGGAAGAAGGGGTGCCCGGGAAGTTCGGCCAGCCGGACGTGTCCGTCCTCGTCGTGCCCGGAGAAACGGAGCCCGTGCGCGCGCAGGGTGTCGAGGTGGCGGGAGGGGCCGTAGGCGCAGAAGTACCGCTCCACCGTCCGTCGCGAGCCGATCACCGACTCGGCCAGCGTGCCGGGCTCCACCCCGACCGCGGCCTCGTGGCCGACCAGCGAGCAGGCCAGCGGTTCGATGAGGAAGTCGTCGGCGTCGGGGTCGTTCTCGGCATGCGCGACCCGGGTCAGCCCGCACACGTTCCTGGCGTACTCCAGCAGCGCGTGCTGGAACCCGCCGCACGTCCCGAGGAACGGGACCCCCGACTCCCGGGCCGTCCGGATCGCCGACAGCACGCCCGCCTCACTGCGGTAGGGGCTGCCCGGCAGCACCCACACGGCGTCGAAGCCGCGTACCGCGTCCTCGGCCTCGGCGTCCCCGGTCGGGATCCAGTAGGCGTCGAGGAACAGCCGGTCGTGCGTGGCGAGGGCGTCGAGCAGTGACGGGATCCGCGTGTGCGACACGACGCCGGGAGAGCGGTCGCCGACCAGGGCGATCCGGGCGGTGCGTGGTGGAGTGGAAGGGGACGGCCGGGACGGGGTGTTCGTCATGGGCTCATCCTGTGCCGGGCCTTCCGTTCACGTCCAACGATGATTCTTGCTCCTTCCATAAGCGTTGCTGATTCTGTAAGGGATCCTGTCCCCATGGACCCGCACCTGCTGCGCACCTTCGTCACCGTCGCCCGCCTCGCGTCCTTCTCGGACGCCGCCCGGGAGCTGGGCTACACGCAGTCCGCCGTCTCCCAGCAGATCGCGGCGCTCGAACAGGATCTGGGCGCGCCGCTCCTGGCCCGGCGGCCCGTCGCCCCCACAGCCGCCGGCGAGCGGCTGCTCGAGCACGCGGGCCCGCTGCTGCTGCGCCTGGAGGCCGCCCGCGCGGACGTCGCGCGGATGGCGGGCGCGCCCCCGTACGGGCTGACCCTGGCCGCCGCCGCGACCGCGCTGACGCCCCGCATCGCCGCCGTGCTGCCCCCCGCCGGTGTGACGCTCAAGGTGCTCGCCCGCGCCGAGATCCCCGCGGCCGTGGCGGCGGGGACGGCGGACCTCGGCCTGGTCGACGGCCTGGCCGCCCCCAGCGACCCGTTGCGCCTGCCCGACGTGGCGCCGCTGAGCACGCGTGGCGTGGGGGAGGCGCCCGTGCACGTTCTGCTGCCCGTCGGTCATCCGCTGGCCGGGCGCTCCGGGCTGCGCCTCGGCGACCTCGCCGACGCCCGCTGGCTGGACGCCCCCGACGCCGGTCTGCCGCTGGACCAGCTCCGCGCGGCAGGCGGCGGTCACGGCTTCCGCCCGGCCCTGCGCTACGAGGGCACCGACGTGCGCGGCCTCACCGTCCTGGCCGCCGCGGGTCACGGCCTCACCCTGCTGCCCGCCACGGTGGCCGTCGGCGTGCCGGGGGCGGCCGCCGTCCCGGTCGTCGAGCCCCGGGTGGTGCACCGCACGGAGGTGGTGCACGCCGGTGGTGTGCGGGGCGCGGCGGCAGCGCTGGTGGAAGCGCTGCTCGGGCCGTCCTGACGCTCGACCGCAGGTCAGTCTCACTCGTTCGTGGCTCGTCGGGCGTTGGCCGGCCGGGTAGAGCACCTGCTGGAGGCGATCCATGGAACAGACTGCGCTGCGTCCCAAGCCCATGCCCGGCCAGGAGCCCGGTGGTGGCACCGTGCCCGACTCCGCCCGGCGTCCGCCCACCGCGCGGCGGCGCCGCCGACGGCTCCCGACCCTGCTGTTCGGCCTGTTCGTCGCGACGGCCCTGCTCCTGGCTGGGGTCGGCATCGGCACCGTGAGCGCCACGGTGATCGGTATGAGCAAGCTGGCCGAGATGCAGCGGCAGGCGGGGGCGCCGGTGCCGGGGCCGCGGGAACCCGGCACGTCCGCGGGGCGCCTCGACGCACCCCAGTGCCGCGGCGCCGGCGGCCAGGCCCCGTCCGGCTCCGGCCGGCACGATCCCAGAGGCTGACGCCGGGGCGGGCACTGCGGGGGCGGAGCGGGGCCGTCGTGCGGGCGGCTTCGGCCAGAAGGCGGGTGACCTCCTCGTGTTCCGCGTTCGCGCCGTGGTCCGCGATGTCCCGGGTCCCCGGCGGTGCGTTCGCTCGGGCCGCACCTCCTACGGTCGGTAGTGCACGCGCTCTCGTCCGGGAGCGTTGATGTGTGATGGGGTCGTGGGTGGTCGACGGCTGCCGATGCGGTTCTCTTATCGGCTCGCGTCGCTCCTCCGCTCCGGGCAGGATGCTGCCCGTAGTCCCCATCACCCGCCCCGGGAGGCCCGCGATGACCGGCAGAGCGCACGCCGCTCCCTTCACCACCGACGACTACAGGGCCCGCATGGAGCGCGCGGCGCGCTCGGCCGCCGACGCGGGCCTGGCCGGTCTGCTGGTGGCGCCGGGGCCGGACCTCGTGTGGCTGACCGGCTACGCGCCCACCGCGGCCACCGAACGGCTCACCCTGCTCGTCCTCACCGCCGGGCACGACCCCGTCCTGGTCGTCCCCACGCTGGAGGCCCCGGACGCCGAGAAGGCCGCCGGGGCGCCCGCCCTCACCCTGCGCGACTGGACCGACGGCAAGGACCCCTACGCCGTCACCGCCGCCCTCCTCGGCGGCTCGGGGCGGTTCGGCATCAGCGACAACGCCTGGGCGATGCACCTGCTGGGCCTGCAACGCGCGCTGCCCGGCACCTCGTACGCCTCCCTCACCGAGGCGCTCCCCATGCTGCGCGCCGTCAAGGACGCGGCCGAGCTGGAGCTGCTCGCTGCGGCGGGCGCGGCGGCGGACGCGGCGTTCGAGGAGATCCGCAAAGTCCGGTTCGCCGGGCGCCGGGAGCGCGAGGTCGGTGCCGACCTCGCCGACCTGCTGCGGCGCTCCGGGCACTCCCAGGTCGACTTCACGATCGTCGCCTCCGGCCCGAACGGTGCCAACCCGCACCACGAGGTCGGCGACCGCGTCATCGAGGACGGCGACATGGTGGTCCTCGACTTCGGCGGCCTGAAGGACGGCTACGGCTCCGACACCTCCCGCACGGTCCACGTCGGTGAGCCCACCGGTGAGGAGCGCCGGGTGCACGACCTCGTACGTGAGGCCCAGGAGGCCGGTTTCCGCGCGGTGCGGCCCGGCGTCGCCTGCCAGGAGGTGGACCGGGCGGCCCGCGCGGTCATCGCGGACGCCGGATACGGCGAGTACTTCATCCACCGCACCGGGCACGGCATCGGCGTCACCACGCACGAGCCGCCGTACATGATCGAGGGCGAGGAGCAGCCCCTCGTGCCAGGCATGTGCTTCTCCGTCGAGCCGGGCATCTACCTCCCCGGCCGCTTCGGGGTACGCATCGAGGACATCGTCACGGTCACCGAGGGCGGCGGCCGGCGCTTCAACGACACGACCCGGGAGATGGTCATAGTGGAGTGACGGCAACGGCAGGACCCCTGACGCCCCCGGAAGACGACGGCGCGACCATGACCCAGGCACCGACACCCACCGCGGACACCGTCCGCCGACTGGTCCGTTCCCTGCTCAAGGAGGGGGAGGGGAGCGGTCCCGACGTGCGGCCCGCCACCGGGGGCGCCGAGCCCGACACGTGGTGGGTCGGCGCCCGCCATGTGCTGCGCCTGGCTCCCGACCGCGAGGCCGCCGTGCGCCGGCGCCGCGAACTGCGCCTGCGCGATCTGGTCCGCCCGTACGTCCCCGTCGCGGTGCCGACGAGCGTCGCGCACGGCGAGTGGGCGCCGGGGCTGCCCTACACGCTGGACACCCGCGTGCCCGGCGGGTCGGGTGAGCACCATGACGTGTCGGCCGTCGGCGAGGCCGACCTGGCGGCGCTGCTCACGGGGCTGCGCGAGGTACCGGTCCGCCAGGCCGAGGCCCTCGGCGTCCCGCGGGCCGCCCCGCGCTCACTGGAGTCGCTGCGCAAGGCCGCCGACCGTGCCGCCGGGCGGCTCGCCGCGGCCGACGAGTTCGACCCCGCCCGTCTGGCCCAGCTCACCCAGGCTGCGGCGGCCCAGCTCGGCGCCCAGCCCGGTACGGCGGTCCTGGTCCACCGCGGCCTGACCGCCGGGCACCTCGTCGTCAGCGCCGACGGCCGGGTGCGCGGCGTCCTCGGCTGGACCGACGCCGCCCTCGGCGACCCCGCCGAGGACATCGCCGGGCTCGCGCTCGCCGTCGGTTCCCCGGCCGCCGTCCGCGCGGCCACGCTGGCCGGCTACGGGGCCCGCCCCTGTCTGCGCGGCCTGTGGCTCGCCCGCTGCGACGCGATCGTCCACCTGGCCGAGGGACTCACCGGGCGGTCCGCCGTGCCGCTCCCCTTGCTGAGGACACGGCTGCGACACGCCTGGGAGGCGATCCTGCTGGAGCGGGTGACCGAGCTGCGCGAGGACGGTGCGGACGACGCGGACGACGCCCCTTGAGCGGTCCCCGCGCCGTTACCGGCTCCTTGCGAGCGAGCCCCCGGCACGGGGCGCGGCGTCCTCACTCCTGAAGGAGCACCACGCCCGACTCGCCGGGGACGCGCAGCGCCCCGTCCTCGCCCGGTGCCTCCACCGGCTCCCACGCGGCGAGCACCCGCGCGGGGCGGTTGCCCAGGGGGATCGCCGCCGGTTCGGTGCCGAGGTTGACGGCCACCCGGATGTCCCCGCGGCGGAAGGCCAGCCAGCGCGCCTCGTCGTCGTAGGCCACCTTGATGTCGCCGAGGTCGGGGTCGGTGAGGTCGGGCTGCTCGTGACGGAGGGCGATCAGCCGGCGGTACCAGGCCAGCACGCGCGCGTGGGGCTCGCGTTCCGGCTCGGACCAGTCGAGGCAGGAACGGTCGCGCGTCGCCGGGTCCTGCGGGTCGGGCACCTCCTCCTCCTTCCAGCCGTGCGCGGCGAACTCGCGCCGCCTGCCGCGTCGTACGGCCTCGGCGAGCTCCGGATCGGTGTGGTCGGTGAAGAACTGCCACGGCGTGCCCGCCGCCCACTCCTCGCCCATGAACAGCATCGGAGTGAACGGGGAGGTCAGCGTCAGCGTGGCCGCGCAGGCCGCGAGGCCGGGGGAGACCAGGGCCGACAGCCGGTCCCCCTGGGCCCGGTTGCCGACCTGGTCGTGGGTCTGGCCGTAGCCGGTGAGGCGGTGCGCGGCCACCCGGCTGCGGTCCAGCGGGCGGCCGTGGCTGCGGCCCCGGAAGCTGGAGTAGGTGCCGTCGTGGAAGTAGCCCCTCGTCAGCGTCTTGGCGAGCGCGGCCAGGGGTGCGCGCGCGAAGTCGGCGTAGTAGCCCTGCGACTCCCCGGTCAGCGCGGTGTGCAGGGCGTGGTGGAAGTCGTCGTTCCACTGCGCGTGCACGCCGAGTCCGCCCTCCGCGCGCGGGGTGATGACCCGCGGGTCGTTCAGATCCGACTCGGCGATCAGGAACAGCGGGCGGTCCAGGTCGGCGGCGAGGGCGTCCACGGCCGTGGACAGCTCCTCCAGGTAGTGGCACGCGCGCGTGTCGACCAGGGCGTGCACGGCGTCCAGCCGCAGACCGTCGATGCGGTAGTCGCGCAGCCACGCCAGCGCGCTCTGGACGAGGTAGGCACGCACCTCGTCCGAGCCGGGCGCGTCCAGGTTGACGGCGGCGCCCCAGGGCGTGTGGTGGGTGTCCGTGAAGTACGGGCCGAAGGCGGGCAGGTAGTTGCCGGACGGCCCCAGGTGGTTGTGCACCACGTCCAGGACCACGCCGAGGCCCAGTTCGTGGGCCCGGTCGACAAACCGTTTCAGCGCCTCCGGTCCGCCGTAGGGCTCGTGCACCGCCCACAGCGAGACGCCCTCGTATCCCCAGCCGTGCCGGCCCGGGAAGGGGCAGACGGGCATCAACTCCACGTGCGTCACGCCCAGTTCGGCGAGGTGGCCGAGCCGGTCGGCGGCGGCGTCGAGCGTGCCCTCGTGGGTGTAGGTGCCCACGTGCAGCTCGTACAGCACCGCCCCGGGCAGCGGGCGCCCGGCCCACTCCACGCGCCACGCGTACCGCCCGTGGTCGACGACCGCGCTCAGCCCGTCCGGACCGTCCGGCTGCCGCCGCGAGCGCGGGTCCGGCCGTACCGGCCCGTCGTCCAGCGCGAACCCGTACCGCGAGCCGTCGCGCGCCTCGGCCTCCCCGCGCCACCACCCCGGCCGCTCCGGATCGCGCTCCAACGCACGCGTGACGCCGTCGCACGTCAACGTCGCACGGCCGGCCTGCGGTGCCCACACCTCGAACTGCACGGACGGTTCCCCTTCGTCTGCTCACCGTGATGTAGCCCGTCCATGGTCCTGCAAAAGCGATCAATCCGCTTGTGAAAGTTCCCTTTTGCGGCGGGTGTCGCGGCGCGTCGGCGCGGGGTGGTGCGTTTTCCCGATTCCTGGACACCCCGGCCCGGCTGACCGACAATCACCTGCGTGACGTCGTCCTTCGAGTTCAACACGTACCCCGCGCGACTGTCCGACGCGGAGCGCGACAAGGCGCTGAAGGTGCTCCGGGACGGCGTCGCCATGGGCCGTCTGTCGCACGACACCTTCGTCCGCCGGATGGAGCTGGCGCTCGCCGCCCGCCGCGTCGACGAGCTCGCCGCGCTCACCGCCGACCTGCCCACGGAGGGCCGGGTGTCGCGCCTGGTGTTCGGTGCCGTCGAGGCGGTGTCCGGCTTCGGCGTACGGCTGCGCAGCGCCTGGCAGGCCGAGCGGCTGCCCAAGCTGCTGCTGCCCCACCCCGGAACCGGCCACCCGCTGCGCATAGGGCGCGACCCCGCGAGCGGTCTGCGGCTGAACCACGAGACGGTCTCCCGCGTGCACGCCGAGCTCAGCCGCCAGGGCGGCATGTGGGTCCTGCGCGACCTCGGCTCCACCAACGGCACCACGGTCAACGGGCGGCGGGTGATCGGCGCGGCCGTCGTCCGCGAGGGTGACCGGATCGGCTTCGGGCAGATGGCGTTCCGGCTCGCGGGGAACTGAGCCGCCGTTCACCTCTGGCCTGGGTTTCACTCGGTGTCGCCGCCTTGTCGTGGCTGAAATCCCTTTGCCCTTCGTGGTGTTGACGTACTCCTGAAGTCGTGACTGACTGTGCGTACACCGCGCACACCAGGTGAACCGACGCCCCGCATCATGGAGGTGTGCCCTGCCGCCCCTCCTGCGCTACCCGACCGTGGACGAGATGGGCGTCCGGGCCGCCGCGCTCGCCGCCCGCCACCCCGCCGACGCCCGGCTGCGCCGCGTCGGCACGTCCCGCGCGGGCACCCCGCTGCTGCTGCTGTCCGTGGGCCACGGCAGCCGTCAGGTCCTCGTCGTCGCCGGACCGCACGCCAATGAGCCAGTGGGCGGCGCCACCGTCCTGCGACTGGCCGAGCGGGCCCTGGCCGACCCCCGGCTCACCGAGGCCGCCGACGCCACCTGGAACCTGCTGCTGTGCGTCGACCCCGACGGCCTGCGCCGCAACGAGGGCTGGCTGTCCGGCCCGTACACCCTCGGCCGCTACGCCCGGAACTTCTTCCGCCCCGGTTTCCTGGAGCAGCCCGAGTGGCTGCCCGACGGGCCGGGACGCGCCACGCTGCCGGAGACCCGCACACTGCTCGAACTCCAGGACGAACTGCGGCCCTTCCTGCAGTTCTCCCTGCACGGCGTCGACGTCGGCGGCGGCTTCGTCGAGCTGACCCACGACCTCCCCGGCCTCGCCCAGCGCCTCGCCCACAGCGCGGCCCGCCTCGGCGTACCCCGCGAGCTCGGTGCCTACGACGCCCTGTACTGGCCGCACCTGGGACCCGCCGTCTACCGGATCCCGCCGCCGCGCCGCGGCGACCTGACCGCGGCCATCACCGAGGCGGCCGTCGAGTCGACGTGGTGCCACCCCCAGCGGTACGGCACCGTCACGGCGGTCGTCGAGGCCCCCATGTGGGGGGTGGCCGCCGTGGGCGACGGCTCGCCGCCCGCCGACCGGGACGCCGTACTGCGCTCCGTCAGCCGCACCCTGCGCGACGACACCCGGCTCCTGAACCACCTCCTCGCCCGGATCCGGCCCGGTGCGCGGCACGCCGGGCCGGACGCGGCCCGCCTGCTCGCCCCGGTCGACGACTACCTGCTGGTCTGTCCCAGGCTCGCCGACGCGTGGGACCCCGACACCGACGACGGATCGGGGCGCTCCCTGCCGCCGCTGAGCACCGCGCACCTGGTCGCCCTGCGCATCGCCGGACGGCGCCTGGCCCTGCGGACCGCCGGCCTGCTGCACCAACTGGTGACCCGCGCGGGACGCGACCCGGCGGACGTACTGCCGGAGCTGGACCGGCTCGTCGACGAGTGGTGCGCCGACTACCGCGACGGCTGCGCGGCGCGCTGGATACCGGTCGCCCGCCAGGCCGAGTACCAGACGCGGGTGGTGCTCGCCGCGTTCGAACTGGCCGGGCGGCGCGCCTCCGCGTGCTCCCGTTCGGGTGAGCCGGGCTGGGGTTCCGAGGCCGCCGTGCCGATGCACCGGGAATGACCCACACCATCACAGCGAGAGTGCTGCGGAGGGGCCTGCCGGCGGCGGTCGCCCTCCTCGTGGCGTGCGCGGCCCCGGTACCGGCGGCCGTGCAGCCGGAGCCGACGGGCGACTGGCTCCGCGTCAAGGTCTCCCGGGGCGACGCCCGGGCCGGCGCCGCACGCGAGGCCCTGCTGCAGTGCGACCCGCCCCGGGGCCACGACCAGGCGGCGCGGGCCTGCGCGGACCTCGACGCGGCGCAGGGCGACCTCCACCGCATCCCCCTGCGGGACACCTACTGCCCGATGGTCTACGCCCCGGTGACCGCCGAGGCGCGCGGGCAGTGGCGGGGACGGTCGGTGGAGTACAAGGAGACCTTCCCCAACACGTGCGTCATGACGGCACGGACGGGAGCGGTCTTCGCCCTGGACACCGCCGGCTGACCCCTGGGGCGGGGCCGCCCGCAGCGGCGGCCGGCCCCGCTCGCTCACTGCTGGTGCAACCCCCGTCCCGCCAGGGTCAGGAACGCCTCGCCCACCGCCTCCGACAGCGTCGGATGCGCATGGACGTGCCGGGCCACGTCGGCGGGCTCGGCGTCCCAGCCGACGATCAGCTGGCTCTCGGCGATCATCTCCGAGACGTGCGGGCCCACCAGGTGCACCCCGAGCACCTGACCGCCCCCGGCCTCGGCGACCACCTTCACCATCCCGCCCTGCCCGTGCACCATCCCCTTGGCGACGGCCGTCAGCGGCATGGTGTTGACGGCCACCTCGTGCCCCCGCGCGCGTGCCTCCGCCTCGCTCAGGCCGACGGAGGCGGTCTGCGGCGCCGAGTACGTCACCCGGGGCACGGCCGCGTAGTCGACGGGTGCCGACGGCACGCCCGCCAGCGTCTCGGCGACCAGCAGGCCCTCCGCGAAGGAGGCGTGGGCCAGGCCGAGCGACGGGGGCGGCAGCAGGTCGCCCACGACGTGGATGCCGGGCACCGCCGTCTCCAGCCGGGACCAGTCCGCCGGCACGACGAAGCCCCGCTCGTCCGTGCCCAGGCCCGCGGCGGCCAGGTCCAGCCCGTCGGTGACCGGTGCCCGGCCGACGGCCACCAGGAGCCGCTCGGCCTCGACCGTACGGGTCTCGCCGCGGGCCGTGCGCACGCGCGCGCGTACGCCGTGGCCGAGCACCTCGGCGTCCAGCAGCCGGGCACCGGCCTGCACGTCGACGCCACGCCTCTTCAGACCGCGCGTCAGATGGCGGCCGACGTCCGCGTCCTCCAGCGGCACGATCCGGTCGGCCGCCTCCACGAGGGTGACCTCCGCGCCCATCGAGCGGTGGAACGAGGCGTACTCCACGCCGATCGCACCGCCGCCCAGGACCAGGACGGAGGCCGGCAGCCCCGGTGCGAAGAGTGCGTCGTCGCTCGTCACCACCCGCCGCCCGTCCGACGCGAGCCCCGGCAGCATGCGCGGACGGGAACCGGTGGCCAGCACGATCCCCCGGCGCGCGGTGAGCTCCTGCCCGTCGTCCACCCGCACGGAGCGCGTGCCCGTCAGCCGCGCGCTGCCCCGCACCACGTGGACGCCCGCGTGCGCGAGATGTGCCTCCACGCCCTTGTGGTTGCGTGCCACGATGTCGTCGCGGGTGGCGACCAGCGCAGACCAGTCCACGGCGTCCAGGGTCGCCTTGACGCCCCAGCGCTCCCGGGCCTCGGCGATGCCGTCGACCAGCTCGGCGGCGTGCAGCATCGCCTTGCTCGGGATGCAGCCGCGGTGCAGACAGGTCCCGCCGACCTTGTCACGTTCGACGAGCACGACGTCGAGACCCAGGGCGGCGGCGCGCAGAGCGGTGCCGTACCCGCCGGTGCCGCCGCCGATGACGATCACGTCCGGTGTGTTCATGTCCTCAGCCTCCGCCCGGGCCTTGCCATGAGTCCAAGGCAATGTTCTTGTGGGTTCGATGCAAGGAGTTCATGACGGGAGCCGGTGACCACCGGACGTCGGACGGGGGACGGGGCGGGATGAGCCTGCGGCAGATGGAGTACTTCCTGACCGTCGTCGAGGAGGCGTCCTTCACCCGGGCGGCCGAGAACCTGCACGTGACGCAGTCCGCGCTCTCCCACCAGATCAAGGCCCTGGAGAAGTCCGTCGGCGGCGCCCTCCTGGAGCGCATGCCGCGCGGGGTGCGGCTGACGCCGATGGGCCGCGCCTTCCGGCCGCACGCCGAACTCGCCGTCCGCAGCGCCGCCCAGGCCCGCCGCGCGGCCCGTGCCGCCGCCGGGGCCGAGGGCGGCGAACTGCACGTGGCGGCCCTGCACTCGGTGGCGGTCGGCATCCTTCCCGACGTCTTCGCGCGCTGGCGCACCGCGCACCCCGGGGTGGTGCTGCACCTCCACGAGTACGCGACGACCGAGGTGCTGGAGGAGGAGGTCGCGCGCGGCACCGCGGACCTCGCCGTCGGCCCTCCGCCGCGCGACTGGTCCGGCACCGTCGTCCCGGTCGGCCAGGAGGACATCGTCCTCGTGGTGCCCTTCGACGACCGGTTCGCCGGCCGTACCACGGTGCGGCTGCCCGAGCTCGCGGACCGGCCCTGGGTCCGCTGCGCCATGGAACCCGTCGTCGAGGGCGAGCGCTTCCTGGACTGGGCCTGCGGACGCGCCGGTTTCCGGCCCCGCACCGCCGTCCTCACCGAGCACACCTCGACGGCCGTCCGCATGGCCGCCGCAGGCGTCGGCGTCTGCACCGCTCCGTCGTACATCGTGAGCGGAGCGGTCGGCGACGGCTGTGTGGTCCTCGCGCCCGACCCGCCCTGGCGGCGCGCCCTGACGGTCTTCTCGCGCCTGCCGCCGACCGGCGCGGCCGAGGCCTTCGTCGACCTCCTGCGCCTCACATGGCCGACCACCGCCCCGGCCGGCCCACCCGATCGCCCGGCCGACATCTGCACGACCGCGACGGTGCGGGGCGGGCGTTGACGTCCGTTCGGGTGGACGGTGGTGTGTACGGAGGCACGCCGTTGGCGACACCGCAGTCACGGGGCTCGGCGCCACCCGGTTGGCTCGCCGGCCGGTTCCTGGACGCCCCCGACCACCCCGGCCGCCCCACCGCGCCGCCCGTCCGGCAAGGCCCCCGCTCGACCGCGCCGACAGACACCGGCCGGTCCCTCGTCCCGAGCCGCCCCGCCCCGGCACACAGCGCCCGTGCCCCGCTCGATGAAGCCCGCCCCGCAAGACCGCCTCCGACGAGGCACCCGGGGGCCCACCGGTCAGCCGGCGGTGTCCCCGCTGCCGATCCGGGTCAGCAGCGCCACCGGCAGCCGGGCGAAGAGTTCCTCCACGCGCGCGTGGCCCGTGAACTCCCGTCCGGGGACCAGCGCGTCGGCCCACCGGCCCGGCGGCAGCGGCAGGGTCGTCTCCCGCCAGCCGCCCGCCTGCGCCAGCCGCAGCGACAGCCGGGTCACGGCCGTCAGGACATCTCCCGAGCGCACGAACGCCAGGCAGTGCGCCGCCGCAGGCCCCTCGGCGGTCAGCGGCTCGTACGTCGCCGCGTCGCCGAAGACGTCGGGCCGCCGGCGCCGCAGCTCCAGCGCCGCCCGCGTGACCGCGCCCTTGTCCCCGGGACCGGCGGGCGGAAAGCTCACGGGCCGGCGGTTGTCGGGGTCCACCAGGGCCAGGTACTCGCCCTCGGTGCCCTGATAGAGATCCGGCACGCCCGGCATGGTCAGATGCACCAGGGCCGTGCCGAGGACGTTCGCCCGGATGTACGGCTCGAGGGTGTCGCGGAAGGCGGCCACCCGCTCGCCCGGCGGACCGCACGGCCCGGCCGCCACGAAGGCGGTCACCGCCTCCTCGTAGGGCGGTTCCTGCTCGGTCCAGCTGGTGTACATGCCCGCCTCGCGCACATGCTTCAGCAGTGCCCCGCCCACCCGCTCCGCGTCCGCCGGCCCGAGCCCGAACACCGTCTGCCAGGCCGCCCACGCCAGCTGCGCGTCGGGGACGCCCTCGCCGCTGCGGGTGACCTCCGCCAGGACGTCCGCCCAGCGCTCGGGGCACTCCGTGAGCACCGCCAGCGCCGCACGTACATCGGCGCTGCGCTTGGTGTCGTGCGTCGACACGACCGTGCCGGTCGCCGGCCAGTCGCGCTGCACGCGCGCGCAGTAGGCGTGGAACTCCTCCGGCGACAGGGCCGGCCGCCCCGGGTCGCCGCCCACCTCGGTCGCCGACAGCAGCGGCACGTAGCGGTAGAACGCCGTGTCCTCCACCGACTTGGCGCGCAGCGCCGACGCGGTCTGCGCGAACCTCGTCCGGAACTCCCCATGGTCCGGTCCGTCCCCGGCCCGACCGAGCACCAGGTCCCGCACGACGTCCACCGCACCGGCCTCCTCCGGCACGACGAACGCCGCCCGCGCCTCTGCCGCAGCCTCCTCGGTGACGACGGAGGCCGCGTCGACCGACGTGTACGGCCGGTACACCTCCATCCGGACCAGCAGCTCCTGCAGCGCGGTGCGCAGCGCCCAGGGCGCCCGGTCGCGCAGGGCCGGGTCCGGCGACATGGCGCACAGCCGGTGCGCCACCCGCGTCAGCCGGTCGGTCTCGGTGGCCAGTTCGTGCGTGAGCACCTTGTACGCGGCCCGCCGCACCGTCGCCGCCCAGTCCCCGCCCCGGTCGGTCTGCGGTGCGGCGAACCGCCGGTACTGTCCGAGGAGCTCCCCGTGTCCGGCCGGGTCGGTGAAGACACCGTCGATGTGCCGCAGGGCGTCGTAGCCGGTCGTGCCCGCGACGGGCCAGGCGGCCGGCAGCCGCTCCCCGTCCGCCAGGATCTTCTCCACGACCGTCCACCGGCCGCCGGTCGCCTCGTGCAGCCGCGCCAGGTAGGTGTCGGGGTCGGCGAGTCCGTCGGGGTGGTCGACGCGCAGTCCGTCGATCACCCCCTCGCGCAGCAGCCGCAGGACCGTGGCGTGCGTGGCCTCGAACACCTCCGGGTCCTCCACGCGCACCCCGATCAGCTCCGAGATGCTGAAGAAGCGCCGGTAGTTCAGCTCGGTGCGGGCCAGCCGCCACCACACCGGGCGGTACCACTGCGCGTCCAGCAGCTGCGGCAGCGGCAGGTCCTCGGTGCCCTCCCGGAGCGGGAAGGAGTGGTCGTGGTAGCGCAGCACGTCGCCGTCGACCCGCAGCTCGCCGATCACCTCGC
The DNA here is from genome assembly GCF_014650995.1 of Streptomyces viridiviolaceus. Taxonomy (GTDB): domain Bacteria; phylum Actinomycetota; class Actinomycetes; order Streptomycetales; family Streptomycetaceae; genus Streptomyces; species Streptomyces viridiviolaceus. The sequence goes on from NZ_BMWA01000002.1 coordinate 344,329, forward strand.
CCAGCGGCCCGCCGAGCACCGGCAGCAGCACCTGCCCGCCCTGCGCCTCCCAGTCGATGTCGAACCACCGGGCGTACGACGACTTCGCCCCCTCCCGCAGCACCTCCCACAGGGCGCGGTTGTGCCGGGGGGACATCGCCATGTGGTTCGGGACGATGTCCACCACCAGACCGAGACCGTGCTCCCTCGCGGTGCGCGCCAGCGCCCGCAGCCCCTCCTCGCCGCCCAGTTCGCCGCGCACGCGCGCGTGGTCCACGACGTCGTAGCCGTGCAGCGAGCCGGGCACCGCCTCCAGCACGGGGGACAGGTGCAGGTGCGATACGCCGAGCGAGGCCAGGTACGGAACGGCCGCCGCCGCGGCCGCGAAGGGGAACTCGGGCTGCAGCTGCAGCCGGTACGTGGCCGAGGGGGCCGCGGGCAGCACCGGGTCGGGTCGCTCAGGTGTCATGGAGACCTACGTACCCGCCCTGCCGCCTTTCGTGTCATCGGCCCCTCCTCGGGCGTACGCGCGCGTGGCTAGCTTCGAGCGATGGGGAGAACGGGGAGCACGGGAAGTACGCCGAGCACCGGTCGGCGCGGCGCGCTGGAGACGTACCGAGAGGTGATCGGCCTGACCGGGCCGCTCCTGCCGGCGGTGTCCTTCCTGGGCCGGCTGCCGACGGCCACCGTCCAGTTCGGCAGCGTGCTCCTCGTCGCCCGCACCAGCGGCTCCCTGGCCGCCGCGGGGCTGACCGGCGGCGCGCTCGCCGTCGGACAGGTGGCCTGCGGGCCACTGGTGGGCCGGCTCGCGGACCGGCACGGCCAGCGCACGGTCGTGCTCGTGTTCAGCCTGGCCAACGCCCTGGCGATCGCGGCACTCGTGGCCGGAGCGCTCGCCGGGCTGCCGGTGCCCCTGCTGGCCGCCCTCGGCGCGGCGGCCGGCGCCAGCGTCCCCGTGATCGGCCCGCTGGCCCGCACCCGCCTGGTGGCCCTCGCCCGCCGTGCCGGAGCGCCCGAGGGCACCGTGGGCACCGCCCTGTCCTTCGAGAGCACCCTCGACGAGATCTCCTTCGTCCTCGGCCCGGCCCTGGTCGGCCTCGCGGCGGTACTGGCCCATCCGGCCCACGCCCTGGGCGCCGCGGCACTGCTGGTGGCCCTGTGCGGCACGGGCTTCGCGCTCCACCCGACGGCCCGGGCGGCGGCGGTCCCCGCCTCCGGCGGCCCACGCAGAGGTGCCCGTCCCCGGATCCCCCGTTCGGTCCACGCCCTCTACGCATCACTCGCCCTCCAGGGCGCGATGTTCGGGGCGTGCCAGGCGGGCATCACGGCGCTCACCGAACGGCTCGGGCAGCCGGACCAGGCCGGGCTGGTGTACGCCGCCATGGGGGTGATGAGCGCGGGCGCGGGGCTCGCCATGGCCGCCGTACCCGACCGGATCGGCCTGCGGGCACGCTGGCGGGCGGCCACCGCGGCGGCGTGCCTGCTCTCCCTGCCCCTGCTGTGGACGGACGGCCTCGCCGCCCTGTACGCGGTCGTCACCGTGCTCGGCATCGCCTACGCCCCGCATCTGATCGCCGTGTTCGCGCTCACCGAACGGACGGTGCCGCGAGCCCGGCTCGCCGAGGCGATGGCCTTCGCGACCAGCGCGATCACCGGCGGCCAGGCCCTCGCGGTCGCCGTCACCGGCCGTACGGCCGAGTCCCACGGCCCCGCCGCCGCCTTCGCGGTGGCGAGCCTGGCCGCCGCCCTCGCCTGCCTGATCGCCCTGGCGGCGCGCCCGGCGCCGTACGCCGTACGCACCGGAGCGGTCCTCCACGCGCGCGTGGAGGACCGCTCCGGCGACCCGGCCTCCTAGACGGGCCGCTGCAGCACCGTCAGGCTGCGGTCCACGAGGGTCAGCCGGTCCCCGGCCTGCACCTTCGTGCCCGTGTCCGGGGGCGTCCCGTCGGTGCGGGCGGTGTCGACCACGACCTGCCACTGCCGGCCGTGGTCGACCGGCACCACGAAGTCCAGCGGCTTCGGCGAGGCGTTGAACATCAGCAGGAAGGAGTCGTCGGCGATGCGCTCTCCCCGCGCGCCGGGTTCGGAGATCGCGTTGCCGTTCAGGAACACGGTCAGGGCCGACGCCTGCGCCGAGTTCCAGTCCCGCTGGGTCATCTCCCGGCCCTCCGGGGTGAACCAGGCGATGTCCGACAGGTCGTCGTGGGTGCCCTCCACGGGCCGGCCGTGGAAGAAACGCCGTCTGCGGAAGACCGGATGGTCCCTGCGCAGCCACACCATCGCGCGCGTGAAGTCCAGCAGGCCGGCGCCGGGCCCGTCGGCGTCGGGCCAGCGCACCCAGGACAGCTCGTTGTCCTGGCAGTAGGCGTTGTTGTTGCCCTTCTGGGTGCGGGCGAACTCGTCGCCGTGACTGAGCATCGGCACGCCCTGGGAGAGCAGCAGCGTGGCGATGAAGTTCCGCATCTGCCGCGCCCGCAGCTCCAGCACCGCCGGGTCGTCCGTCTCGCCCTCGGCGCCGCAGTTCCAGGACCGGTTGTGGCTCTCGCCGTCCCGGTTGTCCTCGCCGTTGGCCTCGTTGTGCTTGCCGTTGTACGCGACCAGGTCGTGCAGGGTGAAGCCGTCGTGGCAGGTGACGAAGTTGATGGAGGCCAGCGGGCGGCGGCCGTCGTCCTGGTACAGGTCGGAGGAGCCGGTCAGCCGGGAGGCGAACTCCGCCAGCGTGCGCGGCTCGCCGCGCCACAGGTCCCGGACCGTGTCCCGGTACTTGCCGTTCCACTCGGTCCACAGCGGCGGGAAGTTGCCCACCTGGTAGCCGCCCTCGCCCACGTCCCACGGCTCGGCGATCAGCTTCACCTGTGACACCACGGGGTCCTGCTGCACCAGGTCGAAGAACGACGACAGCCGGTCGACCTCGTGGAACTGCCGGGCCAGGGTGGCCGCCAGGTCGAAGCGGAAGCCGTCGACGTGCATCTCGGTGACCCAGTACCGCAGCGAGTCCATGATCATCTGCAGGACGTGCGGCGACCGCATGAGCAGGGAGTTGCCCGTGCCGGTGGTGTCCATGTAGTAACGCGGGTCGTCCGTGAGCCGGTAGTACGACGGGTTGTCGATGCCCTTGAAGGACAGCGTCGGGCCCAGGTGGTTGCCCTCGGCGGTGTGGTTGTAGACCACGTCGAGGATCACCTCGATCCCGGCCTCGTGCAGCGCCTTCACCGCCGACTTGAACTCCAGGACCTGCTGGCCGCGGTCGCCCCAGGAGGCGTACGCGTTGTGCGGGGCGAAGAACCCGATCGTGTTGTAGCCCCAGTAGTTGTTCAGGCCCATGTCCACCAGGCGGTGGTCGTTCACGAACTGGTGCACCGGCATCAGCTCCAGCGCCGTCACCCCCAGTCCGGTGAGGTGCTCGATGAGCGCGGGGTGCGCGAGGGCCGCGTAGGTGCCGCGCAGCTCCTCGGGGAGTCCCGGGTGGCGCATCGTCAGGCCCTTGACGTGCGCCTCGTAGATCACCGTGTGGTGGTACTCCGTTCGGGGGCGCCGGTCGTCGCCCCAGTCGAAGTACGGGTTGACCACGACCGACGTCATCGTGTGCGGCGCCGAGTCCAGGTCGTTGCGCCGACCGGGGTCGTCGAAGTGGTAGCCGTAGACCTCCTCGCCCCACTGGATCGAACCGCTGATCGCACGCGCGTACGGATCGAGGAGCAGCTTCGCGGAGTTGCAGCGCAGCCCGCGCTCCGGGGCGTAGGGGCCGTGCACGCGGTAGCCGTACCGCTGACCCGGCATCACGCCCGGCACGTACGCGTGCCGCACGAACGCGTCGCTCTCCCGCAACTCGATCGCCGTCTCGGAGCCGTCGTCGTGCAGCAGACACAGCTCTACTCGGTCCGCGGCCTCCGTGAAGACCGCGAAGTTGGTGCCGGCGCCGTCGTACGTGGCACCGAGTGGGTACGCCTCTCCAGGCCAGACCTGCATGGACACGACTCTTTCAGGTGTGGGGCGCCGGTGCGGACGCCATGGCTCCGAGTCTCCCCGAAAGTGAGGCGACCACCTAGCACTCACGTGCTCCTACTCATCTGTCGGGGTTCCGCCCGGCGGGGGACGGAGGCGGGCGCAACGGATTCTTCCCCGCACCGTGCGACGTCACCGCTATGAATCCGCTCACTCCCCACGGTCCGCCGGTGCGGAACGAGCCCGGGGAACAAGGACGTTGGGAAAACGAGCCTGTCCATCGGGCTGCACCCGGGACCGCTCCCGGAGTACCCTTCCTTGATCGTTGAGACGGGGAGTCCCCGGGAGTGCTCAGGGGAGCGGAAGGCGGTGCGCGGGTGGGCTCGGGAGGGCTGGAGCTGCCCCCTGGTGACGAGGGTCACGAGGGGAACTCCGCGGACGTCCCGCCCGGTGCGGTGTCCCTGGCGCGGCCGATGGGCGCGGGCGCGATCGGTCCGGAGCTGGACTGGGACGCCGAGGCCTGGCACGAGGTGCGCACGCGTGCGCAGCGGGCCGGCCGGGCCTACATCTGGCTGAACCTCGTCGAGCAGCGGCTGCGCGCGGTCGTGGCCGCCGTCCTGCGGCCCATCTACGAACCCGTCCACGGCGACGACTGGGTGGTCGCGGCGGCCGGGCCCGCCGGCCAGGAGTGGGTGCAGCGCGCGGTCGCCGTCCGCGAGGTCAGCCGGCGCAAGGGATATCTGCTCGACCCGGCCGACGACAACGTCCTCAGTTTCCTCACCCTGCCGCAGCTGCGCGAGCTGATGGTGCAGCACTGGCCCTGCTTCGAGCCCTACGTCGACGAACGCAGGGACGTCGAGCTCGCCCTGGACGAGCTGGAGGTCACCCGGAACGTCGTCTCCCGCAACCGGGCGCTGTCCGAGGCGGTTCTGAACCAGGCCGAGCGGGCTTCCGCGCGGCTGCTGGAGATCCTCGGCGCGGGCAGTGACGTGCCGTCCGCGCGCCGGCTCCCCGTGGACGCGGTGGAGGACCTGGTCGGCGACCGGTACGCCGACGTGGTCGCCGTGCACCCGGACCGGGTGCGGCTGCTGCGCCAGTTCCCGGCCGAGGACATCTTCGGCAGCGCCCGCCGGCTGGACGCCCTCGGCATCGGCCTCAACCTGCTCGTGCAGAACTTCTCCGGTCGCCGCCTGGTGCGGCTGGCCGAGTCCGGCGGCCGGGTGCGGCTGCTGTTCCTGAACCCCGCCTCCAGCGCCGTCAAGCGGCGCGAGCGCGAACTGGGCATCAAGCGGGGTGAGCTGAGCCGGGCGGTGGAGATGAACATCCTGCACATGCGCCGGGTGCGCTCCCGGCTGCGCGACCCGGGCGCCTTCGAGATCCAGGTCTTCGACGAGACGCCCCGCTTCACGGCCTACCTGGTCGACGGGGACGGGGCCGACGGCATCGCCGTCGTGCAGTCGTATCTGCGCCGGACACGGGGGATGGAGGCACCGGTGCTCGTGCTGCGCAACGGGCGGAACGGCGGCAAGGTGGTGAAGTCGGACCAGCTCGATGAAAACGGACTCTTTCCCACCTACCGCGAGGAGTTCGAGCTGATGTGGGCGGATTCGCGCCCGGTGTCGTGACCGGCCGCGCGGGCACAATCGGAACGCGGGCCTCGGGTTGTCAGTGGCGCATGCGAAGGTGGAGGCCACTGGGGGAACGCACCACCGAGAAGGGGGACCGCCCATGGGCTGGCACCGGGAGCTGCTGATCGGCTTCGACCTGGAGACGACGGGCACCGATCCGCGCGAGGCGCGCATCGTCACGGGGGCCGTGATCGAGGTCAGAGCCGGTGAGCCGGCGGGGCGCCGGGAGTGGCTGGCCGACCCCGGCGTGGAGATCCCGGCCGACGCGGTGGCGGTGCACGGCATCAGCAACGAGCGCGCGGCCTCCGAGGGCCGGCCCGCCGACCAGGTCGCGGACGCTATCGCCGGTGTCCTCGCGGCCTACTGGAAGACGGGCGTCCCGGTCGTCGCCTACAACGCGGCCTTCGACCTCAGCCTGCTCTCCGCCGAACTGCGGCGGTACGGGTTGCCGTCCCTGCGCGACCGGCTGGGCGGTTCGGACCCCGCGCCGGTCATCGACCCGTACACCATCGACCGTGCCGTCGACCGCTACCGCCGGGGCAAGCGCAACCTGGAGGCGGTCTGCGCGGAGTACGGCGTCCCGCTCGACGCCGCCCACGACGCCTCGGCCGACGCCCTCGCCGCGGCGCGGCTGGCCTGCGCGATAGCCGGCCGCCACCCCAAGGTCGCGGCCCTCGGCCCGGCGCAACTGCACCGGCGCCAGATCGAGTGGTACGCCGAGTGGGCGGCGGACTTCCAGAACTTCCTGCGCCGCAAGGGCGACGCCACGGCCGTCGTCGACGGGACGTGGCCGCTGCGCGAGCCGGCCGGCGAGCGGGTCTGAGCCGACCGGGCCACCCGGCGGACGGGGCTCAACACGGCCCGCACGGACGGAAGCGGAGGGACTCGCGCAGCGCACCCGCTTCGGGGCGGGGCGGGTTTGCCTGGGACCGGAAGCCGGAGGTACTCGCGCCGCGTTCGGTCTCGGATCGGACGGAGTCGCCCCCGGACCGGAAGCGGAGCCAATCGTGCCGTGCGCGCCTCGGAGTTCCGGACTCGTCCGGGACCGGAAGCGGAGCCAATCGTGCCGTGCGCGCCTCGGAGCGGGGCGGGCTCGCCTGGGATCGGGCGCGTGTGGGACCGGGGTCAGAACGGGTACCACCGCACCGTCGGGTCTCCCTCCCGCAGCGACGCCACCCGGCGTTCGAACTCGGTCAGCGCCTTGGGGTTGCTCGGCGCGTGCTGGGACACCCACGCACAGCTGGCCGTCTCACGGGCGCCGCGCAGCACCGCACAGCCGTCCCACTCGCGTACGTCCCAGCCGTAGGTCTCGGTGAAGGAGTCGTACGCCTCGGCGGGCAGTCCGTAGCGGTCCCGGCTCAGCGCCATGACCACCAGGTCGTGCTCGCGCAGGTCGGCGGAGAAGGTCTCCAGGTCGATCAGGACCGGCCCGTCGGGGCCGATGTGCACGTTGCGGGGCAGCGCGTCGCCGTGGATCGGGCCCGGCGGCAGATGGGGGGTGAGCGCGGCGGCGGCCGCCGCGAAACCGTCGCGGCGCTCGCGCAGGTACGCCGCGTCCGCGGGGTCGATCGCGTCGCCCGCGAGCCGCAGCCAGCGTTCCACGCCGCCGAGCAGATCACGGGGCGGCAGCTCGAAGGAGGGGGAGGGCAGTGTGTGGACCAGCCGGAGCAGTTCGGCCACGTCCCGCGGCTCCGCTGGCCGCACCGGATCGGGCAGCCGGTGCCAGAGGGTCACCGGATGCCCGTCGACGAGCAGCGCCTTCGGCTCGGCCGCCCGCACCGCCGGTACACCGGCCTCTTCCAGCCACACCGCGATGTCCAGCTCCCGGCGCGCCCGGTCGAGGAGTTCGGCGTCACGGCCCACCTTGACCGCCAGATCACCGGCGGCGAACACCGCGTTCTCGCCCAGGGCGAGCGGCCGCGCGTCCTTGGCCGGGCCGGGCAGCACCCCCGCCGCGGCCAGTACCTCCCGTGCCCGTGCCTCGTCCATCGCCCGCCTCCGTGTCCGTCCTCGACCGTTCTTCCGTCGGCCAGTGTCGCATTCGCACAGGTCGGAGGGTGTGCGCGGTGTCTTGACGGGGCACCGCGCCTTCACGACCATGACCAGGCCCGTCCGGGCCGCGCGAAGGGGCTGATGACGTGACAGTGGTGACCGACGCGAAAAGACCGGCGCGCCGCGCGCCCGGCAACGGTCCGGGCCGGCCACGGCGTCCCGGCGACCACGGCGCGTGGTTCCTGGTGCTGCCCGCCCTGATCCCCATCCTGGTCCTCAGTGTCGGACCGCTGCTCTACGGGATCCTGCTGGCGTTCACCGACGCCCAGTCGGGCCGCACGCAGCCCACGCAGTGGATCGGCGGCCTGAACTTCCGGGACCTGCTGCACGACACGCTCTTCTGGGAGTCGTTCCGGATCGGCCTGGTGTGGGCGGTCGGTGTGACCGTGCCGCAGTTCCTGCTCGCGCTCGGCCTCGCCCTGCTGCTCAACCAGAACCTGCGACTGCGCTGGCTGGCGCGTGCGCTCGCGATCATCCCGTGGGCGATGCCCGAGGTGGTCGTCGGCATCATGTGGCGGATCGTCTACAACCCCGACGCGGGCATCCTCAACGAGACGCTGCGCGACCTCGGCCTCGGCGACGGCCGGGACTGGCTCAGCGGCCTGGCGACCGCCCTGCCGGCGGTGATCGTCGTCGGCGTCTGGGCGGGCATGCCGCAGACGACGGTCGCCCTGCTCGCCGGACTGCAGAACACGCCGCGCGAGCTGCACGAGGCCGCCGCGGTCGACGGCGCGGGCGCGTGGCGCCGGTTCCGCACGGTGACCTGGCCCGCCATCAGGCCGGTCGCCCTCGCCATCACGGCGCTCAACCTCATCTGGAACTTCAACTCCTTCGCCCTGGTCTACGTGCTGACCAACGGAGGCCCAGGCGGCCGGACCCGGCTGCCGATGCTGTTCGCCTACGAAGAGGCGTTCCGGTACGGACAGTTCGGCTACGCGGCGGCGATGGGCTGTGTCATGGTCGCCGTGATCTCCGTCCTGCTGGCGGTCTTCCTCGTCGGCCGGCTCCGGGGAGGCGAGGAGGCATGAGGACCTCGACCGCGGCCCGCGCCGGCCAGTACGCCGCCCTGCTGGCTTATCTCGTCTTCCTGGCCTTCCCGTTCCTGTGGCTGATCTCCACCGCCTTCAAGCCGCCGCGCGAGCTGGGCAGTCTGCACCCCACCTGGATCCCGGAAGACCCCACCCTCGCCAACTTCCGGCAGGCCTTCGACGAGCAGCCGCTGCTCCACGCCGCCCTCAACTCCCTGCTCGCCGCGCTCGGCGCCGCGCTGATCGCCGTGGTGATCGCGACCCCGATGGCCTACGTCATGGCCCGGCACCGCTCCCGGCTCACCAAGGCGACCACCGGATGGGTGGTGGTCAGCCAGGCGTTCCCCTTCGTCCTGCTGATCATCCCGCTCTTCCTGGTGCTGAAGAACCTCGGGCTGATCAACTCCGTTCCGGGGCTGGTGATGGTGTACGTGGTGTGGTCCCTGCCGTTCGCGCTGTGGATGCTCGCGGGGTACGTCCGTGCCGTACCCGTCGAGCTGGAGGAGGCGGCTGCCGTCGACGGTGCCGGGCGGCTGCGCACGCTCGTGTCGGTGACCGCACCGCTGCTCGCCCCGGGGATCGTGGCGACGGCGCTGTTCGCGTTCATCACCGCGTGGAACGAGTTCTTCTTCGCCCTCGTCCTGCTGAAGACCCCGGAGAAGCAGACCCTGCCGGTCGTGCTCACCCACTTCATCGGCGCCGAGGGCGTCGCCGACCTCGGCCCGCTGGCGGCAGCCGCGTTCCTCGCGACGCTGCCCTCACTGGTCGTCTTCACGATCATCCAGCGACGGATCACGGGCGGCATGCTCGCCGGGGCGGTGAAGAGCTGATGCGCACGCGAATCGCCTTGCTCACCGCCCTCGCCCTGACCCTGCTCCTGGCCGGCTGCACGGGCGGCGGCAGCGACGCCGACGACGACCGGATCACTCTCCGCTTCCAGTCCCTGGCCTGGCAGGACGAGTCCGTGCGGGCCAACAAGGAGCTGGTGCGGGAGTGGAACGCCGACCACCCCGACGTCCAGGTGGAGTACGTCCAGGGCAGCTGGGACAGCGTCCACGACCAGCTCCTCACCTCCTTCGAGGGCGGCGAGGCGCCGGACATCATCCACGACGCCTCGGACGACCTCGCGGACTTCGCCTACGGCGGCTACCTGGCCGACCTGACCGACCTGCTGCCCGAGCGGCTGAAGTCCGACATCCCGCAGCGCAGTTGGGAGACGACCACCTTCGGGGACGGCGTCTACGGCGTGCCCTTCCTCCAGGAACCGCGCGTACTGATCGCCAACACCGGGCTGCTGGAGAAGTCGGGCGTCCGGATACCGACGCCCGAACGCCCGTGGACCTGGCCGGAGTTCCGGCAGGTGACCGAGCAATTGAGCGGGGACGGAAGGTACGGGGTGGCCTGGCCGCTGAAGGAGCCCGTGTCCGCCACGCTCAACCTGTCGCTGTCGGCCGGCGGGCAGCTCTTCCACCGCGGCGCGGACGGCCGCGTCACCGTCCGCTTCGAGGAGGCCGACCAGGTGGTGCCGCGCACCATCCACGACCAGGCCAACACCGACCGCAGCGCGTCCTCGTCCACGCTGGGCAGCGGTGGCTCCGACACCCTGCCGGGGTTCTTCGCGGGCAAGTACGCGATGGTGCCGCTCGGCTTCTCCTACCGCCAGCAGATCGAGCAGCAGGCGCCGGAGGGCTTCGACTGGCAGGTGCTGCCCGCCCCGGCCGGCGCCGACGGCCTCACCCAGGGCGTCAGTCCGCAGACGCTGTCGATCGCCGAGGACAGCGAGCACCAGAAGGAGGCCGCCGAGTTCATCGACTTCCTCCTCCAGCCGGAGAACATGGTGCGCCTCGCCCTCGGCGACTGGATGCTGCCCACCGGCACCCAGGCCCTGAAGGACCCCGCGCTGCGCACGGCGGAGCACGGCTGGGCCACCGGCACGGCCCTCGCCGCCCACCTGCGGTCGGCGCCCGCGCAGTCCGTGAGGGGATACCCCGAGTGGAAGGACAAGGTGGCCACGCCCGCGCTCCAGGAGTACTACAGCGGCGCGATCGGCCTGGACGAACTGCGCGACAGACTGGAGGAGGACGGCAACCTCGTGCTCGCCCGCTACCAGCGCTGACCACGCCCGCGCCGGGCGGAAAACCCGTTGCCCGCCCGGCCCGGGCCGTCTAACGTCGCCTCCGTGGCAGCGTTCGACGCGATCTTCAACTCCGGTCTCGGCCGGGGCTGCACGTACTCCATCAGGATGCGTCGCGGCCCCGGAGCCCTGACCGGCCCGGGGTCCCCCCGCCGCTGATTCCCGCGCGGCGGGGCTGAGCCTCCGCGTTCCCTTTTCGCCTTCGTCTTCCGGTCAGGGCCTTCGGCTGCCCGTTTCCGCTCCTTCACGGAAGACAAGGACCGCAGGCCATGGCCCGCCCCACTCAGCGTGCCCGCACGCTCTCGCAGAACTTCCTCGCCGACCGAGCCACCGCCGAGCGCTTCGCGCGGCTGGCCGTTCCCGACGGCGTCCGCCCGCCCCTGCTGCTCGAAGTCGGCGCGGGCAAAGGCGCCCTGACCGAGCCGCTCGCCCGCCGCTGCCGGGAACTGCACGCCTACGAGATCGACCCCCACCTCGTCCCCGCGCTGCGCGCCCGTTTCGCGCGGACACCGCACGTCCGCGTCGTCGCCGGGGACTTCCTCGCCGCACGGCCGCCGCACACGCCGTTCCACGTCGCCGGGAACGTGCCCTTCTCGCGCACCGCGGCCGTCGTCGACTGGTGCCTGAAGGCGCCCGGCCTCACCGACGCCACCTTCCTCACCCAGCTGGAGTACGCCCGCAAACGCACCGGTGACTACGGGCGCTGGTCCCGGCTGACGGTGCTGACCTGGCCGCGCCACGACTGGCGGCTCCTCGGGCGGGTGGGCCGGCACGGCTTCCGGCCGGTGCCGCGCGTCGACGCCGGTGTCCTGCGCATCGAGCGGCGCCGCACCCCGCTGCTCGACGCCGCCGCGTACCGGAGCTGGCGGCCCCTCGTCGAACTGGGCTTCTCGGGGGTCGGCGGCTCGCTGCACGCCTCCCTGCGCCGGGCGCACCCCAGACGGCGGGTGGACGCGGCGTTCCGGGCCGCGTGCCTCGATGCCGGCGTGCTCGTCGGCGAGGTGGCACCGCAGAGGTGGCTGCGCCTGCACGAGGTGCTGGCGGCATGACGGGAAAGGAGTTGCACGAGACGTCTCGTCTCGCATACGGTCGGGGCATGACCAGTCGCGCCCACATCGCCATGTTCTCCATCGCCGCGCACGGCCACGTGAACCCCAGCCTGGAGGTGATCCGCGAGCTCGTCGCACGAGGGCACCGGGTGACGTACGCGATTCCTCCGCTCTTCGCGGAGAAGGTCGCCGCGACCGGCGCCGAGCCCAAGCTGTGGAACTCCACGCTGCCCGGCCCCGACGCCGACCCGGAAGCCTGGGGGACCACACTCCTGGACAACGTCGAGCCGTTCCTGAACGACGCGATCCAGGCGCTCCCGCAGCTCATCGAGGCGTACGAGGGCGATGAGCCGGACCTCGTCCTGCACGACATCACCTCCTACCCGGCCCGCGTCCTCGGCCACCGCTGGGGCGTGCCCGTGATCTCCCTCTCGCCGAACCTGGTCGCCTGGGAGGGCTACGAGCAGGAGGTCGCCGAGCCGATGTGGGAGGAACCGAAGAAGACCGAGCGCGGACAGGCGTACTACGCCCGCTTCAGCGCCTGGCTGGAGGAGAACGGGATCACGATGCACCCGGACTCCTTCGCCGGCCGTCCCGACCGTTCCCTGGTGCTGATCCCGAAGGCCCTGCAGCCCAACGCCGACCGGGTCGACGAGAAGGTGTACTCCTTCGTCGGCGCCTGCCAGGGCGACCGCAGCGCCGAGGGCGACTGGCAGCGCCCCGCCGGTGCCGACAAGGTCGTCCTCGTCTCCCTCGGGTCGTCCTTCACCAAGCAGCCGGCGTTCTACCGGGAGTGCGTCAAGGCGTTCGGCGAGCTGCCGGGCTGGCACCTGGTGCTGCAGATCGGCAGGCACGTCGACCCCGCCGAGCTGGGTGACGTACCCGCCCATGTGGAAGTGCGGTCGTGGGTACCGCAGTTGGCGATCCTCAAGCAGGCCGACCTGTTCGTCACCCACGCGGGCGCCGGCGGCAGCCAGGAGGGACTGGCCACCGCCACGCCGATGATCGCCGTGCCGCAGGCCGTGGACCAGTTCGGCAACGCCGACATGCTCCAGGGCCTCGGCGTCGCCCGGCACCTGCCCACCGAGGAGGCCACCGCCGAGGCGCTGCGCACCGCCGCCCTCGCCCTGGTCGACGACCCCGAGGTGGCCCGGCGTCTGAAGGACGTCCAGGCCGGGATGGCCCAGGAGGGCGGCACCCGGCGCGCGGCCGACCTCATCGAGGCGGAACTGCCCGCTCCCCGGCAGCAGGCATAGCGAGGGGCCCGTCGGTTCCACCCGGGAACCGACGGGCCCCTCACCCGCTCAACGGGCACTCACACGCCGACCCGCTCGCCCTCGTCGTCGCGGGCGACCGGCGCCACGGCCGCGGGCGACTCGTCGTGGGTGAGGTCCGGCAGCCGGTGCAGCCACTTCGGCAGGTACCAGTTGCGCTCCCCGAGCAGGGCCATCGCGGCCGGCAGCAGCACGCCCCGGATGACGGTCGCGTCGATCAGCACCGCCGCTGCGAGGCCGACGCCCATCTGCTTCATGGACTGCATGGACAGCGTCCCGAAGATCGCGAACACGGCGACCATGATGACCGCGGCACTGGTGACGACCCCGGCCGTGGTGACCACGCCGTGCTGGATGGCGTCCTTCGTCGTACGGCCCTTGAGCCGGGCCTCCCGGATCCGCGACACCACGAACACGTGGTAGTCCATCGACAGGCCGAACAGGATCACGAAGAGGAACAGCGGCAGCCAGGTGACGATGGCGCCGACGCCTTCCGCCCCCACCAGCGACGCGCCCCAGCCGTGCTGGAAGACGGCGACGAGGATGCCGTACGCGGCGCCCACCGACAGCAGGTTCAGCACGATCGAGGTGAGGGCGACGGTCAGCGAACGGAACGACAGCAGCATCAGCAGGAAGGCGAAGACCACCACGAAGACGAAGACCGGCACGACCGAGCCGACGAGCTGGTCGTTGAAGTCCTTCGAGCCGGCGACCTGCCCGGTGACAGGCGCCTCGACCCCGTCGACCTTGCCGAGCGTGGCCGGCCGCACGTCGTCGCGCAGCTTGTCCAGGCTCGCGCCCGCCTTGTCCAGGTCGGAGCCGCCGACCAGGGGCACGTAGACGAGGGCGAGGTTCTGCGCGTCGTGCAGCTCGATGTCGACCGGGCCGCGCGAGGCCCCCGAACTGATCGCCTGCTCACGGAAGTCGGCGAGCGCCGCCTTCACCTCGGGCGCGTTGATGTCGTCGGCCTTGACGACCACTTCGGCCGGTTCGGAGCCGCCCGGGAACGCCTCGTTGACGCGGTTGTACGTCTGCACGATGGGCAGCGAGTCGCCGAACTCCTGGTCCAGCGTGAGGTTCTGCGTCTTCATGCCGATCGCGGGAGCCGCGACGGCCAGCAGGGCGCCGGTCGCGACGACGACGGACAGCACGGGCCTGGCGAGCACGCGCCCCAGGACGGCCGTCCAGAACCGGCTCTCCCGGCCGGTGCCGGGCCGGCGGCGCAGGAAGGGCAGGCGGCCCTTCTCCACCCGCTCGCCGAGCAGGGACAGCAGCGCCGGCAGCACCGTGACCGAACCGACCATGGCCACCGCGACCACCATCAGCGAGGCCAGGCCCATCGCCTCGAACTCGGCGATGCCGGTGAACAGCATGCCCGCCATCGCCACGCACACCGTGACGCCGGAGACGACGATCGCCCGGCCGCTGGTCGCGGCGGCGATCTGCAGCGCCGTGCGCGCGTCCCGTCCGGCGTCCCGCTCCTCGCGCTCGCGGCGCAGGTAGAACAGGCAGTAGTCGACGCCGACGGCCATACCGACCAGCAGCATCACGGAGTTGGCGGTATCGCTCATCGGCTGCAGGTGGCTGACGAGGCCCATCAGGCCCATCGTCGCCATGATCGCGGTGATCGCCAGCGCCACCGGCAGCAGCGCCGCCACCAGCGCGCCGAAGGCGATGAGCAGGATGCCGAGGGCCACCGGCACCGCGGAGTACTCGGCCTTCTTGAAGTCGTCACCGAACGCGTCGTCGAACGTCTTCATCATGCTGGCCCCGCCGATCTCCTCGATCCGCAGGCCCTCGTGTTCCTTCTGGACGTTCTCGACGGCTTTCAGCACCGGCTCGACCCGCTCGCCCGCGGTGTCCGCGTCGCCGCGCATGTCGAACTGCACCAGCGCGCTGCGGCCGTCCTTGGAGATCGTCTGCGTGTCGTACGGCGAGGTCACGTCCGTGACCTTCCCGGTCGCCTCCACCGCCGAGACGACGGCGGTGACGGCGGCCCGGAACTCGGCGTCCGTGGCCGTCACGTCACCGTCCTTCGCCTGGACCAGGACGGTCTCACCGGCCGGCTCGTCGATCCCGGCGTCCTCGATGATCTGGGCGGCGGTGTGTGTCTCGCCGCCCATCTGGTCGCTGTCGCCGACGTCCACCCGGCCGGCCGCCGAGCCGAGCCCCATCGCCAGGACGACGAACAGTACCCAGATACCGACGGCAGCCCATCGGTGCCGGGCGCTCCAGCCTCCGGCCCGGGCAGCCAGGCCCCGCACCCGTGTGTCTCCGTTCCCCATGACGGGCTTGCCCCCTCGTGAGCGGCGGCAGCCCCCTGCTGCCACCTTCCGACTCGAAGGTATGGGCCGGATAAAGCCATCTCGTCGTGCTGTCCGGTGAAGTGCCGGGCGCCCCGGCTCATCCCCTCGTATCGCGGTTCTCACCGCTGGGGAGGACGGCGGTCCCTTACATCTATCCGGCCACCTCGGGGACGGCGATCAGGGACCACCGCGCCGCGCCCCGGTGGTCCGGCCGTGTACTCCGGGATTCCGCAATGTTGTTGAATAAGTCACAGCCGCGTGTAGTGGTTGATCCGCGCGTCGCCCATCGGCGAGAGTTGCGCGCACGTCCGCCGCAGCGGACGCGGCCGTCGTGCCCACCCCCACGGGGCACGACGGCCGTTTTATGGTGTGCGCATGACGACGAGGTACGCGGCACTGCTGCGCGGGATCAACGTGGGCGGCAGCAGGAAGATCCCGATGGCCCAACTGCGCACGGTGATGCAGGGGCTCGGTCACGAGGCCGTGGCCACCTACCTGCAGAGCGGGCAGGCCGTGTTCTCCTCCGGCCACGGGGACGAGGAGTCGCTGGCAGCCGAATTGCGGGACGCGATCGAGGACCACTTCGGGTTCGGGGTGGACGTCATCGTGCGCGACCACGCCTACCTCGAGGCGATCGCCGACGCCTGCCCGTTCCCGGCAGCCGACCTGGAGGCCAGACAGCTCCATGTCACCTACTTCTCCACGCCGGTGGACGCGGAGCGCTTCGCGGAGATCGACCGGGCCGCCTTCCTCCCCGAGGACTTCCGCCTCGGCGACCGCGCCCTGTACCTGTACGCGCCGAACGGCCTCGGCCGTTCCAAGCTCGCCGACGCACTCTCCCGGCCCCGGGTCAACAAGGGCCTGATCGCCACCACCCGCAACTGGAACACCGTCGTCAAACTCGTGGAGCTGACCGCTGCCTGAGCCCGACGCGTGCGCTCAGGCCCCGACCGCCACCGGCAGCGGAACCCGCGCCGCGTCGTACCGCTCCAGCAGCACCCGCGCCACCTCCGGCGCAGGGCCGAGGACGCCGGCCAGGACGTCCGCCCCGGCCGCGCCCCGGGCGATGCGGTCGGGCAGGAAACCGGGGGCCAGGACGTACGGCGCGACGGCGACGCGCTCGCAGCCCAGCTCCCGCAGCTGAGCCACCGCCTGTTCGGTGCGCGGAAGGGATGCGGAGGCGAACGCAGGCCGCACGGCGCACCAACCGGTGTGCCGCCACTCCCGCGCGATGTCAGCGATCACTGCGATCGCCTCCGGGTCGGTGGACCCCGCCGAGGCCAGCACGACCCCGGTCGAGGACTTGTCGGCGGGCGTCAGCCCCGCCTCGTACAGGCGCCTGTCCAGCGCCGACAGCAGCAGCGGCGAGGGGCCGAGCACCTCCGCCTGCCGGATGCGCAGCCGCGGCGGGGCGTCCGCGAGGACCGCGGGGATGTCCGCCTTGGCGTGGAACGCGCGCGTCAGCAGGAGCGGGAGCGCCACGACGTCCCGCACGCCCTGCGCGGCCAGGGACTCCAGTACCCCCTGCACGGAGGGGACGTTGAAGTCCAGGAAGCCGGTCTCCACCCGTACGTCCGGGCGCAGCGACCTGACCCGTCGTACCAGGGCGTGCACGGTCGCGGCGTGCCGCGGGTCGCGGCTGCCGTGGGCGATGACCAGGAGTACCGGCGCGGACATGTCGTGCCTCAGCTCCTCACCAGCAGGCCGCGACTGCGCAGCACCCACCGCTCCAGCGGGCTGAAGATCAGCAGGTCGATGGCGATGCCGACGACCAGGATGAGCAGGATGGCCTCGAACACCATGGCCATGTCGCTGGCGTTGCGGCCGTTCTCCAGCAACTGGCCGAGGCCGACCCCGAGGTCGGGGAACGAGGCGATGATCTCGGCGGCCATCAGTGACCGCCAGGAGAACGCCCAGCCCTGCTTCAGCCCCGCCACGTATCCGGGCAGCGCGGCCGGCAGCACGATGTGCCAGGTGCCCTTCAGGCCCGTGGCACCCAGGGTGCGGCCCGCCCGCAGGAAGAGCGGGGACACCTGGTCGACGCCGGAGACCAGGCCGTTGGCGATGGACGGGACCGCGCCGAGCAGGATGACGGCGTACATCATCGAGTTGTTCAGGCCCAGCCAGATCACGGCCGGCGGCACCCAGGCCACCGACGGCAGCGACTGCAGCCCGGACAGGATCGGCCCGATAGCCGCCCGCACGAACTTCACCCGCGCCACCAGCAGCCCCAGCGGGGTGCCGATCACCAGCGCGAAGCAGAAGCCCAGCAGACCGCGGGAGACGCTGGTCCAGATGTAGCCGAGCAGCTCGCCCTGGAGCCAGGCGTCCTGGACCACGTGCCACACGTCCGAGGGGGCGGGCAGCTTGGTCGGATCGTCGACGATCTCGAACGAGACCAGGCCCTGCCACACCACCAGCACCAGCAGGACGGCGAGGACCGGCGGAAGGATCTTCTCGACGAAGGTCTGCCGGAAGGGCTTGCGGCCCTGCTGCACCGTCTCCAGTGCGTCCAGGCCCGCTTCCAGTCCGGCGAGATCGCCGCCGTCCTTCGCCGTGGTGGTCGTGTCAGTGCTGGCCATGGCGGCGGATCTCCCCACGCAGTTCTTCGGTGATCTCGACGGACAGCTCCGCCACTGCGGTGTCCTCGATGCGGCGCGGGTGCGCGATGTCCACCGTCCACTCGCGCGCCACGCGCCCGGGACGGGAGGACAGCAGCACCACGCGCTGGGCGAGCCGGACGGCCTCGCGCACGTTGTGCGTGACGAACAGGACGGACAGCTTCGTCTCGCGCCAGATCCGGGTCAGTTCGTCGTGCAGCACGTCCCGCGTGATCGCGTCCAGCGCCGCGAACGGCTCGTCCATCAGCAGCAGCCGGCTCTCCTGGGCGAGCGCGCGGGCCATGGCGACCCGCTGGCGCATACCGCCCGACAGCTCGTGCACCCGCTTGCCGTACGCGCCCTTCAGCCGGACGAGTTCGAGCAGCTCCTCCGCCTTGTCGCGCCGCTCGGACTTGGCCACGCCCCGCAGCTTCAGGGCGAGCTCGATGTTCTTGCCCGCGGTCAGCCACGGGAAGAGGGCGTGCTCCTGGAACATCAGCGCCGGACGCCCGTCCGTGGTGATCGTCCCGGCGCTGGGCCGGTCCAGGCCCGCGACCAGGTTCAGCAGCGTGGACTTGCCGCAGCCGGAGGCCCCCAGGAGGGTGACGAACTCGCCGGGCGCGACATCGAGGGTGATGTCGTCCAGCACGAGCTGCTGTCCGGCCGGGCCCGCGAACGACTTCGAGACGTGCTCGATCCGGGCGGCGTGCGTGGCCGCCTCGGTGCCGTCGGCGGCCTTGGCGAGGGTCGTGGCCATGGTCGTCACCTCCTGGGGATGGTCGGGTTGCGGGCTTACTTCGCGCCGAGGCCGGCGTCGTCGACCTCGGGCTCGCCCGCGGCCTTCAGGACCTTGTTGAGCAGCGTGAGGTCGTAGATGCCGTTCAGGTTCGGCTCCTGAAGCAGACCCGCCTTCACGGCGTGTTCCGCCTGGGCGTCGAGGGTGGCGGCCAGCGGGTCGTCGGTGAGCTGGATCGACTTCCAGGCCGGGTCCAGGACGTCGGCCGGCAGCGCCTTGCCGGAGTCGCTCTCCAGCTGCTTGTTGGCGGCCGCCTTGGCCTCGTCCGGGTTGGCCTTGATCCACTTGTTGGTCTCGACCGACGCCTTCAGTACCGCCTCGACGGCCTTCGGGTGCTCCTTGAGGAACTTCTGCGACACGATGATGTTGGTGATCACGAACTTCTTGTCCGGCCACAGGTCGGCCTCGTCGAGCAGCACCTTGCCGCCCTCGGCGACCAGCTTGGACGCGGTCGGTTCCGGCACCCAGGCGCCGTCGATGGACCCGGCCTTGTAGGCGTCCGGGGTGACCTTGTTGTCGCTGCGGACGACCGTGACGTCGCCCTTGCCGCTCTGCGCGTCGACCTTCCAGCCCTGCTCGGCGACCCAGTTGAGGAACGCCACGTCCTGGGTGTTGCCGTGCTGCGGGGTCGCGATCCGCTTGCCCTTGACGTCCTTCAGCGACTTGATCTTGTCCGGGTTGACCACCAGCTTCACCCCGCCGGACGCCGAACCGCCGATGATGCGCAGGTTCTTGCCGCCCGACTTGGTGTAGCCGTTGATCGCGGGGGAGGGGCCGATCCAGCCGATGTCGATGGAGCCGGCGTTCAGCGCCTCGATCTCGGACGGACCGGCGTTGAAGACCGCGTACTTGGCCTCGGTGGCGCCCAGCTCCTTCTGGAAGAAGCCCTTCTGGTTGCCGACCAGCGCGGTGGCGTGGGTGATGTTGCCGAAGTAGCCGATCCGGACGGAGTCGAGACCGTCGATCTTCTCGGCGCCCGCGGCGACCTGGGAGGTGTCGTCGTCCTTCGCCTCGGAGCCGTACCCGCAGGCGGCGAGGGTGAGGAGGGGCAGGGCGGCCATGACGGCCAAGGTGCGGCGCAGGGCTGTGGTGGCAGGCACGGGAGGTTTTCCTCTCGTTGGCCCGGCGGTCACGTCCTCCGGAAGGATCGGGACGTGGCCGGGAGGTCGGCAGGTCTTCGGCTGTGCGGGTGGGGGGTGTGGGCGCGCATGCGGTGCGCGTACGTCACCGCGCACATCGCGCCACTCCGCCCTGCCCGCTGCCGAGAGCACCGCTGCCGACGCGGCCGCCCTCCTTGGCGAACGTGGAGTAGAAGTCGGGAGAGTTCATGCTCAGAAGTCCCAGCCGTCTTCGTCGGCCTCGTCCTTGACCGGCTCGGGGGCGGCGAAGGACTCGCCGACCATGCCGGCGGTGAGCGTGGTGCCGTCGCTGGGGTCGATCAGGATGAACGAGCCCGTGCGTCGCGAGTCGGCGTAGGAGTCGACGGGCAGCGGTTCGGCGGTACGGATCTTCACCCGGCCGATGTCGTTGGCGACGAGCCGGCCCGGGTGCGGGTGCAGGGAGAGGTCGTCGAGCGTGAGCCGGGCCGGGATGTCCTTGACGATGGCCTTGACCGTGCGGGTGCCGTGCTTGAGCAGTACCCGGTGGCCGACTGTCAGCGCCTGGTCGGCGACGTGGCACACGGTGGCCTCGACGTCCTGGGTGGTGGCCGGCGCATCCTTCGCCGGGACGATCAGGTCGCCGCGGGAGACGTCGATGTCGTCCTCGAGCAGCAGCGTGACCGACTGCGGGGTCCAGGCGACGTCGACCGGCTCACCCAGCAGGTCGATGCCGGAGACCCGCGTGGTGCGGCCCGACGGCAGGACGGTCACCTCGTCGCCGACGCGGAAGGAGCCGGCGGCGATCTGGCCCGCGTAGCCCCGGTAGTCGGGGTGCTCGGCGGTCTGCGGCCGGATCACGTACTGCACGGGCAGCCGGGCGTGGCAGTGCGCCAGGTCGTGGCTGACCGGGACGGTCTCCAGGTGCTCCAGGACCGTCGGGCCGCCGTACCAGTCCATGTGGGCGGAGGCTTCCACGACGTTGTCGCCGACGAGCGCCGAGATCGGGATCGCGGTGACCTCCGGGATGCCCAGCTCGGTCGCGTACGCCGTGAACTCCTCGGCGATGGCGGCGAACACGGACTCCTTGTAGGCGACCAGGTCCATCTTGTTGACGGCGAGGACGACGTGCGGGACCCGCAGGAGAGCGGCGATCGCGGCATGCCGGCGGGTCTGCTCGACGACGCCGTTGCGGGCGTCGACCAGGATCACCGTCAGCTCGGCCGTCGAGGCGCCCGTGACCATGTTGCGCGTGTACTGCACGTGGCCGGGGGTGTCGGCGAGGATGAACCGGCGCCGGGGCGTGGCGAAGTAGCGGTAGGCCACGTCGATGGTGATGCCCTGCTCGCGCTCGGCCCGCAGACCGTCGGTGAGCAGCGCGAGGTCCGGAGCCTCCTGACCGCGGCTGGCCGAGGCGCGCTCCACGGCCTCCAGCTGGTCGGCGAGGACCGACTTGGAGTCGTGCAGCAGACGGCCGACGAGAGTGGACTTGCCGTCGTCGACGGACCCGGCGGTGGCGAACCGCAGCAGGGTGGTCGCCGACAGCTGCTCGACCGACAGCGGCTCGGTGGGTTCGGTGGTGCTGGTCATGACTAGAAGTACCCCTCGCGCTTGCGGTCTTCCATCGCGGCCTCGGAGAGCTTGTCGTCGGCACGCGTCGCGCCGCGCTCGGTGAGCCGGGAGGCGGCGATCTCGGCGATCACCTTCTCGATGGTGTCGGCGTCGGAGTCGACGGCGCCGGTGCAGGACATGTCGCCGACGGTGCGGTAGCGGACCTGCCGCTTCTCCACGGTCTCGCCGTCCTTCGGCCCGCCCCACTCACCGGCGGTCAGCCACATGCCGCTGCGGGCGAAGACCTCGCGCTCGTGGGCGTAGTAGATCTCGGGCAGCTCGATGTCCTCGCGGGCGATGTACTGCCACACGTCCAGCTCGGTCCAGTTGGACAGCGGGAAGACGCGGACGTGCTCGCCGGGGGCGTGCCGGCCGTTGTACAGGTTCCACAGCTCGGGGCGCTGGCGGCGCGGGTCCCACTGGGAGAACTCGTCGCGCAGCGAGAACACCCGTTCCTTGGCGCGGGCCTTCTCCTCGTCCCGGCGCCCGCCGCCGAACACGGCGTCGAACTTCTCGCTCTGGATCTTCTCCGTCAGGGGAAGCGTCTGGAGCGGGTTGCGGGTGCCGTCCGGACGCTCCTTCAGCACACCCCGGTCGATGTAGTCCTGCACGGAGGCGACGTGGAGGCGCAGGCCGTGCTTCTCGACGGTGCGGTCGCGGTAGTCGAGGACCTCGGGGAAGTTGTGCCCGGTGTCGACGTGCAGCAGGGCGAAGGGGACGGGCGCCGGGGCGAACGCCTTCAGCGCCAGGTGCAGCATGACGATGGAGTCCTTGCCGCCGGAGAACAGGATCACCGGCCGCTCGAACTCGCCCGCCACCTCGCGGAAGATGTGCACCGCCTCGGACTCGAGGGCGTCGAGGTGGGAGAGGGCGTACGGGCTGTCCGTGCCCTCTTCGCCCCCCTTGACCGTGGCCACGGTCGTCGTCATGCCAGTCCCCTTTCGCTGAGCAGGGCGTACACCGCCGCGGCGGACTCCTGGACGGTCTGGTCCTGCGACTCGATGCGCAGGTCGGGCGAGACGGGCTCCTCGTACGGGTCGTCGACCCCGGTGAGGCCGGTCAGCTCACCCGCGGCCTGCTTGGCGTACAGGCCCTTCACGTCGCGCACGGAGCACACCTCGACCGGAGTGGCCACGTGCACCTCCACGTACGGCGTGCCGTTCGCCTCGTGGCGCTTGCGCACCGCGTCCCGGCTGTCCGTGTACGGGGCGATCACCGGGACCAGCGCCGTGACGCCGTTGCGGGCGAGCAGCTCGGCGACGAAGCCGATCCGCTGCACGTTGGTGTGCCGGTCCTCGCGGCTGAAGCCGAGGCCCGCGGAGATGAACTCGCGGATCTCGTCGCCGTCGAGGACCTCGACGCGGTGGCCCTCCTCGCGCAGCTGGCCGGCCAGCTCGTACGCGATGG
Organism: Streptomyces viridiviolaceus; assembly: GCF_014650995.1. Classification (GTDB taxonomy): domain Bacteria; phylum Actinomycetota; class Actinomycetes; order Streptomycetales; family Streptomycetaceae; genus Streptomyces; species Streptomyces viridiviolaceus. Next base: position 367,235 of record NZ_BMWA01000002.1, read on the forward strand.
TGGTCTTGCCGGCGCTCGGCAGACCCGTGAGCCAGACGGTGGCTCCGGTCGTCACGTGGTTCTCCTGTATCTCGGTGGTCGTCGTCATGGTCAGCCGTGCAGTCCGCACTCGGTCTTCGAGCGGCCCGCCCAGCGGCCGGCGCGCGCGTCCTCGCCCTCCAGCACACGGCGGGTGCAGGGCGCGCAGCCGACGGAGGCATAGCCGTCCATCAGCAGCGGGTTGGTGAGGACACCGTGCTCGGCGACGTACGTTTGCACATCTTCCTGTGACCACCGCGCGATGGGGGAGATCTTCACCTTCTGCCGCTTCTCGTCCCAGCCGACCACGGGGGTGTTCGCCCGGGTCTCGGACTCGTCGCGGCGCAGGCCGGTCGCCCAGGCCAGGTAGCCCTTCAGGCCCTCCTCCAGCGGCTTCACCTTGCGCAGCGCGCAGCACAGGTCGGGGTCGCGGTCGTGCAGCTTCGGGCCGTACTCGGCGTCCTGCTCGGCGACGGTCTGCCGCGGCGTGAGGGTGATGACGTTCACGTCCATCACGGCCTCGACCGCGTCCCGGGTGCCGATGGTCTCCGGGAAGTGGTAGCCGGTGTCGAGGAACACCACGTCCACGCCGGGCAGGGCACGGGAGGCGAGGTGGGCGACCACGGCGTCCTCCATCGAGGAGGTCACGCAGAAGCGGTTGCCGAACGTCTCGGCGGCCCACTGGAGGATCTCCAGCGCGGAGGCGTCCTCCAGCTCGCGGCCCGCCCGCTCGGCGAGCGCCTTGAGATCCTCGGTCGTGCGCTCTTCCTGAATCGCCGTCATATCGGTTCCCCTCCGGTGGAGTCGGGCTGAAGCCCCCGGGCGAGGAGCCCGAGGAACTTCAACTGGAATGCGCGGTTGCACGCCGCGCATTCCCAGGCGCCGTGACCCTGCTCGCCGGGACGCAGGTCCTCGTCGCCGCAGTAGGGGCAGTAGAACGGGGCGGCGCGCTCGCTCACGACAGGGCCTCCTCGGAAGCTCGGGAAGCCCAGGTGGCGAACCGCTCGCCTTCCTCGCGCTCGGCCTGGAAGCGCTTCAGGACGCGCTCGACGTAGTCCGGCAGCTCGTCGGCCGTCACCTTCAGACCGCGCACCTTGCGTCCGAAGCCGGGCTCCAGGCCGAGCGCGCCGCCCAGGTGCACCTGGTAGCCCTCGACCTGCTCACCGGCGTCGTTCATGACCAGCTGGCCCTTGAGACCGATGTCCGCCACCTGGATACGGGCGCAGGCGTTCGGGCAGCCGTTGAGGTTGATGGTGATCGGCTCGTCGAACTCCGGCATGCGGCGCTCCAGTTCGTCGATCAGCGAGGCGCCCCGCGCCTTGGTCTCGACGATGGCCAGCTTGCAGAACTCGATGCCGGTGCAGGCCATGGTGCCGCGCCGGAAGGGGGAGGGCTTGGCGGTGAGGTCCAGCGCCTCCAGGGACTCCACCAGGGAGTCGACCTGCCCCTCCTCGATGTCGAGGACGATCATCTTCTGCTCGACCGTGGTGCGGACGCGGCCCGAGCCGTGGGCCTCCGCCAGGTCGGCGATCTTCGTGAGGGTGGTGCCGTCGACGCGGCCGACGCGCGGGGCGAAGCCCACGTAGTAGCGGCCGTCCTTCTGCCGGTGCACGCCGATGTGGTCGCGCCAGCGGCTGGTGGGCTCGGCGGGCGCCGGGCCGTCGGTCAGCTTCCGCTTCAGGTACTCGTCCTCCAGCACCTGGCGGAACTTCTCCGCGCCCCAGTCGGCGACGAGGAACTTCAGCCGGGCGCGGTTGCGCAGCCGGCGGTAGCCGTAGTCACGGAAGATCGACAGGACGCCCTCGTAGACGTCGGGGACCTCGTCCAGCGGCACCCAGGCGCCGAGGCGCACGCCCAGCTTGGGGTTGGTGGACAGGCCGCCGCCGACCCACAGGTCGAAGCCCGGCCCGTGCTCGGGGTGGCGCACGCCGACGAACGCCACGTCGTTGATCTCGTGGACCACGTCGAGCACCGGCGAGCCGGAGATCGCGGTCTTGAACTTCCGGGGGAGGTTCGAGTACGCCTTGTTGTTGAGGACCCGGCGCTTCATCTCCTCCAGGGCGGGCGTGCCGTCGATGATCTCGTCCTCGGCGATGCCCGCGACCGGGGAGCCGATCATCACGCGGGGCGTGTCGCCGCAGGCGGTGACCGTGGACAGGCCGACGGCCTCCAGCCGGTTCCAGATCTCGGGCACGTCCTCGATCCGGATCCAGTGGTACTGGACGTTCTGCCGGTCGGTGATGTCGGCCGTGCCGCGCGCGAACTCCTGCGAGATCTCGCCGATGACGCGCAGCTGCGCGGTGGTCAGCGCGCCGCCGTCGATCCGGACGCGGAGCATGAAGTAGCGGTCGTCGAGCTCCTCCGGCTCCAGGATCGCGGTCTTCCCGCCGTCGATGCCCTGCTTGCGCTGGGTGTACAGGCCCCACCAGCGCATCCGGCCGCGCAGATCGTTGGGGTCGATCGAGTCGAAGCCCCGCTTGGAGTAGATCGTCTCAATGCGTGTCCGCACATTGAGACCGTCGTCGTCCTTCTTGAACTGTTCGTTGCCGTTGAGCGGGGTGTGATGACCCACGGCCCACTGACCCTCGCCACGGTGACGGCTCACCTTGCGGCGGGGAGTCGTGGCGGCAGGCTTCGGCGGGGTGGCGGCCATGGTTGACACGTCCTTCGGGACAGGCGGAAAGCGGCTCTTACCTGCGCGTACGGGCGCATGGACAGGCGTGCGCGTCATTGCGCGGGAGGAGGCGAATGCGGGGGAATCCGGTGCTGCTGGAGTGCTCTCAGCGCATCGGACAGATGGCGCTGGACATGCGGCCGAGGTCGACGTGCCGCCGACTCACCAAGGCAATTCCAGTTCCAGACATGACGGAAGCGTGGCACGGCGATCTGGACACAGTCCAGCTTCGTCCAAGATGCGGACACCCCTGTCTCGCGCTGCAAGACAGGGGTGTTGTGGGTCACACGGCCCGGACGTCGCCGTGTCGACGCAGGTCAGGCGGGGAACGCCCCCGGCCAGGGGCCCGGAGTGGCCACCTCCGGCTCCTCCTCGACCTTGGTGTCGAACAGCCGGAAGCCGCGGCGCTGGTAATTGGCCATCGCGTGCTCGCCGTCCTTGCTGCACGTGTGCAGCCAGACCCGCTTGGTCGTGGCCAGTCCCGGCCAGCGGTCCGCCAGGTCCCAGGCGCGGGCGGTGCCGTACGACAGCAGGTGTCCGCCGATGCGGCGGCCCCGGAAGGCCGGAATCAGCCCGAAGTACTCGATCTCCACGACTCCGTCGTCGCCGGGTGTCAGCTCCACGTATCCGGCGGGCGTGCCGTGGTCGTAGGCGACCCAGGTCTCCACGCCCGGCCGCGCCAGGTGCTCCTGCCACTGCGCGTAGGTCCAGCCCAGCCGGTCGGTCCAGCGGATGTCACCGCCGACCGAGGCGTACAGGAACCGGCTGAACTCGGGCGAGGGCACCTCGGAGCGGACGATCCTGACGTCCCCCTCGGGCTCGGCGGCCGGGAGCAGGTCGGTGGGCGCGGTCTGCTCCAGGGACCAGGTGGTCACGGCGATGTTGGTCATGCGGGTCAGGGAATCATCCGATCTGCGGATCTGTCGATTCCCGCCCGCGACGGCCCGCTCGGTGGCAACGACCTCGGGTCCCCGCTCCCCGGGCCGGGCCGACGGCGCCCCACGAGCCGTGTGCCGCGCGGTCCGTGGGGCGGTGGTGACACCGGTCGGCCGGTGCCGGGTGGGTGCGGGGCGGTTTCGCCGGGGGGCCAGGTCCGGTCGTCGTGCGGGCCGCCGGTCCCGTGGCCCGGACGGGCCGAGAGGGTGTGGCGTGGCCGTGTGCCGCGCGGTCCGTGGGGTGGTGGTGACGTCGGTCGGCCGGTGCCGGGTGGGTGCGGGTGCCGGGGTGGTGTTGGGCGGTCGCCGGGGGGCCCGGGGCCGGTCGTCGTGCGGGCCGCCGGTCCCGTGGCCCGGACGGGCCGAGAGGGTGTGGCGTGGCCGTGTGCCGCGCGGTCC
>NZ_BMWA01000002.1:371358-377722 GCF_014650995.1 Streptomyces viridiviolaceus
CCGTGGGGCGGTGGTGACGTCGGTCGGCCGGTGCCGGGTGGGTGCGGGGTGGTTTCGCCGGGGGGCCGGGGCCGGTCGTCGTGCGGGCCGCCGGTCGCGTGGCCCGGACGGGCCGAGTGCGCTGCTTCCGGCCGCGCCGGGTGTGGTGTCAGGCGAGGGAGTCGTGCACGGTCGCCAAGGGGAGGGCGAAGAGCGTTCGGCCCGCCTGCGACCACACCTCGCCCGTCTCCGCCCAGTACGACAGCGAGCCGGCCGGCGCGCTCCAGCACCGGTGCGACCGGTCGGCCCCGCACTCGGTGGACCGCGCGCCCTCGGTGCTCTGCCGCCACAGCGTGCCGCGTCCCTCGGCCGCGCGTCCCAGGTACCAGTCGGTGGTCGGCACGCCGGCCGGGCGGTGCGACAGCACGCCGCCGACCTCGGCCGCCTGAGTCTCGTACGCCTCCAGGGCCGTCACCTGCCCGGCGGAGTCGGCGGCCGGCAGCCCGGCGCGGGCGGGATCCGTGCCGAGCGCGTAGCGCCACAGCCGGGTGGGCCGGCCGGCCCCCGCCGGCACCCGCTCGGCGGCGACCAGGCTGTCGGGGGCCGTGCCGCGGTCGAGGGAGATCGCGCCGGGGCGTGCCGCACCGGGCGTGTCGGGGAGGCCGTAGGAGGCGACGGCGGGCAGCACGTACCGGTGGCCGTGCGCCGCCCAGCCCCCGGGAACCCGTCCGACGGCGCCGGCGTCGGACGTGGTGCGCTGGATGCGGTCCACGTCGTACACGTACAGCGCGTTGCGGTCCCCGGCGCCGGTGGTGACCAGCAGCTTGTCCCGGTACCAGACCATGCCGGACACGGGGGAGGAGAGCCCGCGGTAGTCGCGCCCGCCGTCGACCGGGACGGCGAGCAGCGCGGAGGCGTACTCCAGGTGCCCGGGATCGTCGGCGTCGACGAAGGAGATCCTGGCGAGGCCGCCGTCGGCGGTGCCGTCCTCGCGGGACCAGGCCGAGATGATCACGCGGTTCCCGCCCCAGCGGCCGTCGTCGTCGGCGTCCCCCGAGGTGGTGACCGCCCCGGGCCGCCAGCCCCGGGTGTCGCCGTCGTCCCAGCAGTAGACGCGGGTGGCCGCGGGCGCGACGGGCAGCGTCTCGCGCTCCCCGGCCGAGCAGTCGGCGGCGTCGCGCAGCGTGTGGTCGGCGGTGTCGAGGACGGCGCCGACCCCCACGGGACCGCCCATCGCGGAGGCGAGCCGGTCGAGCCAGCGCTGCGGCACCCGGTGCTCGGTCAGGCTCAGCTCGTCCGCCGCTGAGGCGGCCAGCGGCTTCAGGGCGCCCGGGTCGTCGGCGACCGTGTCGGCCTGCGAGGCGCTGATCAGCGTGGCGGCGGCCGTCAGGGCGAGGCCGGCCCCGGTCAGGGCGGCCCGGAGCGCCCGTCCCCGCTTGCGTCGGCGGTGTCTGCCGCGATGCTTCATAGAACCTCCACGGGCGGCGCGCCAACTGCGCCCGATGGTCCGTGCGTTGACCGAGGCGCGGATGGGGCGGCCCGTGGAGGATGCTACGGCAGGCGGGCGGGTTCGCGGACGCGGACGGTGCAAATATGCGGAACAAACCACCTTCACCACCGCCCGGAAGGCCGAACGGGTGCATGGGTGTTCAGGGCGCCGGTGCCGGGGCCGCACGGGCCCTCGCCACCGCCGGAGCCGTGGAGTGCGGCAGCAGGTCGAGCGGGTCCTCCGGGAGCAGCACCTCCACCTCGGCGTCTTCGCGGAATCGATACGGCCGGTGTTCCAGGTACGCCCCGAGGTACCGCCGCACCCGCGACATCTCGGCGCGCACCGTGACCTTGCGGGCAGGGTCGCCGAACATGTCCTCGGCCAGACCCGCGGCGCTGCGACCGCCGCGGTGGACCGCCAGGAGGTACAGCAACTCGGCGTGCCGGGGACTCAGTTCCCGGGCCCAGGGCCCCGCGCCGCACCTCACCCGCACCGACCAGCGGCGCGGCCGGCGCAGGTCCAGCAGGATCCGGGCGGCTCCGCACGGCACCGGCTCCTCGGCGGCCCGCAGCAGCCAGCCCTCGGCCAGCGGCTCCACGGTGCACGGTCCGAACACCGGCAGTGACTTCGGCCCCCCGGCCGGCGACCTGGGCAGCGCGACCCGTTCCATGTACGGCATCCCCGTCACCGCCGCCGTCCAGCCGTCCCGGTCCACCACCAGGGCACGGCCGCCCAGCCGGGCCAGTACCGGCGCGGCCACCGCGCGCAGCCGCTCCAGCGACTGCAGATGCCGCTCGCGCAGCCGGGCCTCGGCGAGCTTGGCCACCGAGTCGACCCAGGCGAGCGTGGCCGGGTGCATCGTCTCCAGCGGCCCGCTCACGTCGACCACGCCCAGCAGCCTGCCGTCACGCGGATCGGTGATCGGCGCCCCGGCACAGGTCCAGGTGGCGTGCGAGCGCACGAAGTGCTCGGCGGCGAAGACCTGTACCGGACGACGGGTGACCGCCGGGGTGCCGACGCCGTTCGTGCCGACGACGTCCTCCCGCCAGTCCGCCCCCAGTTCGAAGCCGAGCCCGTCGGCCTTGCGCAGCACCGGGGGACTGCCCTCCCGCCAGAGCACCCGGCCCTCGTCGTCGGCGACCACCATGATGTGGTGGGCGACGTCCGCGACCGACAGCAGCCCCTCCCGCAGCACCGGCAGCACATGCCGCAGCGCCGAGGTCTCCCGTCGCCGCTCCACCTCCTCACGGGACAGCAGCCCGGACCGGAAGTCGTGGTCCGGGTCGACACCGCCGCGCAGCATCCGCTCCCAGGACTGCTCGATCACCGGGCGCGCCGCCACCGGGCCGGCCCGGCCCGAGAGCTTGGCGGCGCGGACCTCACTGAGCATCCGAGCCGCACGCGCCGTGTCGACGGCGGCGAACTGCGACACGTCCATCGGCGACAGCGCCACTGTGTCCTCGTCCTCCCGGAAGCATGGGGTGGGGAGGTCCGGCCCGCGGCCCCCGGCCGCGGGCCCGCGCTCCGTGCTCCGTCCCCGGATGTTCGTCTCATAGTGACCGCCTGCCCCTGCCCCGGACGCACAGTCCGTACACAGTCGGCAGCAAGTTGCAACCCCCTGCAACCCTGGTGGACCGAGGTGCTGGTGTCTGAAACTTGGGCGACGCCGTCCCGAGCGGCGCACGTGGCCTGAACGGGCCAGTGATACGGGGGTGGTGCCGTGTCGGCGCAGCACCACCCCCGTGCCGGCCCGCACGTCAGGCCGGCGGCCGGGCCCGCTCCACCACCGACGCCAGGTCCAAGGTGGTCGGCAGCGTGCCGAAGGCCGCACCCCCGTCGGAGCCCAGCCGCGAGGCGCAGAACGCGTCGGCCACCTCCGGCGGCGCGTACCGGACCAGCAGCGCGCCCTGCAGCACCAGCGCCAGCCGCTCCGCCAGCCGCCGTGCCCGCCCCTCGGCGCCCTCCAGGTCGGCGAGTTCCGTCAGCAGCCCCCTGATCGCCGCGTCCAGCCGGTGATCCGCGCCGCGCGCGAGGCCCACCTCCGTCAGATAGGCGTCGAGGACCAGCGGCTCCCGCCCGAGCGCCCGCAGGACGTCCAGCGCCTGCACATTGCCGGCGCCCTCCCAGATCGAGTTCAGCGGCGACTCGCGCACCAGCCGGGGCAGACCGGACTCCTCGACGTACCCGTTGCCGCCCAGGCACTCGGCCGCCTCCACCACCACCGGCGCACACCGCTTGGTCACCCAGTACTTGGCCGCCGGCACCGCCAGCCTCAGCAGGGCCCGCTCCCGCTCGCCGCCGTCGTCGGACGCCGCCGCGAGCCGCAGGGCGAGGGTGGTGGCCGCCTCCGACTCGATCGCGAGATCGGCCAGGACGTTGCGCATCAGCGGCTTGTCGATCAGCTTCCCGCCGAAGGCCTCGCGGTACGCGCAGTGGTGGGCCGCCTGCGCCACGGCCTGCCGCATCAGGCCCGCCGAGCCCAGCACGCAGTCCAGCCGGGTCGCCGCCACCATGTCGATGACGGTGCGCACCCCGCGCCCCTCCTCGCCGACCCGGCGCGCCCAGGTGCCGGCGAACTCCACCTCGGCGGAGGCGTTGGAGCGGTTGCCCAGCTTGTCCTTGAGCCGCTGGATCAAGAACACGTTCCGGGTGCCGTCGGCCAGCACGCGCGGGACCAGGAAGCAGGTCAGCCCGCCCGGGGCCCGGGCGAGGACCAGGAACCCGTCGGACATCGGCGCCGAGCAGAACCACTTGTGCCCGGTCAGCTCGTAAGCGCCGTCCTCGGCCAGCGGCCGGGCGGAGGTGGTGTTCGCCCGGACGTCGCTGCCGCCCTGCTTCTCCGTCATCCCCATCCCGAACAGGACGCCGGCCTTCAGGTGGGCGGGCCGCAGCTCGCGGTCGTACACCTCGGAGGTCAGCCGCGGCTCCCACTCGGCGGCGAGGCCGGGGTCGGTGCGCAGGGCGGGGACCGCCGCGTGGGTCATCGACAGAGGGCAGCCGTTGCCGGCCTCGACCTGCGTCCACATGAGGAACCCGGCCGCGCGCAGCACGTGCCCGCCCGGCCGGGTCCAGGCCCGGGTCAGGCCCGCCGAGACGCCCTTGCCCAGCAGCCGGTGCCAGGCCGGATGGAACTCGACCTCGTCGAGGCGGTGGCCGTAGCGGTCGTGCGTGCGCAGCCGCGGAGGGTTCTCGTTGGCCAGCGCGCCCCACTCCTGCATCTGGGCCGATCCGCAGGAGCGGCCGAGGCCCGACAGCTCCGACAGCGCCTCCTCGCGCAGCTCCGGAGCCAGATGCCGCTCGACCGCCGCCGTCAGGGCCCGGTCGGCGGCGAAGACGTCGTACCCGACCAGCGGCGGGGCCTGGTTCGTCACGGTGTGGGTGCTGCCTGCCATGACTGGGAACCTACCCGCCCGAGGCCCCGAGGAGGCCCGCCGGGGCCCGGCCCGGCGGCCTGAGGAGTCCGCGGATGAGAGCGACCCGGTACGACGGATACCTTTAGGTCGTGCAGCCAGCAAGTGAATCCCCCGAACGGCCCTCCGGCAGGCTCCACCGGGCCCGTGTCCTCTACCGGAACGTCTCCAAGCGCCGGACCGCCTGGCTGTTGCTCAAGGACACCGTCAACTCCTGCATGGAGTACCGCATCCTCGGCCTGGCCGCGGAGGCCGCGTTCTTCACGCTGCTGTCGGTGCCGCCCCTGCTGCTGAGCCTCCTCGGACTGCTCGGCTACGTCGACCTGTGGATCGGCGCCGACACCACCGAGAGCCTGCGCGCCAACATCCTGGACGCCTCCCGCGCGGTGCTCTCCGAGCGGGGCGTGAAGCAGATCACCGAGCCGATCCTGGACGACGTGATGAAGGGCGGCCGGCCCGACGTCATCTCCATCGGCTTCCTGTTCGCCCTGTGGTCGGGCTCGCGGGCGGTGAACGTCTTCATCGACACCATCACCGTGATGTACGGCCTCGACGGCGTCCGGGGCATCGTCAAGACCCGCCTGCTCGCCTTCCTCCTGTTCATCGTGGCCCTGCTGATCGGCTCGGTCGCGCTGCCGCTGATGGTGGCCGGGCCGGACGCGGTGGTGCGGATCGTGCCGTGGTCCACGACCGTCGTCCAGGTGCTGTACTGGCCGGTCGTCATCGTGCTGTCCATCGCGTTCCTGACCACGCTGTACCACGTCTCCGTGCCGGTGCGCTCCCCGTGGATCGAGGACGTGCCCGGCGCACTGGTCGCCCTCGGCATGTGGGTGCTCGGCAGCTTCCTGCTGCGCATCTACCTCACCAGTACCGTCGAGGGCCCCACCATCTACGGTTCGCTCGCCGCGCCCGTCGCGGTGCTGCTGTGGATCGGCGTGTCCGCGTTCGCCGTGCTCGTCGGGGCCGCGGTCAACGCGGCCATCGACCGGGTCTGGCCGGCCGCCGCCACCGCCGCGGCCCGCGAGGCCAACGAACGGCTGCGGCGGGCGCAGGTCGCCGAGTACGTGGCCCGCACCGCAGCCGCGAACGGCGAGTCGGACCCCGACATGCCGTCCGAGTTCCCGGAACGCTGGTCCCGGTTCCTGCCCCCGGAGGACGTCACGGCCCGCCTCCGCGCCCACGCCAAGGGCACCCCTCCGGACAACCACAAGCCGAACGCGTCCTGACGGCGGTGCGGGGAGGTCCGTCGGCCCCGCGCTCGTCGGCCGGCTGGTGCCGAGGGGGCGGGCGGGTCCGTCGTCCCGGTGTGTGCCGAGCTCGTCGTGACGGCGGTGCGGGGAGGTCCGCGGGCCCCGCGCTCGTCGGCCGGCTGGTGCCGAGGGGGCGGGCGGGCCCGTCGTCCCGGTGCGTGCCGAGCTCGTCGTGACGGCGGTGCGGGGAGGTCCGCGGGCCCCGCGCTCGTCGGCCGGCTGGTGCCGAGGGGGCG
>NZ_BMWA01000002.1:377820-456918 GCF_014650995.1 Streptomyces viridiviolaceus
CGGGCGGGTCCGTCGTCCCGGTGTGTGGCTGACGCGTCGTGACGGCGGTGCGGGCCACGTCCCGGACCCGCGGAACCCGGCGGCCGTGGTCGCCGGCGGGCCCGCCGCGACCGGCGCTCAGGCGTCCCACGCCCCCGCCGTCGCCGCGTCCCGCACGTAGCCGCCGAAGTCACGCGGCGGGCGGCCCAGCACCTGCCGGACGCCGTCCGACAGGTGGGCGTTCCGCCCGTCGAGCAGGGACGCGAACAGGCCGACGAGGAACGCGGCCTCCTCGTCCGGCACCCCGAAGGCCGCCAGGTTCGCGCCGTACTCCGCCGGTGACACCGCCCGGTAGGTCAGCGCCCGGCCCGTCTCCTTCGCGATCTCCGCCACCGCCTCCCCGAAGGTCAGCAGCCGCGGCCCCGAGACCTCCAGCACCTGCCCGGCGTACCGGTCGCCGGAGGTCAGCGCCGCCACCACCACGTCCGCGACGTCCCGCGCGTCGACGAACGGCTCTTGGACCTCACCCGCGGGAAACACCAGCTCCCCCCGTTCGCGCAGCTCCGCCACCAGCGGACCCTCGCTGAAGTTCTGCGCGAACCACGCGGACCGCACGACCGTCCAGTCCGCGCCCGCGTCGCGCAGCGCCTCCTCCGTGGGCCGCGCCTGCTCCTCACCCCGCGCCGACAGCAGCGCCAGCCGCCGCACACCGAGCCCCGCCGCCTCCCGCGCCAGCGCACCGACCGCCTCCGCGGCGTCGGGCGCGCCGACGTCCGAGGGGTGGGCCAGAAAGGCCGCGTCCGCGCCGCGCAGGGCGTCCGCCCAGGTCGACCGGTCCTGCCAGTCGAAGCCGCTCGCCCGGGACGCCGGCCGCACCGCCGCCCCGGCCGCCCGCGCCGCGTGCGCCAGCCGCCGTCCGACACGCCCCGAGGCGCCCGTCACCACCACCGTCATGTCCCGCTCCGTGTCCGTCATGGCTCCAGTCGACTGCCGGGCCGCGTGCGGGCCCATGGCCGAGCGGCTCGCCCCCATGCGCGTGCGTCTACGCTGACGCCATGGACGCACTCGCCGGCCTCCTGGAGGGCCCCCGCGCCCGTGGCGCGTTCATGATCCGCGCCTGCTTCGACCCGCCGTGGGCCGTGCGCGTCGAGGACGAGGCACCACTGACGGTGATGCTGATGGTCCGCGGCGACGCGTGGATCGTGCCGGAGACGGGGGAGCGGGTGCGGCTGCGGGCCGGCGACCTCGCCGTCGCGCGCGGCCCGGACCCGTACACCTGCGCCGACGACCCGGGCACACCGCCGCAGGCGCTGATCCTGCCGGGCGGCGAGTGCAGCCATCCGGACGGACGTCCGCTGAACGGCTCGATGGACCTGGGCGTGCGCACCTGGGGCGACCGGACCGAAGGCGCCGCGGTGCTGCTGATCGGCACCTACCTCGTGCGGGGCGAGATCGGCGGCCGGCTGCTGGACGCGCTGCCGCCGCTGCTGTCCCTCACCTCCGACGTGTGGGACTGCCCGCTGACGCCGCTGCTCATGGCGGAGGTCACGCGGGACGAGCCGGGGCAGGAGGTCGTCCTGGACCGGCTGCTGGACCTGCTGGTCATCGCCGCGCTGCGGGCCTGGTTCGCCCGCCCGCAGGCCGAGGCACCCGCCTGGTACCGCGCGCTCGGCGACCCGGTCGTCGGCCGGGCGCTGCGGCTGATCCAGGCCGACCCCGCGCACCCCTGGACGGTGGCGTCCCTCGCCGCCAAGGCCGGGGTCTCCCGCGCCGCCCTCGCCCGCCGCTTCACCGAGCTGGTCGGCGAACCCCCGATGGCCCACCTCACCGCCTGGCGTCTCGCCCTCGCCGCCGACCGGCTGCGCGACACCGACGACACCCTCGGCGCCATCGCCCGCCAGGTCGGCTACGGCAGCGCGTTCGCCCTGTCCACCGCCTTCAAGCGGGTGTACGGCGTCAGCCCGCAGGAGCACCGGACAGGGAGGGCGTAGCGGCGTAGCCTTGCCCGCGTGTACGCGGAGCGGGCGTCCCGGCTGGCCGGAGCGGTGGTGTGGACCAGCACCCCGTCCGGGTCCGGCACGGGACGCGTACTGCCCGACGGCTGCATGGACCTGCTGTGGAAGGAGGGCCGGCTGCTGGTCGCCGGCCCGGACACCCGCGCGTACGTCACCGAGGGCGCCCCCGCCCGCTGGGCGGGCATCCGCTTCCCTCCCGGCACCGCGCCCGCCCTGCTCGGCGTGCCCGCGCGGGAGCTGCGCGACCGGCGCGTCGACCTCGCCGACCTCTGGCCCGCCGCGGAGGTCCGGCGCGTCACGGCGCGCGTGAACGCGGCCGCCGACCCGGTGAGCGGCCTGGAGGAGGTGGCCCTGTCCCGGGCGGCGGACACCGAACCCCCCGACCCGCTGCTCCGCCGGATCGTGGCCGCCCTCGACGCGGGCCGCCCGGTCGCCGCCACCGCCGACGAACTCGGCGTCACCGCACGCCAGTTGCACCGCCGCTCGCTGGCCGCGTTCGGCTACGGGCCCAAGACGCTGGCCCGGGTGCTACGACTGCAGCGCGCGCTCACGCTGGCCCGCGGCGGCCTGCCCCTCGCGGAGACGGCCGCCCGGGCCGGGTTCGCGGACCAGGCGCATCTCACCCGGGAGGTCGGGGAGTTGGCCGGGGCCACGCCCGGGGAGCTACTCAGGCCGTAGCGGAGCGAACAGGTCGACGCCGTTGCCGTCCGGGTCGTTCAGCACGGCGTACCGCTGGCCCCAGAAGGCGTCCCAGGGCTTGAGTTCGCCGTGGCACCCGGCACCGGTCAGCTCCTCGTACAGGGCGTCCACCTCCTCGGGCGAGTCGCACAGCAGGGCGAGCGAGGACCGGGTCCCTCCGGCAGGCGGCTGCCACCCGGCGTGGAACGAACGGACCGTCTCCTCGGTGTCGAGCAGCAGCCGGATCCCGCCGGGCAGCTCGGCCTCGGCGTGCGGCTGCTCCTCGGCGCCCTCGGGGAAGGCGAAACCGAGGCGGCGGTAGAAGGTCACGGAGGCGGCCATGTCGGAGACGACAAGGCCGATGGCGTTGAATCGTGCGGTCATGCGGCCACCGTAGGCAGGGCGTGCGACGGACGTCTTGAAGGAATCGGACACGCGCCTCGCGGTGGCGCTCGCTCAGCCGAACGACACCGGCCCCCGGGGCGAGTCCACCGTGCAGGACCAGCCCACCGGCCCGGCGGTCAGCGGCAGCGCGGTGCCGAGCGCGGACAGCAGCGGACGGAGGGCCGACGGGTCGGGGGCGCTCGCGGTCAGCTCCACCAGCGCGGTGACCGGCAGGTCCGCCGAGGGGTGGGGGGTGTCGCCCCAGTCGATGAGGAAGGGCACGAGCCCCGAAGGGTCGGAACCGCCGTCGGTCAGACGCCACCGGAGCAGTGTCCCGTCGGGCCGGCGGCGGCTCATCGGACGCACCGGGCCGGTGTCGTGGCCGTGGGCCCGGGCCGCCGCCACCGCCGCGTCCAGGTCGGGCGGGCGGATCGCCCAGGTCACGATCCGCGGCGCGGTCAGCTCGTCGACACCGAACGGGCGCGGCTCGTCGGGCTCGGACTGCTCCGGGTCGGGGCCGATGATCTCCAGGTAGCCGGTGCCGCCCAGCGACACCAGGTGGTTGCGGGTACCGCGGCCCACGTGCACACCGCCGGGGGCGGGGGCGACGCCGGTGCGCCGGGTGAAGTCGGCGACGGTCGCGGCGAGGTCGGGGGTCGCCAGGACGAGGTGGTCCAGCAGGGCGGGAAGGGCGTTCACCGCGCCGAGCGTATGCGGTCCGGGCCCGTACGGGACACGCCCGTGCGGCAGGATGGCCGCATGACACGTGCCGCGCGCGTCCTGCCGCTGTTGCTGCCGGCCCTGCTGCTGCTCGCCGGCTGCGGTACCGAGAAGGCGGCCTCCGACCCGGCCGCCGGTGCCTCTCCCGCCGCCGACCACGGCGAACTCGACGCCCGGGCGAGGGCGCTGGGCGTGGCGCCCGAACTCGTCCACGTCACCGAGGCCCCCGGTTTCACCCTGGCCCAGCAGTCCGTCGGCGTGCTGGGCGACGACGGATTCTCCGCCACCTACGTCTCACGGAAAACGGGCGCCCAGCTCCGCCTGTCCGTCGACCGGGGTTCGATCACCGCGGACACCTGCCCCGCCCAGCCGGTCGGCGACATGGCCGGGGAGCGCACCGCATGCGTCCGCGACGGCGACGCCTGGTACCGCACCGGCGCCGGACGTCACGAGTACGCCCTGCCGGAGGACGGGTACGTGGTGCGGGTCTCCGGGGAGACGGACGCCGTACCGCGCGACGTCCTGCGCGCCGCGGCCGGGGCCGTCCACCGGCCCGACGCCGCCGAGGCCGCCGCCCTCCTGCCCTCCGTCGCCCCCGAGCGCACCGCGCCCGTGGAGCGCGGGGACCTGCCGCCGATCGGCGACGGGGCGCCCGACAACGACGCCGGAGCGGGCGGCTGACGGCCCGGCCCGGCCGCGGAAAGCGCTTCCCGCTCCCGGTGCGTGCCGCGACCCGGCGTGAAGCGGGGGAATGCGGCCGATCCCGTCGTCCCCCGAACGGGCGACTGGGACCGTTGTGCGGCGGAATACCGCCGAGCTTCGTGTTGCTCTGTTCTTACCGGTGCACGAGCGCGCTGAAGGGCTGGTGGGCGTATGACGGCAGGCCAGGAATCCCCCGTGGTCAGCACGCCGCACGGCGCGGTACGCGGCAGATGGGAACACGGCGTCGCGGTGTTCCGGGGCATCCCCTACGCGGCACCACCGTTCGGCCCCCGACGGTTCCGCCCGCCCGTTCCGCCCACCCCCTGGGACGGGGTGCGCGACGCGGGCTCCTTCGGGCCGACGGCGCCGAAACCGCCGTACTCCGAAGCCTTCGCCCAGTACCTCGCCGACCCCGTCGTGCCCGGCGACGACTGTCTCAACCTGAACGTGTGGACCCCCGAGCCCGGGCCGGGCGCACGGTTGCCGGTGCTGGTGTGGCTGCACGGCGGTGCCCTCACCAGAGGCTCGTCCGCCGTGCCCGTGTACGACGGCCGCACCTTCGCCCGCGACGGCGTCGTCTTCGTCTCGGTCAACTACCGCCTGGGGGTCGAGGGCTACGGTCTGTTCCCGGACGCCCCCGCCAACGCCGGCCTGCGCGACCAGCTCGCCGCCCTCCAATGGGTGCGCGCCTCGATCGCGGCCTTCGGCGGCGATCCGGACCGCGTGACACTGGGCGGCCAGTCGGCCGGGGCCATCAGCACCGGCGCCCTGATCGCCGCCCCGCAGGCCCAGGGCCTGGTCCGGCGGGCGGTACTGCAGAGCGGCGCGCCCGAGGCGTCCGACCGGGACAAGGTGCGCCGGATGGTGCGCCGCATCGCGACCCGGCTGAAGATCCCCGCCACCGCCGAGGCGTTCGCCGAAGCCGACCGAGACCTGCTGCTGCGCGCCCAGGGCGAGGCCGGCCGGCTCAGCAGCCCGGTGCTCGGCGGCCCCGCCTTCGGGATCGTCGTCGACGACGACCTCGTACCCCGCGACCCGCTGGAGGCGCTCACCGAGGGTGGCGCCGCCCCTGGTGTCGAACTGCTCATGGGCTGGACCCGCGACGAGTACCGGCTGTGGCTGGTGCCGGGCGGGCTGCTGGAGCGCGTCGACCGGCTCGGCCCGGTCGCCCTGGCCGCCGCCAGGGCCCGCTGCCACTGCGGCCACGAGGTGGTCCGCGGTTACCGCGACCTGCACCCCGAGGCCGGTACCGCGGAGACCGTCGGGCAGCTGGTCACCGACCACCTGCTCCGCATCCCGCTGCACCGCCTCGCCGACGGCCGTACGGCGCCCTCGTACGTGTACGAGTTCACCTGGCCGTCACTGCTGCCCGGCCTCGGCTCCTGTCACGCGCTGGAGCTGGGCTTCGTGTTCGACACGGGGGATGTGCCGGAGTCCCGCAAGCTCGCCGGAGAGGGAGCCCCTCAGGAGCTGGCCGACACGATGCACTCGGCCTGGGTGCGGTTCGCCACCGAGGGCGACCCGGGCTGGCGGCGCTGGGACCCCTCGCACCCGATCCGCGTCTTCGACGCCGCCCCGCCGCTGACCACGTACGGCCTGCGCGACCGCGAGCTGGCCCTGTGGACGGCCGACACCGCCGTCACCGCGCCAGGCGCAGGAAGGCGGTCCAGGCTTCGGGGGTGACGGTGAGGTGGGGGGTGGCGGGGGTCTTGGAGTCGCGGACGTGGATGGTGGCGGGCTGGAATGCGACTTCGAGGCAGGCGCCGCCTTCACTGCCGCTATAGCTGGACTTGAACCATTCGAGCGCGGTGCCGGTCATGCTTCTCCCAGAAGACGGTCCAACAGGTCCCTCGTGTCCTCGGTGTTGAGGGCCTGCGTCCGCAGCATCGCATACTTCTGTGTCAGGATCCCCACCCCGTCGGGGTCGGCGATCAGTTGGCTCCCCCGGTGCGTCTCGGTGTACGCGAGTCGCTGGTGTTCGGGCGTCTCCAGCAAAATGAACGGACCGTCGAGGCCCGCGTGCGAGGTGCGGCCCAGAGGCAGGATCTGCAATGCGATCCCGGGCATCTCGGCGTACTCGCGTAGGTGCTGCACCTGTTCGGCATAGACGCCTCGTCCGCCGAGGTGGTCCCGTAGGGCCGCCTCCCAGATCACGAAGCTGGCCGTCGGAGGCACCCTCCGGTGCAGTAACTCCCGCCGTTCGATGCGGGCGGCCACCAGTTGCTCGATCTCGTCCTCGTCGTAGACCGGTACGCGACTGCGAAACACCGCTCGGGCATACGCCTCGGTCTGGAGCAGGCCCGGGACGACCAGCCCCTCGTACCACGAGATCGCGATGGCTTCCCGCTCCCGGTCCAGGTACTCCTCCGCCCACAGCGGTACCAGATCCACCTCCGGCATGTATTTCAGGGCAGCACTCAACGCGCCTTTCGTGTCGAGGAGTTCGTCGAGCTGTTCGGCGAGATCGGGCTTCAGTGGGCGTCTGCCCTGCTCGATCGAAGCGATCTGCTGCTCGCCGACGACGAACCGTTCGCCCAGCGACCTCTGTGTGTACCCGGCCGCCTCTCGGTGCAGCGCGAGCAGCGCACCCACCATCTTCATCGCCGAGGCGTTCCGTCGTGCCCGTCGTGACCGTGTCGTCGTGCCCATGCGGTCGAACTCCCCACCCGCGCGCGTACCTTCACCATCGCGGACCCGTACGAACCAGCTGTACGGGCGCACGTACTGTCTCATGATGGCCACGCAGCGTGACACTCGTCACGTGAACGACGAAACTCAACCCCCGTCCCCGCGCGAGCGGTTCTACCGGCGTGAACGCCAATCCGTGCCGGCTGCCCGCGCGTTCGCACGCCAGGCGCTCGGCGACTGGGGCATGCGGGAACGGGCGTACGACATCGTGCTCTGCGTCAGCGAACTCGTGACCAACGCCCTCGTGCACGGCGTGCCGCCCGGCCGTGGCTTCCTGCTGCGGCTGCTGCCGTACGGCGACGGCGTGCGGGTGGAGGTGCACGACAGCGGGCACGGAGTCCCCGCCGTACCGCAGGGCGAGGGCCCGGAGCCGGGTGAGGGCGGGCGCGGGCTGCTGCTCGTGTCGGAGCTGGCGGACAAATGGGGCGTGGGGGAGCGGGACCCGGGGAAGATCGTGTGGTGCGAGTTCGCTGGTCAGCCGCATTCTTGATACCGGGCGAGTCACCCGAATGGCGGGGTAAACCGGCCGGGGTCGTACCGCCGTTCTACAGTCATTCCCGGTTACGCCAGAAAGGTGACTATTGGGGGGATGGAGCGAGCATGCCTGAAACAGGGACCGTGCAGTCCACGCCGATGTCCGCCCGAACGAAAGCCCTGGCCGCCACAGCCCTGCTGATAGCCGTTGCCACCGCGACATGCGCCGGTGGCAACGGTGGCGGGGTTCCTCCGACAGACGATCCCTCCGGTTCGCCGGCAGAGTCCCCTTCTGCCGCCGAGGGCACGACCGCGCCCCTCCCTCGCACGCTGACCGGCCAACGGCTGGAGTGGAGGAAGTGCCCCGCGCCCACCCCTCTCCAGGCCGCCGACGCGGACGCCCCGGCACCACTGCCCGACGGCACCCCCTGGGAGTGCGCCACCCTCGAGGTCCCGCTCGACTACGGCCGTCCCGACGGCGAGACCATCGACCTGGCCGTGATCCGCGCGAAGGCCAAGCCGGAGGAGGGGCAGCCGCGCATCGGCTCGCTCGTGTTCAACTTCGGCGGCCCCGGCGGCTCCGGTGTCGCCTACCTCCCCCTGCTCACCTCGGTCGACCGGGACTACCAGGCCCTGCACTCCCGCTACGACCTGGTGAGCTTCGATCCGCGAGGGGTCGGCGCCAGCGCACCCGTGCGCTGCCTGGACGACAAGGCCAAGGACGAGGCGGCGGAGAGGATCGACGACAGTCCCGACGACGACGCGGAGCTGAGGGCCCTCATCGCGCACTCGGAGAAGGACACGGCGGCCTGCGAGAAGAACTCGGGCCAAGTCCTCTCCCACGTCGGTACCACCAACGCCGCCCGCGACATGGATCTGCTGCGCCAGGTCCTCGGCGACGACAAGCTGAACTACTTCGGCCTCTCCTACGGCTCGGAACTCGGCGGTGTCTACGCCCACCTGTTCCCCGAGCGCGTGGGCCGCGCCGTCTTCGACGCCGTCTCCGACCCCACCCAGGACGCGGCGCAGGAACACCTCACCCAGACCGAGGGTTTCCAGCTCGCCCTCGACCACTACCTCGAGGACTGCGCGGCGAAGCCGGACTGCCCGGCCGGCCGCACCGTCCAGGAGGGTCGCCGGACGATCACCGACCTCCTGGGCGAACTCGACGGACGCCCGCTGCCCACCGAGGACGGCCGCAAGCTGACCCAGGGACTCGCCCTGGGTGGCATCCTTCTCGCGCTCTACTCCGAGGACCTCTGGCCGCTTCTCACGGACGCCCTGACGGAGGTTCAGCGGCAGAAGACCGGAGACCTCCTGCTCGCTCTCGCCGACGAGCTCAGCGAACGTGACTCCGAGGGTCGCTACACCACTCTGTGGGACGCCCTCGGCGCCATCACCTGCGCGGACGACAAGGACCGCTACACCGTCGACGACGTGAGGGCGGCGATGCCCGCGTTCCGCGAGGCCTCGCCCGTCTTCGGGGAATCCTTCGCCTGGTCCCTGTTGTCGTGCACCGGCTGGCCCGTCGAGGGAGAGGGCAGGGATCCCCAGGTCCAGGCCGCGGGCTCCGCCCCGATCCTCCTCGTCGGCACCACCGGCGACCCCGCGACCCCGTACGCGGGCACTCTGCGGATGGCCGACGAGCTCGGCGAGGGCGTCGGCGTCGTGCTCACCCACGAGGGCGAGGGACACGGCGCGTACGGCACCGACGCCTGCGTGGCCACGGCGGCGAACCGCTACCTCCTCGACGGCGTGCTCCCCGAGGACGGCACGGTCTGCCCGTGACGGCGGGCCCCTTCCTCGTCGAAGGGGGCGACGGGCCTCATGCCCCCGTGGCCGGTCCGGACAGGGCCCGGGCGATCCCGGTGATCGCCTCCGGCCCCACCCTGCAGCACCCTCCGATGAGCCGGGCCCCCGCCTCCCGCCAGGCCCTCACCCGCTCGGTGTCGAAGGTGGAGCGGCCGGTCCAGGCGCGGGCCCCGGCGTCCCAGGACTCTCCGCTGTTGGGGTAGACGACGACCGGCTTGCCCGTCACCCGTGCCGCGACGCCGATCGCGCGGTCCGCGTCCTCGGGGGCGCAGCAGTTCACGCCGACGGCGACGATCTCGTCCGCGTCGGCGGCCAGGGCGAAAGCCTCCTCCAGCGGCTGGCCGGCCCGGGTGCGGTCGCCCGCGACGGTGTACGACAGCCAGGCCGGTACGCCGAGTCCGCGCACCGACCGCAGCAGTGCCGTGGCCTCGTCGGTGTCGGGGACCGTCTCCAGGGCGAGGGCGTCGGGCCGGGCGGCGGCGAGGACCTCCAGACGGGGGCGGTGGAAGCGTTCCAGCTCGGCGACGGTGAGCCCGTAGCGGCCCCGGTACTCGGAGCCGTCGGCGAGCATCGCGCCATAGGGGCCCGCCGACGCCGCCACCCACAGCGGGCGGGTCGTCCCGGTCCGGCGGGCGGCTTCCCGGGCCAGCTCCACGCTCGACGCCATCAGCCGGGCCGCGTCGGCGCGCCCGGTGCCGTGCCGGGCGAAGCCCTCGAAGGTGGCCTGGTAGCTCGCGGTGATCGCCACGTCCGCGCCGGCCTCGTAGTAGGCGAGGTGCGCCTCGGTGACCGCCTCGGGCCGCTCGGCGAGCAGCCGCGCGGACCACAGCTCGTCGCTCAGGTCGTGTCCGGCGGCCTCCAGCTGGTTGGACATGCCGCCGTCGAGTACGAGGGGCCCGGCCGTGAGGGCCTCGGCCAGGGAAGTGGGGGTGTGCGGGGTGTGCGTGATGTCGCCGGCCATGGCAACGACGCTAGCCGAACGGATCGGCGAGTTCCGGTCCGGTCGACGGCCCCGGGGACCTCGGCCGGTGCCGGACCCGTTGACCTCGTCCTGTCCCACCCTTACGCCGACCTGATGGACCCGGCCAACTGGGCCAAGTCGCCGACCCCGGTCTTCACGAGCAACGACACCACCCGGCAGTACGGCCCGGGGCACAACTCCTTCACCGTCGCCGAGGACGGCCGCACCGACGTCCTCGTCTACCACGCCCGCCAGTACAGGGAGATCGTCGGCGACCCGCTGAACGATCCCAACCGCCACACCCGCGTCCAGAAGCTGGGCTGGAAGGCGGACGGCACCCCGGACTTCGGCGTCCCGGTCGCCGACACGCCTCAGGGGCGGACGGCTTGAGCCTCCCGGGGCGCCCTGGGCGCCCCGGGACACCCCGCCGACGTGCGAGAACAGTTCGGCCGGGACCGAAGCGACCGGACCGTAGCGTGCGGGACATGAGCGACACGAACACCACCGCCACCGTCACGCCCGTCGAAGCCGTCACCGGCATGGTCGACCACGTCCTCGCCCTGGCCGCCACCTGGACCGCCTGGAACGGGGAGCCCGCTCACGTCGACGGCCGCGTCTACACCCCGCACAAGGCGATCCGGCGGGTGGCCGACCACATGGTCGACCACCTCGCGGAGCTGGAGGCCCGGCTGGCCGGGGAGCGGACCCAGCCCGACCACTGGCACGCCTCCGCGGTCACGACGGAGGCGGACCGCGCCCCCTTCACCCAGGAGGACCTCGACGAGGCCCGCAGCCGCCTCACCCGGCTCGCCCGGATCTGGGCCAACCGGCTAGACGCGCTCACCGACGAGCAGCTCGACCACTCGCCCGGCGAGGGCTGGAGCTTCCGCGAACTCGCCCTGCACGTCCAGGAGTCCACGTACTACGCCGACGCGGTGGGGGATCTCTCGTGACCGCCTTCGCCGACCTCCACCGGTCCGGGGAGCCGTTGCTGCTCCCCTGTGCGTGGGACCACGCCTCCGCACTCGCCCTCGCCGACCGTGGCTTCGAGGCGATCGGCACGACGAGCCTGGGGGTCGCCGCCGCCGCGGGGCTGCCCGACGGCGCTTCGGCGACCCGCGCGGAGACGCTCCGGCTGGCGCTCACCCTGGGCTCGGAGCCCTTCCTGCTCTCCGTCGACGCGGAGGACGGCTTCAGCGACGATCCGGACGAAGTGGCGGAGCTGGCGCTGCAGTTGGCGGTCGTCGGAGCCGTGGGCATCAACCTGGAGGACGGCCTCGGGCCCGTCGGCCGGCACGCCGCGAAGATCGCCGCGGTCAAGTCCGCGGCACCCGGCCTCTTCGTCAACGCCCGCACCGACACGTACTGGCTGGGCGACGGAGAGGGCACACCGGGCCGCCTCGACGCCTACCGGCAGGCGGGCGCCGACGGCCTGTTCGTCCCCGGCCTCACCGATCCCGGGACGATCAAGGCCGTCGCCGAGCGCTTCGACGTCCCCCTCAACGTCCTGTACACCCCGGGCGGTCCCTCCCTGCGGCACCTCGCCGACCTGGGCGTACGGCGGGTCAGCCTCGGTTCGCTGCTGTACCGCAGGGCGCTGGGCGCGGCCCTGGAGACGGTGGCCGACATCCGGTCCGGCAGGTCCCCGCGCGGCACGGCACCGACGTACGACGAGGTCCGGGCGCTGAGCGGCGACGGCGGGCCGGGTGACCGGCAGCCGTGGGGCGCGGATCAGCCGTCGCTCTCCCGGGGCCAGTGCTCCAGCGCCGTGTGCAGGGCGTCGACCGCCTTGTCCCAGGACGCCTGGACGTCCCGCGGCGCGCCGAAGCCGCCGGTGGCCTCCAGGGCGCAGTAGCCGTGGAAGGTGCTGCGCAGCAGGCGCACCGCGTCGGTGAGGTCGGGCTCGTCGAGGCCGTAGGCGCGGAGCATGCCGTAGGTGATCT
Source organism: Streptomyces viridiviolaceus (assembly GCF_014650995.1). Lineage (GTDB taxonomy): Bacteria > Actinomycetota > Actinomycetes > Streptomycetales > Streptomycetaceae > Streptomyces > Streptomyces viridiviolaceus. The sequence goes on from NZ_BMWA01000002.1 coordinate 390,177, forward strand.
CGGCGGTGCGCCGCAGGGCGGGGGAGTCGGCGACGAAGGACTGGTCGATACGGATCTGGGTGGCGGCGTACCGGCCCGGGTGGCGCAGCGCGTACTCCCGGTAGGCACCCGCGAAGGCCGCCAGCGCGTCCTTTCCGGCCCGCCCCGCGACCGCCTCCGCGATCTCGTCGATCATCTCCGCACCGGCGAGCAGGGCGACGCGCGTGCGCAGCTCCTGGAGGTTCTTGACGTGCGTGTACAGACTCGCGTCCTTCACGCCGAAGTGCCGGGCCACGGCGGACAGCGTCACGTTCTCGAAGCCGGCCTCGTCGGCGAGATCGGCGGCGGCCGCGACGACGCGGTCGGCGCTGAGTCCGGCACGGGGCATGGCGGGACCTCCGGGAACCTAGGGCTTCTAGGGAGCAGCCTATACGGAGTCCTTCATGCGCCCGTGTGCGTGTGAGCGGCCCGAAGGGCCGGGGCCGCCGGGCACCGGGGCGGGCCGGTGTCGGTGTGGGGGCCCGCACAGGCACCCCGCTCGCAGAACCCACGTACAGCCAAGCCTGTGAGGGACGGTGCGACCGGTCGTGTCCGGGTCGGTCGCGACTCACCCGGTGGTCGTTCAACGTTCATCTTCTGCCTCGATTCTCCTCACAGCCGCGCACGGCGGCGGTATCCAGGAGGGGCTTCATGGGACACGGGCACGGGCACACACACGGCCACCACCACCACGGACACACCCACACGCACGAGCACGAGGCCGCGCCGCCCCTGCCCGCCGCCTTCGACACCACCGTCCCCGACGAGGCCCTCACCCCCGAACAGCAGTCGCGCCGCGGCCTGCTGCGCCGGGCCGGCCTCCTCGGCGCGGGACTCGCCGCCGGGACCGTCCTCGCGCAGACCGCCGCCGCGCCCGCGCAGGCCGCTGCCGACAGCCGCCGCAAGAAGGGCTTCCTCTGGCTCGCCGGCGACCACCACATCCACACCCAGTACAGCAGCGACGGCAAGTACCGGGTCATCGACCAGGTCCGCCAGGGCGCCCGGCACGGCATGGACTGGCTGGTCATCACCGACCACGGCAGCGGCACGCACGCCAGGATCGGCGTGGAGAAGGTCAACCCGGACATCCAGCAGGCCCGTTCCGCCCACAAGGACACCCTCGTCTTCCAGGGCCTGGAGTGGAACATCCCGGCCGCCGAGCACGGCACCGTCTTCGTCCACCCCGGCAAGAACGAGGTCTCCGTACTCAAGCAGTTCGAGACCGGCTACGACGGTGCCGTCAAGGCCGCCACCGGCTCCTCGCCCGCCAACGAGGCGCTCGCCATCGCGGGCCTCGCCTTCCTGTCCGAGCAGGTCGAGCGGCGCAAGGTCAAGGACGCCCTGATGCTCGCCAACCACCCGGCGCGCAAGGGCATCGACTCCCCGCACGAGATCCGCGCATGGCGCGACGCGACATCCGCCGGCCACCGCATCGCCGTCGGCATGGAGGGCGCCCCCGGTCACCAGGCCGGCGGCCTGCCCAAGCCGCTCGGTCCCGGCGGCGCCCGCGGCATCTACAACAACAGCCCCGGCAGCGACTCCTTCGCCGGCTACCCGCTGGAGAGCTACCGCACCTGGGGCGGCTTCGACTGGATGACCGCCACCGTCGGCGGCCTGTGGGACAGCCTCCTCGCCGAGGGCAAGCCCTGGTGGATCACCGCCAACTCCGACTCCCACCAGGTCTACGGCGACACCGCCGCCCGCGGCGGCGGCGACTTCAACACCAACGGCCGTTACGACGACCCGGTCTACGGCGGTTCGATCGACATCACCGAGAACGACTACTGGCCCGGCTACTACAGCCGGACCCACGTCGGCGCCGAGGACTTCTCCTACGCCGCCGTCATGGACGGCATCCGCGCCGGCCGAGTCTGGGTCGACCACGGCCAGCTCATCAGCGGCCTCGACGTCCGCGTCTCGGGCGGCAGCCGCTGGGCCACCCTCGGCGGAGCCCTCCAGGTCAAGAAGGGCACCCGCGTCACCCTCACCGTGGACGTGGCGCTCGCGGGCGGCCCCAACTGGGCCGGCTTCCAGCCCACCCTGGCCCGCGTCGACGTCATCCAGGGCGACGTCACCGGCGAGGTGAAGGACAAGGACACCTTCACCGCCCCGAGCGCCAGGGTCGTCAAGTCCTACGAGGTGAACAAGAACGCCGGCACGGTCACCCTCACCTACGACCTCGGCCGCGTCGACCGCCCGGTCTACCTCCGCCTGCGCGGCACCGACGGCAACCGGACCGCCGTGGGCGCGATGGGCGCGTCGGTCGACCCGGCGGGCCCGGCCATCGACGTCGTCGGTGACGCCGACCCGTGGCGCGACCTGTGGTTCTACTCCAACCCGGTCTGGGTCCTGCCGTCGTGACCCCACCGCCGTACGTCATCGGCATCGACACCACCGTGACGAAGCTGCGCGAGGCCGACCACCTGCTCCAGGACCTCGCGGCCGGACTCGCGCTCCCCGAGGACGCGTTCGGCTGCACCCACCTGGTGCGGGACGGCGGCCGGCCGCGCGTGGCGCTGTCCCTCGGCGCGGGCTCGGCGGCGGTGCTGGCCACCGCGCGGAGCGCGCTCGCGGCCCAGGGACACGCGGTGACGGACGGCGTGTGGGACCAGCACGGACGGGCGGTGCTCTACCCGGGCGTCACCGAACTCACCGGCACCCTCACGGTCGCGGAGCTGCTGGACCGCTCCGCGATCGCGCGGGTCCGCGTCCTCGGCACGCCCGGTGAGCCCGACCCCGCGACCCGGCTCGTCACCCGGGAGTTCGTCCGCCCCCGGTGGGAGGACGGCGAACTGGTCCTCGCCGCCATGCCCGCCGCCGGCGGCACGCTCGTCCCGTTCGAGGACCCGGCCCCGACGCCCTGCTGCGCGGACCACTGACCGCGCGGAAAACACGTACCGCTCCCTCCCCGCGTCGCCCTAGTCTTGCCCGGCACCGGGCACGCGGCGAGGGGGCACAACCGGATGACGCACGAGGCACACCGCCCGAGGACCGAGCGGGACGCCGGCCCGGGCCCGCGCCCCCTGTGGCGGCAACGGGACTTCGGCGTCTTCTGGACCGCGCAGACCCTCTCCGTCCTCGGCGACTCCTTCGCCCTGATCGCGCTGCCCCTGCTGGTCCTGGAGGCCACCGGCTCGATCGCCCGCATGGGGCTGCTGACGGCGGTGGGCGGCGCGGCCGCGGTCCTGGCGGCGGTGTTCGCCGGTGCCGTGGTGGACCGTGTCGACCGCCGCAGGCTGCTCATCGGCTGCGACCTCGTACGGATGGTGCTCTACGGGGTGATCCCCGTGGTGTGGCTGCTGGGCCCGCAGATCTGGCTGCTGTACGCCGTCCTGCCGCTGTGCGAGGCCGTCGGCATGCTCTTCGCCGTCGGCTACGTCACCGTCGTACGCGGACTGGTCGGCACCGAGCAGCTCACCGAGGCCAACGGACGGCTCAACGCGACCGCCGCCGCGGCCGGGATCCTCGGGCCGCTGTGCGCCGGCCTGGTGGCCGCCTGGTCGGGCCCGGCCACCGCCGTCGGCGTGGACGCGGCCAGCTTCGGCGTCTCCGCCGCCTGCATGGTCTTCGTACGCTTCCGGCCCCGTGCCGCGGACGACACGCCGGGCGGGCGGCCCGGACTGTGGCAGGACCTGCGGGCCGGGGTGTCCTTCCTGTACGGGCACCCGGTGCTGCGCACGCTCACCGTCCTGCTCTGCGGGTTCAGCTTCCTCACCCTCGGCCTGAACGACCTGGTCATCTACCACCTCAAGCACGACCTCGGCCACGACGACGGCACGGTCGGCACCGTCATGGCGGTCGGCGCGCTGGGCACGATCACCGGCGCGCTGTTCGTGGCCCGCGTGCGGCGCCGGCTCGGCTTCGGCCGGACCTGGACCGGCTCGGTCGCGGTGTGCGGACTGGCGTTCGCCGGCCTGGGCTGGGCCCGGGACGTCCCCGTGGTCGCCGCCCTGAGCGCCGCGTTCCTGGCCTGCGCCGGCATGGCCGGCACCTGTTCGATGTCCCTGCGGCAGGAGGTGACCCCGGAACCTCTGCTGGGCCGGGTCACCTCCGCCTACTGGACGCTCCAGTACTCGGCGGCCCCCATCGGCGCGGCCGTCCTCACCTGGGCGGCGGAGCGGCACGGCACCACACCGGTCGCCCTGGTGGCCGGCGCCGCCTGCGTCCTGATCGCGGTCGTCGCGCTGTTCACCCCCGTCCGCCGGTCCGGCCACACCTGAACCGGACGGCTCACCCGCACCCGCAGCCGTCCCGCACGACGGCCAGCGCCGACCAGGCCGCCCCGTCCTCCGCTCGCTCGAACACGCGCGGCGCGCCGCTCCCGCCGGGCGCGTGCACGACGTACGACTGCGCGAGGTACGACAGCTCCTCCCACTCCTCGTACGTGTGCGCCCGGGCCAGCACGAGCCCGCAGCCGGCACAGGCGATCCACGGGACGAGCCGCAGCTCCCGCGACACGGGATCCGGCAGCACCGACCACGCCGGCACCGGCGGCTCGGCGCCGTCCTCGTACACCCGCAGCCGCGCGGGTCGGGCGGGGTCCGGCCGGCAGGCCACGATCCCCGTCCCCAGCCGGTCCCACACCCCCCACTGCCCGGCCATCACCGCCAGCTCGGCCCGGGCCGCGTCGTCGACCGCCAACTCCTGCTCCAGAAGCCGCCCGACCAGCACCTCCAGCCCGGCCTCCTGCTCCCCGATGTCCCAGCACCCCTGCACCTCGTCGGCGTCGTCGGCCCCCGGCAGCAGTCCGGCGAGCCGGGCCCACACGGCACCCTCGGCGGCGTACGCCTGCGCGCGCCGGTCGTTCACCCGCCCAGCACCTCCCGCACGAACGCGTTGGCGAAGGTGCCCCGCGGATCCAGTTCCTCCACCAGCGCCCGGAAATCGGCCAGACGCGGATAGCGCTCGCCCAGCACCGCCGCAGGCGTCGTGAACACCTTCCCCCAGTGCGGGCGCGCCCCGAAGCCGTCCAGCACCTCCTCCACCCGCCGCACCACCGGCAGCACCGCCGACGTGTCCTCGACCCAGGTGAAGTGCACCGCCACGGTGTCCCGCCCGTACGCCGGGCTCAGCCACTGCTCGTCGGCGGCGACCGTGCGCACCTCACAGGTCTGCAGCACCGGCGCGACCGCCTCCCGGACCGCGTCGAGCGCGTGGAGCGCGTCGAGGCCGTGCTCGCGCGGCATCAGGTACTCCGACTGGAGCTCGGCCCCACTGCTGGGCACGAACTCGGCACGGAAGTGCGGCAGCCGCTCGTGCCAGGGCCCCGGCACTCCGAACTGCTCCGTGCAGTTGACCGCGGGCATGCCCGGCACCGGATGCATCTTCTCGGTGGCCGGCGCGGCCCAGGGGAAGTCGGGCAGCGGCCGGTCGGTGCGCCGCTTGAGCCACACCTGCCTGAAGCCCGGCGCCCGCCAGTCGGTGAACAGGCTCACGCTGTACGCCGCCGCCATCACCGTCCCGAACGTCGCGGCGTCCAGTCCGGCCCACGGCAGCTCGGTGAAGACATGCTGCTCGACCTCGTAGCCCGGCTCCAGGTCGAGGGTGAGCGCGGTCACCACGCCGAGCGCGCCGAGGGAGGTCACGGCACCGCCGAACCGCTCGTCGCCGCGCGCCACGGTCACCGTCGAGCCGTCCGCCGTGATCAGCTCCACCTCGCGCACCACCGACGCCAGCGACCCGTTGCCCACCCCGGAGCCGTGCGTGCCGGTCGCCACCGACCCGGCCACCGAGATGTGCGGCAACGACGCCATGTTGGGCAGCGCGAGCCCCCGCGCGTGCACCAGCCGGGCCAGCTCCGCGTACCGGACGCCGCCGCCCACCCGCACCGTACGGGCCGCGGTGTCGACGTCGATCTCGGGCGGCAGCGCGGCCAGCGACAGCAGCACGCCCTCGGCACCCGGCTCGGCGATCTCGTTGAAGGAGTGCCCGCTGCCCAGTACCCGCACCCGCGCGCTGTCCGCCACCAGCGCCCGCAACGCGTCCAGTGAGTGCGGCCTGAGCAGTTCCTTGGCCGAGTAGGTGATGTTGCCGGCCCAATTGGTCACGGTGATGTCGGTCATACCGCAGCCCCTCCCTGAGATCCGGGAGGACCAGGAGTCCTCCGCCGGAAACCTACCTGGCGCGCCGGGAGGGGCCCCGGCAGCCGGGACGCACGGGCGGGGGCATACCGTGAGAAGTCGAACGCCTGAGCCGGGAGGAGACACGGGATGGGCAGCCGTACCGCGCTGGTCGAGGATCTGATGGAGCGCTTTCCGCATGTACCGCGGGAAGCCGTCTTCAAGGAAGACCTGCTCCGCGGCGGGGTGGCCTTCGACCCGTCGGCCCTCAGCGACAACGAGGGAGGCGAGGTCAAGCCGAAGTCGTACTTCATCTTCTCCTTCGACCACGGCACCCTGCCCGAGCTCGGCGAGGCCGCGCTGCGCCGACCGCCCGAGGAGATCATCCTCACCGGCGGCCCGTACGACCTGCGCCGCACCGTCGTCTCGGTCCGCGTGAACCCCGCCTCGCCCTACCGGGTCGCCGCCGACGAGCACGGCCAGCTCGGCCTCTACCTGGACGGCAAGCGGATCTCGGACGTCGGCGTGCCGCCCATGCCCGAGTACTACCGGCACACCCTCTCCAACGGAAAGTCGGTCATGGAGGTGGCCCCCACCATCCAGTGGGGCTACCTCATCTACCTGACCGTCTTCCGGGTCTGCCAGTACTTCGGCGCCAAGGAGGAGTGCCAGTACTGCGACATCAACCACAACTGGCGCCAGCACAAGGCCGCCGGCCGGCCGTACACGGGCGTCAAGGACGTCGAGGAGGTGCTGGAGGCCCTGGAGATCATCGACCGGTACGACACGGCGAAGGCATCCACCGCCTACACCCTCACCGGCGGCGCCATCACCAAGACGGTCTCCGGCCGCGACGAGGCCGACTTCTACGGCCACTACGCCAAGGCCATCGAGGAGCGCTTCCCCGGCCGCTGGATCGGCAAGGTCGTCGCCCAGGCGCTGCCCAAGCCGGACGTCCAGCGCTTCAAGGACTACGGCGTGCAGATCTACCACCCCAACTTCGAGGTGTGGGACGAGTACCTGTTCAAGATGTACTGCCCCGGCAAGGAGCGGTACGTCGGCCGTGACGAGTGGCACAGGCGGATCCTGGACTCGGCGGACGTCTTCGGCGCGCGCAACGTCATCCCGAACTTCGTCGCGGGCGTGGAGATGGCCGAGCCCTTCGGCTTCAAGACCGTCGACGAGGCCATCGCCTCCACCACCGAGGGCCTGCGCTTCTTCATGTCCCACGGCATCACGCCCCGGTTCACCACCTGGTGCCCCGAGCCCACCACCCCGCTCGGCAAGGCCAACCCGCAGGGCGCTCCGCTGGAGTACCACATCCGGCTGCTCCAGGCGTACCGGCAGACCATGGAGGACTTCGGCCTCTCCTCGCCCCCCGGCTACGGCCCGCCCGGCGCCGGCAACGCGGTCTTCTCCGTCAGCTCCTTCATGGACAGCCTGCCGGCGGACGAGCCCGTCGAGGTGTGAACGGAACCGGCCCGGCCCCCGTATGTCCTGTCCGGGGGCCGGGCCGTTCCGGGTCCGGCCGACGCCCGCACACGCGTCCGCCGGCCGTCGAACACGGCGCTTGTCAGCCGTGCCGAAGACGTGAAAGGCTCGGCGCCTGCCGCGAGGCCCTCCCCCAACTGCGCGATCAGTGACCTGAGTTGACCTCGCCCGTGGATGCAGGAGACCGATGCCCGACCTGCCGAGCCCCCAGGACGCCGCCGGGGCCGCGCTGCTGGCCGAGTGCTGGGACGCGGTGCTCTGCTACGCCGACCTGTGCACGGCCGGGCCGTCCGCCGCCACCCGGCTGGCCACCGAGGCGTTCGGTCACGGCATGCGCGAGGCCCGCGCCGGGGCCGCGCCCACGGCCCGGCGAGCCGGAGGCCGACCCGCCCGGCTGCCCCGCATCCCCCTGCTGCTGACCGCCGTACGCGCCACGGCGGCGGCCTGGGAGCAGGGCGGACAGGGGCACGAACTCGACCCCGGGCTGCGGCTGTGGCTCACGTCGAACGCAGCGGCCCGCCACACCGGACCGCCGGCGCGCCGCCCCCTCGCCCTGCGCGGCCTGCGGGACATGCGGGCACCGGACGCGGAACTGCTGTGGCTGGCCGACGTGGAGGCACTGCCGCTGCCCGTCGTCGCCCGCAGGATCGGCCTCGACCCGGCCGGCGCGCCCCACGAACTCGCCCGTGTCCGCGATCAGTTCCGGGACCGCTGCCGGCAGGGCCACCTCGACGCATCGCAGGAGGCGCGGTGCCGCGCCTACGCCCGTCTGCTGGACGCGGTCACACGGACGCCCGCCGCCGACGTCCCCGACGACCTCTCGCACCACCTCGCCGGCTGCGCCGACTGCGCGGAGGCCGCCGCCTGCCTGCGCACACACGGCGGAGCACTGCCCGCGGCCCTCGCGGACGCCGTCCTCGGCTGGGGCGGCCCCGCCTACCTCGAACGCCGCAGCCGGGCCGCCGATGCGCGACGCGGCGCCGGACGCCCGGCACCGGCCGACGACGACGGCGGCGAGACGCGCGCGACGCAGGAGGGCACGCGTCGGGCCCGCCTCGCAGGCGGTGGCCTCCTCCTCACGGCCGCCCTGGTGTCCGCGGTGGCGCTCACCGCCTCCCTGATGCCCTTCGGCGGCACCCCCGAGGACACCACGCCGGCCGGCCGGACCGCCGCGGGCCGGCCGGTGGCCGACCCCGGTCCGTCGCAGCCCTCCCCGGCCGCGGGCCCCGCCTCCGGCACCCGGGAGCCGTCCGCCGGCACCCCGAAGGCCGTAACGCCGGGGGCGGCAACGGAAGGACGCCCCGCGAAGACGACGAGCCCACGGCCGGCGCACCCGCGGACGGCGAACCCCGACCCGGAACCCCAGGGCAGCCCCTCGTCGTCCACCACCGGCGCCGGAAACCCGCCGGACCCGGGCACGACCGCGCCCGCGACCTGCCGCGTGCGCTACGACGTCGTCAACCAGTGGCCCGACGGCTTCCAGGCCACCGTCACCGTCACCCCCGGCCGCCCCCTCGACTCCTGGCGCGTCGCCTGGACCTTCCCCGACGGACAGCGGGTCCGCCAGATGTGGGACGCGACCGCCTCCCAGAACGGCGCCCACGTCACCGCCACCGCCGCCGACCACAATGCCGCCGTCCCCGCCGACGGCCACCTCGCCTTCGGTTTCCTCGCCTCCTGGCGCGGCGAGAACTCCCCGCCGTCCGACTTCACCCTGAACGGGCGGGAGTGCGCCAGGGCCTGACGGCCTCTTTCCCGGCTCGCCGGAAAAACCGATGGCGCCCGGGGCGCGCAGCGCTCTAAGGTGAGCTCGCAGAGCGCGGCGGCCGTTGGCTGCCGCCGCAGGAACGAGTGAGGACGAGGAGGTGTCGACCGATGGCTGTCATGGCGATGGGCCCTGCCCGCATCCAGTTCACCGAGTCCACCTCCGTGGCCGCCGGCTGACCCCAACCTTCCTGCCGGGGCCACCCCTTGAAGGGGCACCCTTGACTTCCACCTCCGTTTTCTCCGCGCTGGCTCCCTACGGCTGGGACGACGCCTGGGCCGACGCGTTCACCCCGTACGACGCCGAAGGGCTGCTGCCCGGACGCGTGGTCCGGGTCGACCGCGGTCAGTGCGACGTGGTCACCGCCGACGGGATCCTGCGGGCCGACACCGCGTTCGTCACCCCGCACGACCCCCTGCGCGTGGTGTGCACCGGCGACTGGGTCGCCGTCGAACCCGGCGGCAACCCCCGCTACGTACGGACGTATCTGCCGCGCCGTACCGCCTTCGTGCGCTCCACCTCCTCCAAGCGGTCCGAGGGGCAGATCCTCGCGGCCAACGTCGACCACGCCATCGTCGCCGTGTCGCTCGCCGTCGAACTGGACCTGGCCAGGATCGAACGGTTCCTCGCGCTCGCCTGGGAGTCCGGGGCGCAGCCCGTGGTCGTGCTCACCAAGGCCGACCTCGTCACCGACCCGGCGACGCTGTCGTACCTCGTCCAGGACGTCGAGACGGCCGCGCCGGGCGTGCCGGTGCTGCCCGTCAGCGCCGCGTACGGGGACGGGCTGGACGTCCTGGCCGCCGTCGTCTCCGGCGGTACGGCGGTGCTGCTCGGGCAGTCCGGCGCGGGCAAGTCGACCCTGGCCAACGCCCTGGTCGGCGAGGACGTCATGGACGTCCAGGCGGCCCGGGACGTCGACGGCAAGGGGCGTCACACCACGACCACCCGCAATCTGCTCGCGCTGCCCGGCGGGGGAGTGCTCATCGACACGCCAGGGCTGCGCGGCGTCGGGCTCTGGGACGCGGGCAGCGGGGTCGGACAGGTGTTCTCCGAGATCGAGGAACTGGCGGAGGACTGCCGCTTCCACGACTGCGCCCACGAGTCCGAGCCCGGCTGCGCGGTGCGCGCCGCCATCGACTCGGGCGACCTGCCGGAGCGGCGGCTGGAGAGCTACCGCAAGCTGATGCGGGAGAACCAGCGCATCGTCGCCAAGACCGACGCGCGTCTGCGCTCCGAGATCCGCCGGGAGTGGAAGCGCAGGGGCGCGGAGGGCAAGGCGGCGATGGAGGCGAAGCGGGGACGCCTGCGCTAGTCGCCCGCCGCGAGGAACCTGGCCAACGTCCAGATGGCGAGGAGGTCGAGCGTCATCACACTGATCGACCAGAGCGGGTAGTGGGGGAGGAACATGAACTGGGTGATCAGGCTGACCGCGCCCAGTGCCATACCGGCCCCCCGGCCCCAGCTCTGGCCGATCAGCACTCCCAAGCCGGCGGCGACGAGCCCGATGCCGAGGACGATGTGGATCCAGCCCCAGGCCGTCAGACTGAACTCGTAGGTGTAGTCGGGTGAGCTGAAGATGGTCTCGCGGGTGACACCGACGACGCCGAGGAGAATGCTGAGCGTACCGCTCAACTCCAGCGCCCAGCCGGCGAAAAGGGCAGGGCCCCCGCCCAGTGGCTGCGCGCTGCTGTGGGGGCGTTGCCGGACTCCGCCTGGTGTCTGCGCCACGTCATGGCCCTTCCGCAGGGTGTGGTCATCGCCGAACACCGCCTTGTCGGGGCGGTCGCGTTGCATCGACGCTCCCAGCGTCGCTCCGACGTCCGCCCCCGGCCACCGCAGCGGTCTGTCCGGGTGAATGGGCGCCGCGCAACGTGTGTCACCCGGTCGGCAGCACGGCCATGGCCGTGTCGACGATGGTGCCCGGGGGCGGGTGCGGCGTCCAACTCGGCTCCTGGCTCGTCACTTTGGAGCGGTTCAGGGTGGCGAGCTGCGAGTCGAGGAGCGTGTGCGGCATGAAGTGGCCGCGGCGTCGGCCGAGCCGGCCGGCCAGGACGTCGCGGTCGGCGCACTCACCTCTGCCACTGTTCCAGAGCCCCACCCGACTCGCGACCCGACCGACTCGCACGACGCGTCCGGTCACACCCGGCCGCGGACGACGGCGACGGAACTGTGCGCATGGTGCAGCAGCGCCTGGCTCACCGACCCCAGCAGCAGCCCGGTGAACCCCCCGCGGCCCCGGGCTCCGACGACCACGAGTTGTGCGTTCCTGCTCCTGTCGATCAGCACCTCCCGGACGTCGCCACTCAGGACCTCGCGCCTGACCGTGACGTCCGGGTGCGTCTCCGCGTGCCCGGCGAGCGCCTGGGCCAGCAGCCGCTCCGCGCTCTCGACGCCGGTACCGGCCGGGGCGTGATCCGGCAGCCATGCGTGCACGGCGGCGATCTCGGCCCCGCGCAGCGCCGCCTCGGCGAAGGCGAACCCGACCGCTGCCTCACCCGCGGGCGAGCCGTCGACGCACAGCACGACCGGACCGGATTCCGCCGACTCCTCGCGGGCCACCAGCACCGGGCACCGACTGTGGGCCGTCAGGGACGCCGCCGTCGATCCCAGCAGCATGCCGAGGACGCCTCCCGCCCCGCGTGCCCCCAGGACCAGCAGGTCCGCCGCCCCCGACTCCGCCTCCAGCACCGCCACCGTGTCGCCGGGCACCATGGCCTCGGCGACCGTCACCTCCGGGGCCACGCTCCGCGCACGGTCCGCGGCCTCGCTGAGCCGGTGAGTGAGCGGTGTGGTGTCCAGCGGCGTGTACATGGGTCTGACCGGCCAGTTGAGGGCGTACACCACACGCAGGTCCGCGCGCCGCCGCCGGGCCTCCCTGGCGGCCGTCTCCACCGCGGCGAGACTCGACGGCGAGCCGTCCGTTCCCACGACCACCAGGTTGCCCATCACTCCTCCATGGCTCGGATCCACCCGTGACGTCAGTACCGCTGTGCCTTGGCGAGACGGGGAGTGAGCTGTGCGTCCGCAGGCTGTCGGCTGAACGCGATGGGTTGTTCCTTCTCGCCCGGCTCGAGGTCCTCGGCGCCGACGAACCTCGTCTCGACGACCTTTCCGGACGAGTCCTCGAAATCGACCTGCACGGCGTACGAGGCCGATTCGTCGGTCTTGTTGGTGATCGTGACCAGCACGGCGAGCAACCCGCTGGTCTCGTTCCTCGGCAGGCCCGTCATGCCGACGTCGGACACCGCGTTGCCGCGTCCCTCGACGTCCTTGAGCACCTTCTCCGCGGCGGCACCGGCGCGGGCGGCCTCGGCCTCGACGGACGCCTCGAACTCGGAGGCGCGGGCGGATGCCGAGGAGGCCGCCGCCGAGGCTGAAGCCCGGGCGGAGGCGATCGCCGAAGCCGCCTGTGAGGCAAGCAGCGAGGGCGGCTGTCCGGAGAACGATGCCTCATCGGGGCTGGTGGGTGTCGGTGTCGGCGTGGGGCCGGCGCCGTCGTCGCCGCACCCGGTGAGCACGACGGCGGCCAGGGCACAGGCGAGTGCCGCCACGACGGCCCGTCGGCCGCGACCGGATTGCTCTCGCAGCATGGCTGTCACCCTTCGTACCCGGCCGGAACGATCCCGTTCATCGTCGGCGCCGCGCGGGTGGTGCGCGATTCGGCGTGGGCCGTTCGGCGACACGGCCGACGCGGCCCGGCGCCCGCAGCGCTGCGAGGGGCGCGGGCCGGGCCTGTCCATGGGCCACCGGCCACCGGCTGTGCCGGTCACGGTCCCGACCACCGGTCACCGTCCGTCGGGCCGACCGGGAGGCCGGGTCACCGGCGTCCGGTTCGGTCACCGTCCGATGGCCGGCGGTCCGGCCGGGGGCTGCGGGGCACTGACGTCCGGTCTCGGTCACCGGCCGTCGGCCAGGCCGGGGTTTCCCGGCCACCGGCCTCCGGGTTCCGGTCGGAGGGCGGGGTGCCGGTGGCGGCCGCCGGGGCCGGCTGGTGGGCGGTCGGTGGTCCGGCGTGGCCGACGTCATGTCCGAATTCCGCCAGCCCGGGTGGCCGGTGCGGCGCAGACTGGGCGGTGTGATGGACGAGGACAGCAGGTACGAGGCCGTACGGAGCCGGGACGCGCGGTTCGACGGGGCGTTCTTCTTCGCCGTCGCGACGACCGGCATCTACTGCCGGCCCAGTTGCCCGGCGGTCACACCGAAACGCCGCAACGTGCGCTTCTTCACGACGGCCGCCGCCGCGCAGGGCTCGGGCTTCCGGGCCTGCCGGCGGTGCCGTCCGGACGCCGTGCCCGGATCCGCGGACTGGAACGTCCGCGCGGACGTCGTCGGCCGGGCCATGCGGCTGATCGGCGACGGCGTCGTCGACCGCGAGGGCGTCGCCGGGCTCGCCACCCGGCTCGGCTACAGCGCCAGGCAGGTGCAGCGCCAGCTGACCGCCGAGCTGGGTGCCGGACCGGTGGCCCTGGCCCGGGCCCAGCGGGCGCACACCGCACGCGTCCTGCTGCAGACCACCGGCCTGCCGGTCACCGAGATCGCGTTCGCGTCGGGGTTCGCCAGCGTGCGCCAGTTCAACGACACGATCCGGGCCGTGTACGCGGCCACCCCCAGCGCGCTGCGTGCCGCGGCCCCCGCGGGCGGCCGGCCCTCCCGGCGGACGCCGACCCCGTCCGCCGGGATCCCGCTCAGGCTCGCCCACCGGGGCCCCTACCAGGCCGGGCCCGTCTTCGACCTGCTGGAACAGGAGGCCGTGACAGGCGTCGAGGAGGTCGGCGGTCCTCCGGGCCGCCGCACCTACCGGCGCACCCTCCGCCTCCCCTACGGCACCGGGATCGTCGCCGTCGACGAGCGGCCCGGCGCACCGAGGGCGGGCACCGCAGGGGGCTGGCTCGACGCCCGGCTGCACCTCACCGACCTGCGCGACCTGACCACCTCCGTGCAGCGGCTGCGACGCCTGTTCGACCTGGACGCCGACCCGTACGCCGTCGACGACCGGCTCGGCGCCGACCCCCGGCTCGCCCCCCTGGTCGCCGCCCGCCCCGGACTGCGCTCGCCCGGCACCGCCGACCCCGAGGAACTGGCCGTGCGGGCGCTGGTGGGACGTGAGGAGGCCGAGCGGCTGGTCCAGCGGTACGGCAAGGCACTGGACGCGCCCTGCGGCAGCCTCACTCACCTCTTCCCCGAACCGGCCGTCCTCGCCGAGGCCGAGCCCGACGGCCCCCTGGGCGCGCTCACCGCCGCACTCGCCGACGGCGCCGTACGCCTGGACCCCGGGGCCGACCGCGACGAGGCGCAGCGGGCGCTGCTCGCCCTGCCCGGCCTGGACGCCCGTACCGCCGCCGTCGTGCGCACCCGCGCCCTCGGCGACCCGGACGTGGCCCCGCCCGGCGCGGACCTGCCCGACACCTGGCGCCCCTGGCGCTCCTACGCACTGCAGCACCTGCGCACCGCAGGGGAGTTGGAGAACCGATGACCACCACGACCTACTGGACCGAGATCGACAGCCCCGTCGGCCGGCTCCTCCTCACCGCCGACCCGTCCGGGACGCTGACCTCCCTCTCCGTCCCCGGGCAGAAGGGCGGCCGGACCGTCCAGGACGGCTGGCGGGCCGACACCGGCCCGTTCCGCGAGGCCGCGGGGCAGCTCGCCGCCTACTTCGCCGGGGAGTTGAAGGAGTTCCGGCTGCCGATGCGCGCCGAGGGCACCGCGTTCCGGGAGCGGGTGTGGGACGCGCTGGACTCCGTGCCCTACGGGGCGACCACGACGTACGGGGAGATCGCCGCCCGCGTCGGAGCCTCCCGGGCCGCGGTACGGGCCGTCGGCGGCGCGATCGGCGCCAACCCGCTGCTGATCGTCCGCCCGTGCCACCGGGTCATCGGCGCGAGCGGCTCCCTCACCGGGTACGCGGGCGGCCTGGCGCGCAAGACCGCGCTGCTGGCGCTGGAGGGCGTGGTGAGCGGCGCCTAGTCGTCCGGTCCAGCAGCGGAACGGGCCGCCCTCCACAGGAGAGCGGCCCGTCACGGTGCCTTCAGCGAAGGCGGTGGGTCCCGATCAGAACAGGATGCTGTAGGTGTTCCAGCCGCCGCTGCCGATCTTCACCCGGGACTTGAACGGAGCCGTGGCGCTGCCGGTGCCGTAGTACACGTACAGGGCGCCGGTCTTGTCGCGCGCGACCAGGTCCGTGATCCCGTCGATGTCGATGTCACCCACGGACACGAGGTTGTTGTAGGTGTTCCAGCCGCCACCGATGCGGGAGCGGGACGTGAACGGGGCCTTGTAGTTGCCGGTGCCCTTGTAGAGCCACAGCACGCCCGAGCTGTCCTTGGCGACGATGTCGTCCTTGCCGTCGCCGGTCAGGTCGCCCTTGCCGGCGAGGTGGGTGTAGACGTTCCACCCGCTGCCGACCTTGTAGCGCTGGGTCAGCTTGCCGTTGCCGTAGCCGAGGTACAGCCACAGCACGCCGGAACCGTCCCGGGCGATCAGGTCGTCGGCGCCGGCGCCGCCCAGGTTGCCGGCCGAGAGCAGGCGGTTGTAGATGTTCCAGCCCTTGCCGACGGTCACCTGGTAGTCGGTGCCCCACGAGGTGTAGGACAGCGTGCTGCCGGTGACGTCCCAGATGCCGTCCGAGCTGCCGTCGGAGTCGTTGTCCGCCTGCGTGATGAAGCGGGTGTCCTGCCAGCCGGAGCCGGACCAGATGCGCGGGTCCAGGCCGCCGTAGCCGCTGGGCACGTAGCCCCACAGCTCGCCGTTGGCGTCCTTGCCGTACAGCGCGTTGACCGGGGCGTCGCCGGGCTCGGCGTAGGTGTCGAACTTCGAGGCGCCCGACGGCTTCGCGTCGACAGGGACCTGCGATGCGGATCGTCCGGGCTCGTCGGCGGCGACGGCGGCGGACGTGCCGGTCGCCACCAGGGCGGCGGTGAGCGCCGCAGCCGTGACACGCGCCAGCGTGCGACGCGTGTTCAGGCCGGAGCTTTTGGCCACGTGGGTCCTCCAGTTGGTCATGGGATCGGATCGCAGGCCGCGTCACGGGCCGGCAAGATCCAGGGATACTCCGTGATCCTTACACGTGTCTTTTACATGTCAACCAGATTTCTTTACGGCATACGAAGCGGTACCGAAGTGGAACGCAAGTGCAACGCGGGGCGTACAACCATTTCCGTGGTGCGCGTGACGGTGGGTCAGCAACGGCCGCTAGCCCGCGAACACCGCGCCCAGCCACGCGCCGGTGATGAGCAGGCACGTGAACAGTTCCGTCAGCACGCCGGAGCCCCCCGAACGCATCGCGGTCCTCAGGGCCGTCATCGCCTCGCCGTGCCGGCCGAGCCGCAGCCGCTCGGCCAGGTAGATGCCGCCCATGAAACCGGGGACCGCCCCGACCACCGGGACCAGGACGAAACCGAGGACGGCTCCGACGCCCGCATAGGCCGCGAGACGGCGGCCGGCCTCGTCCCAGCGGACGCGCCGGACGGGCAGCGCCCAGCGCACCGCCTGGGAGAGGAGCAGTACGGCCGTGGCCCCGACGAATACGCCCCACGCGAGCGGCTGCGGATCCTTCAGCGCCCACCACAGCACCCCGGCCCACACCAGCCACGACCCGGGCACGCCGGGCAGCAGCACGCCGCACAGGCCGAGCAGGATGACCAGGCCGACCAGCAGGAGGTCCCACGCTCCCATCCGTCCAGGGTGCCCGAGAGGCAGACAGGGCGCAGAGCGGAAGGTGCATCACCGGCCGGCCCGCCGGGCGGCCTGAACGCCTCGGACGGCCCTACTGCCGGCGGGCCACCCAGCCCCGCTCGTACGCGTGCCAGCCCAGCTGCAGCCGGGTCGTCACCCCGGTCAGCTCCATCAGGCGCTTCACCCGGCGCTGCACGGTCCTCAGGCCCAGGTCGAGCTGCTTGGCGACGCTCGCGTCGGTCAGGCCCGCCAGGAGCAGGGAGATTATCTCCAGGTCGGTGACGTCGGGGCCGTCGGGCTCCTGTTCGGCCACCCCGGAGGTGCCGAGCCGCAGCGGCAGCGCGTCCCGCCACACCGACTCGAACAGGCCCGACAGCAGCTCCAGCAGGCCACTGGCGTGCACGACCAGCGCGGCGGGCTCCGCGGAGTGCGCGGTCAGCGGCACCAGGGCGAGCGAGCGGTCCGCGACCACCAGCTTGGTGGGCACCTGGTCCACCACCCGTACCTGCTCGTCCCGGCCGAGCGCGGCGGTCAGTTCGGTGATGCCGGTCGGCAGGTCCAGCACCGACCGCTCGACCACCACCCGGTAGCGGACCCCGCGCCCGGTCGCCTGCTCCTCCGCGTCGTTCTCCATGCCCGTGACGGCGACCGGATTGCCGGTGACCAGCGCGCACACCTCCTCGCTCGCCCCCAGCTGGAGCTGGAAGAACCGCTGGGCCACCGCCGCCGCGCCGATCACCACCTCGACCAGGTCGTGCACGGCGGGCTCGGCCACCGCCGCCCGGTACTCCTCGGCGAGCAGCGCCGTGGCCAGTTCGGCCTTCTCCAGCTCGTGCCGCTGCCGGGTGAGCAGCGCGCCCAGGGCCACCCCCGGCGGCGCGGCCACCCAGCGGCCGGGCCGGGCCGAGGACTGGGCCGCGAGTCCGTTCTGCTCCAGCCGGCGCAGGGCCCGCTCGGTGTCCTGCTCGCCGAGCGCCAGCCGCCGTGCGAGATCGGGCACGTCGGCGGCGCCCACGGACACCAACGCCCGGTAAGCCGACTCGTGCGTCTCCTCCAGCCCCAGCACTCCCAGCATCAGGTGCCGCCCCTCCCTAGACCGACCTGTGGACCAGACCTCGGATCCAGGCCGTGGCGGAAAACGGCCACGGCGCAAACCCGCCTCGGCACATCATCGCCGTACCGCCGGTCACTCTGCCAAGGTGGCGTCACCGTCGCCGGGCGGTCCTCCCGTGGGGGGTGGGGCCGCCCGGCGGCCTCCATCGCACCGTCGTTCGACTTCTCACCCGGCAGGCCGTCCGGGTGCGCAGCGGTCCGCCGGATTTTCCGGTTGCCCCGTTTTCCCGCGGCCCGTGCGGTGGACAATTAGGGGCATGAGCCAGCAGGGGGGAAGGCCCACCGGTCATGAGGACGACTGGTGGGGGCAGCTGTACGACGATTCCACCGACGACACGGGCCCCACGACCGCGCCGGATTCCCTTGACGACCGGTTCGCCTCGGCGGCGGGGGCGGTGGAAGGCCCGCCGGATGCGGCGGCCGGGCCCCTGGACGAACGCCCACCTGCCGACCCGTCACCCTGGTGGACGCCGACGGAGGCGGGAACCTCAGGGCCACGGGCCGGGGGCACGGCGGTCGCGCCGGGGGCGGGCGGCGGTGGTGCGGGGGTCGCGCCGGGTGTCCCCGGGGCGGGCGGCGGTGGTGCGGCGGCCGGGCCGGGAGCGCCGGGGGCGGGTAGCGGTGGTGCGGAGGTCGCGCCGGGGGCGGGCGGCGGTGGTGCGGCGGCGGACTCCGGGGTGCATGCGGCGCGTACCGGTGGTGCGCCGGTGGAGCCCGGCGTTCCCGGTCCCCGCGACGCCGGCCGCACAGGGTCCTCTCCGCCCCGCGGCGGCGGCACGGGCACCCCCGCGATCCACGCCGGCCCGCCGTTGCCACGGGCGCCCTGGGAGCCACCGCCCGGAACACCGACCGGCCCGGTGACCTTCCCGCCCGGCCCGAGGCACCCGGGAGCGGCCGAGCCGCCGCGCGACAGCGGGGCCCGGGGCACCGGCCCCCGGACACCCGCGGAACGCCGGATACCGGACGAGACGCCCCCGTCCCCGCCCCCCTGGCCACCCCCGCCTCCGCTGCCCCCGCAGCCCCCGGCGTCATCGGCCCGGAAGGCCACCGGCGGACCCCCGAGCGCGGCCGACATGCCGCTTCCGCCGGGCTTCGGAGACACCCCGGTCACCCCCATGGCCCCCGCGGCGGGGCCGGACACCTCCGGCAGCCCGGCGCCGCCCGTCGGGGCCCCGCTGGACGCCGGTTCCGCCCCGGCGCCCACGTCGACGCCGCGGATCAGCGACGTCCCCCCGGACCCTCCGGCCACCGAGACCCCGCGCGACTACGTCGGCTCCGGGCCGCCCACCTACGACTCCGAGCCCACCGCGCTGCCGGCCGCCGATCCCGACGGGCTGGACGATCTGGTGGCGGACACCGTCCTGGACGGCGCCCGGTACGGGTCCTGCACACTGCGGGCCGTCTCCGTGCGCGGGGACTCCGCGCGCTACCGCGGGGACCCGCGCCGCGACGCCCTGCTCACCGCCCGCTTCGGCGCGGGGGAGCAGGCGCTGATCCTGGTGGCGATGGCGACCGGCGCCCGGGGAACGCCCGGGGCGCACCGGGCCGCCGCGGAGGTCTGCGAGTGGATCGGGCGGGCCGTGGGCCGCAGCCAGGCCCGGCTCGTGGAGGACCTGCGGGCCGCCCGGCGCGGCGACCTGAAGTCCGGCCTGCACCGCCTGACCGACCGCAGCCTCGGCAGGCTCCGGGCCGACGCCGTCGAGCAGGGCCTCGACCCGGACGAGCACACGGCGACCCTGCGCTGTCTGCTGCTGCCCGCCGACCCCCGGTGCCGTACGCGCGTGTTCTTCGGCGTCGGCGCGGGCGGGCTGTTACGGCTCCGCGACGGCGCCTGGCAGGACATCGAACCGCGGGCCGGCGACGTCGCGGGCGAGCCCGTCGTCGGCTTCGGCTCGGCGCCCTCCGAGACGCCCGAGGGCGACCGGCTCACCATGGACCTGGGGATCACCACACCGCCGAGCCCCTACGAGGAACCGGCCGCCGGTCCGCCCCGCCGGCCCTTCCGCTTCCGCGCCTCCGTCGCCCGCCCGGGTGATGTGCTGCTGATGTGCACCGCGGGCCTGGCCGAGCCGCTGGCCGGCGAGCCCGAACTCGGTGAACTCCTCGCCCGGAGGTGGTCCGGTCCCACACCGCCGGGCCTCGCCGCGTTCCTCGCCGACAGCCGGGTCCGGGTCAAGGGCTATGCCGACGACCGCACGGCCGCCGCCGTTTGGGAGGCGTGACGCCGCTCGCTGTGCCTCCATGGAGTGCAGGGAATGCCAGGGAGTACGGGAGACCGAAGGGGCACGCGAGAACCATGGCCAAACAGAACGTCGCGGAACTGTTCGTCGACATCCTCGTCCGCGCCGGAGTCGAACGTCTCTACGGCGTCGTCGGCGACAGCCTCAACCCGGTCGTGGACGCGGTGCGCCGCCACAAGGGCATCGACTGGGTGCACGTCAGGCACGAGGAGACCGCCGCCTTCGCGGCCGGCGCGGAGGCCCAGATCACCGGGAAGCTGGCCGCCTGCGCCGGCTCCTGCGGCCCCGGCAACCTCCACCTCATCAACGGGCTGTACGACGCCCACCGCTCGATGGCTCCCGTCCTCGCCCTCGCCTCGCAGATCCCGTCCAGCGAGATCGGCCTCGGCTACTTCCAGGAGACGCACCCCGACCAGCTGTTCCGCGAGTGCAGCCACTACAGCGAGCTGATCTCCAGCCCGCAGCAGATGCCCCGGCTGCTCGACACCGCCATCCAGAACGCGATCGGCCGCTCCGGTGTCAGCGTCGTCTCCCTGCCCGGCGACATCGCCGCCGAGCCCGCTCCGGAGAAGGCCGCCGAGACCGCCCTCGTCACCTCACGGCCGACCGTCCGCCCCGGCGACGACGAGATCGACCGGCTGGCGAAGCTGATCGACGACGTCGACAAGGTCACCCTGTTCTGCGGCAGCGGCACGGCGGGCGCGCACGCCGAGGTCATGGAGTTCGCGCAGAAGGTCAAGTCCCCGGTGGGGCACGCCCTGCGCGGCAAGGAGTGGATCCAGTACGACAACCCGTTCGACGTCGGCATGAGCGGCCTGCTCGGATACGGCGCCGCCTACGAGGCCACCCACGAGTGCGACCTGCTCATCCTGCTCGGCACGGACTTCCCGTACAACGCCTTCCTGCCCGACGACGTGAAGATCGCCCAGATCGACGTCCGGCCCGAGAACCTGGGCCGGCGCTCGAAGCTGGACCTGGCCGTGTGGGGCGACGCGCGCGAGACCCTGCGCTGTCTGATCCCGCGGGTGAAGGAGAAGAAGAACCGCAAGTTCCTCGACCGGATGCTGAAGAAGCACGCCGACGCGCTGGAGGGCGTGGTCAAGGCGTACACCCGCAAGGTCGACAAGCATGTGCCGATCCACCCCGAGTACGTCGCCGCCGTGCTGGACGAGGTCGCGGACGACGACGCGGTCTTCACGGTCGACACCGGGATGTGCAACGTCTGGGCCGCCCGCTACATCTCGCCCAACGGGCGTCGCCGCATCATCGGTTCCTTCTCGCACGGGTCGATGGCGAACGCGCTGCCGATGGCGATCGGCGCGCAGTTCACCGACCGCCGCAGGCAGGTCGTCTCCATGTCCGGCGACGGCGGATTCACCATGCTGATGGGCGACTTCCTCACCCTCGTCCAGCACGACCTGCCGGTGAAGGTGGTCCTGTTCAACAACTCCTCCCTCAGCATGGTCGAGTTGGAGATGCTGGTCGCCGGCCTGCCGTCGCACGGCACGGCCAACACCAACCCCGACTTCGCCGCCGTCGCCCAGGCGTGCGGCGTCTTCGGGGTGCGGGTGGAGAAGCCCAAGGAGCTCGCCGGTGCGCTGAAGGCCGCCTTCAAGCACAAGGGCCCGGCCCTGGTCGACGTCGTCACCGACCCCAACGCGCTCTCCATCCCGCCGAAGATCAGCGCCGAGATGGTGACCGGCTTCGCCCTGTCCGCCTCGAAGATCGTCCTGGACGGCGGGGTCGGCCGCATGCTCCAGATGGCCCGTTCCAACCTGCGCAACGTCCCGCGTCCGTGACGCCGGAGGCCCTACTCCCGGCGGGAACCGGCCAGATCGCGCCCGCGCATGGCCGAACACCCGGTCGTCGAGGATTCGACATGACTGCCCCGGGCCCGTCCGGGCAAGGATCCCCGTGAACGTGTTCGAGAGGAAGGGGACCGACATCGGCACGCGGACGGGGGACATGGAGAGGCGGGCGGCGCCACGGCTGAGGCGCAGACTCGGGCGGTCGGACCTGCGCGCCGTACCCGAGGCACGCCGGGCGCTGCGCGAGCTGCTCCGGCAGTGGGGCAGGCCCGGGAGGTCGGAGATCGCGGAGCTGCTCACCAGCGAACTCGTGACCAACGCGCTCGTGCACACCGACGACGACGCGGTCCTGACGGCCACCGTCGGTCCGCGCGCGCTGCGGGTGGAGGTACGGGACTTCGTCGGCCGGATGCCCCGGCCGCGGGCCCCCGAGCCCGGCGAGAGCACGGACGGCCGGGGCCTGGTGCTGGTGGAGTCCCTCGCGGACGCCTGGGGCGTGCAGGCGCACGGGGTGGGCAAGTCGGTCTGGTTCGAGCTGGACGCCGAGGCGGCGTGACGACGAAGGGGGCGTGACCCGTGGTCACGCCCCCTGTCCGCACGGCTCGGGCCGGCTGTCGCCCACGGCGGGCCGTCCCCTAGCCGAACTGCTGCTCCAGGTCCTTGAGCTTGCGCTCCAGGGAGTCCAGGCGCGGAAGGGCCTGTGTGTCGTCCTCCGCGGTCAGGTCGACGGTGATCGGGTCAGACCCGCTCCGGACGGGCTGCAGGGAGGGACGCTGGCGTGCGGGCAGCTGTTCCGGGGTGGATATGGCAGGCTCCGCGGCTGCGCGCTCGGAGCCCCGCTCCACGGCCTGCACCTCGACCTCCACCTGCCGTCCGCCGCGGCCGGCGAAGCCCCGGTGACCGCGGCTGATCGCCTTCAGCTGCGCCCGCTCCAGGCGCTCCTGCTCGCGCCGCCGCTGCCGGGTCTCGTCCTTCTGGCGCTTGTCCTCGCGCACTTCCTCGACCGCCTCGTCGAGGCTGCGCACGCCCTCCAGGAGCATCAGGGACCAGGCGCGGTACGTCTCGCGCGGGGCCCGCAGCCAGCGGACGATGCGGATCTGCGGCAGGGGCCGCGGCACCAGGCCCTGCTCGCGCAGGGCGGCGCGGCGGGTCTGCTTGAGCGCCCGGTCGAAGAGCACCGCGGCCGACAGGGACATGCCCGCGAAGAAGTGGGGGGCACCCGCGTGCCCGATGCCACGGGGCGCGTGCACCCAGTTGAACCACGCAGCCGCGAACGCGAAGGTCCACACGAGTATCCGGGAGCCGAGCGCGGCGTCACCGTGGCTGGCCTCGCGCACCGCGAGGACGGAGCAGAACATGGCCGCCCCGTCCAGGCCGAACGGGACCAGGTACTGCCAGCCGCCGCTCAGGCCGAGGTTCTGCTCGCCGAAGCCGACCAGACCGTGGAAGGAGAGCGCCGCGGCGACCGCGGCACAGCAGAAGAGGAGAACGTAGGAGACGGTGCCGTAGACGGCCTCCTTGCGCCGGCGGCGCTCCTCGGCACGCTCCCACGAGTCGTCCGCGCCCGCGTCCTTCCCCGAGGATCGCTTGCCGCGCGCGAGCACCGCCACCGCCGCCAGCATGCCCAGGAGCAGTACGGCGCCCGGAAGCAGCCAGTTCAGCGATATGTCGGTCAATCTCATCTGGGGTCCCTTGCATTGGGATAGGGCGTAACGCCCGCCATGGTGGCCCAAACCCACCGGCCCTCAGGGGGTTTCGGGGCAAGAGGCCGCCAAGGGAGTGCGAGGGGGGTGCCCAGGGCGGCGTTCTGCTCGAACTGCCGCTTGAGGGGCGGGAGTTGAGTTCGAATAAGAGTACCCGTACGGGTGGTTCCACGGAAAGTTTCCGCGGCGCGTGAGGAAGTTGTGAAACGACTGTCGCCTTGCCTCACCGTGAGAGGGGCAGGGGAAAGCCGTGGGTGCCGTACGGGCGTCCCGTTCGCGGACGATCTTAAGGGACCGCTGCCGGTGATCCGGTCCGACGGTCGGTCAAACAGTGGCGGCGAGCAGCTTGTTGACGCGGTCCGCGTCGCAGGTGCGCGGGCAGGTGGCGCAGGTGTCCTCGGGGCGCAGGGTGTAGAACATGCAGCAGCTCGCCCGGTCCCGGGTGTGCAGCGGCCGGCCGTCCGGTCCCTTCAGCTCCCGGAACGCGGCCGTGCCGACGTACGGGCGGGTCGCGCCGGGCAGCAGCAGTTCCAGCTCCTGCCGCGCCCGCTCCTGCTCGCCGAGCAGATGGGCGACGTACCACAGGCCCTCGACGACCTCGTCGGTCGCCATGCCCCACAGGGCGCGTCCGCGCCGCCGCATGCGCGGTCCGAAGCCTGCCAGCACCGGCTCGAGGTGCTCGGCGACCGAGGTGCGCACCTCCGCCCGCAGCGCCTCCTCGTCGGCGACCACGCGGGCGCCGGGCAGGGCGGCGGCCGGATCGCCGGGCAGGCAGGCGAAGCCCTCGGGCCGCGCGGCCATGCGGCCGAGGGGAAGGCCGGGGGCGGTGCGGTCGTAGGCGACGTGCGTCACGGGGTAGCGGGGCACCCGGCGGTGCAGGAACCACGGCACGGTCACCAGCAGGCAGGCCGGCCAGGCGTAGCGGTGCAGTCCGAAGCTCGCGACCACGTCCGGCCGGGCCCGCTGCCCGTAGTCCCGCACCACCTGCGCGTCGTCCCAGGCCAGGAACGACTCCAGGCCGGCGCCGCCCTCCGCGAGCGAGGCGGCGGCCGTCCAGCCGCCGCCGCCCGGGACCTCGTCCCCGGCGCCCAGTTCCGTGATCCCCAGTCCCGGCAGGACCTCCGAGAGGCGCGCGTAGGAGTCCGCGACGGCCGAGCGGGAGACAGGCATGCGGGACCACCGATCCACGTCAGGACGACGAGCTGCTTGAAGGTAAGCCTTACCTTACCCAAGATCCTCGGGATTTGAACTGACGGCTTGGGCGCTTATGGTGCTTGACGGGCGAGTAACAACCCGCCGTAATGACCTCAAGTACCGACACGTCCCCGGGAGGACCCCGTGAAGCAGGGCACGCAGGGCTCCGCCGGGGCGGGGATCGGAAGGATCCGCGCGTCCGGACAGGTCCGGGTGCCGGTCCAGCCCGGTGCCGCGGACGTGGACCGGAACGGGGGCACCGCCGCGGACGCGCCGCAGGCGGCGCGCGGAGAGCACACGCACTCCGAACCGCCGCCGCCACGCCCCGGGACCCCCGTCCAGCGGTCCTCCGTGCGCGGTCAGATCGTCGACGCCCTGCGCACCGCCCTGATGGCGGGAGAGCTGCGGCCCGGAGAGGTCTACTCGGCGCCCGCGCTCGGCGAGCGGTTCGGGGTCTCGGCAACCCCCGTGCGGGAGGCCATGCAGCAGCTCGCCCTGGAGGGTGCCGTCGAGGTCGTCCCGAACCGCGGGTTCCGCGTGGTCGAGCGGGGCGCCCGGGAGCTGGCCGAGCTCGCCGAGGTCCGGGCGCTGATCGAGGTCCCGGTGATGCTGCGGCTGGCCCGCACGGTGCCCACCGAGCGCTGGGCGCAGTTGCGGCCCCTCGCCGAGGCCACCGTCCGGGCCGCGTCCGCAGGCTGCCGGGTGACGTACGCCGAGTCCGACCGCGCCTTCCACCGCGCCGTGCTCGCGCTCGCCGGCAACGACCAGCTCGTGCGGATCGCGGACGACCTGCACCGCCGCGCGCAGTGGCCGCAGGCCGGCTCCCCCGCGGCACGGGGGCGGGCCGACCTGGTCGCCGACGCGCACGAGCACACGGCACTGCTGGACGCGCTGATCGCCGGCGAGACGGACCTGGTGCGGACCCTGGTGGGGGAGCACTTCACCGGGGCCCGCTGACACCACCTCCTCCTCCTGCACCGTGGAGACGGCCGCGGCCCCCCTACGGCGCCTCCTGCCGTTGCGGGCGGCGCACGTCCGGCGACGGCGAGGCCGCGGACGGGGGCGCCTTGCGGTCCGCACGGCGTCCGGGCCTCCGTCCGGGACTCCGACGGTCCAGCTCGATGACGAGGGGCGCGGCGGTGAAGACGGAGGAATAGGTTCCGACCGCCACACCGATCAGCAGGGCGAGGGCGAAATCGGTGAGCGAGTCCTGGGCGAGCACGGCCAGGGCGGCGAGGATGAGCACCGCGCCCATGCCCGTGTTGACCGTGCGCGGCAGCGTCTGCAGGATCGCCCGGTTCGTCAGCCGGGCCAGCGCAGTCCTGCGGTCCCGCCCGAGCAGTTCCCTCACCCGGTCGAAGAGGACGACCGAGTCGTTGACCGAATAGCCGATGACGGTCAGCAGCGCCGCGAGGAACACCCCGTCGACGGGCTTGCCGAGCCAGGCGAACACCCCGACGAGGATGACCACGTCGTGGGCGAGCGCACCGACCGCGGCGGTGCCGAACAGCCAGCGGAAACGCGCGGCGAGATACAGCAGCTGGGCGCCGAGGGCGAGACCGAGCGCGATGAGGGCGTCCCGGCGCAGTTCCTCGCCCAGGCTGGGTCCGATCAGCTCGTCGCGGACCTTCTCCGTCTCACCGCCCAGACCGCTGACGGTCTTCTCGACCGTGACCGCCTCGGCGTTCGTCAGCTCCTCGGTGCGCACCGTGAGACCGGTGTCCCCGGAGGACTGCACCACGGCGCGCGGGAAGCCCGCTTCGGCGAGGGCCGTGCGGGCCCGGTCGGGGTCGACGGGGCTGGTCGTCGCGTACTCGATGAGCCGTCCGCCGGTGAACTCGATGCCGAAGTCCAGGCCGCGCACCACGATGCCCGAGGCGGCCAGCGCGAGAACGGCGAGGGAAGCGGCCAGCCAACGGCGCGGGTGCCGCATCAGGAAGGGGTCGCGGCGCAGCAGGTGGTCGCGGACGGGGCCGGTGGTGGCGATGCCGGTGATGTGCGGGCGGCGGAAGACCGCGGGGCGGCTCGCGGCGAAGTCGGCCAGCACCCGGGTGATCACCAGGGCGCTGATCATGGAGGCGAGCACGCCGATGCCCAGGGTGACGCCGAAGCCGCGCACCGGGCCGGAGGCGAGGAAGAACAGCAGGGCCGCGGCGATCAGCGTGGTGACGTTGGAGTCGGCGATCGCGCTGAACGCGCTGCGGAACCCCGCCGTGAGCGCCGAGCGCGGACTGGGGCGGCTGCGCCCGGCGTGCTCCTCCCGGGCGCGTTCGAACACCAGGACGTTGGCGTCCACGGCCATGCCGATGGCCAGTACGAAACCGGCCAGCCCGGGCAGGGTCAGCGTCGCGCCGAGCGCGGCCAGGGCGGCGTAGGAGATGAGGCCGTAGCAGGCCAGGGCGACGGTCGCCAGGGCGCCCATGAGCCGGTACATCACGATGATGAACAGCGAGGTCAGCGCGGTGCCGATGACGGCCGCCCAGGCGCCGGCCGAGACGGCCCGCTCGCCCAGCGTGGCGCCGACGGTGCGCTGCTCGACGGTCTCGACCGGCACGGGCAGGGCGCCGCCCTTGACGAGCAGCGCCAGCTCCCGGGCCTCGGCGTCGTCGAAGGAGCCGGTGATCTGCGTGGAGCCACCGGCGATGCCCGCCTTGCAGGAGACCGACGGGTCGACCTGCGGCGAGGAGATGACCTTGTCGTCGAGCACGATGGCGACCCGGCGCCGCGGGTCCCCGGCCGGGTGGCAGGCGGCGTCGCCCGTCACCCGGGCCCACCGGTCGCGGCCCCCGTCCTTGAAGTCGACGGTGACGTGCCACCCGGCGCCGCTCTGCTGGTCGAACCGGGCGTCGGCGCCCTTGACGTCCTGGCCGGTCAGCTCGGCGGCCTTCAGCCGCAGGGGCTGACCGGACTCGTCCGGCAGGACCCGTTCCCCGGCGGGGCCGGTCCCGGGCTCCGCGGTGCCGGCCGTCCCGAGCACCGGGTGCACGGTGAGCTGGGCGGTGCGGCCCAGCACGTCGGCCGCCTTCCTCGGGTCCTGTACGCCCGGCAGTTCGACGACGACGCGGTTGCTGCCCGAGCGGACGATGGTCGGCTCCGCGACGCCGAGCGCGTCGATACGGCCGCGCAGCACCTCCACGGTGCGGTCGGTGGCCGCGCGGTCGGCGTCGGTGGTGGGGGTGGAGCGGGTCTCCAGCACGATCTGGGTGCCGCCGCGCAGATCGAGCCCGAGGCGGACCGGCGTGGTGACGGCGATGTACAGCGACACGGCGATCACGGCCAGGGCGAGGAACGCACGGGTGCGCGGGGAACGGTTCGGCTTCGGTTTCGGCTTGGGTTTCAACAGGGGCCTCCGGCGGGCACGCCGCGGCGGCGGCCCGCCGGCCGCGACGTGAAGAAGGAAGGGATTCGGGGATTCAGGTGCCGGAGGGTGCGGGAGGTGCCCGCCCGCGGTCGTGGCTCGCGCGGCCGGGGGACACCGCCGCGTGACCGGACGCCGCCGGGGTGCGCCCCCGGGCGGCCGGGGCGGCGTCCGTGCCGTGCGAAGTGGCGGCGAGGTGGTCCGGCGGCGCCGGGCGCTCGCCCAGGTGGTCGTGCCGTGCCCTGGCCTGTGCGGCGCAGACGGTGGCACAGGTGTCGTCGGCGTGGTGGCCGGACTCCGGGTGCGGGACGGTCGTGGCCGCCCGGACCGGTGCCGGCCCGGCGTCGGCCGCGGGCGACGCCGGTACGAGGGTGAGCAGGACGGCCAGCAGCGCCGTGAGCGTCGCCGCGAGCCGGTGAACGCGGGCGGGGGCGGTGCGAGGTGCGGGGCGCATGCACCGTCCCCTTTCGTGGCGGATGCTCGGCTTGGGTGGGCGGGGGAGCGCGGTGTGGGCCCGGGGCTCCGGCCGGGGAGCGGCGGCCGGAACCCCGGGCGGTCCCGGGGGGGGGGGGTCAGGGTTCGATGAGCCCGGCCCGGATGGCGTAGCGGGTCAGTTCGAGACGGTCGCGCAGGCCGAGCTTGTGCAGCAGGTTGGCCCGGTGCCGCTGGACCGTCTTGATGCTGATGAAGAGGATCTCCGCGATCTCCTTGGAGGAGTGTCCTTCCGCCACGAGCTTGAGGACCTCCTCCTCACGGGGCGTGAGAATGTGGTCGGCGGTCTCCTCACCGTGCCGGACCCGGTCGAGGTAGTTGCGGATGAGGGCGGTGACCGCGCCCGGGTACAGGAACGGCTCGTCGCGCATCGCGGCGCGGCAGGCGGCGACCAGGTCCCGGTCGGCGACGGATTTCAGGACGTAACCGCAGGCGCCCGCCTTCAGCGCCTGGAACAGGTACTGCTCGTTGTCGTGCATCGTCAGCATCAGGATCCGCAGGCCCGGTGCGAGCGCGGCCAGCTCGCGGGTGGCCTGCAGACCGGTGAGACGGGGCATCGCGATGTCCAGCACGGCCAGGTCGACGGCGTGGGTGCGGGCCATGTCGATGGCCTCCGCACCGTCCCCGGCCTCGGCGACCACCTCGAGGTCGGGTTCCCGGTCGAGGATGAGGCGCACCCCGCGGCGTACCAGCGCGTGGTCGTCGGCGAGCAGGATGCGGATCCTGCCGGGGGCGGCATGCGCCGGCGCGGCGTGCGAGGGCCCGGGCGAGGCGGGCGGGAGGGGCACGGACGGGGCGGCGACGGTCGGTTCGGGAGCGGACCGGCCGGGCGCGGCGGGCTCGGACGTGGGCGGTCCGCTTACGGATGCGCGGTGCCGGGTGGGGGCGGGCACGGTCGGGGCGGGCGTGGGCGGCTCGGGAGCGGAGGGCTGGTTCATGGACGGGGTGGGTTCGGGCAGCGGTGTCTCGGCGGGCTGTGCCTCGGACCGCTCGTTCACGGGCTGCTGTGCCTCGCAGGGCTCGGACGTGGACGTCCGGCGGCGGGGCGGCGCGGGCTGGGTCGGGTCGGGCATGGTCAGGGCTGCTTCCTGGGGACGGGTGTGGTGAGCCGGATCCGGGTGCCGGCGCCGGGCGCCGAGGTGATGTCGAGGGCGGCCCCGATCAGCAGGGCCCGTTCCCGCATGCCGCGGATGCCGGCGCCTTCGCGGGCCGCCTCGATGCCGCGGCCGTCGTCCTCGATGGCGAGCACCACCGCCCCGTCGGTGCGACTCAGGCTCACGTCGACCCGCTCGGCGTCGGCGTGCCGGGCCGCGTTGGTCAGGCTCTCCTGCGCCACGCGGTAGAGGACCAGCTCCGTCTCGGGCTCCAGGGCGGGCAGGTCGGTGGCGAAGCGGCGCCGGACATGCAGCCCGGTGTGGGTGGCGAAGTCGTGGGTGAGCGAGGTCAGCGCGCTGATCAGACCGAGGTCGTCCAGGACCCCCGGCCGCAGCCGGCGCACCAGGCGCCGCACCTCGTCCAGGCTCTCCCGGGTGATCTCCTGCGCCTGGTGCAGCTCGCCGCGCAGCGGCTCGTCGGCGTCGTCCGCGGCACGCCCCAGCACCAGCAGTATCGCGGTCATGCTCTGCCCGACCTCGTCGTGGAGCTCCTGGGCGATACGGCGCCGCTCCGCCTCCTGGGCGAGCAGCACACGGGCGCTGCTGGTGGCCCGCTCGTGCTCCAGCCGGTCCAGCATGGCGTTGAACGTGCGGATCAACTCGGCGACCTCGCCGCCGCCGGGCACCGGCAGCCGTTGCCCGGGGCGCAGCAGGTCGACGGTGGTCATCAGCTTCGTGAGCCGGTCCAGCGGAGACAGGCCCCAGCGCAGCAGGGCGGCGTTGGCGACCAGCATGACGGCCAGGCCGCCCACCAGGATGACGGCCTCGGTCAGCAGGACCGGCACCGAGACGGTCACCGGGGCCCACAGCAGCAGCGCCGTGGCCGTGCCCAGCACCACCGCGTTGAGCCCGAAGATCCGCCAGAACAGGGACACCGGGGGTACGCCTCCTTCTGCGACGCCGTTGGTCTCTACTGTCGGTCATCGCGCACCCCGGACGGGCCGCGGCCCCATGTCGCGACCGAGCCTGCCGATCAGCCTGCCCCGTTGCGCCCTGCCGCGTCGATGGGGTCCGACCCCCATTTCCGGAGCGCGGCACACCCATGCCGACGCCCGGGGCCGCACCGGTGTGGATACTCCGCCCCCGGGCAAATGGGGCCTGCGCCCGATGGGTTTCCGCCGAAGGGCCGACCAAGGTGGTGGATGAAAGAGAAGTCCGGTGCGACGGCGCCCGGTCCCGCGACCGCGCGCCGCCACCGGACGTCCGTGTGCGCACCGCGCCCCAGAGAAAGGCACTCGTCGTGTCGCTCGACGCCTCCCGGACCGAACCCCGCCCCGAGCGGCTGACCGCTCACGAGGCCCGTCAGCGCCTCGAACACGCGCGCAACACCCGTATGACCCAGTTGCAGGCCCTCGACGAGACCGGCCAGAGCGCGGACGATCAGCTGATGTCCGCGCAGAAGGCCGCCATCGAACGGGTGCTCAAGGAGATCGACGAGGCCTTCGCGCGCATCGACGGCGGCACCTACGGCACCTGCCTCGGGTGCGCCAAGCCGGTCCCCGCGGAGCGCCTGGAGATCCTGCCCTACACCCGGTACTGCGTCGCCTGCCAGCGCCGCGCCGCCGCCTGAGCACCCGTCCGTCCCAGCCTTCGTCTCCCGCCCTGCCCAAGGGGTGAAGTGGTGAACAACCAGACCATCGGCGACCCCGGCACACGTTCCGGGACGGTTCTGTCGCCCGAGGACCTCGCCGTCCTCCAGGAGAACCTGCACGAGCAGCGGCTGTTCCGCGAGGAGCAACTGCGGCAGATCGCCGCCGCGGCCACCTCCGGCTCCGACGCCACGAACCGGCGGTCCGCCGCGCAGTCCGAGGTCCGCGTCACACTCGCGGCCTCCGCGCGCATGGTCCTCGCCGACGTCGAAGCGGCCTTGAGGCGCATGGCGGAGGGCAGCTACGGATCCTGCCGCCTGTGCCGGCGTCCCATCGCCCGCGAGCGACTGATGATCGTGCCGCAGGCCCGCTACTGCGCCCGCTGCCAGCAGGTAAGGGAGGCCGGCCGATGACCGTCGTCCGCCGCCCCCGGCACGTCCCCGGCCGGCACCGCACGTGGCCCCTGTGCCGGCAGTGCAGCGGCGTCGCCCTCGACATGGGCAGCGCCCGCACCCGGGCCTGGATCGCCGGCCGGGGCCTGATCCTCGACGTCCCGACGGTCACCTTCCCGGGCGCCGGCGCGGTGTACCCGATCCAGCGCGGCACCATCGTCGACGCCCAGGGAACGGCCCGGATGCTGGACCGGCTGCTCGGCCATCGCCTGCCCCGCTTCTCCCGGCCCCTGGTGGTGGTGACGGCGCCGGTGCTGGACGGGTTCGCCTACCGGACCCAGGCCCGGACGGCCGTGGAGGTGCTGCGTCCGCGCAGCGTGCTGACCGTTCCCAGCGCCCGGGCGGTCGCCCTGGCCGCGGGCGCGGACCTGTCCCGGCCGCTGCTCGTACTGGACATCGGTGCCCATCTCACCGAGGTGGTGCTCCTCGTGGACGGTGCCGTCTTCGACGCGCGCCGCACCGCGCTGGGCACCGGCGACCTCGGGGACTCGACGACCCCGGACCGGATCGGCGAGGCGGTGGTGGACATGGTGACGTCGATGCTGCGCCAGGACCGCACGTCCCTCACGGTCGACGCCCTGGGCCGCGGGCCGCTGCTGGCCGGCGGAGGTGCCCTGCGCCCCGACATCACCCGCCACCTCACCGGCCGCCTGCACACGCCGCTGAAAGCCGTGCCGGCGCCGCACACCGCCGCGGTCCGCGGTGCCGCCAAGCTCCTGGAAGCCGCCCACTCCCACCCGTCGACGACGGGCGCGGACGACTCACCACCTGGTCCCCGCCCCTACTGACCCGCGCCCCCGTCCCCACCGGGGGGCGGGCAACGGCGGCGGCCACGGCATCCCGTCCGTCACGCCGCCGCCGGACCGGCACCCGGCCGGCCTCCCGCGGCCGGGTGCCGGCACCTGCCGCCCGTACGTCCCGACAACCCGCCCCGGCACCGCCCTTCAGGACACGGTGCACGACGAACTCCGACCGCGCACCGTCCACGCCCGCAGCTGCCGCTCGGACGCCGGCCATCCGTCCCGTGGCCGCCGCCCGACCGGTGCCGGCCGGCCGCCTGGTGGCCGGCGCCGGGTGGCTGTCGGCCACCGTCCTGTGGCCGCCACCGACGCCGGCCGGTCACTCGGTCCGCAGCCGATGCCCGGCCGGCGTCGGTCACCCGCTCGGTGGCCGGTGCCAGGCGGCGGCTCTCGGTCACCGGCTCGTGGCCGCCGTACCGACCGGCGTCGGGCCACGAGCCCCCCGGCGCCGGCCGACCCGAGTCGACCCGCTCCGGCTGCCCGCACCTCGGAAGGAGGAACACCGTGGCCGGCGACATACCCCGGGCACAGCCGCCCCCCGCCCCCGGACGACACCCGCACCTCCTGCTGTGGCGGTGGCGGCGCAACCCCCTGCGCCGCCGGACCGACCTGCTCCAGGCGTGGATCGGCCTCGGGCTGCTGCTCGTCGTGCTGGTGGCGGCACCCGCGGCCATGTTCTCGGTCGGCGACTGGGCCTACCGCCACTACCGCGACACCGCCGAGCAGCAGGCCCGGACGAGGCAGCACGTCCCAGCGGTCCTCGTCCACGACGCCCCGCGCCACCCCGAACCCGGATCCGACGAGGCGAAGGAGACCCGCTACCCGGTCGAGGTCCGCTTCACGGGGCCGGACGGGACACCCCGGACCGGGAAGGCCGACGTCGGGCCCGGGCTGCCCGCGGACAGCACCGTCCTCGTCTGGGTCGACGCGCAGGGAGCGATCACCGAGCCGCCGCTGACCGCCGGGGAGATCCGCAGCCGCACCATGGGCTGGGCGATCCTCGCCTTCCTGGCCGTCGCCCTCGCCGGTGCCGTGGCCCACGGGATCACCGGGCTGGCACTGCACCGCCGCAACCTCGCCGAGTGGGACGCGGCCTGGGCCAGGACGGCCCCACGCTGGAGCAGATCCCCCTGAATCACCGCCGGTCCACCGCCACGCCCGCGGCAGGCCGGATGGCTGCGGCTCCGGGTGTGCGGGTGTGTGTCCGCGCCGGGGTGTGTTGCCGTGGCGGCGGTCAGGCGGGCGTCGTGCCTGTGGTTGGGGTGGCTGTGGTGTCGGCGTTGTCTGCGGGGTGTGCGGGTGTGTGTCCGCGCCGGGGTGTGTTGCCGTGGCGGCGGTCAGGCGGGCGTCGTGTCTGTGGCCGGGGCGGTCGTGGTGTGGGCGTCGGCGGTGTCGTGCCGGGTCGTGTTCGCGTCGGTGTGGTGGCGGTCAGGCGGGCGTCGTGTCCGTGGTTGGGGTGGTTGTGGTGTCGGCGGTGTCTGCGGGGTGTGCGGGTGTGTGTCCGCGTCGGGGTGCGTTGTCGTGGCGGCGGACAGGTGAGCGTCGTGTCTGGGGCGGAGGTCGTGGTGCCGGCCGGGTCGTGTCCGCGTCGGCGGTCAGGCCGTAGCCGCGCCCGCGGCCGGTGGGGACAGGTGTCGCGCCAGCCACGTCGGGACCCCGCCGAGCAGCCGGTACAGCCGCCGTGCCTCCTCCCGCAGCCGGGACGCCTCCGGCTCCGACTCCGCGTCGGCGAGCGACGCCAGCGCGGGGGCCGTACCGACGAGGTAGCCCAGTTCCTCACGGATCCGCAGCGACTCGGCGAAGCCGTGCCGTGCCTCGGCCAGCTCACCGTCCCGCAGCGCGAGCCCCGCCAGATGCCGCCAGGTGAACGACAGCAGCAGCGGGTCGGCGTGCGCGGTCGCCCCGGCATGGGCCCGCCGGTACGCCGCGCGGGCGGCCTGCGGCGACCGCGTGAGGTTCTCCGCGAGCAGCCCTCGCCGGAAGTCCAGCAGCGCCCGCCCCCGCGCCCCCGGCGCGATCAGCGCCGCCGCCCGGCCGAGCGCGGCCCGCGCCTCGTCGGCCCGGTCGCGCACGCCGTGCAGGGTGGCCGCGTAGGCGAGCTGCCCGCGTTCACAAGCGGCGGCCCCGCGCTCGTCGTCGCCGTGGGCCAGCGCCTCGGCGGTGCGCAGCGCGTCCTCGGCCTCCTCCCAGCCCTGCTCGGTGTACAGACACCGCTCGACCAGCAGCGCGGCCCGCTGGAGCGCGGTGGCCGCGGTGACCGGCTGCAACAGGGCCGCGGCGTCGGCCCAGCAGGCGCGCGAACGCAGCCGCCATACCGCGGTCTGGAGCGGATCGTCACCCTCGGTCGTTCCCCAACCAGAACCAGCCATGGCGGAATACGCCACGTCGCCCTCCCCAAGCACGCCATCGAGCCGTCGAGTGGTGGCGGCATCTCAGCACGAATCCCGCCGCCCGGCCAAGAGGATGGGTGAAAAATTTCACAAGGTTCTGCCGCGGGCGCCCCGCCGCCCAAGCCCGGGCGGCGGAACCGGGCATGGGAACGTTTGCCCTGTTGATCGCTTGTAGTGATGATCGTCAGGTGAACCGAGGCCGTGCGTACGGCAGTCGCACCACGGTCCGACGTCAGCTCATGCGCAAGGCCAGGAAGAAGTCCAGCTTGTCCTCCAGGCGCGACAGGTCACGGCCCGTCAGCTGCTCGATCCTCCCCACCCGGTAGCGCAGCGTGTTGACGTGCAGGTGGAGCCGGGTCGCGCAGCGCGTCCAGGAGCCGTCGCAGTCGAGGAACGCCTCCAGGGTCGGGATCAGCTCGGCGCGGTGGCGGCGGTCGTAGTCCCGCAGGGGGTCCAGCAGGCGGGCGGTGAACGCACGGCGCACGTCGTCGGGGACGAAGGGCAGCAGCAGCACGTGCGAGGCCAGCTCCTGGTGGCCCGCCGCGCAGACCCGGCCCGGACGGGCGGCGGCCACGCGCCGGGCGTGCCGGGCCTCTTCCAGCGCGCCGCGCAGCCCCTCCGCCGAGTGCACGGCCGCGCTGACGCCGAGCGTGAGGCGGCCGTCGCCGTCCAGGCCGGCCGTCAGCGGGTCCCGTACGGCTTCCAGCAGCGCGTCGGCGAGGATCCCGGTCTCCGAGCCGTCGTGCTCGCTGGAGACCGCCGGGAGCGGTACCAGCGCGATGGCCTCGTCCCCGGCGTGCGCGACGGCGATGCGGTCGGAGTGCTCGGGCCCGGTGGACAGCGGGTCGACCAGGATCTCCTCCAGCAGCGCCTGGGCGACCGGGCCGGCCTCGGTCTCGCCGTCCGCCCACTCGACGCGGGCCACGACGACCTGCCAGTGCGGGGCGGCGCCGAGGCCCGGCAGCAGCACCGGCGCCGCGACCCGCAGCCGGGCCGCGATCTCGGCGGGCGCCGCGCCCGTCTGCACCAGCTCCAGCACCTCCTGCGCGAGCCGGCGGCGCACCGTGCGCGCCGCGTCCCGCCGGTCCCGCTCGACCGCGATCAGCTGGGTGACGCCGTACAGCAGGTCCAGCCGCTCCTCGGCCCAGTCCCCGGCGTC
Organism: Streptomyces viridiviolaceus; assembly: GCF_014650995.1. Classification (GTDB taxonomy): domain Bacteria; phylum Actinomycetota; class Actinomycetes; order Streptomycetales; family Streptomycetaceae; genus Streptomyces; species Streptomyces viridiviolaceus. The sequence goes on from NZ_BMWA01000002.1 coordinate 426,636, forward strand.
CGCCTCCACGGCCAGCAGCCAGTCGGACAGCACCGTCTCGCGCACGTCCCGCGCGGCCTGCGCGGTACGGCCCCCCGCAGCCGCCGCTGGGCGGTGCCCCCAGCTGCGCACGGGGAAGAGGCTGTACGTCGTCCCGCCCAGCGCCACCCGGTGCGGGGCCCGCCGGCCCGCGCGGGTGGCGGCGAGGTGCTCCCCGGCCAGCTTCGCGCACACGTCGGCGGGCAGCGCCGGACCCGCGGCCTTCGGGCCCGCTATCGGGCGCCCGGTCGGCGACAGCACCCAGGCCCGCAGGTCCAGATCGGAGCCGAGCAGGTCCAGGACCACGTCGGGGCCGCCGCCCGCCGGTCCGGAGGTCATCATCCGGCGGTGCCGGTCCACTACGGCCGCGAGGTCTCCGGCGCGCTCGCCGGAGACCTGCCGCACGACGTGCTCGGTGATGCTCGCGAACGCCACCGACTCGTTCACCGCGAACAGCGGCAGCCGGTGCCGCGCGCACGCCACCACCAGGTCCTCCGGCACGTCCCCCAGCTCCGCCTCGCCGGCGGCCAGGGCCGCCACGCCGGCCTGCACCAGGATGCGTACGAACGGCTCGGAGTCGTCGGCGTCCCGGCGCCAGGCCAGGCCCGTCAGCACCAGTTCCCCGCCCGCCAGGTACCGGCTGGGGTCCCGGAGGTCGGTGGTCATGACGCCCCGTACGGCGCGGTCCAGCTCGTCCTCGCCGCCGAGCAGCTTGAGGCCCAGCGCGTCGGTGTCCAGCAGTGCGCGCAGCCGCATTCTCGTCGCCGCCGTTCTTTGTCTCGAAATGTTCTCTTGGTCGTGATGGGCCCTGGGAAGGGGCCCGTTTCGGCGGGCCGGCGAGCGCTGCCCGCCTGCTTCCGAGCTGTGTTCCAGGTCACGCCGTCGTGTCGCGCGTTTCCAGAGGAAGACAAGGAGGTTACTGATGACCTCCGTTCATACGAATCTACAAGATGCCCGGCCTGGCCAGCCAACTCCTTCATGGTTTCTGCGACTGACCCCGGTGGAGCACAGGACGGTGTACTGAGCCCACTCCACGTGAACAGCACATGAACGAGCCGGGCCCGCCGCACACGGATTGGCTCAATCTGTACGACCCCATCAGACGAAGAAGAGAGCCGGTCATGGACTTCCTTCGCCCCGCCAGCTGGGAGGAGGCGCTCGCCGCCAAGGCCGAGCACCCCACCGCTGTGCCGATCGCGGGTGGCACCGACGTGATGGTCGAGATCAACTTCGACCACCGCCGGCCCGAGTACCTCATGGACCTCAACCGCATCGGCGACCTCACCGAGTGGGAGGTCGGCGAGGACACCGTACGGCTCGGTGCCTCCGTGCCCTACACGAGGATCATGGAGAACCTGGACACCGAGCTGCCGGGTCTCGCCCTCGCCTCGCACACGGTCGCCTCCCCGCAGATCCGTAACCGCGGCGGCGTGGGCGGGAACCTCGGCACCGCCTCCCCGGCCGGCGACGCCCACCCGGCGCTGCTCGCCGCCGGTGCCGAGGTCGAGGTCGAGTCGGTGCGCGGGGCGCGCCGCATCCCGATCGACGAGTTCTACACCGGTGTGAAGCGCAACGCGCTGGCACCCGACGAGCTGATCCGCGCCGTCCACGTCAAGAAGGCCGACGGCCCCCAGCAGTTCTCCAAGGTCGGCACCCGCAACGCCATGGTCATCGCCGTGTGCGCGTTCGGCCTGGCCCTGCACCCCGAGACCCGCACGGTCCGCACCGGCATCGGCTCGGCGGCACCCACGCCCGTCCGCGCGAAGGCCGCCGAGGAGTTCCTGAACGCGGCGCTCGAAGAGGGCGGCTTCTGGGACAACGGAAAGATCATCACCCCGTCGGTCGCCAAGCAGTTCGCGGACCTGTGCTCCGCCGCCTGCAACCCGATCGACGACGTCCGGGGCACCGCGAGCTACCGCCGGCACGCGGTCGGCGTCATGGCCCGCCGGACGCTGACCTGGACCTGGGAGTCGTACCGCGGCACCCGCCGCGCCGCAAAGGGAGCTGCGTAATGCGCGTCAACTTCACTGTCAACGGACGTCCGCAGGAGGCCGACGACGTGTGGGAGGGCGAGTCCCTCCTCTACGTCCTGCGCGAGCGCCTGGGCCTGCCCGGCTCCAAGAACGCCTGTGAACAGGGGGAGTGCGGCTCCTGCACGGTCCGCCTGGACGGTGTGCCGGTGTGTTCCTGCCTGGTCGCGGCCGGACAGGCGCAGGGCCGCGAGGTCGTCACCGTGGAGGGCCTGGCGGACTTCGCCAAGCAGCGCGCCTGCGGGACCGGATCCTGCGGCGGCACCTCGCTGGACGAGGCCAAGCGGTGGGAGGCCGACGGCACCGACTCGCAGACCGGCGAGGGCACCGAACTCGCCCCCATCCAGCAGGCGTTCATCGACGCCGGCGCCGTCCAGTGCGGCTTCTGCACGCCGGGCCTGCTGGTCGCCGCCGACGAGATGCTGGAGCGCAACCCGAACCCGACCGACGCGGACATCCGCGAGGCCCTGTCGGGCAACCTGTGCCGGTGCACGGGCTACGAGAAGATCATGGACGCGGTCCGCCTCGCGGCCGCCCGGCAGTCCGAGGGGGTCTGAGCATGGCTGCCAACGGTGCTCCCACCAAAATCACGCAGGGTTCCCAGACCAAGGGCGGCATCGGCGAGTCCACGCTCCGCCCGGACGGCACCCTCAAGGTCACCGGCGAGTTCGCGTACTCGTCGGACATGTGGCACGAGGACATGCTCTGGGGCCAGATCCTGCGCTCCACGGTCGCGCACGCCGAGATCGTGTCGATCGACACCGGCGAGGCCCTCGCGATGCCGGGCGTGTACGCCGTCATGACGTACGACGACCTGCCGACCGACGTGAGGAACTACGGCCTGGAGATCCAGGACACCCCGGTCCTCGCCCACGGCAAGGTCCGCCACCACGGCGAGCCGGTCGCCATCGTCGCCGCCGACCACCCGGAGACCGCGCGCCGCGCCGCCGCCAAGATCAAGGTGGAGTACAGGGAGCTGCCCGTCATCACCGACGAGGCCTCGGCCACCGCCCCCGACGCGATCCTCGTCCACGAGAACCGCGACGACCACCACATCGGTCACGTCCCGCACCCCAACATCGTGCACCGCCAGCCGATCGTCCGCGGCAACGCCGACGAGGCGGCGAAGCGCGCCGACGTGATCGTCAAGGGCGAGTACTACTTCGGCATGCAGGACCAGGCCTTCCTGGGCCCCGAGTCCGGCCTCGCGGTGCCGGCCGAGGACGGCGGCGTCGACCTGTACATCGCCACCCAGTGGCTGCACAGCGACCTGCGCCAGATCGCGCCCGTGCTCGGCCTGCCCGAGGACAAGGTGCGCATGACGCTCTCCGGCGTCGGCGGCGCCTTCGGCGGGCGCGAGGACCTGTCGATGCAGATCCACGCCTGCCTGCTGGCGCTGCGCACCGGCAAGCCGGTCAAGATCGTCTACAACCGCTTCGAGTCCTTCTTCGGCCACGTCCACCGCCACCCGGCGAAGCTCCACTACGAGCACGGCGCCACCAAGGACGGCAAGCTCACGCACATGAAGTGCCGGATCGTCCTGGACGGCGGCGCCTACGCCTCCGCCTCCCCGGCGGTCGTCGGCAACGCCTCCTCCCTGTCCGTCGGCCCGTACGTGATCGACGACGTGGACATCGAGGCCATCGCCCTCTACAGCAACAACCCGCCCTGCGGCGCCATGCGCGGCTTCGGCGCGGTCCAGGCGTGCTTCGCCTACGAGGCGCAGATGGACAAGCTGGCGAAGAAGCTCGGCATGGACCCGGTGGAATTCCGGCAGCTGAACGCGATGGAGCAGGGGACCATCATGCCGACCGGGCAGCCGGTCGACTCCCCGGCCCCGGTCGCCGAACTGCTGCGCCGCGTCAAGGCGATGCCGATGCCGCCGGAGCGCCAGTGGGAGTCCAGCGAGGGCGCCGACGTACGGCAGCTGCCCGGCGGCCTGTCCAACACCACGCACGGCGAGGGCGTCGTCCGCGGGGTCGGCTACGCGGTCGGCATCAAGAACGTCGGCTTCTCCGAGGGCTTCGACGACTACTCCACCGCCAAGGTGCGCATGGAGGTCATCAACGGGGAGCCCGTCGCGACCGTGCACACCGCGATGGCGGAGGTCGGCCAGGGCGGCGTCACCGTCCACGCGCAGATCGCCCGCACCGAGCTGGGCGTCACGCAGGTGACGATCCACCCGGCCGACACGCAGGTCGGCTCGGCCGGTTCGACCTCGGCCTCCCGGCAGACGTACGTCACCGGCGGCGCCGTGAAGAACGCCTGCGAGCTGGTCCGCGAGAAGGTCCTGGAGATCGGGCGCCGCAAGTTCGGCTCCTACCACCCCGCCTGGGCCACCGCCGAACTCCTGCTGGAGGGCGGCAAGGTCGTCACCGACGGCGGCGAGGTCCTCTCCGACCTGGTGGACGTCCTCGGCGACGAGGCCGTCGAGGTCGAGGAGGAGTGGCGGCACCGGCCGACCGAGGCCTTCGACCTGCGCACCGGCCAGGGCAACGGCCACGTGCAGTACTCCTTCGCCGCGCACCGCGCCGTCGTCGAGGTCGACACCGAGCTCGGCCTGGTCAAGGTCATCGAGCTGGCCTGCGCCCAGGACGTCGGCAAGGCCCTCAACCCGCTCTCCGTCATCGGGCAGATCCAGGGCGGCACGATCCAGGGCATGGGCATCGCGGTGATGGAGGAGATCGTCGTCGATCCCAGGACCGCGAAGGTCAGGAACCCGTCCTTCACCGACTACCTGCTCCCGACCATCCTCGACACGCCGACCATCCCGGTCGACGTGCTCGAACTCGCGGACGAGCACGCCCCGTACGGGCTGCGCGGCATCGGTGAGGCACCCACCCTGTCGTCGACGCCGGCGGTCCTCGCGGCCATCCGGAACGCGACCGGACTCGCGCTGGACCGGACGCCGGTACGCCCGGAGCACCTGACCGGAACGGCGTGACAGACCTCCGGGCGGCGCACGGAACGTCACACACTCCGCGCCGCCCGGAGCACACCCCCACGGGTCCGCTCCGCTCGCGGCCCTGGAAGCACCACCACTCATACGTTCGTCTCGGGCCGTCCCCCGGGTCGTGCACATCCCAAATCCCGCAGCCGCAAGGACGGCCGAGCGGGTGCCCCTTTGAACCTTGGGAGACGGCACCATGACCCAGCAGTCAGTGGAGCCCACGACCGCCGCCGAGGACGCGGGTGCGGGTTCCCGCATCCCGGCCGGCCGGTCGTGGCTCGACCGCTACTTTCACATATCCCACCGGGGATCCACAGTCGCGCGTGAGGTGCGCGGCGGCGTCACGACCTTCATGGCGATGGCGTACATCCTGCTGCTCAACCCCGTCATTCTGTCCGGCGAGGACGTGGCCGGGGACACCCTGGGCCAGAAGGCCCTGATCACGGCGACCGCGTTCGGCGCGGCCTTCACCACCCTGCTCATGGGCTTCGTCGGCAAGGTGCCGCTCGCCCTCGCCGCCGGCCTGTCCGTGTCCGGCGTGCTCGCCGCCCAGGTCGTGCCCAGCATGACGTGGCCCCAGGCCATGGGCATGTGTGTGGCCTACGGTGTCGTGATCATGCTGCTGGTCGTCACCGGCCTACGCGAAATGATCATGAACGCGATCCCGTTGCCGCTCAAGCACGGCATCACCATGGGCATCGGCCTGTTCATCGCCTTCATCGGCCTGGTCAAGGCCGGTTTCGTCGGCCGCAACCCGGCGCCCGGCGGCGGTCCCGTCATCCTCGGTCCCGGCGGCGAGCTCGCCGGCTGGCCGGTGCTCCTCTTCGCCGCCACGCTGCTGCTGATCTTCGCTCTCCAGGCCCGCAACATCCCCGGCGCCATCCTCATCGGCATCATCGGCGGCACCGTCGTCGCGGCAGTCCTGAACGCGGCCGGCGTCATCGACGCCAAGCAGTGGGTGAACGGCGCCCCCGAGCTGCACGGCAGCCCCGTGTCGATGCCCGACTTCTCCCTCTTCGGCGAGGTGTCCTTCAGCGGCTGGGGCGACGTCGGCGTCATGACCGTCTCGGTGATCGTCTTCACCCTGGTCCTGGCCGGTTTCTTCGACGCGATGGCCACCATCATCGGCGTCGGCACCGAGGCCAACCTCGCCGACGACAAGGGCCGTATGCCGGGCCTGTCCAAGGCCCTGTTCATCGACGGTGCCGGCGGTGTGGTCGGCGGTGTCTCGGGCGGCTCCGGCCAGACCGTCTTCGTCGAGTCCGCGACCGGCGTCGGGGAGGGTGCCCGAACGGGCTTCTCCTCCGTCGTCACCGGACTGTTCTTCGCCGCCTGCCTCTTCTTCACCCCGATCACCGCGATCGTCCCGCAGGAGGTCGCCTCCGCGGCCCTCGTCGTCATCGGCGCCATGATGATGATGAACGCCCGGCACGTCGACTGGGCCGACCGCGCCACCGCGATCCCGGTGTTCCTGACCGTGGTGATCATGCCGTTCACGTACTCCATCACTCCCGGAGTCGCGGCCGGCGTCATCTCCTACGTGGCCATCAAGGTCGCCCAGGGCAAGGCCCGGGAGATCGGCGCCTTCATGTGGGCCCTCACGGCGATCTTCCTCGTCTACTTCGCCCTCAACCCGATCGAGAGCTGGCTGGGCGTGCACTAGCCGCTCCCACGGGAACCCTTCTCACAACCACCCGTCAAAGGAGACCGACAGATGCTGGACATCGCCGAAGAGCTGCACCGGTGGGTCGAGCAGGGACGTGACTTCGCCGTGGCCACCGTGGTGGCGGTCGGCGGCAGCGCGCCCCGCCAGCCCGGCGCCGCCCTCGCGGTGGACGCCGACGGCACGGTGATCGGCTCGGTCTCCGGGGGCTGTGTGGAGGGCGCCGTGTACGAGCTGTGCCGGCAGGCGCTCGAGGACGGCGAGACCGTCCTGGAGCGCTTCGGTTACAGCGACGAGGACGCCTTCGCCGTCGGCCTGACCTGCGGCGGTGTCATCGACATCCTCGTCACGCCGGTACGGGCGGCCGATCCCGTCCGGACGGTGGCCGCCGCCGCGCTCGCCGCCGCCGCGCGGGGGGAGGCGGCGGCGGTGGCGCGAATCGTGAGCGGTCCGACGCAGTTGAAGGGCCGTGCGCTCCTGGTCCGCCCGGACGGCAGTCACGAGGGCGGCTTCGGCGCCCACCCGGAACTGGACCGCACGGTGGCCGCCGAGGCGGGCGCCTTCCTGGACGCCGGCCGCACCGGCACGCTGGAGATCGGTGAGCAGGGGTCGCGCTGCGGAGCACCGCTCACGCTGCTGATCGAGTCCTCGGTCCCCGCCCCCCGCATGATCGTCTTCGGCGCCATCGACTTCGCCTCGGCGCTGGTCCGGGTCGGCAAGTTCCTCGGTTACCACGTCACGGTGTGCGACGCCCGCCCCGTCTTCGCGACGCGGGCCCGCTTCCCGGAGGCGGACGAGATCGTCGTGGAGTGGCCGCACGAGTACCTGGAGCGCACCGAAGTCGACGGCCGTACGGTGCTGTGCGTCCTGACCCACGACGCCAAGTTCGACGTACCGCTGCTGAAGCTCGCCCTGAGCCTTCCGGTGGCGTACGTGGGCGCGATGGGCTCGCGGCGCACCCACCTCGACCGGAACGAACGCCTGCGTGAGGTCGGCGTCACCGACCTCGAACTGGCCAGGCTCAGGTCCCCGATCGGGCTGGACCTCGGCGCGCGCACGCCCGAGGAGACGGCCCTGTCGATCGCCGCCGAGATCGTCGCGGGCCGGCGCGGCGGCAGCGGGGTCTCACTGACCGGCGCCCACACCCCGATCCACCACGAGGGTGCTGGAACACCTACACCTACGACGTCATCGGCAACCGCACCGGCCTGACCCGGCACGGCATCGCCGGCACACCCATCTCGACAGTCGCCAACACCTATGGTGAAGGTGACGCAGGCCCTCACCAGCTCACCAAGACGGTCACCAGACCAAGGCCACCGGCACCACACCCGCCGTCACCTCCCAGGACACCTACACCTACGACGAAGCCGACAACACCACCAGCCGCGTGCTCGGCGGCAACACGCAGACGCTCAGCTGGGACAAGCAGGGCGACCTCGCACAGGTCGTAGAAGAATGCTCCTGCAGGACGGCGATGTCGACGGTCTCGCCGATCTTCTCGGAGAGCCGCTCGCACACCGCCCGGCCCTGCTGGGTGAGGCCGAGCCGGCTCGTGACCGCGCCCGCCAGGCGTACGATCCCCGAACCGAGCCGGTACTTGCCCCGCTCGGTCGCCTGCTCTACGAGGCCGCGCGCCTCCAACGCACCGAGCAGACGGAACGCGGTCGACTTGCGGACGTCGATCTCGGCGGCGACCTCGCTCACACCCGCCTCCCCGCGCTGGGCGAGGATCTCCAGGAGGCTGACGGCACGGTCTTCCCTTGCGGCCGTCTTGCGCGCGCGGTGCGCAGGTGGTTGCCTGCCGGGAACGGGACACCGCGTCAGTTCCCGGGCGCGCCCTGGCGAGGCAGTTGGCCGACGCAGGTGGTGCGGCCGAACGCGCCGGTCGCGGTGGCGCTTTGGACGTGCTGTCCGCGGACGGCGAGGGTGCAGCGGGCCTGGCCGCCCTGCTCGTCGAGGACGATGTTGACGATCGGCTCCTTGCCGAGTGGGACGTCGACGGTTTTGCGCCATGGCAGGGTGGCCGCCTTCACGACGGTGGCCTGTCCGGTCTCGCTGCTGCCCTGATAGGCGATGTCGGCCGTGCCCTGGCCGGTCACCTCGTAGGTGACCGCTGCCGTGGGGGTGCGGTGTTCCGGCTTGCCGTCGTTCTCGCCGGTGTTGAGTACGCCGTAGAGGACCAGGCCGAGGCAGGCGGCCAGCGCGGTCCCGGCTACGAAAAGCCCGGAACGCAGGGAACGTGGGTCGGCGGAATCGGCTACCGAGACGGTTGTTTCGTCAGGGAATGCCTCAGAAGTTTGCTTGGAGGTTTCCGCGGAATTCGGGTGATCGACCCCCGATTCGGGGGCAGTGGTGCCCAATGCTTCGTCCTCTCGCACATGCCGTCGCTGTGGTCCTGTGCGGCGCACCGCGAGCTCGAGCTCGCGGTGCGCCCACGCGTGTATGCGTCCATGATTGGACGTCGAGATTATGCGGCATGGCAAGGAGTAGGCATGAGTGAAATCACCCCTTGGATCGGTCTGGCGGGAATTCGATTCGGTGAATCGAGGGCCACTCTGCGGGATCGGCTGGGTGAATACCGGTCCTTTCGAAGGACTCCGGATACCTCACTCATCGATCACTACATGGAGGCCGGGTTGATGCTCGGTTTCGATGAATCCGATCGTCTGGATCTGATCGAATGCACTGACTGGGCGGAGCCGTCCCTTGCCGGCGTCCGCCTGACGGGGCGCCCCTTCGGTGATGTTCTGACCGAGCTCGCCGACCGGCATGTGCCCTTTGAATTGGACGAGTCGGGGTGTTCCCTCACCGGGCTCGGCGTCTCACTGTACTCTCCGGCCCCGGACGAGCCGGATGTCGACGTGGAGGGTGTGGCCATCTTCTCTCGTTCCCGGGATGGAGAGGGGGAGAGCGAGCGGGCCGAGCTAGACGATGCCTCCCCGCGCGAATCCGACCCTTCACAGACCCAGACTCTCTTCTGAGCCTGGATTCACCGTGTGAATTCTGGTCGGGGACAACTCTGTGGGTCCCTGTCCGGTATCTCCGGGGCCCCTGAAGTGTGTCGCATCATGGAATCGCGTTGCTGGGAAGGTCTTGCGCCGAAGTGCGACGCGTTCACCCCGCACCTGATCCGGCGGGGCGCCGGCACCTTCATCACCGTCACCTCCGGCATCGCCTTCCTGCCCTTCCCGCCCATGCCCAGCTACGCCGCCTCGAAGGCCGCGGTGCATGCCTACTCCGAGGCACTGCGCGCGCAGCTCGACGGCACCGGTGTCGGCGTCGTCGAGCTCGTCCCCCCGGCCGTCGCCACAGCAGGCCAGGAAAAGGTGAACCCCCACGCTCGGCAGCTACCTACGTGCCCGGCGTGAGCTGGTCTCCCCGGCGCAGGCAGGACTCCCGCCCGGCGGCAACCGCCGCGTGCCCGGCCTGCGCCGTGAGGAAGTCGCCCTGCTCGCCGGAATCAGTCCCGACTACTACCTGCGGCTGGAACGAGGCCGTGACACGAACCCCTCACCGCAGGTCCTCGAATCACTCGCGCGCGTCCTGCAGCTCGACGACATCGAGCGGACGTATCTGCTCGGCCTCGCCGCGGCACGCCCCAGGGCGCCGCGCCGCAAGCGGCCCGAGCACGTACCGGCGCGGGTGCACGAGCTGCTCGCCCACCTTCAGATCCCCGCGTTCGTCGAAGGGCGCGCGTTCGACGTCCTGGCCTCCAACCCCATGGCCGTCGCGCTCTCCCCCCGCCTGCGGCCAGGCCAGAACCGGCTACGTTCTCTCCTCCTCGATCCCGAAGAACAAGCCTTCCACCAGGATTGGGCCAAAGCCACCGCCGACTTCGTCGCCGCGCTTCGCACCACCATCGGGGACGACACCGACAACCCCCGGTTCGTCGAACTCGTCGGAGCTCGCACTGTCCAGTCAGCGGTTCCGCACCCTGTGGGCCCGCCACGACGTCCGGAATCTCGACGGAGGCACCACCACCGTCCACCACCCCGTCGTCGGTGAACTACGCCTCCACCGCGACAAACTCGCCATCGACGACGTCATCCTCGTCGTCTACTACCCCGACAAGGACAGCGACAGCGACGAGAAACTGCGGCTCCTCGCCGCACTCTCGGACACCGAGTCCGCTGGCACGGCACACGACAGGCCGGCGGACATCACGCGCCCGGAGACATCCTGACGAACACGCGCCGTCCCGGCGTCGCAGCCAGGACGCCCCCGCCGAGCCCGAGCCGCAGAAGAAACCGAAGAACCTGCGGCGCCTCAAGAAGGCGATCCGCAAGAAGTGGGGCACCGTCGCCCTGATCGACATCCTCAAGGAAGCCGCCCTGCGCACGGGGATGCTCAAGGCCCTGGCCCCGGGTCGGCACCCGCGAGGCCATCGACGAGGCGAAGCTCCTGGAGCGCCTGCTCCTGATCGCGTACGCGTACGGCACGAACTCGGGGGGCAGCTCGGTCGCGGCCGGCGAACACGGGCACAGCGAGGAGGAGCTGCGCTACGCCTCCCGCCGCTACCTGACCGCCGTCGGGCTCAAGGCCGCCGGCGTGGTCGTGCGTCACGGCTGTCTCAGCAGCCGGTTCACCGCCCGTCCGAAGACGTAACGCCCCGAGCGGGCGAGGAGGCCGTCGAAGACGTCCGGGAGCGGGCGGACCCGCAGTTCCTCGCGCCACAGCACCCGGGCCCGGCCGCCGGGGCCCGGCCGGACCTCGATCTCGGCCCAGCCCCTGACCAGCCGGCCCCGCTTGTCCAGCCGGCACAGGCCCGGGGTGTCGTCGGTCGGCGGCTGCCAGACGGTGACCTCCATCCGGTCGTCGAAGGCGAGCGGACCGATGCCCGTGCGGGCCACGACGACCGTGCCCCGGCGGGTCGGCGGGGGCGGGGCGACGGTGACCCGGGTCAGGGGTACCGCGTCGCCGTGGCGGTGCCAGTCGGTGAGGCGGCGCCATGCCTCGTCCGGGGGGAGCGGGGCGGTGCGTTCCAGGAAGAAGGTGACCACGGAACGATCGTAGGGAATCGGCCCTGCTCGCCGCCGTTTCCACCGCCCCACGGCGGGCCGCCTAGCGGTAGACCTTCCCCGGCTCGGCCTTTCCGGGTGCCAGCAGCTGCGGCACCGTCACGAAGACGTAGCCCCGCTTCTTGAGCGCGTCGATGATCCCGGGCACGGCGGGCACCGTTCCTTCGTAGATGTCGTGCAGGAGGATGATGCCGTCCCGGGAGGACTGGTCGAGGACCCGCTCGGTGATCAGGTCGGAGTCGGTGGTCCGGTAGTCCTTGGCGGTCACGCTCCACAGCACCTCCGCGAGACCGAGCTCGCGGCAGATCTCGTGCACCGTGTCGTCCGTGCGTCCCTGCGGCGGGCGCATCAGCGTGGGGCGCTGTCCGGTCAGCCGCTCTATCTCCTCGTTCGGGCGCTCCAGCTCCTCGCGTATCTCGTCCGGCTCGATCTCCGTCAGGATCCTGTGCGTCCAGGTGTGACTGGCCACCTCGTGCCCCTCGTCGGCCATGCGTGCGACGAGCTCGGGATACGTGTCGATGTGCCGCTTGCCCAGCAGGAAGAAGGTCGCGGGGACCTGCTTCTCCTTGAGGATGTCCAGCAGCCTGGCGGAGTTCTCGCTCGGCCCGGCGTCGAACGTCAGCGCTATGCACCTGGCCCGGCGGCAGTCGACCATCCCGAACGCGGCCCGCGCCTGGGCGCCCGCCGCGGCGCGGACGGAGCTGGGGGCGCTCGTCTCCAGTTGGGTGCAGCCGCTCAGCGTCGAGATCACCGCGGCCGCGGCCGCGAACGCCGTGGCCCCACGCAACCCGGTCCCCGTTTTCTTCATCTTCCTGGTCAGAGAAGGCATGCGAGGACTATACATAGCGAGTATAGACGCAGTTTATAGTTCCTCGTCGAATGCCCGTTCGGGGTAGTGGGAACGGTCACCGGGTTACTCGCGCCGACACGCAAGTGAAGGCGAGAGTGAGGAGAGCCCCGTGAGCGACAGCATCGTGAGCGGCCGGCCCTGGCGCCGGGCCCTGGTGACCGGCGGAGCCGGATTCGTGGGATCCCACCTGTGCGGCAGGCTGCTCGACACCGGCGCCGACGTCGTGTGCCTCGACAACCTGTCCACCGGCTCCCGGAGCAACGTGGCCGAACTGGAGCGGCACCGCGGTTTCCGGTTCGTCCACGCCGACGCCACCGACCCGGCGGCACTGCGCGGCCTGCCCGGCCGGTTCGACCTCGTCCTGCACTTCGCCTGCCCGGCCTCGCCCGCCGACTACCTGCGGCTGCCCCTGGAGACCCTCGACGTCGGCAGCACCGGCACCCGCAACGCCCTGGAGCGGGCCCTCGCCGACGGCGCCCGCTTCCTGCTCGCCTCCACCTCCGAGGTCTACGGTGACCCGCTGGAGCACCCGCAGCGCGAGACCTACTGGGGCAACGTCAACCCGATCGGTCCGCGCAGCGTCTACGACGAGTCCAAGCGCTTCGCCGAGGCCCTGGTCACCGCGCACCGCCAGGTGCACGGCACCGACGCCGCCATCGTCCGCATCTTCAACACCTACGGCCCCCGCATGCGCACCGGCGACGGCCGCGCCGTGCCCACCTTCATCGCGCAGGCCCTGGACGGCATGCCCCTCACCGTCGCCGGCGACGGCGGCCAGACCCGCTGCCTGTGCTACGTCGACGACACCGTCGAGGGCGTCCTCGCCCTCGCCGCTTCCGGTGAGAGCGGCCCGGTGAACATCGGCGGCACCGACGAGATCACCATGCTGGAACTGGCCCGCCGCATCGTCGGACTCACCGGCTCCGGCTCCCGCATCCGCTTCGTCGAACGCCCCGTCGACGACCCCGGCCGGCGCAGGCCCGACACCACCCTGGCCCGGGAACGGCTCGGCTGGCAGCCCCGGGTCGGCTGGAGCGAGGGACTTCAGCGGACCATCGGCTGGTTCGCGCACTCCGTCGCCGCGTGAGCCATTCGGAGCAGTGCACTACACACGGTGATATGTCCGTTCATTTACGGAAGTGAGCTGTCTCCAAGTGTTTGAGGCAGCCGCACCGCGGCACCCGCGAGCCCAGAGAGACTCATGAGTCGCCCGGGACGGAGCACACCGCATGCGCATCCTTGGTATCAACGCCCTGTTCCACGACCCGGCCGCCGCGCTCGTCGTCGACGGCCGGACCGTCGCGGCCGCCGAGGAAGAGCGCTTCAGCCGCCGCAAGCACGGCAAACGCCCCGTCCCCTTCTCGGCGTGGGAGGTGCCGGAGCTGTCGGCCCGCTGGTGCCTGGAGCACGCGGGCGTACGGCCGGAGGAACTGGACGCCGTCGCCTACTCCTTCGACCCCAAGCTCGCCCGGCCCGCCCGCGACATGGGCCTGAACGACCCCTGGGACCCGCTGCGGCTGGAGTACGCCCGCCGCGCCCCCCAGTTCCTCGCCGAGGCGCTGCCCGGACTCCACCCCGACCAGGTCGTCTTCGTCCCGCACCACGTCGCGCACGCCGCCTCCGCGGGCCCCGCCTCCCCGCACCCCGACAACGACGTCCTCGTCCTCGACGGGCGCGGCGAGTCCGCCTCCCACCTGGCCGGCCGCTACCGCGACGGCAAGCTCGACACCCTCGCCACCCAGGCGCTGCCGCACTCGCTCGGCCTGGTCTACGAGGAACTGACCGAGCACCTCGGCTTCCTGCGCAGCAGCGACGAGTACAAGGTGATGGCCCTCGCCTCCTACGGCACCCCCCGCCACCTCGACCGGCTGCGCGAGCACGTCCACGCCACAGGCGACGGCGGCTTCCGCGCCCACGGCGTCGACTGGGCCGCCCTCGCCCCGCCCCGGGCCAAGGGGGAGGACTGGACGCGTGACCACGCCGACCTCGCCGCCAGCACCCAGGCCGTCCTGGAGGAACTGCTCCTCGACCTCGTCCACTGGCTGCACCGCGAGGCCGGGGGAGAGGCCCTCACCATGGCCGGCGGCGTCGCCCTCAACTGCGTGGCCAACTCACGGATCGCCGCGCGCGGCCCCTACCGGCACGTGTGGGTGCAGCCCGCCGCCGGCGACGCCGGCACCGCCCTCGGCGGCGCCCTGCACATCGCCGCGCAGGAGGCCGCCCCCGCACCCATGCCCGGCGCCGACCTCGGCCGCGGCTGGAGCGACGAGGAGATCCGCGCCTGGCTGGAGACGGCCGCGATCCCCTACGAGGAGCCGGACGACATCGCCGAGACGGTCGCCGAGGAACTGGCCCGCGACGGGATCGTCGCCTGGTTCCAGGGACGCAGCGAGTTCGGGCCCCGCGCCCTCGGGCACCGCTCCCTGCTGGCCCACCCCGGGCGGGCGGAGAACCTGGAGCGGCTCAACCACGTCAAGGGACGCGAGGAGTTCCGGCCCGTCGCGCCGATGGTCCTCGCCGACCGGGCCGCCGACATCTTCGACGGGCCACTGCCCAGCCCGTACATGCTCTTCGTGCACGACGTCGCCGCCGAGTGGCGCAGCCGCGTCCCGGCCGTCGTGCACGTCGACGGCACCGCCCGCATCCAGACCGTCGAGGAACGCCGTGAACCGCTCGTCGCCCGCATGCTGACCGCCTTCGAACGGCGCACCGGGCTGCCGGTCGTGGTCAACACCAGCCTCAACACCGCCGGGCGGCCCATGGTCGACGACCCGCGCGACGCGCTGGAGTGCTTCGGCTCCGCGCCCGTGGACCTGCTGGCGATCGGGCCCTTCGCGGTCCGCCGGGGGAGGGCGTTCGTATGACCGGCGCCACGATGACCGGCTACGCCGTCGTGATCCCCACCCTCGTCCGCGACACGCTCGCCGACTGCCTGGCCGCGCTGGCCGCCGCGCACGGCCCCGGGCCGGACGAGATCGTCCTCGTCGACGACCGGCCCGACCCCGACGCCGACCCGGGAGCGCTGGAGCATCCGCTGAGCGTCCTCGGCGACCTGCGTGAGCGCACGGTGGTGCTGCGCAGCGGGGGCCGCGGGCCGGCCGCCGCCCGCAACACCGGCATCCGTACGGTCACCTCGCCGTGGACCGCGTTCCTCGACGACGACGTCCAGGTCGGTCCGCACTGGTGCGACCAACTGGTGCAGGACCTCACCGAGGCGGCCCCCGACACCGCCGCCGTCCAGGGAGTGATCGCCGTGCCGCTGCCCGGTGAACGCCGCCCCACCGACTGGGAACGCGGCACCGCCGGCCTCGCGCGGGCCCGCTGGATCACCGCCGACATGGCCTACCGCACCGACGCGCTGAAGCAGGTCGGAGGCTTCGACGAACGCTTCACGCGCGCCTTCCGCGAGGACGCCGACCTGGCGCTGCGCGTGCTCGACGCAGGGTGGCGCATCCGGCAGGGCCGGCGCACCACCCGCCACCCCGTACGTCCCGCCTCCCGATGGGTGTCCCTCAAACAGCAGCGCGGCAACGCCGACGACGCGCTCATGCGGCGGCTGCACGGCCCCGACTGGTGGCACAAGGCCGTCGCCCCCAGGGGCCGCATCCGCCGCCACGTCGCCGTCACCGCCGCCGGAGCCGCCGCCGTCGCCCTCGCCGCGGCCGGCCGCCCCCGGACCGCCGCGGTCGCCGGGCTCGGCTGGGCCGCCGGCACCGCCGAGTTCGCCTGGGCCCGCATCGCACCCGGGCCCCGCACCCGGTACGAGGTGACGACCATGCTGGTCACCAGCGTCCTCATCCCACCGGCAGCCACCTGGCACCGGCTGCGTGGACTGTGGCGGCACCGCAGCGCCCCCGCCTGGCGGGAGGTGGTCGCATGAGCCCCGTCAAGGCCGTCCTCTTCGACCGCGACGGCACCCTCGTCCACGACGTCCCCTACAACGGCGACCCCGCGCGGGTACGGCCCGTCGAGGGCGCCCGCGAGGCACTCGCCCTGCTGCGCCGAAGCGGCATCCGCACCGGCGTCGTCACCAACCAGTCCGGCATCGCGCGCGGACTGCTCACCGACGCCGACGTCCGCCACGTCAACCGGCGCATCGACGAACTGCTCGGCCCCTTCGACGTCTGGGCGGTGTGCCCGCACGGCCCCGACGACGGCTGCCACTGCCGCAAGCCGCAGCCCGGCCTGGTGCTGTGGGCGGCCGGCCGGATCTGCACCGCCCCCGGCGACTGCGTCGTCATCGGCGACATCGGCGCCGACGTCGAAGCCGCCGAGCGGGCGGGCGCCCACGGCATCCTCGTACCCAACCGGCAGACCCGCCCCGAGGAGACGTCCGCGGCCGGCCACGTGGCCCCCGACCTGCTGACCGCCGTACGCGCGGTGCTCCACGGCCCGCCGCGCGGCCGCGTCCTGGCCGACGAACGGCCCATCGAGGCGGCGTACACCACGGACACGGGAGCCTTCGAAAGCGCCCCGGCACCCGCCCGGGTCCGGCCTGCCACCGGTAAGGCCGGGAACACTCCCGGGCCGCGCCGGGGCGACTCCACCGACGGCGCCGGGGCGGGTCCGGTCGCCTCCGAGGCGTGGGGTTCCGGTGGCGCCGACGGCGGCGGACACGGCTCGGATGTCGGCCTGGGCGGGCCTTTCGCCCGTGGTGGTGGGGCCGGCTCGGAGTCGTGGGGTTCCGGTGTCGTCGGCGGTGGACCTGGCTCGGGGTTCGGCCCGGGTGGGCCTGTCGCTCGTGGTGGTGGGGTCGGCTCGGAGCCGTGGGGTTCCGGTGGCGGGCGCCGCTTCGGGTGCGGGCGGGGCGTGCCCGTCGACGGCGGTGGGCCGACGGGATCCGGTACCTCGGACCTGCGGAGGCCGCGATGAAAGCGCTCGTCACGCGTCTGGACAGCTTCGGCGACGTCCTGCTCGCCGGGCCCGCCGTCCGGGCCGTCGCCGCCCGCGCCGAACACGTCACCATGCTGTGCGGACCGCGCGGCGCGCCGGCCGCGCGGCTGCTGCCCGGCGTCGACGACGTACTCGTGTGGGACGCGCCGTGGGGCGGTTTCCGGCCCCCCGACGTGGACCGCGCGGACATCGACCGCCTCGTCGACCGCATCGACGCCGACACCGCCCTGATCCTCACCTCGTTCCACCAGTCCCCGCTGCCCACCGCCCTGGTGCTGCGGCTGGCCGGCGTCCGGTACATCGCCGCGGACAGCGTGGACTACCCCGGCTCCCTGCTCGACCTGCGTCACCGGCGCGCCCCCCACGCCCACGAGACGGAGGCCGCACTCGACCTCGCCGAGGCCGCCGGGTTCCCCCGGCCCGACGACGGGCGGCTGCGCGTCCTGCCCCCGCCCGGCACCGCCGACCTCACCGGCCCCGGACCGTACGTCGTGCTCCACCCCGGCGCCAGCGTCCCCGCCCGCGCCTGGAGCCCCGACCGCAGCGCCGAGGCGGTACGCGAACTGGCCGCCGCCGGACACCGGGTGCTGGTCACCGGCGGCCCCGACGAACGCGACCTGACCGCGTACGTCGCGGGCGACCACGGCACCGACCTCGGCGGCCGTACCGAGGCCCCGGAACTGGCCGGCGTCCTCGCGGGCGCCACCGTCGTCGTCACCGGCAACACCGCGCCCGCCCATCTCGCCGCCGCCGTGGGCACCCCGGTCGTGTCGCTGTTCGCCCCGGTCGTGCCCGCCGAGCGCTGGCGGCCGTACGGCGTCCCCTACGTGCTGCTCGGCGACCAGGACGCGCCGTGCGCCGACAGCCGGGCCCGGGACTGCCCCGTCCCCGGCCACCCCTGTCTGAACACCGTCACCGCCACCGACGTGACCGCGGCCGTCGAGAAGCTCCTGGGGGAGACATGAGGATTCTCATCTGGCACGTGCACGGGTCGTGGACCACGGCCTTCGTGCAGGGCCCGCACACCTACCTCGTCCCCGTCACCCCGGACCGCGGCCCCGACGGACTCGGCCGCGCCCGCACCTGGGACTGGCCGGACTCCGTCGTCGAAGTCCCGCTGGAGCGGCTGCGGGACGAGCACGTCGACCTCGTGGTCCTCCAGCGTCCGCACGAACTGGCCCTGGTCGACCAGTGGCTGGGCCGCCGCCCGCCCCTGGTGTACCTGGAGCACAACGCGCCCGACGGCGACGTGCCCCACACTCGCCACCCGGCCGCAGACATCCCGGGAGCCACCCTCGTCCACGTCACCCACTTCAACCGGCTGATGTGGGACGCCGGCCCGGCCCCCACCGTCGTCGTCGAGCACGGCATCGTCGACCCCGGGCACCGCTGGACCGGCGAGCTGAACCGGGCGGCCGTCGTGGTCAACGAGCCCATCCGCCGCGGCCGTACCACCGGAACCGACCTGCTGCCGGAGTTCTCCCGGGCCGCCCCGCTCGACGTGTTCGGCATGCGCACCGAAGGGCTCGCCGTGCACCTCGGCGTCGACCCCGACCGCTGCCGAACCCAGGACGTCGTCCAGAGCGAGCTGCACACGCAGCTGGCCCGACGGCGCGTGTACATTCACCCCGTCCGTTGGACCTCCCTCGGCCTGTCCCTGCTGGAGGCCATGCACCTGGGCATGCCCGTGGTCGCGCTCGCCACCACCGAGGTGACCGAGGCGGTGCCCCCGGGCGCCGGAGTGGTCTCCAACCGCATCGACGTATTGACCGACGCCGTACGGGACTTCATGGCCGATCCGCTGCACGCGCGCACGGTCGGCGACGGCGCCCGAGCGGCGGCCCTGTCCCGTTACGGGCTGTCCCGCTTCCTGGACGACTGGGAGCGGCTGCTGAAGGAGGTGACCCGATGAGGATCGCCATGGTGTCCGAGCACGCGAGCCCTCTCGCCGCGCTCGGCGGCGTCGACGCCGGTGGACAGAACGTCTACGTGGCCCGTCTCACCGAGGAACTGGCCAGGCGCGGCCACGACGTCACGGTCTACACCCGCCGCGACTCCCTCGACCTGCCCGACCGGGTACCGCTGCCGGGCGGGGCCGTCGTCGAGCACGTGCCGGCCGGACCGGCCGAGGCCGTCCCCAAGGACGACCTGTTCCCCCACATGCCGGTCTTCGGCGCCCACCTGGCACGTGCCTGGGGCCGCGACCGGCCCGACGTCGTGCACGCCCACTTCTGGATGTCCGGCCTGGCCTCCCGGATAGGCGTGCAGCCGCACGGCATCCCCCTCGTGCAGACCTTCCACGCCCTCGGCACCGTCAAGCGGCGCCACCAGGGCCTGCGGGACACCAGCCCGTACGAGCGCATCGGCATCGAGCGGCAGATCGGCCGCGAGTGCGAACGGGTCCTGGCCACCTGCACCGACGAGGTCGTCGAACTGGGCGACATGGGCGTGCCGCCCCGGCAGGTGTCCGTGGTGCCCTGCGGTGTCGACGCCGACCACTTCCACCCCGATGCCGACACCCGCCGCGCGCCCGCCCGACGGCAGCGGCACCGGTTGCTCTCCTGCGGCCGGCTGGTCCCCCGCAAGGGCTACGACCAGGCCATCGAGGCCCTGGCCCGGATCCCCGACACCGAACTGCTCGTCGTCGGCGGCCCGTCGGCCGACGGCCTGAGCACCGACGCCGAGGCGCAGCGCCTGACCGCGCTAGCCGAGCGCACCGGCGTCGCCGACCGGGTCCGGCTGCTCGGCGCGGTCGACCCGCACTTCATGCCCGGCCTGCTGCGCAGCGCGGACCTGGTGCTGTGCACCCCGGTCTACGAACCCTTCGGCATCGTGCCGCTGGAGGCCATGGCGTGCGGCGTGCCCGTCCTCGCCACCGACGTCGGCGGCCACCGCGACTCCGTGGCCGACGGCATCACCGGCCGGCTCGTGCCGCCGCAGGACCCCGAGGCCGTCGCGGAAGCCGCCCGCGCGCTCCTCGCCGACGAGCCGCTGCGCCGGCAGTACGGCCTGAGCGGCCGCGAACGCGTCCTCAGGCACTACACCTGGCGGCGCGTCGCCGACGGCGCGGAGCAGGTCTACCGCCTGACGCTCGCCGACCACGCGCTGGCGCAGGAGGTGGCGTGATGACCGTGCACCCGCCCGTCGTCGGGCACTGCGACGAACTCCTGGAAGCGCTCGGGGCGTTCCGCGCCTCCGCGCACATCACCCAGCGCTGGGGCGACCGGCTCGCGTCCGTCCTCTCCGGCGGCGGCCGCCTGCTGGCCGCGGGCAACGGCGGCAGCGCCGCCCAGGCCCAGCACCTGACCGCCGAACTCGTCGGCCGCTACCGGGACGACCGGCCGCCGTTCTCCGCGATCGCCCTGCACGCCGACACCTCCAGCACCACGGCGATCGCCAACGACTACGGCGTCGACGAGGTGTTCGCCCGCCAGGTACGCGCCCACGGCCGCCCCGGCGACGTGCTGATGCTGCTGTCCACCAGCGGTGCCAGCGCCAACCTGCTCTCCGCTGCGGACGCGGCCCGCGCGGCCGGGGTGCGGGTGTGGGCGCTGACCGGCCCGGCCCCCAACCCGCTCATGGCGGGCAGCGACGAGTCCCTGTGCGTCGACGCGCCCACCACGGCCACCGTCCAGGAGATCCACCTGGTCGCGGTGCACATGGTGTGCGCGGCCTTCGACGCCGCACTGGAGCGGGGCGTACGCGGGCGGGAACGCGGAGGTGACACGACGCATGGCTGACAAGACGCCGCTGGTGGTGGTCGGCGACGCCCTGCTGGACCGCGATCTGACCGGCTCCGCCGACCGGCTCGCGCCGGACGCGCCGGTGCCGGTCGTGTCCGAGTGCGCGGAACGCGTACGGCCCGGCGGCGCCGCGCTCGCCGCGTACCTCGCGGCCCGCGACGGCCGCGAGGTCACGCTGATCGCGGGCGTCGGAGACGACCCGGCCGGCCACGTCCTGCGCGAACTGCTCGAGCCCTGGCTGACGCTGGTCCCGCTGCCGCTGACCGGGACACTGCCCGAGAAGACCCGTGTCCTGGCGCAGGACCGCCCCGTCGTCCGCCTCGACCGCGGCGGCGGCCGGGCCCGCGAGGCCACCGACGCGGCCCGCGCCGTGCTGCGCTCCGCCCGGGCCGTCCTCGTCTCCGACTACGGCCGCGGCGCCGCCGACACCCTGCGGGACGTCCTCGCCGCCCGCCCCCCGCTGGTCTGGGACCCCCACCCGCGCGGCGGGCCGCCGGTGCCGGGCACCCGGCTGGTGACGCCGGCCGAGAAGGAGGCGCACGGCTTCGCCCCGCAGGACGGTGACGCGGGCGGCGGACTGCGGGCCGCCGCGCACAGCGCCGCCGCCCTCGTACGCGACTGGCGGGCCGCCGCCGTCGCCGTCACGCTCGGCGCGCGCGGCGCCCTGCTGTCGTACGGCGAACACCCGCTGCTCGTCCCGGCGCCGGCCTCCCACCACGGCGACTCCTGCGGTGCCGGGGACCGGTTCGCGGCGACCGCCGCCGGGCTGCTCGCCGACGGTGCGCTGGTGGGGGAGGCCGTCGAGGGTGCCGTCCTGGCCGCGACCGCGTTCGTCGCCGCGGGCGGCGCGGGCGCCCTGCCGCGTGCCGACTCCCGCCCGGCAGCGCCCTCGTCCGACACCGACGACCCGCACGCCCTGGCCGCCCGCATCCGCGCCCAGCACGGCACCGTCGTCGCCGCGGGCGGCTGCTTCGACCTGCTGCACGCCGGCCACGTCGGCCTCCTCCAGGCCGCCCGGCGGCTCGGCGACTGCCTGGTGGTGTGCGTCAACTCCGACGCCTCGGTACGGCGCCGCAAGGGCGACGGCCGTCCCGTCAACCCCCTCGCCGACCGGGTCCGCGTGCTGCGCGCGCTCGCCTGCGTCGACGCCGTCGCCGTCTTCGACGAGGACACGCCGGAACGGCTCCTCGGCGACCTTCGCCCGGACGTGTGGGTCAAGGGCGGCGACTACGCGGGCGCCGACCTGCCCGAGGCCGCGCTGCTCCAGGAGTGGGGCGGCCAGGCAGTCCTGCTGCCCTACCTCGACGGCCGCTCCTCCACGGCCCTGATGGCGCGGGCGGCGGAGGGAGTCCGATGACGGGTCCCACACCGGCCTTCAGGTCCCCGGGCGACCCGCCGCATCCGCCGCCGGCCCCCTGGACACGGGGCGCGTCGAACCCGGCCTCGCCCTCCCCGGGTGGGCCGGTGCATCCGGCGCCTGGTGATGGTGTGCCGGGTGGGGCTCGGGCGGCCTGGCTGTCGGCGGGTGGGTCGGTGACGGGTGATCGGGTGCTTTCGGCGTCCGGTGGTGTGGTGTCGGACGAGGGCCGGGTGGCCTGGCTGTCGGCGGGTGGGCCGGTGACGGGTGATCGGGTGCTTTCGGCGTCCGGTGGTGTGGTGTCGGACGAGGGCCGGGTGGCCTGGCTGTCGGCGGGTGGGCCGGTGACGGGTGATCCGGTGCATCCGGCGCCCGGTGATGTGGCGCGGGGCGCCTCGTGCCCGGCGCCGGGCGGCGGGGCCGCTGCGCGGCCCCGCGTCCTCGTGCTGCGCGCCCTCGGACTCGGGGACCTCCTCGCCGGCGTCCCCGCCCTGCGGGCCCTGCGCCGCGCCTACCCGGACCACGAACTGGTGCTGGCCACGCCCGCCGAACTGGCGCCCGTCGTCACGGCGATCGGTGTCGTGGACAGGCTGCTGCCCGCCGCCGCACCCGGCCGTGCCGTGCCGCGCCGGCTCGACTGGACGGGCCCGCCCCCCGACGTCGCCGTCGACCTGCACGGCAACGGCCCGCCCAGCCACCGGCTGCTGAGCCGCCTGCGCCCGCTGAGGCTGCTGGCGTTCGCCCACCCCGGCACCCCGGAGATCGACGGCCCGCCCTGGGACGCGGAGGAACACGAACGCGACCGCTGGTGCCGGCTCCTCACGGCGTACGGCATCGACGCCGACCCGACCGACCTGCGGCTGCCCCGCCCGTCCGTACCGTCCCCGGCCCCCGGCGCCGTCGTGCTGCACCCCGGCGCCGGCGCCCCCTCCCGCTGCTGGCCCGTCGAGCGGTACGCGGCCGTCGCCGAGACCCTGCGCGCCCGCGGCCACCGGGTCGTGGTCACCGGGGGAGCGGACGAGGGCGACCTCGTGGCCCGCCTCGCCAAACTCGCCGACCTGCCCGACACGGACGTGTTCGGCGGCGGCCTGCCCTACGACCGGCTCTCCGCCCTGGTCGCCGACGCCCGGGCCGTGGTCAGCGGCGACACCGGCATCGCCCACCTGGCCGTCGCCCACGCCGCGCCGTCCGTCACCCTCTTCGGCCCCGTGCCGCCCAGCCGCTGGGGCCCGCCCGCGCACCCCCGCCACCGTGCCCTGTGGCACCCCGGCCCGGACGGCGACCCGCACGGCCACGAGCCCGACCCGGCGCTGCTGCGCATCGGCACCGACGACGTCCTGCACGCACTCGACGCCCTGGACGCATCCGACGCCCCCGGGACCCGCCCGGCGGATCCCGTCGCGGACCCGCGTTCCCACGGCACCGCACGTTCCCCGCGCCCCGGCCCGGCGGACCGTCCCCAGCGAGGCACCATGAACCACGGTACGAACCACGGTCCGTCGACCACCCGTCGACGACGAGGCGCCGACTCCCCGAAACCCGCACCCGTGGGCGTCGTCATCGCCACCCGCGACCGCGCCGCGCGCCTCGCCGTCACCCTGCGCCACCTGCTCGCCCTCCCCGAGCGGCCCGACGTCCTCGTCGTCGACAACGCCTCCACCGACGACACCCGCGCGATGCTCGCCCGCGACTTCCCGAAGGTCCGCGTGGTCTCCCTGCCGTTCAACCGCGGCGCCCTCGCCCGCACCCACGGCGTCCGCGCCCTCGACACGCCGTACGTGGCGTTCAGCGACGACGACTCCTGGTGGGCACCCGGCGCGCTGAGCACCGCCGCCCGCCTGTTCGACGAGCACCCGCGGCTCGGCCTGCTCGCCGCCCGCACCCTCGTCGGCCCCGCCGAGGACGCCGACCCGCTCAACGACGTGCTCGCCGGCTCCCCCCTGGGTCCGGCCACCGACCTCCCCGGCACCCAGGTGCTCGGCTTCCTCGCCTGCGCCTCGATCGTCCGCCGGGAGGCCTATCTCGACGCGGGCGGCTACCACCCCCTGCTGTTCTTCGGCGCCGAGGAGACCCTCCTCGCCTACGACCTGGCCGCCCGCGGCTGGGGCGTCACCCACTGCCCCGACGTCGTCGCCCACCACCACCCGAACCCCGGCCCCCGCACCGGCCGCCCGGCCGTCGTGCGCCGCAACGAACTCCTCACCGCCTGGCTGCGCCGCCCCCTGCCCCACGCCCTCGCCCGCACCCGCGCCCTCGCCGCCCAGGCCCGCACCGACCCGCACGCCCGCCGTGCCCTGCGCGAGACCCTCACCCGCCTGCCCGCCGCCCTGCGCGCCCGCAGGCCCCTGCCCCCGCACGTGGAGCGGGCCGCCCGCCTCCTGGACGGAACGACCTCATGACCGACACCCGCACCACCGTCGTCGTCATCACCCACAACAGGCGCGCCGAACTCCTCCACACCCTCGACCGCCTCGCCGAACTCCCCGAGAAACCCCAGGTGATCGTCACCGACAACGCCTCCACCGACGGCACGGCCTCCGCCGTCGCCCGCCACCACCCTCGGGTACGGCTGCTGCGCCCCGGCCGCAACCTCGGCGCCGTCGGCCGGAACCTGGCGGTCCGCCAGGTCCGCACGCCGTACGTGGCCTTCTGCGACGACGACTCGTGGTGGGCGCCGGGATCGCTGGCGGGGGCCGCCGACCTGCTCGACCGGTACCCCGCCGTCGGGTCCGTCACCGCCCGCATCGTCGTCGAACCGCAGGGCACCGAGGACCCCATCGTCGAGGAACTGCGCGACTCGCCCGTACCCGGCCCGGACTGGCTGCCGGGACCGGCGCTCGGGTCCTTCCTGGCCGCCGCGACCGTGCTGCGCACCGACGCCTTCCGGGCCGCCGGCGGCTTCCATCCCCGGCTGTGGCTCGGCGGCGAGGAGGAGCTGCTCGCCGCGGACCTCGCGGCGAACGGCTGGTGGCTGACGTACGCCGACGAACTGACGATCCATCACCGTCCGTCGGTCGTCCGGGACGCCACGCTGCGGCGGGCGCACGGCATCCGCAACACCCTGTGGTTCACCTGGCTGCGCCGCCCGGCCGGCGCCGCGCTGCGCCGCACCCTGCACCTGGCCCGCACCGTCCCGCGCGACACGGCGTCCCTGCGCGCCTTCGCCGAGGCGACGGCCGCCCTCCCGTGGATCCTGCGCGAACGCCGGGTGCTGCCCGCTGAGGTCGAGGCCCGGCTGCGCCTGCTGGAACCGGCCCAGCGCCGATCGACCGCCCGCAGTTACACCGGCTGACGACCACCTCCCGCCGCCCGCCTGCCGGGCCGGCGGCACAGCGTCCGGAACGCGGGGGACGGCGTCACCGGCCGACCGGCCTCGCCCCCAGCGCCGCCACCAGGTCGTCCGCGCCGTCCCGGCCCGCGTCCGCCGCCCGGAACCCGGCACCGGTCCGCCGGGCCTCGTCCCGCCCGCCGGTCAGGCACCACTCCCACCAGTGGTCCAGCACTCCCGTCTCCAACCGCTCGCCGGCCACCAGCGCGGGCCAGCCGCAGGCGTGGGCCTGCGCCGTCACCTTCGCGCCGCCCGCCACCGGGTCCACCGCCAGCGCCGGAGTACCGGCCCGCAGCGCCAGCACCAGCCCGTGCAGCCGGTCGGTGACGACGAGGTCCAGCCGGGACAGCACGGCCTCCAGCTGGGCCGGCGTGGCGCACAGCCGCCAGTCGTGGGCGTCGAGCCGGGTCTCCAGCTCCAGCCGCGCACAGTCCTTTCCGGCCAGCCAGCGCGTCACACCCGCGGCGACCTCCTCGTGGAGCCGCTGCCGCCCGTACTCGTGCTGCCCGTGCGTGAGCACCACCCCGACCACGGGCCGGGCGGGCAGCCCGGGCGCGCGGGCCGCGAGGTCCGTCGTCGGCTCGTGTCCGGCGGCGTCCCGGGCCAGCACACGGTCGAAACCGGTGACGGCCGGGGAGCCGGGGTCGACGACGGAGACGCCGACCGCGATCCGCACGCAGTGCGCGAACCGCCGGTGCAGCTCCTCGACCCGCGGTCCGTGCGCCGGGCCGCACACGAAGACCAGGTGGGAGTACGCCGCCGGGTCCACGTCCTCGAAGTGCAGCGCCCGTGCCCGGAACCCGGGGCTCCATACGACGTCGTACGCGAACCCCGCGTCCCGCAGCACCTCCTCCACCCGCCGCAACGCCAGTACGTCCCCGGCGGTCGCCTCCCCGTCCAGGAAGCTGAACCACCCGGCCAGCAGAATCCTCTGTCGTTCCTGCACAAGGCACGCGAGTGCCCCTGCCGGGCGGGACGCAATCACGGACGGCTCACCGGCCCGGTCACGCCAGCAGCGGGAACTCGACCAGCATGGGCGCGAGCTTGACCGAGAGCTCCGCGCGCCGCTTCACGCTGAGCTTCCGGTACACGCGCGTCAGGTGCTGCTCCACCGTGCTGGTCGTGATGAACAGCTTGCGCCCGATCTCCCGGTTGCTGTAGCCGCTGGCCGCCAGTGCCGCCACACGCTGCTCCGCGTCACTGAGGGCCGCGAAGGGCGCGGTGCGCTGGGCCGGAATGGCGACCGTGGCCGCGGCTTCGACGGCCGGCTGCTCGGCCGCCGGCCGGATCTCGGCCTGCAGGGCCGGCAGACCGAGCGCGACCGGGTCCGCGCCGGCGGCCATGGCCACCTTGTGGGCGCGGGCGGCCATCAGCCGGGCCTTGACGGATTCGTTCTGCTTGTCGTGGGCGCTGCTCAGGTCGGCGAGGGCGAGGGCGAGTTCGAGCTGGTCGCCGCATTCGGTCAGCTGTGCGGCGGCCTCCCGCAGGAGCACCTGCCGCTTGCCCTGCTCGCCGGCGCCGGCCAGCGCGCGCAGGGTCCTGCCCCGTACCCACGGCTCGTGGGCACCCGGACGGGCCGCCTGGGCGTCGAGGAGTTCACGGGCCTGCTCCGGCTGGCCCAGCCGTATGTGCACATGGGCCAGGGTGCTGCGCCAGGGGAAGAGGAGGGGGAAGTCCAGGCCCCAGCTCTCCAGCAGGGCCCCGCAGGTCCCGAGATCGCCGCGCGCGGCCTCCAGGTGCTGGGCGGCCAAGTGGTAACGGCCACGGGCCAGGAGGAACTTCGGCCAGTGGATGGTGCCCTTCACCGCCTTCGGCACGACCTGGCCCGCCACCTTTTCGGCCTCGTCGAGCGCCCCCATCGCGGTCAGCGTGGACAGCAGGGTGGCCAGCGGATCGGCGATACCGACCCCCCAGGTCTCCACGGGTACCTCGTCGAGCGCCTGGCGGGCGTAGCGCTCGGCACCGATGAGGTCGCCGGCGCGCAGCGCCATGTCCGCCAGCATCGCCGTGAGGGTGGCCGTCCACTCGACGGCTCCCTGGTCCCGTGCCCCCTTGCTCAGCTTGTGGCACCACTGAGCCGCGTGGTCGGCCCGGCCGCCGTAGAGCTGGATGGCTATGGCCGCCTGCACGGACTCCAGCAGGGTGTGGCCCGGCAGGCAGCTCTGGAGCACCTGCTCCGCGTGGTGCGCGACCTTGTCGTCGAGGGCCGCGCTGAGCAGGGCCACGGTGCACGAGGCCGACTCGCCCGGGCGGGTGCCGCCCGCCGAGCCGGTGCTCAGGAGCGGATGGGTGAACCGGAGCCATTCCGCGGTGAGATGGAGTTCCGCGGCGATCTGGTGGTCGGCCTCCTGGTGGGTCCGGCCGACCCAGTCCAGGGTCCCGGCGGCGTCGGAGGCGAGGCCCCGCCACAGCAGGTGGCGGCTGAGCGTCGCCGCGTCGCGGTCGCTGAGCCGCCCGGCGGTGCACGCGGAGGTCAGCGGGTGCAGGAGCCGGCCCACCGACGAGGGGTTCAGCGCGCTCTGTATCCGGGACAGCGTCGCCGCGAGCGAGGCGCGCTCCTGCTCGCACTGCGACACCTTGCGCGCGGTCTCCAGCAGTTCGGCGGCCTGGCTCAGTTCGCCGTGCGCGAGGGCGCGCTGGGCGGCGGTGTGCAGGACCTCCACCGCCCACGGGTCGGCCGGTGTCACGTACGCGACCAGGTGGTGCGCGACGTCGAGTGAGCAGGCCCCGTGGTCGTGCAGGAGGCGGGCCGCCCGCAGGTGCAGGGCGGAACGTTCCATCTCCGACAGCTCGTCGAGTACCGCCTGCCGGTACACCGGGTGGCGGAACCTTTCGCCCACGACGATGCCCGTCGCCTCCAGGGCGGCCAGGCCCTGCATGACCGTGTTCTGCTTCTCCGCGAGCAGTTCGGCCATCAGCGCCGGCGTGGCGTGGGCGTCCAGCACCGCCAGGGCGCGGGCCACGGCGTGCAGCTGGGGGCCCCAGCGATGCAGGGACATGAGTACGGCGTGCCGGTGGTGGTGGCCGTCGAGTCGCACCGGTGTGCCGGCCGCGGAGTCGGACGCCGTCACCCTGGCGGCGTCCGACGCCAGGGCCTTGACGAGGAGCGGGCTGCCGCCGCTCGCCGCGTGGAAGGCCGTGGCGGTCTCCTGGCAGATGTCACGGGCGAGGACGGCCCGCAGTAATTCGGCGGTCTCGGGCACGCTCAGCGAGCCGAGCCGGATGTGCGCGGAGGACGACTGGCTGGTGAACTCCGCGAGGAACAGCGGGTGCAGCATCCTGGGCATCGGCTGCCATTCGGTCGCCACCACCATGATGCGGGCGGAGGCGATACGGCGCTGGAGATACAGCAGGGCCTGGAGGCTGGGTTCGTCGGCGTACTGGATGTCGTCGATGGCCAGGACGACGGTCCGCTCCTGGGCCAGGTCGACGAGGATGGAGCAGGTTTCCCGGAAGAGCTGGGCGTGGGTGTGACCGAGGAGTTCCGCCTTGGCCGCGAAGGACGCCGCCGCGGTGGAACCCTCGTCGAGGAGACGGTCGACGCGGGCGGAGACCTCCGCGGGAAGACCGGCCGAGCGAAGCAGCTGCCCGATGACGCCCAGCGAAAGGTTGCTCTCCATGCGGGCGCCGGTGGCGCGCAGTACCAGGGCGCCCGACTCGACGGCGAAGTCGACGAATCCGACGAGGAGTTCTGTCTTCCCGCTTCCGCCCGGGCCACTGATCAGGACGGTCCGCCCTCTGCCTTGTGAGCTGTTCCTGAAGGCTTCGACGGTGACTTCCGTCGCCTGATGCCGGTCGTCCGAGTGCATCGCGCTTCCCCCAAGCGTCGGTCTCGTGTTCGGTCGCAGGTTCGCGACCCCGGGGGGCGCATGACGAGGCGTGACTCGCTGCTCAGTGTCCCCCGTTTGCCGGGCGCTGCCCTGGCGGAGGTGCGGCCAGGGTGCCCGAGGCGCTGGAAGTCTAACCCGGCCCAAATGGCTGAGACAAGCGTGTCAGACAAAAGTTCAACCAGGCGTGCCGTGGGTTAATCTCCCAGGTCAAAGAGGTGATTAAGCGGAATCCGGTTGCGGATCGACTCCTTCCTTGACCAATCCTTGGTGTCTCAGACCTGCCAGGAGTGCGGGGCGCGGAAGCCGGGGTGGCGCTCGGGGCGATGCCAGCGGGAGGCGGTGCGGACGCGGGAGCCACCGGGGGAAGGGCTCTCCGGCCGGGCCGCGGCGCGGGCGAGGAGTACGGCGGTGACGGCGGCGAGCTCCTCGGGTTCGGCGTGTCCCTTCTCGACGCGGAGAAAGGCCTCATTGCGCAGGGCACGGGTGACGGACGCGATCACGTGAGGTGTTCTCCTCCTGGGTCACTGGGGCGGGTTGCCGTGTTTGCGGGAGGGCAGGTCGGCGTGTTTGGTGTGGAGCATCGCGAGGGACGTGATGAGG